>NZ_DASQCC010000076.1:0-24008 GCF_035634895.1 Actinophytocola sp. | reverse complement strand
GTTCCTGCGCCGCGCGGAGACGCTCGTCAAGCTGTGGTCGAAGGAGCCGGCGCCGGTGCTGAAGGCCGGCGGGCTGGGCGTGCGGGACCTGCGCCGGATCGCGCGTGAGCTGGACACCGACGAGCGGGGCGCCGCGCTCGTCGCGGAGACGCTGCTCGGCGCGGGCATGGTCGCCGACAGCGCGGCGGCCACCAACCCGGAGTGGCTGCCGACCACGCTCGTCGACCCGTGGCTGGTGGCGACGCCGGCCAACCAGTGGGCGACGCTCGCCGCCGCGTGGCTGGACCTGCCGCGGCTGCCCGGGCTCGTGGGCATGCGGGACGCGAAGGACAAGGTGCTCGCGCCGCTGTCGGACGACCTGCGGCGGCCGCCCGCGCCGCTGGAGCGGCGGCGGATCCTGTCGGCATTGGCGGAGCTGCGTGGCGGCGCCGGGGTGGCGGCGCCGGACGACCTGGCCGCCGTACTGGCGTGGCGGGCGCCGCGGCGGGGTGGGCGGCTGCGGGACGAGATCGTCCGCTGGACGCTGGCCGAGGCGACCGCGCTCGGACTGGTCGCGCTGGGTGCGTTGACCGGTGCCGGGCGGGCGCTGCTGGACGACGGCCCGGCCCCGGCGGCCAAGCGCATGGGCGACTCGATGCCCGACCCGCTCGACCACGTGCTGGTACAGGCGGACCTGACGGTCGTGGCGCCGGGTCCGCTGGAGCCCGCGCTGGCGATGGACATGGCGGCGGTCGCGGACGTCGAGTCGGCGGGCAGCGCGACGGTGTACCGGGTGACGGAGGCGTCGGTGCGGCGGGCGCTCGACGCCGGGCGGACGGCGGAGGAGCTGCAGGAGCTGTTCCGGACCAGGTCGCGGACGCCGGTCCCGCAGGGGTTGACCTACCTCATCGACGACGTGGCCAGGCGGCACGGCCGGTTGCGGGGCGGCACGGCCGCGTCGTTCGTGCGGTGCGACGACCCGGTGCTGCTGGCCGAGGTGGCGGCGCATCCGGCCGCGACCCGGCTGGAGCTGCGCAGGATCGCGCCGACGGTGCTGGTGAGCCCGGTGCCGCTGGCGGACGTGCTGGAGGAGCTGCGTGGCGCGGGCTTCGCGCCGGCGGCGGAGGACGCGCACGGGCAGGTGCTGGACCTGCGACCGGCCGGGCTGCGGCTGCCGGCGCCGGCCAGGCAGCGCCGGGCGGTGACGGGCTCGCTGTCGCCGGAGCGTGCCGCGGCGATGGTCGAGCAGCTGCGGGCCGGGGACATGGCGGCCGGGACCCGGCGCGGGCGGACGGTGTCGCTGACCGGCGGCACGGGCGCGACCGACACGGCGGCGACGCTGGCGTTGCTGCGGGACGCGATCGAGCAGAAGAGCCAGGTGTGGATCGACTTCGTGGACTCGCGGGGGGTGGCGAGCCAGCGCGTGGTGGACCCGTTCCGGGTCGGCGGCGGAATTCTGGAGGGGCGGGACGTGACGCACGGCGCGGTCCGGCAGTACCCGCTGCACCGGATCACGTCCGCGTCGTTGGTGGAGAGCTGAGCGGGACCGGGACCCGTCACGCCTTCCTGATGACCTCGTAGGCCAGGTGTGTGACGCCGTTGCCCTCGATGACCGTCGGGTCGCCGAGCCGGACCGGGGCCTTCGCCAGGTTCTCGAACCAGCGGACCCCCTCGCCCAGCAGTACCGGCACCAGGTCGACGTCGATGGCGTCGAGCAGCCCCGCGTCCAGGCACTGCTGGGCGATCTTGGCGCTCGCCACCACCACGTTCTTCTCCCCCGCCAGCCCGGCCGCCACCCGCACGGCCTCCGCCACGCCGTCCACGAACGTGAACGTCTCGTCGTGCGGCCAGTCCGCCGGCGGCTCGTGGGTGACCACCACGACCGGCACGCCGATCGGATGGGTCCCGCCCCAGCCCTGGGTGATGTCGAACAGGTGCCGGCCGGTGACCAGCGCGCCGGCGCCGGCCAGTGCCGCCCGCATGTACTCGGCGCTCGCCGGGGACATCCGGAACGTCGCCCACTCCACGGCCGTCGGCACCTCGACCTCGCCGTTGCCCATCCAGCCGAACAGCTGGTCGATGCCGTCGGCGGTGTCGGCGACGTACCCGTCCAGTGACATGGACATGTTGGCGATGACCTTGCTCATCTCGAAGCTCCCGTCTCGTTGGTCGACACCCACTCTCGCGTCTCCGGCCGCCAGGAAGATCGGCCAGCCGGCCGATGGCGAACCGCGGCCCGGACGATGCCCCGGGTGGCAGACTGGCCGGCGATGTCCGACCTTCCGGTACCCCTGACCACCTTCGTCGGCCGCGTGGCCGAGCTCGCCGCGCTGGCCGGGGCGCTGGGCTCGGCGCGGGTCGTGACCGTCGCCGGGCCGGGCGGGTGCGGCAAGACGCGGCTGGCCGTCGCCGCCGCCGGCCGGTTCGACGGGGTGCGCTGGGCCGACCTGTCCGGCATGCGGGACCCGGCCGCGGTGCCCGAGGTGGTCGCCGCGGCCGTCGGCGTGCTCCGGGTGCCCGACCAGGCCCTGTTCCGGGACGTCGCCGGGGCACGGCTCGTGTGCCTCGACAACTGCGAGCACGTGCTCGACGCGGCCGCGGACGTGGCCGTCGAGCTGGCCAGGTCCGGCGTGACGGTGCTCGCCACCAGCCGGGAGCCGCTGGGGGTGCCCGGCGAGGTGGTGTGGCGGGTCCCCCCGCTGTCCGGCGCGGACGCGGTCACGCTGTTCAGGGCGCGGGCGGGCGTCGCCGACTCCGCCGAGCTGCGCACGGCCTGTGCCCGCCTCGACGGCATCCCGCTCGCGATCGAGCTGGCCGCGGCCTGGTCGAGCACGCTCTCCGTGCCGGAGATCCTGCGCGGCCTCGACGACCGGTTCGCGCTGCTGGTCCGCGGGCCGCGCGGCGTGGCGGCCCGGCAGGCGACGCTCGCCGCGTCGATGGCCTGGAGCCACGACCTGCTCGACGACGCCGACCGCGTGCTGTTCCGCCGGCTCGGGGTGTTCGCAGGTGGCTTCACCCGTGCGTCCGCCGAGGCCGTGTGCGATGGGGAGGTGCTGGGCGGGCTGCGGCGGCTGGTCGACAAGTCACTCGTCGTCGCCGACACCCGGGACGCCGTCACGCGCTACCGGATGCTGGAGACGATCCGGCAGTACGCGGTCTCGAAGCTCGCCGCGTCGGACGAGGAGGCCGGCGTCCGCGGCCGGCACCTCGCGACGATGCTCGCCATGGTCGACGAGCTCGCACCGCTGCTGGACCGGGACAAGGACGCCTGGCGCGTGGCCGTCGAGACCGAGCAGGAGAACCTGGGCGCCGCGCTGGGGTGGGGGCTGCGGTGGGATCCGGAGCGGGCCCGGCGGCTCGCGGCCGGGCTGCCCTGGCTGTGGCACCTCAACCGGCACGGGCTGGCGGGGTTGGCGTTGCTGCGCGAGGCCGTAGACCTGCGGCCCGACGCGCGGGACGCGTTGCAGGCCCGGCTGCTGACCGGCCTCGCGCTGGTCGCCGACACCGCCCGGCCGATCGGACTGGAGTACGACGCCGCGCAGGCCGCATATGAGATCGCGACCGAGGCCGGTGACGTCGGGACCGCGAGCCTGGCCCGGCTGCTGAGCGCGGTCGGCATGCTCTACACGGACTTCGACACGGCCTGGTCGCTGGCCACGGAGGCGCGTGCCGGCGGCGACGGGTTCGTCGTGGACGGTGCGGTGGCACTGCTGGGCATCGTCAAGCACCTGCGGGACGAGCACGACGCGGCGATGTCGCTGCTGCGGGAGGCCGTCGCCGGCCTGTCGCGACGGGGTGACCGCGGGGTCGCGTCGACGGCGCTCGGGTTCCTCGCGTGCAGTGCGCTCTACACCGGTGACGTGGCCGCGGCGCGGTCGCTCGCCGAGGAGGGGGTGCGGACGGCCCGGCCGCTCGCGGACTACCACCGCATCGGCTCGGCGGCGGCCGTGCTGGCGACCGTGGAGCTGGCGGTGGGGCGGCTCGACACCGCCGCCGAGGTGCTGGCGCCGGTGCTCCGGCTGGTGGCGGACGCGGAGCACGCGCCGTTCGTGCCCGGGCTGGCGCGGACGGTGGGGCAGCTGCGGCTGCTGTCGGGCACACCGGCCGAGGCGGTCGAGTGGTTCCACCGCGAGACGGCCTGGCTGGACGGTTTCGAGGGTGTCTACCTGGCGCCGCAGACGCTGACCGGGCTCGCGGCCGCGCTGCGTGCCACCGGGGACGTCGACGGCGCGGCCGGTGCGTGCACGCGGGCGCTGGCGCTGGCACGCGAGATCGGCATGCCTCGGGTGGTGGCGGACGCGTTGGCGGAGCAGGCTTTCCTCGACCCCGCGCGGGCGGTGGAACTCCAGCAGGAGGCGCTGGCGATCCGCGCGGAGCACGGACTCTGGTTGTCCTGTGTGGACAGTCTGCGGGCGCTTGCCCGGCTGACCGCGGATCCGGTCCTGCTCGACGAGAACACCGACCTGCGGACCAGGGTGGACTACGCGCGGCGGTCCAGGGGCCGGCGTGGCCGGCCGTCGAGCGGGTGGGCGAGCCTGACGCCCGCCGAGCGGAGTGTGGTGCGGCTGGCGGCGGACGGACTGTCCAACCCGGACATCGGGTCGCGGCTGTTCATGAGCCGCAGCACGGTGAAGACGCATCTGTCCCATGTGTACGCCAAGCTCGACGTGACCAACAGGACGGAGCTGGCGAACCTCGCCGCGCTGCACCTACCCGAAGTCGGGTAGCGCTCACACCGGTTCCGCGACGAGCAGGGTGGTCTCGAGCGACATGTCGTGGGTCGCCGTGAGGCGCAGGCTGGCCGCGTCCAGCAGGCGGCGGTAGCCGTCGAGGGTCCGTTCGCGCCCGCCGGCCATGACCAGCAGGTGGAGGTCGAACAGCTGCGGCAGGATGCCGGTCCCGCCGTCCGGGATCACCCGCTCGACGACGAGCAGCCTCGAATCCTTGTCCGCCATGGCTTTCCGCACGTTGGTCAGCAGCGTGACGCAGCGGTCGTCGTCCCAGTCCTGGAGGATGCGGGACAGCAGGTAGACGTCCGAGCCACCCGGCACCGCGTCGAAGAGGTCGCCCTCGGCCAGGTCGAACCGGCCCGGCACGGTCGCGGTGAGGTGTTCGCGCGCGACCGGCAGCATGTGCGGGCGGTCGAACAGGACGCCGTGCGCGGCCGGCACGGCGGCCAGCACTGTCGACAGCAGCAACCCGCTGCCCCCGGCCAGGTCGGCGATCCGCCGGCACCCGGTGAAGTCGTACACGCGCGGGACGTCCGCGAAGAACGAGCTGCCCGCGTTCATGGCACGCAGGAACTTCTCGCCGGCCTCGGGGCGCTCGGCGAGGTAGGCGTGCAGGTCCTGGCCGAAGGAGGCCTCGAAGCCGGACCGTCCTGTTCGGACACTCGTGGCCACCGCGCCCCACGCGTGGTGGAACTCCTCGCCGTAGAGCACGCACATGTCCCGCATCGAGCCGGGGACGTCACCACGTAGGAGCTGCGACTCCCCCGTCAGCTCGTAGCCGGCGTGCTCGTCGCCGGCGAAGACACCCATGCCCACCAGCAGGCGCATCAGCCGGGCGACGCCGTCGGTGTCGGCGCCCGCCGCGGCGGCCAGCTCGGTCGCGGTGCGGTGGCCCGCCGCCAGGTGGTCGGCGAGCCCCAGCGTCGCGGCCGTGTACAGGGCCTGTGCCCGCCAGGTGCCGGTGATGACCTCGACTATCCGTTGGGGTGCCGTCACGTCATCTCCACCGAGCTCGACGCGATCGCCACGCCGGGCCCGGCTTCGCCGCTGAGTATCGTCCGGTGCCGCTCCCGCAGGACACGCTTGAGCACCTTTCCCGTGACGCCGACGGGCAGCTCGTCGCGGTTCTCGGCGACGACGACCGCCGCCAGCCGCGCCATCCCGCGCTCCTCCAGCGCGGTGTTGCAGCGGGCCAGCGCCTCGTCCGCGGTCAGCGCCCCGTCCTTGAACAGGACCACGGCGATCGGGCGCGAGAACTCCTCGGCCTTCGGGTCGTCGACGGCAACGACACCCGCGTCGAACGCCTGCGTCTCCTTCAGCACCAACTCCTCGGCGAGCAGGCTGTACACCGGCCCGTCCTCGGTCACGATCACGTCCGGCGTGCGGTCGAGGTGGTACCACGTGCCGTTCTCGTGCCGCACCACGTCGCCGGTGAGGAAGTACCCGCCGCGGCGGGACTGCTCGTTCAGCTCCTCGTTGTTCACGTAGCCGGGGGTGACGCTGGGCGTGCGGACGCCGAGCAGGCCGGCCTCGTCGTCGGGCAGCTCGTTGCCCTGCGGGTCGAGCGCGGCGGCCTTGCGCACCACGGGCACCGGCGTGCCGATGGCCCGGTCGTAGCTCTCCGAGCCCGCCCGGTACGCCTGCCGGAACAGCACCATGCCCATCTCGGACGAGCCGAGACCGTCCAGGTAGGTCGATCCGGTGCCGGAGCCGTCGGCCGTCCGTCCTATCCGGACGAGCGGGAGGATGTGCCGCTGGTGGGACGCGTCGCCCATGCCCATCCAGGTGTGCACGGACTGCTTCGCGTCGTCGGACAGGTCCGCGACGTCGAGGTCGGCCAGCGAGATGGGGAAGCCGACCACGGTCGTCGGCAGGAAGGCGTTCATCCCGGCGGCGACGGAACTGCCGGACGCGTCGTCGAGCATCATCGTGGGCAGGCCGAGCATCATCGCCAGGCTCACGTAGCTGATGCCGGCGGAATGGCTCTGCGGCAGGGCGGTCAGCAGCCGGTCGGACTTCATCGACGGGAACTTCCAGAGCCGCTCCCGCTTGCCGACGAAGAACCCGCGGTGGGTGAACGTGGTCGGCTTCGGCACACCCGTGGTGCCGGACGAGTGCGAGATCATGATCAGGTCGTCGTCGGCGTGCCGGTACGGCCGCGGCGGCGGGTCGCCCTCCCCCGCCTCGGCACGGTGCACGGTGGTGATGTCGACCGTCTCGAGGTTCTCCAGCTCGGACATCTTCGCCAGCCGCGACTCGTCGGCGGCGAGCATCGTCGCCTCGGCCGCCGCGAAGTAGCCCTCCGCGATGTCCGGCGCCATCTTCGGGTTCGCGATCACGCTCACGCCGCCGAGGCTCGTCACGGCGATGTGGTGCAGCAACCCGAGAAGACCGTCCTCGGTGTAGATCCCCACCCGGGTGCCGTGCCCCACGCCGTTGGCGTGGTACCAGTTCGCGTAGGTGTTCACCCGGTCGCGCAGCTCGCGCAGCGTCAGCTCGCGCACGTCCGTGCCGTCCAGCCGGAAGATCGCCGGGCGGTCCAGGTCGGCGACGTCACAGGCGTGCCAGAAGAAGTTGCCCGCGCCGAGCTGCCGCCGCGCGGTCAGCCGGAGTCGCTGCGCGATCGAATGGTGGGTACCGAACAGGTACATGGCATTCACTCCAGAAATTGGACGACGAATGAACGCGGCGCTCTTTACCCGGCGCGGGGGTGGCTTTACAACGCGAATTTCAGGCCATCGTTGCGATTGAAACCCTACTGGTACTGTCAAGGTTTTGCCATGCTCCGCGACCGGAAACGGTGATTTTCATATCGCCGGAAACAAGCGAGCGAGAATGACGCTCAGGTTACGTTCTCGGCCTTTGTCCCGTTTCCGCACGCGGTGTGCCGGACGCCTCGCCGGCGATCGTCAGTAGACGCCCTCGATGACGGCCTCGTCCTCGAAAACCTGGACCGGATGCACGTCCGCGACCGCGTCGCCGACCATGCCGGGCAGGGCCTCGACGCGCACCGCCAGGTCGCGCTCGAGGTTGTTGGGCAGCAGCATGCTCCGGCTGACGTGGTTCATCACGACCTGCCCGCGCTCGCCGTAGGCGACCTTCCGCCCGGTGGCGGGATCGACGACGGAGAACGTGATGGCCGGGGGGATCGGGTCGAAGATCTGCATGTCCGTCGAGCCGGGCCTGCCGAGGGCCGGGCCGCCGCCGATCATCGTGCTCCCGTAGCCGCAGCAGATCGTGACGCCGGGGAACACCTCGTCGCGCAGCAGGTCACGGGTGTCGGGGTCGAGGGTCGCGCCGCCCCAGAAGATGGCTTTCACCTTCGCGTTGATCAGGTCGACCAGGTCCTCGTGCTGGGCGATCCGCGCCAGCATCGGCCCGGTGGCCATGAAGACGCCGACCCGCTGGGTGCGCAGGACGAACCTCATCTGGTCGATCAGGTGCGCCATGTAGGCGTCCGCCTCGTCGTCGTGCCCGGCGCCGATGAGCTTCTTGACCCAGCGCGGATCGAGGTCGACGAAGAACGGGACACCGCCACGGTCGTGCGCCCAGCGGACCATGGTCTCGCCCGCGACGTGCGGCCCGGTCGGGCACATGCACAGCCAGTTCACGCCGCGCGGCATCCCCGCCTCGTCCAGCCGCGTGTGCAGCACCTCGAACAGCTGGTCCCACCAGTCACGCAGGATCGGCAGCCGCTTGGGCGCGCCGGTGGTGCCGCCGCTCTCGTAGACGCCGAGGACCGGCGGGTTGGCGCCGTAGCCCCGGGGGATGAAGTCCTCGAAGGGCAGGTCACGCAGCTCGTTGACGACGTTGGGGAACAGGGCCAGGTCGTCGAGGGTCTTGACGTCGGCGCGCGGGTCGAAGCCGAGCGACGCGGCCCTCGCCAGCCAGAACGGCGAGCCGGTGTCCGGGCTGAAGTGCCACTGCATCGCCGCACGCACGAACTCGTCCGCGTCGGGCACCGAGCTCAACGGCAGGTCCAGTACCGACTCGGTCATGTGGAACCTCTTCTCAGGAGTTGCCGCCGGGGACCTCCCCGGACACGGCGACGCGGCCGCGAATACGAGGCGCATGCTGGACCGCCCGGCGAGAACGTCGACCGGAAAAGGGCGCGACCATGCGCCCGGTCAAGTCACCGGGGGAATTGCGGAATTCGCGGGCGTCGGCTGTCCGAGGCATTCATGGCAGCGCGCTGCTGCTCATCGGAAAGTGTAGCGATGGTGTCCAGTCCCGGGCGGAAAGTGTTTTGGTGGGAAAGACGAGATCCCCGGAGCGACACGGTCGCTCCGGGGTCATGTGTCGAGCTGTCGGGCCCTCAGCCCGCGCGGGCGCTCATGCGCTGGTGCATGGCGTGCTCCACCAGCGTGATGAGCGTTTCCTTCGTCGACTCGCGGTCACGGGCGTCGCAGGTGACGATCGGGACCGACTGGTCGACGGTGAGCGCGTCGCGGACGTCGTCCACCCGGTGGTGGAGGACCCGGTCGAAGCAGTTTATCGCGACCACGTACGGCAGCTGGCGATCCTCGAAGAAGTCGATCGAGGCGAACGCGTCGGCCAGTCTGCGGGTGTCGACGAGGACCACCGCGCCGATGGCGCCGCGGACCAGGTCGTCCCACATGAACCAGAACCGGTGCTGACCCGGGGTACCGAACAGGTACAGGATCAGGTCGCTGTCGAGCGACACACGTCCGAAGTCCATCGCGACCGTGGTGGTGACCTTGTTCGGGGTGTTCGACAGGTCGTCCACGTCCACGCTGGCCTCGGTCATGACTGCTTCGGTGGTGAGCGGCACGATTTCCGACACCGAACCGACCAGAGTCGTCTTGCCCACCCCGAACCCGCCGGCGACCACGATCTTCGCCGAGGTCGTCGGCTGAGGTGAGGACGCGCCGCGCTGGCCGAGGGGACTAGAGCCTGCGGAGACCACTGAGCACCCTTTCCATGAATTCGATCGACGGCCGGTCGCCGACGACCATTCCGCTCTGATGGATCAGGACCAAACCCATACCGGCCATGTCTCCAATCAGAACCCTGGCCACGCCGAGCGGCAACCGCAGGTGTGCGGCCACCTCCGCGACTGACCTGGTGTCCAGGCAGAGACCACAGATCGACCGGTGCTCCGGCAGCACTGCCGCATCTGGGGCCTTCCCCCTCTCGCTGGTGGACACCAGCGCCTCGATCGCAAGATCATAATCGGACCGGGTTCGGCCACCTGTCCTGGTGTACGGCCGAACCAGCGACCCGGTCTCCTGGGCGGCGCCACCGCCGCCACCACGTCCCGAGTCCGGTCCGAGAAACTCGTCGGACCGCCACGCGCCACTTGAGTAGACGCCACTGTGGGCGCCACTATGACGCACTGCGCTGTCAGAGATCCCGTCCCGGCCGACCGTGGGGATCTCCTTGGAGTCCCAGTTCGACTGTGCCGGTATACCTCCGGAGTCCCCGTAGAGCGTCGCCCCCGGGCCGCCGAACAGCCTGGCCCGGAACCCGTCGACGTCGAACCGGTTCGGTGCTTCGCCGACGTCGTGCTCGGGGAGGTCCTCCCAACCCTTCTCCGGCATGGCTCTCACCTACGCTGAGCGCCCTGAAGCTGAGCTCGCAGCTCCGGAGTCATCTGCTGGCCGACCCGCTCGACAAGCAGCGTCATCTCGTAGGCCACGAGACCGATGTCGCAGTTGGGGGCGGCCAGAACGGACAGGCACGAACCATCCGAGATGGACATCAGGAACAGGTAGCCCCGATCCATCTCGACCACCGTCTGGTTGACCCCGCCCGCCTCGAAGCACCTGGCGGCGCCCTGCGTGAGGCTGACGAGGCCGGACGAGACGGCGGAAAGCTGCTCGGCCCGGTCCCTCGGCAGACCCTGGGAGCCGGCCAGCAACAAGCCGTCCGCCGACACGACGACGGCGTGCGCCACGCCAGGAACCTGACGGACGAAATCTGTGATTAGCCACCCGAAACTACCGGGCTGCTGTGCGGACGCGGTCGTCACTCCTGCTCCTCGTCTGTACGACTGTGCTCCGAACCGGGCTGGTCACCAGCGTATGCGTCGATGAGCGCGTGGCGGCCTCGCCGTACGCCCTGCTGGAAGCTTGACATGCGGCCTCGCACCGCGTCCGCCGACCGTGGCGGAAGTGGTGGCGCCAGGAGGCCCGTGTCGTTTCCTGGGCTCGGCTCCTTCGCCTCGTGCCTCGGTGCGGCCGAACCCGGCACGAGATGTGCCTTCGGGACGCGCTTCGGCAGACCAGCGGTGGTCGTCGAGTCAGGACTCTTCTCCTCCAGCAGCGCACGGGCGGCAAGCCAACCGTCGTCGCCTGGTGAGGTCCACGCTGTCGGCTCCGGAACCGCCTCGGCCTGCTCGACCGGGGCGGCGTGCCCGTTGCCGTTTCCGCTACCGGTTACGTTGGTGTTGCCGGTTACGTTGCTGTTGCCATTGTGGCCTTTGCCGTTCGCGCCAGGCTCGACCGGGGCGGCCTCGACCCGTTGAGCCGAGCCGGTGTCCGCCGCCTCGAACCACTGGGACAGCACCGCCTCGTAGATCGGCAGCCGCTCGGTTGGCGCGTCGACGTTCAGCTCTGCCTCGGGAGCTGGTGACGTCGAGCCGGCAAAGGACGTGTAGCCGGTCGGCTGGTCGTAGTTGTCCGACGGCGGCGCCGGCAGCGGTGCGCCGAACAGCGCGGTGCCGGTGTCCCCGATGGACGGCTGGGGCGGCGGGGGCAGCTGGTCGTTGCGGCCGTTCTGCTCCAGCGCGGGCGGCGCCGGCTGGGCCGGCACACCGTTGGACTGGGTGTTCTGCACGCCGTAGCCCGGCGGCTGGAACGGCGGGTAGCTCGCGACCTCCGCGGGAGTGCGGTCCTGTGAGGTCTCGTGCGGCGCCGGCAGGCCCGTCTGGGGACCACCGTCCGGCCGCACCCTCGGCATGCCGCCGGTGAAGGCGCCCGCGATGCCGCTGTTCCGTGCCGGTGCGTTGGGGGTGCCCATCGGCGGGTTGGTGCTGCTCAACGGGTTGAGCTGCGAGTCCGTGCTGCTCTGGTCCGAGAGGGCGCCGAGCGAGCCGGTCTGGCCCATCGGCGGCCGCGGCGCGGCGCCGAGCGGCTGGATCAGGTCGGCCGGCACGTTGATGCGTGCGATCAGGCCGCCCTCGATGTCCTCGTTGTCCCGCAGCCGCACGGTGATGTTGTGCCGCTTGGCCAGGCGCGCGACCACGTAGAGGCCCATTCGCCTCGTCACCGCGACGTCGAGGTCCGGCGGGTCCGCGAGGCGGGCGTTGGTCGCCGCGATCTCCTCTTCGGACATGCCGACACCCTGGTCGGTGATCTGGATGGCGAGCTCCTTCTTGCGCGTCATCGCCATCCGGACGATCACCTTCTTGTCCGCGGGGGAGAAGAAGGTCGCGTTGTCGAGCAGCTCCGCGATCACGTGCACGAGGTCTGACACCGCGCGGCCCTGGACCGCGACGTCCGGTGCGGACGCCACCTCGATCCTGGCGTAGTGCTCCACCTCGGACACCGCGGCGCCGACCACGTCGGACGCGGGCACCGGACGCGACAGCTGTCGCGAGAGGCCGGTGCCGGAGAGCACCAGGAGGGACTCCGAGTTCCGTCGCATACGGGTCGCGAGGTGGTCCAGCTCGAACAGCGAGGCGAGCTGGTCGGGGTCCTGCTCGTCCTGCTCCAGCCGGTCGATCAGCGACAGCTGGCGTTCGACCAGCGCCTGGGACCGGCGGGACAGGTTGACGAAGATCGAGTTGATGTTGTCGCGCAGGAGCGCCTGCTCGGTCGCCATCAGGACCGCCTGCTCCTGCACCGCGTCGAAGGAACGGGCCAGCTGACCCGTCTCCTCCCGGGTGAACACCGGCACCGGCTCGACCGCGTTCTTGGACGCGGCCACCGGGTCCGGGTCGGCCAGGATCCGGCGGACCGTCTGCGGCAGTCGGGAGTAGGCGACGTCCAGTGCGTTGGACCGCAGCACACGCAGCGGCTTGAGCAGCGACCGCGCCACCAGGAGTGCCAGGAGGACGGCGAGGAGCAGTACGGCGAGGACGATGGCCGCGTCGCGCAGCGTCGCCTGCTGCTGGGTGTTGCGCAGGCCGGCGATCTCGTCGCGCAGGTCGGTGAGCTCACCCTGCTCGATCTGCCGGTAGAGGCCGAGGGTCGTGGTGCCCGGCTGCAGGACGTCGCGCTCCGCGTCCACACCGACGTTCTGTTCGGCGGCACCGCGGACCAGGATCAGCTGGCGGCTCTTCTTCAGGCCGTCGACCGCCTGGCCGACCAGCGTGTCGTTGAACCGCCGGCTCTCGCCGTCGGTCGCGATCGTGTTGAACGTCGCGATGGCGGAGTCCTCACGGGACCCGGCCGCCTGGAGCTCGCCGATCTCGTTGGACCGGATCGTGCCCACCTGCGCCACCGTCGCCATGATCGCGATCTGCTGTGCGACCTGCGCCTTGGCGGTCGAGATCGCGTTCAGCGAGTTCAGGCGCGAGGTCAGCACGCCACCACCGACGTCCGACCTGGCGAGGCCGCTGATCTGCAGCAGCGTGTTGACGGTGTCGGTGTAGAGGCTGGCCACGTTGAAGCCGTCGAACTGCGAGCCCTGGTCGGTCGCGACCTGGCGAATCGCCTGGAGGCCGTCGGCGTCGAGGCGGTACAGGATGCGCTCGTAGTCGTCGCGCACCCCCGGGTCGCTCTCCTCGTAGAAGGCTTCCGCGGTGTCGCGAAGGGAGGCCACGGCCGCGTCGGTCGCCTGCTCCTGCTCGTTGACCGCGGCCTGGCTGACCCCGTTCGGGTTGCTCTGGTTGGCCTTGTTGGCGGCGAACCGCGCCACCAACGCGCCTTCCTTCTCGAGCTGGTCGGCGACCTCGTAGACCTTCGCGTGGAGGTCGACCTGCTGGAGCAGGTAGTCGAGGTCGTTCGCCTGCGTGATCTGCGTGAACACACGCAGACCTGCGAACGCGAGCGCCGCGAGCGTCGGCACCAGCAGCACGACCATCAGTTTGGTCGGCAACCGCCACTCGCTCAGTCGGAATCGCCTGCGCTTACCCGGCCGACCTGCTCGTTCGGCGCGAATAGCGGCATTGGCTCGCCGCACGGCGCTGTCGGTCGCGCTGTCACCGTCCAACGCACTGTCCCTGGCCACTGGAGGACTCACTCCCAAGACGCCGTTGAGTCAATCGCACACTTCAAGTAGCAATCTCACCCGTGTGGCTGACACTGCGGCGCACAGCTTTCCCGTATAGGCACCCACGGTCAAGTGGCCGGTCACCACAGCAGTCGCGAGGAACGGGCCACACGAGGCCACTCCACCGGCTGCAGCGGGCCCCGACAACCCACCGTTCTGCGCTGCCACCTGCCGATCAAGGTAACCCGCAGGTGACGGGTTCGAAACCCCAACTCGCGGCCATCCCGCCGAAGATCGTTTCCCGCGCCGTCAATGGACTGGACCACTGAATTCTCTTGACGCTTGGAAAGTGGTGGACGACACACTTGCACCGGAAGTTCGCCGCTGCTCCTAGACTACCGGGCCGGAGGCCAGGCCTGCGACCAAGTAGTCACTAATTGTGATTTCAGACGTTGACAGTACTCGATCGAGTGGCTATACCTCCGGGCGGGTATACAACTGGTCCTCCTTTACACGGTGCAGGGGCAGCACGTGTGAAAGAACCTTTCCCAACGCTGATCGCCGTACATCACAAGGCAGGAGACGGCAAGACAATGAATCGTCCAGGCAGAGTCGGTCGGGCCAGGCGCGGTCCCGTCCGCACGGTCGGACTGTTGGCGGCCACCATGGCCGTCCTTCTCACCGCGGGTTGTGGGCTCTTCGGTGGTGGTGACTCCGAGAGCGACGCCTCGTCGGGCACGTCCGCGAAGGCTGCCGGCAAGCTGGAGAAGACCACCATCAAGGTCGGCGTCATGTCGGTCATCGACTGCGCGGGCTCACAGATCGCCATCGAAAAGGACCTGTTCAAGGCCGAGGGGCTCACCGTTGAGCCCGAAACGATCCAGAGTGGCGCGTTCGCCGTCCCCAAGCTCGCCAACGGCGAGCTCGACGTCTCGTTCGGCAACTGGGTGTCGTTCATGAAGGCACAGCAGCAGGGCGTGCTCGACATGAAGTTCATCGGCGAGGCCTACATCTCGACCCCGAACAGCAACTTCGCCCTCATCACCGCGCCGGACTCGGGCATCACCGACGTCAAGCAGCTGGCGGGCAAGAAGATCGCGGTCAACGCACGTGGCAACGTGAACGAGCTGCTCATCCGTGCCGTGTTCGAGGCCAACGACGTGCCGTTCGACGCGAACAACCTGGTCGAGATGAAGTTCCCGGAGATGGCTCCGGCGCTCGCGCAGCACAAGGTCGACGCGGCCTCGCTGATCGACCCGCTCCTCACCGACGCGCAGAAGACCATCGGCGCGAAGATCGTCACCGACCTCACCGGCAAGGGCCCGGCCGAGAACTTCCCGCTGTCCGGCTACGCCACGACCGCGAAGTTCGCCAAGGAGAACCCGAACACCGTCGCGGCGTTCCAGCGGGCACTGCTGAAGGGCCAGCAGCTGGCCGGTGACCGCAAGAACGTCGTCGAGGCGCTGCCGAAGTACGCGAAGATGCCGCCGGAGACCGCCGCCATCGTTCGGTTCGGCACGTTCCCGACCACGATCGACAAGAAGCGTGTCCAGCGTGTGTCCGACCTGCTGACGACCTACGGCATGATGCCGAAGCTGGTCGTCGCGCCATTGGTGGTCCCCATGCCAGCGGCGAGTAGCTAGCCAGTAGACAGTCGGATGTCCCGCATCGTACGGAACATCGTCGGTACGGTCGGCGTGCTCGCGATCTGCGAGCTCGTCGGCCGTTCCGGTCTGGTGAACCCGAAGTACCTGCCGCCACCGTCGATCATCGCCGTGCGGCTGGTCGAGCTGTTCAACGACCGCGGCTTCTCCCTCGACCTGACGCAGTCGGTGCTCGCCTGGGTCATGGCGCTCGCCATCGCGGTGGGGCTCGCGGTGCCGGTCGGGATCGTGTTCGCCACCATGCCGCTGGTCCGCTCGGCGTTCAGCATCGTCGTCGAGTTCCTGCGGCCGCTCCCGTCGGTGGCGCTGATCCCCCTGGCCATCATCGTGATCAAGACGAACCCCGAGATGAAGATCTCGCTGGCCGTGTTCGGCGCGTTCTGGCCGATCCTGTTCAACACCATGCACGCGATGTCCGACATCGAGCCGGTGCAGATCAACACCGCGCGGGCGTTCAACGCCGGCAAGGTCCGCACACTGCTCTCGGTGAAGCTGCCGAGCATCACGCCGTTCGTGTTCACCGGGGTCAGGATCTCCGCGAGTGTCGCGCTGATCCTGGTCATCTCGACGGAGATCCTCGCGGGCGGCGGCACCGAGTCGGACGAGCTGTGGAAGCGCGGCGGTCTCGGCACCTACATCGCCACCGCGAGCGAGGGCGCCGCACGCATGGACCTCGCGATCGCGGCGACGTTCGTGGCCGGCGTCGTCGGCGTGCTCATCAACACGATCCTGACGTCGGTGCAGCGGCGCTGGATCAACTGGTCGGACGGAGACCGCGACCGATGACCGTGCTTGACCAGAAGCCGAGCGAGGCCGAGCGGGCGTCCGCGCGGACCAAGCCGGCGCGGACGGTCAGCCGCCGCAGGCGGGCCGCCGAGATCGGCGGCAAGTGGCTGGTGCTTGCGGTCTGCATCGCGCTGTGGCAGCTGGCCGCCGCGTCGGCCAAGAACCCCTTCTTCCCCACCCCCCAGGTGATCGGGAAGAAGATGGTCGACCTGTGGCTGTCGGGCCCCCCTACCCACCTCTGGGTGTCCGACGCGGTGTCGGTCGACATCGTGCCGAGCGTGCTCCGTCTGCTCGGCGGTTGGCTCACGGCGTGTGTGATTGGTGTCACATTGGGCCTGGTGCTCGGCCGGTCCGCGAAGACGTACGACTACCTGTCCCCCACGCTCAACTTCCTCCGGTCGGTCCCCCCGCCCGCACTGCTGCCGGTGTTCTTCGTGCTGTTCGATCTCGGCACGCCGATGCAGCTTGCAATGATCATCTTCGGGGTCGTCTGGCCGATCTTGCTCAACACCATCGACGGTGCGCACACGCTGGATGAAACGGTTGTCGAGACGACGCGGAGCATGCGGCTCTCCAAGCCCCGGTTCCTCGCGACCGTCGTGTTCCCGGCAGCGTTGCCGAAGATCTTCGCCGGCCTTCGGGTGAGCCTTTCGCTCGCCCTGATCCTCATGGTCATCTCGGAGCTGGAGGGCAGTTTCGACGGCCTCGGCTACCAGATGATCTACGCCCAGCGGAACTTCGACCTGCCAGCCATGTGGGCCGGAATCGTTCTGCTTGGCATACTCGGTTATGTCCTGAACGCGCTGCTGCTCGTCGTGCAGAACCGGGTGATCGGCTGGCACACCAGGTCGAAGAGTCTCACCGGGAGGTAGACCGTCCCATGCTGGACGTGACCGGAATCAGTCACACCTACGGGTCGGGCGCGAACACCCACACCGCGCTCGGGAGCATCACCTTCACCGTGGAGAAGGGTGAGATCGTCTGCATCGTCGGCCCATCCGGGTGCGGCAAGTCGACGCTCTTACGGGCCGTCTCCGGCCTGATGCCGCCCACGGCGGGCGAGTCCAGGTTCATGGGTGAGGTGATCAAACAAGTGCCCGTGGACCTGGCGTTCGTCTTTCAGGAGTACAGCAAGTCGCTCTTCCCCTGGCTTACCGTACGGGGCAACGTGGCCTTCCCATTGAAGGCACGCGGAATGTCGCGTGCGGAGCGCCGGCGGGTCGTCGAGGAGGCGCTCGCCTCCGTCGGCCTCGCCGACGCGGTGGACAAGTACCCCTGGCAGCTGTCCGGCGGGATGCAGCAGCGCGTGGCCATCGCCCGCGCGCTGGTGTGCCAGCCGGCGCTGCTGCTGATGGACGAGCCGTTCGCCTCCGTCGACGCGCAGACGCGTGCCGAGCTGGAGGACCTGCTGCTCTCCGTGCGCCGCGAGTACAACACCACGGTGTTGCTCGTGACGCACGACATCGACGAGAGCGTGTACCTGTCCGACCGGGTGCTGGTGCTGAACAAGGCGCCGAGCACGATCGTCGCGACCATCGACGTGACCCCGCTGGGTCCCGACCGCGACCAGATCACGACGAAGGAGACCGACGAGTTCGTCCATCTGCGCGGGGAGGTGGCCCGTTTGCTGCGTTACGGGCATGTGGACGAAGTCGATGGTCAAGGTGTACGCCTCGAAGCAGCCGTGGAGTAGACCATGTCCCTCTCCTCAAGACGCATGGTCGTCGGCATCTCCGGAGCGTCCGGGGCGGTGTACGGGATCCGGCTGCTCGAGGCATTGCGGAAGGTCGACGTAGAGACGCACCTGGTGATCACCCGCAGCGGCAAGCGGACGATCTACCACGAGACGAACCTCAAGCTCGAGGACGTCCGCACGCTGGCGGACGTCTACTACCCGAGCGAGGACATCGGCGCGGCCATCTCCTCCGGCTCGTTCCGGACCATGGGGATGGTCGTCGCGCCGTGCTCGATCCGGTCGCTGTCCGAGATCGCGTACGGGAACACCACGAGCCTGCTCACGCGGGCCTGTGACGTCGCGCTGAAGGAACGTCGCAAGGTGGTCCTGATGCTGCGCGAGACGCCGCTGCGGATGACCCACCTCAAGGCGATGCAGGCCGCGGCCGAGGACGGGGCGCTGATAATGCCGCCCGTGCCGGCGTTCTACACGCGACCGGAGTCGCTCGACGACGTCATCGACCACACCGTCGGTCGTGTCCTCGACTACTTCGACATCGAGACGGACATGGTCCGTCGGTGGGGAGAGGAATAAGGCATGCCGCTGGCTCCGCGGTCGCGGAGCGAAGGAGCGCCCGCCTGACCGACCGAGGAGCGGGCTCGGAAGCGAGGAACGAGCGCCGAGCGCGCGACCAGTAAGGAGGCGGCCCGCCGATGAGCGGAGCGACCAATCCACCACTGCACGACCTGAGTCTCATCATCGAGACGCTCGACAAGGCCGGGCAGCTCATCAGGGTGCGGTCCGAGGTGGACCCCGTGCACCAGCTCGCCAGCGTCGCGTCCCACTTCGAGGGACGTGCGCAGGCCGTGCTCTTCGAGAAGGTGCGCGGGCACGAGCACCCGGTGTTCACCGGGCTCTACTGGTCACGGGCACTGCTGTCGGAGCTGATCGGCGCCGACGAGAAGAAGCTGGCATCACACATCTCCGGCAAGGTCCAGCAGTGGCAGGCCGACCCGCACCACAAGGCGGTGGAGCCGCTGGTGGTCGAGAGCGGCCCGGTGCGTGAGTACACGCAGCCGGTGGTCGACCTGTTCAAGCTGCCCATCCCCACCCACGCCGAGCGCGACGGCGGCCCGTACATCGACGCGGGCGTCGTGGTCGTCCGCGACCCGGAGACGGGCGTGCGCAACGCGTCGATCCAGCGGTTCATGCTGGTCGACCGGGACCGGCTGCACATCAACATCGACGCGGGCCGGCACCTGCAGATGGCCTTGGACCACGCGGCGAAGCGCGGCGAGACGCTGCGGTTCTCGCTGAACATCGGCGTCGGCCCCGGCGTCCACTTCGCGGCCGCGACGCCGGCCGAGGCGGCGCCGCCGGACACCGACGAGCTGGGCATCGCGTCGGTGTTCCACGGCGACCCGATCGAGCTGGTGCGTGGTGACGTGCCGGGGGTGGAGCTGGTCGCACACGCGCAGTACTCGCTCGAGTGCGAGATCGTGCCGGGCGAGGTGGCCGACGAGGGACCGTTCGCCGAGGTCACGGGGTACTACGCGAAGGTGGCGCCCCGGCCGGTCGTGCACGTGCTGGCCGTGCACCACCGCGCCAACCCGGTCTTCCAGACGATCATCTGCGGCAAGGAGGTCTGGAACTCGGCCGGCGTGCTGGGTGAGGCCAGCGTGCTGGCGTCGGTGAGCAAGCAGGTCCCGGGCGTCAAGGACGTGTACTTCCCGCACGGTGGCTGCGGTTTCTACCACGCGGTGGTGCAGATCTCACAGAAGCGGGCGGGCTTCGCGCAGCTGGCGGTGATGTCCGCGTTCGCGGCGTTCCCGCCGCTGAAGATGGTGACGGTCGTCGACGACGACGTGGACATCCGCAACGCCTCGGACGTCGAGTGGGCGCTGACCACCCGGTTGAACCCGACGACCGGCGTGATCATCGTGCCGGAGGTGTTCGGCCACGGGCTCAACCCGACCTTCCCGGACTACTTCGGCGCCAAGATCGGCTTCAACGCCACACACCCGTTCCCGAAGACGTACGCCTACGAGCGGGTGCGCCTGAAGCACCACTCGATCGAGGGCCTGGACATCGACGTACCGGAGCCCGTCGTCCCGCCCACCCAGTCCCTGGTGGACAAGTGGACCGCGGCCGAACGCGCCGAGCACGGCATCCCGGCGCCGGCCAAGAAGAGCTCCGGCGCCGTCATGTAGCGGTCGGGTAGCCAGTCGGATAGTCAGACGAAAGCGGGGCGCTCCCTTTCCGGGAGCGCCCCGCTTCTGCTTCTTACCGCTCAGCCGGTGGTCGTGCCGCCACCCGGCTCGACCAGGCACTGCACCAGTCCAGGCTTCGGCTCCGGGTACCGGTAGCTACCCTGCGTGCCCTCCGGGCACTTGCTCTCGTCCGCGCCTTCGACGACCTTGAGGACCTTGAAGGTCGCCTTCGGGTCGGTGCACTCGACCTTGGTGTCGACCTGCGTACCTTCCTCGTAGCAGTCGCCTTCCTTGGCGTTGAGGATCAGGCACAGCAGCAGGTCGGACCCGCGGCCACCCGTCTCGGTGTAGCCGACGTAGTTGGTCTCCGAGCCGCCGGGGCATTCCGCCGCGGCGTTGTCCGAGGTGGTGCCCACCTTGTACGCCGCGGCCGGGTCGCTGCAGTCGACCTTGTTGACGTCCGCGTCGCTGATGCTCGCGTTGTTCACCTTGATGCAGTCGCCGACCGCGGCGCTGGACGCCGAGGTGCCCCAGGTCTTGTAGACGAAGAACCCGATGACGCCGAGCACGACCACACCGAGCACGATCTTGATGATCGTGCTGGCGCCCGACTTCTTGGCGGATGGGGGAGGCGGCGGCGGGGCCGGGTAGGCGGCCGGCGGCGCCCCACCGGGGCCGCTCGGGCCACCGGGACCACCAGCACCTGGACCGAAGCCGCCACCCGGGCCACCGCCGTACGGCTGCCCCTGCGGCGGCGGCGCACCGAACGGCTGCCCCTGCGGCGGCGGCGCGCCGTACGGCTGGCCGCCGGGCGGTGTCTGCGGCGGGCGCTGCCCATAGGGCTGCTGACCCTGCGGCGGGCCGTACGGCCCGCCGGGCGGTGGGTAGTTCGGAGGCCCGCCTGGGGGCGGGTAGTTCGGAGAGTTCATGTGCACCCCTCGCACAACATGACGGACGCTCGGAAGCCTGTTCGAGAGCAGCAATGTACGCGACGGCAGCGACACTCGTGTGTGGACCCGGCAAACTACGCGTTGCGGAGATCGGGAATCAACCGTCCGTCACCGGACGAACGCGGACGGCGGCTAACTTGCCGGTGCGACAAGGCAAACAGTGAGCGGCGGCTGCGGATAGGTGATGACCTCGGTCGCGTCCGAACCGCACTTCGTCTCGTCGTCGACGCCGTCCAGCACGCCGATCACGCGGTGTGTCGCATTGGGAGCGGCGCAGTCCGCCCGCTGGTCCTGGAGGTCGCTCACCACGAGGCACTCGCCCTCGGTCACGTGCAGCTGGAGGCACAGCAGGAGCTGGTTCTCCTCGGTGTACTGGACGTACTGCTCGTTCGGGCAGTCGGCGGTGTCGGACTCCTCACGCGTGCCGACCTTGTAGATGGCCTCGTCGGACGAGCATTCGACGACCTCGATGTCCGCGTCGGTCGAGCTGGCCACGTTGACCTTGATGCAGTCACCGGGCTGGGCGTCGATGGCGTCGCCGCCACCCGCGGAGGTCGTCTTCTCGGTCGTGGTCGTGTCCTCGTCCTCGGAGGTGGCCGTGGACGAGGAGACGCCCGTCTTGGCCGTGGTCGTGCCGCCACCGGCGGTGTTGTCACCCTTGTCCTTGGTCGCGAGGAAGATGCCGACCGCGGCTCCCCCGAGGACCAGCGCCGCGACCACCACGATCGCCACGATCATGCCGGTCTTCTTCTTCTGCGGTCCCGGGGGTTGGAATCCCCCGCCGTACTGTGGTTGTTGACCGTAAGGTGACTGACCGAACTGCTGGGTCTGGCCGTACTGCTGTGGCTGGCCGTACTGCTGGGTCTGGCCGTACTGCTGCGGCTGCCCGTACTGTCCGAGACGCTGGGTCTGCTCGTTGTCCCACTGACCGCCGTACTGTGGCTGCTGAGGCTGCTCCGGTGGCCTCTGTTGGCCATACTGGCCGTGGCCGCCTCCCGACGGCTGGCTCCAGGGATCCTGGTTGGGCTGCCCGTACGGTCCCGGTTGATGGGGAGGCGTCGTCATGACCGCAATCTACCCTCTCGCGAGTGAGGCCCTGTGACAGATGGACCACTGATCGTACAGTCCGACAAGACACTTCTGCTCGAGATCGACCACCCCGGTTCCAACGACGCGCGGATCGCGATCGCCCCGTTCGCCGAGCTGGAACGGGCCCCGGAGCACGTCCACACCTACCGGATCACGCCGCTCGCGCTGTGGAACGCCCGCGCCGCGGGGCATGACGCCGAGCAGGTGGTCGACGCGCTGACGGTGTACTCGCGGTATCCGGTCCCGCAGCCGCTGCTGATCGACATCGTCGACACGATGGGCCGGTTCGGGCGGCTACAGCTGGCCAACCACCCCGCGCACGGGCTGGTGATGACCACCATCGACCGCGCGGTGCTCGAAGAGGTGTTGCGGCACAAGAAGATCGCCCCGATGCTCGGTGCGCGCATCGACGACGACACGGTGATCGTGCACCCGTCGGAGCGCGGGCGGCTCAAGCAGCTGCTGCTGAAGGTCGGCTGGCCGGCGGAGGACCTGGCGGGGTACGTCGACGGCGAGCAGCACGACATCGAGCTGGCGGAGGAAGGCTGGCACCTGCGTGACTACCAGCGCCAGGCGGCGGAGGCGTTCTGGGCCGGCGGGTCCGGCGTGGTCGTGCTGCCCTGCGGCGCCGGGAAGACTCTGGTCGGCGCGGCCGCGATGGGCCTCGCGAAGGCCACGACGCTGATCCTGGTGACGAACACCGTCGCGGGCCGGCAGTGGAAGCGTGAGCTGATCGCCCGCACGTCGCTGACCGAGGAGGAGATCGGCGAGTACTCGGGCGAGCGCAAGGAGATCCGGCCGGTCACGATCGCGACGTACCAGGTGATGACGCGCAGGTCCAAAGGTGAGTACCGGCACCTGGACCTGTTCGACTCCCGGGACTGGGGCCTGGTCATCTACGACGAGGTGCACCTGCTGCCCGCGCCCGTGTTCCGGATGACCGCGGACCTGCAGTCCCGGCGCCGGCTGGGCCTGACGGCGACCCTGGTCCGCGAGGACGGCCGCGAGGGAGACGTGTTCTCGCTGATCGGCCCCAAGCGTTACGACGTGCCGTGGCGCGACATCGAGGCGCAGGGCTGGATCGCGCCGGCGGAGTGCGTGGAGGTCCGCGTGACCCTCACGGACGCCGAGCGGCTGTCGTACGCGACCGCGGAGCCGGAGGAGCGGTACAAGCTCTGCTCGACGGTGGACACGAAGGTGCCGGTGGTGCAGAAGATCCTGGCGAAGCACGCCGGGGAGCCGACGCTGGTGATCGGCGCGTACCTGGACCAGCTGGAGATGCTGGGGGCGGAGCTGGACGCGCCCGTGATCCAGGGCTCGACGAGGAACGCGGAGCGCGAGCGCCTGTTCGACCTGTTCCGACGGGGTGAGGTTCGCACGCTGGTGGTGTCGAAGGTGGCCAACTTCTCGATCGACCTGCCGGAGGCGTCGGTCGCCGTGCAGGTGTCCGGGACGTTCGGGTCGCGGCAGGAGGAGGCCCAACGACTGGGCAGACTGTTGCGCCCCAAGGAGGACGGCCGGCAGGCGCACTTCTACTCGGTGGTCTCCAGGGACACACTGGACACGGACTACGCCGCCCACCGCCAACGCTTCCTGGCCGAGCAGGGCTACGCCTACACGATCCAGGACGCGGACGACTTCCTCGGCCCGGAGCTGCCGTCGGTGAGCTAGTGTCCCGCGCCGGGAATGCGGTGATCAAGTCGGTGGATCCAGGTTTCTGCTGGCAAGACGCCGGTTCGCCCTCGTACTGGGTCGTACTTGGGCGAACCGGCAACGCCGCCAGCAGGAAGCTGGGCCGCCGAATTAGT
>NZ_DASQCC010000075.1:0-41505 GCF_035634895.1 Actinophytocola sp. | reverse complement strand
GTCGTACAGCTCCGGCACGAAGCCTTCGTCGAGGTTCCGCAGGCCGTAGACGAGCTCGCCGTACCGCGGCTCGGCGGCGACGACGCGGACCTCGGGCTTGTGCTCGCGGAAGAACCGGCCGACACCCATCAGCGTGCCGGTGGTGCCCAGCCCGGCGACGAAGTGCGTCACCGACGGCAGGTCGGCAAGGATCTCGGGCGCGGTGCCCTCCTCGTGGGCGAGCGAGTTCGCGGGGTTGCCGTACTGGTAGAGCATCACCCAGTCGGGGTGCTCCTCGGAGATCTTCTTGGCCACCCGCACCGCCTCGTTGGAGCCGCCGGCGGCGGGCGAGGAGACGATCTCGGCGCCCCACATGCGCAGCAGCTGGCGCCGCTCCTCGGAGGTGTTCTCCGGCATCACGCACACGATGCGGTAGCCCTTGAGGGTCGCGGCCATCGCCAGCGAGATGCCCGTGTTGCCGGACGTCGGCTCCAGGATCGTGGCGCCGGGCCGCAGCGTCCCGTCCTCCTCGGCCTTCACGATCATCCGCAGCGCGACGCGGTCCTTCACCGAACCGGTCGGGTTGCGGTCCTCGAGCTTGGCCCACAGCCGCACGCCGTCGCCGGGCGACAGCCGCGGCAGGCCCACGAGCGGCGTGTCGCCCAGTGCGTCGAGCAGTGAGTCGTAGCGGGCCAACTCAACCCCCAGCAACCGCCGGCAGGATGGTCACGTTGTCACCGTCGGACACCGCGGCGTCGAGGCCGCCGGAGAACCGGACGTCCTCGTCGTTGACGTAGATGTTCACGAAGCGGTGCAGCGTGCCCTCCTTGACCAGGCGGCCCTTGATGCCGCCGTGGTTCGCGTCGAGGTTGTCGATCACCTCGGCCAGCGTGGTGCCGCTCGCCTCGACCGTCTTCTCGCCACCCGTGTGGGTGCGCAGGATGGTCGGGATGGAGACGGTGACCGCCATGGAAACCTCCGCTAGAGAATGGGACTGCTACTCGGGCAACGACTGTGCCGCCGAGTCGTATTCCGGCACGACGTCGACCGGCTCCTCGGTGATCTCGCCGTCCACGATGCGGAACGACCGCAGCTCGTCGGCCTCCGGGTCGCGCGTCGAGACCAGCACGTAGTGGGCTTCTGGCTCGGAGGCATAGGACACGTCCGTGCGGGACGGGTACGCCTCGGTCGCGGTGTGCGAGTGGTAGATCACGACGGGCACCTCGTCGTTCGCGTCCATCTCGCGGTACAGCTTGAGCAGGTCGATGGAGTCGAACTCGTAGAACGTCGGCGACCGGGCCGCGTTCAGCATCGGGATGAACCGCTCCGCCCGGTCCGAGCCCTCCGGGCCCGCGATGACGCCGCACGCCTCGTCCGGGTGGTCCCGGCGGGCGTGCGCGACCATCGCGTCGACCAGGTCACGGCGTATCCGAAGCACGTCCCGATCCTACTGGCCGGACGGGTTGTGCTCACTTCTTGAGACGGTCCACACGTCCGAGTAGGCCGGGAGCCCGGCCAGGGACGTGGCGCCGAGGACCCCGTGCACCACGGCCCGCGCGAACGTCTCCGCGGCGGCGGCGCACAGCCGGTCCAGCACGCCGGCCCGCATCATCGGGCCGAACGGCCCCTCCTCGACGTCGAGCGAGCGTGCCCTGGTGGCGACGGCGAACACCGTGTCCCCGTCGAACATCGTGTGCGCGGGACGGACCGCCCTGGCGAGCCCGTCCTGTGCGGCGACGGCGAGCCGGCGGCACTCGGTCTTGGTCAGGTCCGCGTCCACCGCGACCGCGCCGATCGTGGTGTTCAGCCGCGTCGGCGCCGCGTCCGGGAACTCCCCCGGCGTGTTGGGCCAGGTCACCCCGAACTCGCCGGCCACCTCGTGGTCCGCCGCGTACGGCATCCCCGTGGCGGCGTCGACCGCGTCGCCGGCGGCGTTCACCACGGCCAGCGCACCCAGGGTGAACCCGTCGACCTGTGTCGACGCCGTGCCGACCCCGCCCTTGAGCCGGCCGGCCGCGGCGCCGGTCCCGGCGCCGACCGAGCCGACGGCGAACTCGGTGCCGGCGGACACACAGGCCTGGTACCCGAAGGCGTGGTCCGGCCGGTTGCCCCAGTCGCCCCTGGGCAGGTCGAAGATCACCGCGCCCGGCACGATCGGCACGACCTCATGCTCCGCGGCGCCGACCCGCATGCCCCGGTTGTGCTCGGCCAGCCAGCGCATCACGCCGTCGGCGGCCGCCAGCCCGTACGCGGACCCGCCGGACAGGCACACCGCGTCGACCTGCTGGACCAGGTTCTCCGGCACGAGCAGGTCGGTCTCCCGCGTGCCCGGCGCACCGCCCCGGCCGTCGACCGCGCCGGTCGTCCCCGGTGGCAGCAGCACGACCGTGGTGCCGGTCGCCCAGCCGTCACCGGTCCGCTGGTGGTGCCCGACGAGCACCCCGGCCACGTCGGTGATCGAGTTACTCATCCCCGGACAGCGCCGTGACCAGGCTTTCCTGCATCCAGGTCAGCCAGTGGTAGACGCCGAGGTGCGGCGCGCGCGGGTCGTCGTCGGGCAGGTCGTCCGGCATCTCCTCGGTCACGCCGAGCGTCGTGCCGAGCGCGAGCCGCACGTCGTTGAGCGCGGACAGCCAGGCATCGGCCTGCTCGGCCGACAGCTTCACGAGCCCGCCGCCGGGAGGGCACGTGTCGAGCAGCACGCCGGCCACGCCGGTCTTGTGATCGAGCAGCTCGGGCTCGTGCAGTGACCGCAGCACGGCCGCGGAGTCCCGGTCGTCCTTCGACGCGTCCTCGTTGTCGAGCCGGTGGAAGTCGGGCAGCAGCCGCGACAGGATCGGGTCCTCCGGGGCGGTCGGCGGGCCGGTGCGGATGCCGGTCAGCTCGGTCAGCTCGTCCTGCGGCGCCTCGCCCAGCCGGGCCTGCAGGATGTCGTCGATCTGTCCGACCAGGCCACGCAGGACGGCCGCCTCCTGCCGGTCGATCTTCGTGGAGACCGATGCGCCCACGCGCTCCCAGGGGATCACGACTCGTGCTGCATGGTCGCCCAGAGGCCGGCCGCGTGCAGTTTCGCGACGTCACCCTCCACTTTCTCCTTGGAGCCGGACGACACTATCGCTCTCCCCTTGTGGTGCACGTCGAGCATGAGCTTCGTGGCCTGCTCACGGGAGTAGCCGAAGAGCTTCTGGAACACGTAGGTCACATACGACATCAGGTTCACTGGGTCGTTCCACACTATGGTCTGCCACGGCTTGTCCTCCGCCGTGAACTCCGTGGTGACCGGTTCGGCCCGCTCGACGGGTGTCGCCATGGAAACCGACATAAACCCATGGTGGCATGTCTAGGCTGACCGCTCATGACCGGTACCAGCACCGCGCTCCTCACCGACCACTACGAGCTGACCATGGTCGCGGCGGCGCTTCGGGACGGCACGGCCGAGCGGCGGTGCGTGTTCGAGACGTTCGCCAGGCGGCTGCCGAACGGACGGCGCTACGGCGTCGTCGGCGGCACGGCCCGGGTGATCGAGGCCATCGGCAGGTTCACGTTCGGTGACGACGAGCTGGCACGGCTCTCGGACGTGCTCGATCCGGCCACCATCGAATGGTTGGCGGGATATCGGTTCACCGGCGACATCGACGGCTACGCCGAGGGTGAGCTGTACTTCCCGGGCTCCCCGCTGTTCACGGTGCGTGGCACGTTCGCCGAGGCGGTCGTGCTGGAGACGCTCGTACTGTCGATCCTCAACCACGACAGCGCCATCGTGTCGGCCGGCGCGCGGATGGTGAGCGCCGCGAACGGCCGGCCGATGATCGAGATGGGCGGGCGGCGCACGCACGAGGAGGCCGCGGTGGCGTCCGCGCGGGCCGCGTACCTGGCCGGTTTCGCGACGACGTCGAACCTGGAGGCCGGGCGGCGGTACGGGATCCCGACGGCCGGCACGTCCGCGCACGCGTTCACGCTGCTGCACGACAGCGAGCACGCGGCGTTCAGGGCGCAGGTAGACGCGGTCGGGACCGACACCACGCTGCTGGTGGACACCTACGACATCACCGCCGGCATCGAGACGGCGATCGAGGTGGCCGGGACCTCGCTGGGCGCGATCCGGATCGACTCGGGTGACGTGGGGGTGCTGGCGCGCCAGGCCCGCGCGCAGCTGGACTCGATGGGCGCCAGGAACACCCGGATCGTGGTGTCGGGCGATCTGGACGAGTACGCGATCGCGGCGCTGCGGGCCGAGCCGGTGGACGCGTACGGGGTCGGCACGTCGCTCGTCACCGGTTCGGGGTCGCCGACCGCCGGGATGGTGTACAAGCTGGTGGAGGTCGACGGGCGGCCGGTGGCGAAACGCAGCTCGCACAAGGAGTCCCGGGCCGGACGGAAGGCGGCGCTGCGCCGGCACAAGCCGACCGGGACGGCGTTGGAGGAGGTCGTGTACGTGGTGGGCGCACCCGTCGAGGAGGGCCCGCACGACCGGCAGCTGCACGCGCCGCTGATGCGGGGTGGCGAGCCGGTCGACCTGCCGACGCTGGACGACAGCCGGCAGCGACTGCGGGAGGGGCTGGTGAGCCTGCCGTGGGAAGGGCTGAAACTGTCCCAAGGAGAACCGGCGATCCCGACCATCAACGTGGAGAAGTGATGACAGCGCTGATCGTGGTGGACGTACAGAACGACTTCTGCGAGGGCGGGTCGCTGCCGGTGACCGGTGGGGCGGCGGTCGCCGAGGCGATCTCCGGTCTGTACGGCTCGTACGAGCAGGTGGTGGCGACGCGCGACTACCACATCGATCCCGGCGCGCATTTCTCGTCGTCGCCGGACTTCGTGCACACGTGGCCCGCGCACTGCCGTGCCGGGACGCCGGGCGCGTCGTTCCACCCGTCGCTGGACGTCGGCGGTATTCGGGTCGTCTTCTCGAAGGGCGCGCACGCGGCGGCGTACTCGGGCTTCGAGGGGTCCGCGCCGGACGGGACGTCGCTGGCGGACTGGCTGCGTGCCCACGACGTGTCCGAAGTGGACGTGGTCGGCATCGCGACGGACCACTGTGTACGCGCGACCGCCCTGGACGCGGCCGCGAACGGTTTCACGACAAGGGTTCTGCTCGACCACACCGCGGGCGTCGCGGCGGCCACCGTGGACAGGGCGCTGACGGAACTGGCCGACGCCGGCGTGACCCTCACTGGCACACCCCACGTCGGCTAGCCATCTCCGCCCCTGTCGGACCCCTTCGAGTCTGTCCCGAAGGGGTCCGACAGGGCGTGGGTCAGCTCACCGGTGAGCAGAACACCGTGCCGACGTAGGAGTCACCCGTGGTCGGGCCGCCCGCCGGGAACATGCGGATGTGCATCAGATGCACGGTCATGCTGCCGTTCGGTGGGCTCGGGGTGATCACCTCGTTGAACGTGACCGTCGCCTTCGGCTTGCCGCCAGGGCCGCCCGGGATGGTCACCACGTAGTTCTTCGGGATCCGCGACGGCACCTGGATCCCGGACAGGCCGGTGAACTGGAGTGTGGACCTGCTGCCGGTCAGCGTCGTCTCGCACCGCGCGGTGAAGCTCGCCAGGCGGATGCGTGGGCCGCCGTACGGGATGAGCGCGTCGAAGCGGTAGCGGCCGCCGGTGACCGTCACCGTCGCGATCTCGCCGACCCCGTCGATCGTGCACACGCTCTTGTTGTTCGAGTAGGTGACCACGTCGGCCACGGTGGTCTCGCTCTTGGTCGCCTGCATCCGGCCTTCGGTCGAGCACGGGGCGATCGACGGCACCGTGACCTGCCCGACCTTGGTCGTACCGGCGTGGCCGGCGGCTATCGCGTCGCCGGGTGCCGCCTGTGCCGGCACGGACAGGTAGTCGGCGGCTGTCGCGTCGCCGGGCGCCGCGTGTGCCGGAACGGTCATCAGGGCCATGCCGAGCGCACTCAGGCACGCCGCACCAAGTGTTCTTCGCAGTTTCATGGCTTTGAGGAGACCCGTGATCACCGGTGCCTGCCACCAGTGCCACCCTGTCGTGCAATCAAGACAACCCGGTCGGGGTACGTCGGGCTTCGTCGGTGGCCGGAGGTACCGTCTGCCTGTGCCGTCAACCACCGACCTCCCGCGCGTTACCGAACTGCTGGCGACCGCCGTCGGAGCGGTCGGCGGTACCGAACGCCCTGGTCAGGTGGCCATGGCCGAAGCCGTGGCGCGGGCCGTCCGCACGGGCGACCACCTCGCGGTGCAGGCCGGCACGGGCACCGGCAAGTCACTCGCCTACCTCGTCCCGGCGCTGCGGCACGCGGTGGAGACCGAGTCGACGGTCGTGGTGTCGACGGCGACCATCGCACTGCAGCGGCAGCTCATCGACCGTGACCTGCCCCGACTGGAGAAGGCCCTCGCGAAGGCGCTCGGCCGCAAGCCGACGTTCGCGATCCTGAAGGGCCGGCGCAACTACCTGTGCCTCCACAAGATCGACAGCGGTTTCGAGGACGAGCCGGAGGACGCGGCCCTGTTCGACCCGTTCGCCGTGTCCGCCCTGGGCCGCTCGGTGAAGCGCATCCACGAGTGGAGCGACGACACCAAGACCGGCGACCGCGACGAGCTGGTGCCGGGCGTCAGCGAGCAGGCGTGGCGCCAGGTGTCGGTGTCGGCACGTGAGTGCCTCGGCAAGGCCCGCTGCCCCGTGGGGACGGACTGCTTCGCCGAGAAGGCACGCGAGGAGGCCGGCCGCGCGGACCTGATCGTCACCAACCACGCGCTGCTGGCCATCGACGCGCTGCAGGGCTACCAGGTGCTGCCGGAACACGACCTGGTGATCGTCGACGAGGCACACGACCTGGTCGACCGGGTCACGTCGGTGGCGACGGCCGAGCTGACGGCCGGCATGGTCACGATGGCCGCGCGGCGCGCCGGCCGGGTGGTCGACCAGGAGGTCGCGGACCGCCTGCTCGAGGCGGGCGACGGCCTGTCGATGATCATGGAGGACCTGCCGAAGGGGCGCCTGGACGAGATGCCGAGGGCGCTGTCGGGCTCACTGGCGACGCTGCGGGACGCCGCGCACGCGTGCATCACCGGCCTCGGCTCCGAGAAGTCCGGCGACGTGGACGTGCAGACGGCGCGGAAGCTGGCGCTGTCGCAGCTGGAGGAGGTGCACGACACCGCGGTGCGGCTGCTCGGCGCCTGGGACGCCGACACCGCCAACCGCCGCGACGTCGTGTGGCGCACCGAGCCGAACGGGAACCGTCCGCCCGCGCTGTACGCGGCGCCGCTGGGCGTGGCGGGGCTGCTGCGGGAGCGCCTGTTCGCCCAGAACACCACGGTTTTGACGTCCGCGACGCTGACCCTGGGCGGCAACTTCGACTCGATGGCCCGGTCGTGGGGCCTGCCGCCGGAGCAGGAGGGCGCGAGCAAGCCGACCGAGGGCGCCGCGACCGAGAAGTCGGTCGAGGGGCCGCGCTGGACGGCGCTGGACGTGGGCTCCCCGTTCGACCACGCCCGCCACGGGATCCTCTACCTGGCAAAGCATCTGCCGCCGCCGGGCCGGGACGGCCTGCCGGAGTCCTACCTGGACGAGATCAAGGAGCTGATGGAGGCCGCTGGCGGTCGCACGCTGGGGCTGTTCTCGTCGATGCGTGCGGCGAAGCAGGCGACGGAGGAGCTGCGGAAGCGGACGGACATCCCGATTCTGTGCCAGGGCGACGACTCGACGGCACTGCTGGTGCGGAAGTTCGCCGAGGACGAGACGAGCTGCCTGTTCGGCACGCTGTCGCTGTGGCAGGGCGTTGACGTGCCCGGCCCGTCGCTGCAGCTGGTCATCGTCGACCGGATCCCGTTCCCCAGGCCGGACGACCCGCTGGCGTCGGCCCGCCAACGAGCGGTGGAAGCCCGCGGCGGCAACGGTTTCCTGTCCGTCGCGGCGACCCACGCGGCGCTGCTGCTCGCGCAGGGCACGGGCCGCCTGCTCAGGTCCACCTCCGACCGGGGCGTGATCGCGATCCTCGACCCCCGCCTCGCGACGGCCCGCTACGGCGGCTTCCTGCGCTCCTCCCTACCGAGTTACTGGACAACGACCGACCCGGCTGTCGTGCGAGCGGCACTGACCCGCCTGGACGAGGCTTCATCAAAGGAGAGTGCGTGACCACCAGCATCACCATCGACGACGACGGCGTCCGCCGGCAGCTGGCCGACGGCACCGAGGAATCGGTGACCTGGGAGAAGCTGAAGGAGGTGGCCATCAGAACCACCCCGGAGGGCCCCTGGAAGGAGGACACGTTCTTCCTGCTGGTGGCCGACGGCGGCGGCGGATGTGCCGTCCCCGCCGGCGACCCCTCGGCGGACGACCTGATGACCCGCCTGCAAACCCTCCCCAACTTCGACAACGACGCCTTCGTGGAGGCGATGACGACGATCGAGGACGGTTTGTTCGTGGTCTGGCAGCGCAAAACATAACGCGACTTACCGACGGATCGGCGTCAATCACCCAAGTGGATGCTCACAAACAGCGCCTTTCGTTGCATGATGAGTAGGCACGCGGTTGCGGGGTGTATTCGAGGAGGGTCTGTCATGCGGCATGTTAGAGGCGAAGTGACGACCGACCTGGCCGATCTGACGGGCCTGTCGTTGCCTGAACTGCGCAGCAGTGACGATCCGGTGCTGCTCCGTTCGCTTCGGCTCTTTGCCGGTCGTACGGAGTGTAACCGCACTGGCGTACTCCAGAATCAGGCTCCAGACGAGCCCTGACCAACCGGTAGGGAATTCAAGAACCGATGCTGGGCACCCACACGGTGTCCCTGATGAACCTCGACGCGATGGCCGAGGGTAAGAGTAATTCTGCCGTCGTTGAGCAGTTGAGGCTGGTCAACCAAAGCAGGCAACTGATACTGCTACGTGCGGTACTTGATCGTGCCCAGCAACGTGCTGTCACTCTGACGCCATTGCCGACGCTCGACGAAGCCTGGACGTTGCTCGCGGAGGTCGAGCAGTCGAACAAGGCGGCTGTCGATCAAGTCCTCGCACATCCTCAGAACGGTCTGTGGGCCGCCAGGGTTTTGCGTCGGCTGAGCCACGAGCCGGAGGTAGGTGATGGTCCGCCGCTGTGGTTCGAACTCGGACGCCTGCACCTGTTGGCCACGGCGGCCGCAATCCGCGCCAGGCATGACTTCCGTTTGAGGGTGCCGGTGTGGCGCGGCACGCTCATGGTGCCCACAATTGGCCTCGCCGATATACGCAGTCGTCGCGAATGGGATTTCGCGCAGGTACATGGCGAGCGCGGCAGTGTGCTCATCAGAGGGACTGCCGGGAGCGTCCAGGTTCCTGAGAACCCGGCGCAGGATGGCGACGGGTGGATAGCGTTGCGCACCTTGCGCGCCGATGGCTACGAGCTGTGGTTGGACGACATCGACCCGTATCGAGAATTCGACGGCCCTGTTCCGCCGCGCAGACTTCTCAAGCGGGAGGCGGACCTCTGGGCCGATGGGTTCCACGCGACCTGGAGACTCCTGACCACACATCATCCATCGATCGCTGATGAGCTCGCGACGGCGATGACGAGTCTGGTTCCCCATGCCATGACGGAGCGGCTCGAGCCGTTCAGCGCATCCCACCATGAAGTATTCGGCTCCGCGATGCTGTCACGGCCGACTGATCCGGTGACCTTCGCGGCGACGCTCGTTCACGAACTCCAACACAGCAAGTTCGGGGTCCTGCTCACGCTCATCGATCTCCTGGACCCGAGTGCGGACAACGACACTGCCCGGCTTTACGCCCCATGGCGTGATGACCCGCGGCCGCCGACCGCGGCGCTGCACGGTGTGTTCTCCTTCCTTGGGGTGACTGCCTTCTACCGTCAACAGCACACCGTCACGACCGGCCGGCAGGCCAGAACCGCACAGTTCGAGTACGCCTACAGTCGCGAACAAACTCTGCGAGCCACAGACACCCTGCTGGTCGATGCGGTGCTGTCCGCACTCGGCCGTCGGTTCCTCACCAAAGCCCGGAACCGGCTCCAGTCATGGGACAGTGACCCGTTGCCGGAGGATGTGCGTGCCGCAGCACACCGGGCCAACCTCGACCATCACCTAACTTGGCGGTTGCGTCATCTCCATCCGCCTCGGGAGATGGTTGAGGATCTGGCCACCGCGTGGCTGCGGCACCGCCCGAATCGCTTCACCAACCCACCCAATCCAGTGCTGAGGCCGTCGACAGGTTCCCTCACGCACGCGCGTCTCGCGCTGGTCAGGACATGGCTGACAGAGCCCGACCGCTACGACGAGTACCGCGCCGAACCGGACCTGGCGATCACCGAGATCAACGGGATGACGGCGGCGGACCTCGCGCTGATTGACAATCGAACCGACGAGGCGGCCGAGCTTTACCAGCAACAGATCCTCGAAGCTCCCGACTCCCCGACCGCCTGGGCGGGCCTTGCCTTGTCGATCGAGAACGACCTGCTGCTCAGCCAGCCCGAGTTGGTCTTGGCGGTCCACCGGGAAATTCGGTCGCTTTCCGGTGCCGTGACCAACCCGGTCCGGCTGGCGCAGTGGTTGCGTTAGATCTGCATCGGGTCGATATCGCAGTTGGCTCGGTGGTTAAGCCGAGCCCCGGTCGTCGCTGGATGCTCGGCGCCCAGCGCGCCTCTCAGCCGTTGGACCGCGGCGTCCTGCATCGCGTCGGCTTCTGCGATACGTCCAAGACCGCGTAGATCCAGTGCCTGGTTGACCAGTAGCGCAAGTGACGATGGATGCTTCTCGCCAAGGACACGGACCGAGCGGAGCAAGGTGTCCTGGTCCAGCGCGTATGCCGCCTCGTAGTCCCCCGAGGCGGCCATGTCGCTCGCGTAGTTGGTGGCACATACCAACGTGAACGGATGGTCGGGACCGAGCACCTCTCGCATGTCGGCGAAAGCCTGCTCGTTCAGCTCACGCGCCTGCCCGACCGCACCCTGAAGTCTGAGCGTTACGGCGAGGTTGGTGGCCGCGGCCACGCTGAAGGGGTGCTTCTTTCCCCAACTCGCCTCATAGAGCTCCTTGACACGAGTGCCAAGCCGACGGGCCTCGGCAAGGTCGTCTTCGTGGCGGTACTCGATCGACAGGTCCATCGTCGCGGACATCGCATCCGGGTGTGACTCACCGTACTTCGTGACCAACCCCTGAGTGGCCTCAAGAGCGAGCCGCAGAGCGGCCTGCTGTTGGTGTTGGCCAGCCTTCCGGTACGCGATCGCGAGATTCTTGATGGCGGACAGTGTCATCGGGTGCCGGCCCCCAAGCTCTGCCCGCATCTGGCGGACCGTGTCCTCCTGTGCCTGACGTGCCCCGAGATAGTCGCCGGTCTCACGCAGGTCCACCGACCAGTTATCCAACGTCAGCAGGGTGTGCCGGTGATCCTCACCAAGTACGGTCTTCTTGCGCTCCACAGTCCGCTCGTCGAGGTCCCGAGCCGCGGAGAACTCCCCAACCAGCCGGAGACTCAGCGCGTAGTTGTTTGCCGCCGCCAACGTGTCGGGGTCATCGTCGCCAAAGCGCTGCACCGCACTTTGGTAGGCGAACTCGTTCATTTCCCGCGCCGCCTGGAAGTCGCCCTTCGCACGGAGGTCCGAGGCGACCGTGTGCATGGTCAGCAGTGTCTCCTCGTGCGTGTCCCCCATGGTCTCACGCATGAGCTTCAGCGTCCGCTCGGCGACTATCCGACCCTCCTCGAACCGTCCCAGCGCACGCAACATGCGTCCCCACCAACGAGAAACAACAAGAGTGTCGGGATCCGTTTCGCCTAGCTTCTCGCTCCAGAAATCGGCGAAGCTGCGCGCCATCTCCAATGCTCCGGACGGGTCACCGAACGCGAAGAGATAGTTGACCGCGTTGATCGCCATACGACGCACCCAGCGATCCGTACAGTTCCTGGCGTCAACAGCTCGGATGTGCGGCAACAACTCTGCATAACGTTTCCAGGAGCCGACGGCATCGGGCGTTCTGGGGTCCACGTTGGCAAGCAGCAGGTGCGCGGTGTGCCGCGTCTGTTCCTGCTGGTCCGGAGTCAGCTTGTTGCGCAGCACCAACTGCACCAACCGGTGTAGGTGGAGAGTGTCGCTTCGATGGTCGATCTTGGCGAGGCTGAACCGGGTGATCTCACGAACCGCCCGACCCAACTCGATGGGATCACCCAGGATGTCCTCGAGTTCGTCTGAGACGGGAACGCTGCGCACCCCCGTGAAAATCGCCCGTGGGATAGGCTCGGGCGAAAGGAAACTACATACGTCGAGTAACTTCCTGGCGCCTGGCTTCTCCTTCTCCACACGGTCGAGCGAGACATCCAATACGGCCACCACCGTCAGGTCGTATCCCACCGGCGCGCGTGAGTCGAGCAGCTCTGTCCGTTTGTTCTCAAGTAACTGCAGGTACTCGTTGGTCGCCATCCCTGTCTCGGCACGCCAGGCTGCCGCCTGCTCGATGGCCAGCGGCAGATCGCCCAGCGCCGAGGCGAGCCGGTCGGCGTCGTCATCCTCGAGACCGACGTTGCGTCGCTGTAGCAACTCGCGGCTTTCCGCTCGCCGGAAGACGTTCACCTCAACCGCTTGGGCGACCTCCGCCCATTGTGAGTTCCGGGACGTGACTAGAATGTGTCCCTCGCCACGCCTTGGCCAGAACTTTCGCACGGCTTCTGGTTCATCAGCATTGTCGAACACCAGGAGCCAGCGCCGGTAAGGTTCGCCGATGCTGAGGGCCTCCAGCACGGCGGGCACAGCTGTATCGACCGAACGTTCGACCGGCAGCTCGAGCCGCTGGGCCAACTCGACAAGCGAGTTCTGGATCCCTTGCCGTTCCTCCGACGGGATCCACCAGATGAGGTCGTAATCGGTGGAATGCCGGTAGACATACTCGATGGCGATCTGAGACTTCCCGATACCACCCATTCCGTGCAGCGCCCCCGGCACCACTGCCGTCGTCGTCGACGCGGAGAGTTGGTCATGCAGCGCTTCCAACATCTCCTTACGACCGATGAAATTCACATTCCGTAGCGGGACGCCGCCCCAGATGGCCTGTTTTCCGGAGCCGCGAATCTCGCTGCGACGCTCCGAGCTCATGAGGGTCACTGATGGGTTTCTTCCTAAGGGTGACTGAATCGTTCCAGTCACGGTTGAGACTTCTGACGTCCTGGAAGTTATCCCATCCGGTTGACCTGAGGTAGGACCTTCGGCCGCCGCATGATCATGTGTCGAGTTTTGAGCGTTACTCCGAGTGTTGTAGGCCTCCACGGCATCACCCAATCGGTTCGCCCTTCGGATGTATGGCCCCCCAAGGGCCGCCAGGACCTCCTTCTGCGCTGCCAGCAGATGCGCAGTCTGCGAGGATGTGACAGACGGCAGCATCTCATCGTCCGGAGCAAGGAGTATCTGACGCAAGTCCCCAGAGGGGTATTCCTCTTCGCATACGTCCGCGACGACCCGAAGCACATGGGCGGTGTCGTCACGTCCGATCGCTGCCAGTAGTTGCGGGCGTAGACCTGGCATGAACTCCCAGAAACCAGGCGATTGGTCAACGCCCTGCAAGTGCGGCCGGTACAGCAATCCACTCAGCAATACTTCCGCGAGATGCGATTGTCCAGATTCAGGCAGAAGCGTGGTTCGCACGGCATGTATCACAGGCAGCGTCAAGGGCGCCGCCCCGGCAAGGAGTCCCGCCAGCTGCACCGCCGCCGGGCTCGCCGTGCTTCGGAACCGCTGAAGTCGCTCTTCCACGGACAGAGGTTCTTCGGGGAGCACGTCTACTTCGCCCGCTGCGGGTGGTGTGAGCACCGGCAGGCGGACGCCACTCGCGCCTGATATCAACTCCGCCCACCGCCGCAGATAGCGTGGTTCCAACGCCAGGACAGGAATGGTCTTCCCGGCGCCAGGCGCTGCGGTGCGAACTGTCCGCGGTTCGACGTGAACACCGGTCCAACTCCATCGCTCGGTGGGTAGTAGATGGACGAGCGAGACCTGGCATGTTCGTGCCCACATCGACATCAGCCAGAACATCGAACCACTTCGCCAGGCGGTACCGCCACCATCGGTGAGCACGAGAACGACGCGCCTACCGGTGGGGTCTGCCAGCATCGCGGGTGGACACGAGGTACCCGGAGCGGTTCCCACCGAATCGACGATCTTCGCGTCGGTATTCACCCAAACGGTTCTGACGTCACCGAAGGCGCCCTGACGCTCAAGTAGAGATCGGAAGGCCGCAGCGGTTCGTGCCCAGATCCGCATCGACGAACTGCGGTCGATGACGAGCACGAGCTCGAACGGATGCTCCTGCGATGGCCGATTCATCGGAAGCCACATCCGCGACTCGGCCGCCACGATCGCGGTCCGCTCTTCGTCCAGCTCATCCCGCCAGGCCGAGGGAACGAGCCGGTTCAGCGGCAACAGCGCCTTCGCGAGTTCCGGCGGCAGATCCGGCCGCAGTGAAGGCTTCCGGCTATCCGGCATGGCGGGGGTGTGTGTTCCGTCCGGTGCTGGTCGCACCGGCACCGCGAACAGGTACTCCTTGGACCGATTCTCCACATCCCCCACGTCGGACGATGCTGCCGGGGACTCGGGAGGTGGTGGCTGCGGCAACTGCGGCAACTGCGGCTGGGTCGATCCGGCGCTAGGCCTGGCAGGACGAAGACGTTGCTCGGCCGCCGCGATCCGTGCGGCGAGCCACACCGCGTCAGCTATCTCTTCGGCGTTCAGCGCTTCTGTGCCGAGACGTCCTGCCACTTCTGTCATCCAGTCAGTCCGTTCCCCCAACGGTTAGTCGCTGCCACAGCGTGTCCCGCAACCGCTGCCAGTTCTGATCAGGGCGGTAGGCGCCCGAGGTGGCCAGATGCATGGCGTTCAAAAGTTGATCATTCGCCAGCCCACCCAGTCGTTGGCTGTTGACCACGAACTCTCTGATCAACTCCTGGCCACGCATCGGCACGTCGCGAAAATGTGCCGCCACCATGCTCACCAGTTGCTCCATGCCTGGTTGTGGCATCTCAAGCCGTAGGCAGCGCCGAAGGAATGCCGGCGGAAAATCTCGCTCCCCGTTGCTGGTGATCACCACGATTGGAAAGTCGTTGCACTGCACATGGCCTTCGCGCACGGTCACCCGGCCACCTCGGTCATGTGTGAATACCGTGACCTCGGGTTGGTTCGCCGCGATGCGGGCCAGCGGCTGGATCTCGAAATCGCCGTCCTCGAATACCGCCAGCAGGTCGTTTGGCAAGTGGATGTCAGACTTGTCCAGCTCATCGATGAGGAGCACCCTCGGTCTTTCGAACGGCAAAAGCGCAGTCCCCAGCGGGCCTAGTCGGACAAATCCACCGATATCCGCGCCCCCTTCCGTTGCCGCAGCCTGAACGCGTCCGATCGCGTCATACTCCCACAGACCGTCGCGGAACATCGTGCGGCTGCTGATCGGCCAACGCAGGACCGGACCGAGCGCGAGTTCTCGCGCAATCTTGTACGCCAGACTGGACTTGCCGACGCCTGGCGTACCCGTGATCAGCAGGGGTCGCCGCAGGTACAAGGCCGCGTTCACAGTGAGGATCTCGTCATCCGAGGCTTCCGACGCCGAAACCGTGGACGGAACGCCAAGGCGACGAGTGAACTCGACATCGATCGCTGGGGGCACCGGCAGCCGGGGGCCCCCGTTGAACGTGCGCCAACTCGGCGGTTCCGGAAGTTCGGCAGGGCCTTCTTCCGCGGAAGGTGGGAGACCATGACCGCGATATATCCACCATGCAGGAGTTTCGACCGTCATCAGGCAGGCACCTCCTCTGCCGGCGCCGCAGGCGGCCCCGCTGGTTCGACTGGCCGGTCGGGGTCGTCCCACAGCAAAGAGATCCGGCTACCGACGTGTCCGTCAGGCCGCGCGGCCTGACGCGCTCGACTGCGCAGTTTCCGTAGGTTCTCCACCAGTTCGGGTAAAGCTTCGCTCATCGCCTTAACTTCTTGCTCGAACGCCGAACGATTCGAGTCAGCGCGTAACCAGAGCATGACTGGTACGCCCGTGCGTAGACCGACCGTGATCTCACCGGGGTCGTTTTCCTTCGGCGCCGAGCGCAACACGAGCGACACCACTTCCTTGCTGATCGCCAACTTCGCGTCGAGCACCGTCAGATGACGCGTCTTCGTACCGCCGCTGCTCCACATCCAGTACTCCTCCGGAGTCGGTTTGCCAGCCGACAACTGCTTGAGCAGGGACCATCGTCGTCGCCACTCTCGGTGCCACTGCGGGGATCGCGCGCGCTCGAGGCTGCGAACGACGACCTGGTAGTGCAGCCCCAACGGACGCGGCAACGTGCCTTCCTTCTCCAGGTCCCACTGGTCGACGGGCACGCTCAACAACGAAAACGGGAGCAGGAACTCGATCTGAATGGTTCTGGCGTCCTTGCCCCAGGACACCTCGGCCTGGGTAACCAGTTCCGCCACGTGTAGGCGAATCGCGGCGAGATCGCCCGAAGTCGACTCGCCGCGCCGAGGACGCCACTCATACGGGTCACTCTGTCGCCAGTGGGTGGCGGTGAAGATGTCAGGATCGAGCAGGTCCGGCTCTATCCGAATCACTAGGCAGGCATCGACATCCTTCGGCGCCGTCGGCCTCGTCACTTCTTCCCTGAGTCGCTCCGCACGCACCTTGTCGGTCAGGCCCATCCACTCGGCTTGGCGGTCGTTCCACTGCCGCAACAACTCAGCACGCTGATCGTTGAAATAGGCGGCGAGGTACTCGACGAAAAGAAGCAGCGGAGGAACGCCGTCAGGACGTGCGTTCATGCGCTCCAAAACGGCCAGTACGTCAGCCGGACGCTGTTCATCTGGCATCAGATCGAACGTGGGACCGGCCGCCAGTCGCATGGATTCATGAATTCGCTCTCCCGGACATCCCTCAAGGAGCGCGAGCAACTCCCGGCGGTCATGTTCGGGAACCAACTCGAGTACCGCCATGTTCTCGACGACAGTGCGGGCTCGTCGCACAGGTAGCGAACCGGGTTCCATCTGCTCGATGACGTCGATGAATATGTACAACGCGCGTGGATGCTGACGCCGACACGCCTGCACGATCCCGATCAGATGGGTTCTCATGGTCGGTAATTCGTCGATGACGAGCTCGACGCCGAGACGGCTGGCGAGGAGGTCGAGGCAGAGGCGGCGACTGTTCGGATCACGCAGACACGGAATCTGCTCCAGGCAGCCGATGAGAACCGTCAGTGAACTGGAGTAGTCCGCCCCGTTCCACGTCGTCACCTCGGCACTCCCCTCGCCTCAGGACAACCGGAATACCCCAGGAAGCACTAAATGACAACCAGTCGGCTGTTATCTCCACCAGACGGCCTACTGGAACTTCCCCTCCCTCACGGATCGCAGTGGTCAGCGACGACGGATGCCTGGCTCTTACTCGGATCCACCCGACAATGACAGAAACATTACTGATCAGCGGAGAATTCTGGACTGTCTAGCATCGTACTGGCTATGCGGGGCTCAGGCGGAACAGGGCAGCGCCGCCGGCCGCCAGTTGCAGGGAGACCGTGCCGGCCGTCGTCGCGTAGTCGGAGGTGTTGGTGCGGAACTGTTCCCTGCGGGCGGCCGTCGAGCCGAAGGTCAGGTGCACGGTCGTGTCGGAGCGGTCCGAGCGGTTGGCCACCAGTACCCAGCGCGACCCGTTGTCCGTCGCCGCGCGGAACTGGCCGATGACCACGGCGCCGCCCTCCACCCGTCGGATGTAGTTGTCCGGGCGGAACGCGTCCACGCCCGGTGGCAGCGGGGTGTCGTTCGCGTGTGTGGTCGACACCGACACCAGCGGCTTCAGTTCCCGCCCTACCGGGGTCAGCCACTCCTTGTTGAGCCTGGTCGCCATGTCGTACAGCGGGGTGCGGTCGCCGTCCACGGTGATGATGGCCGACTCGAAACCCTCGCCTCTGGCCACTTCCGGCGTCCACCACGTGAAGTACTGGATGCCCTTGCAGCCGTACGCCAGGCTTGTGTTGACCTGCCACCTCAGCTGTGACTCGTTCGGCACCACGCGGCCGGCGAACTTTACCGACTGGATGTAGGTCCACGTCGGGATTCCCGCGGCCAGGCCGGCGCGGCGGATGATCGCCCAGTTGTCGAAGTAGTTCAGGTCCAGGCCGCTCTGCAGGATCGGGTAGCGGTCGAACGACAGGACCGGCGGCCGGACGGTGTCGATGAAGTTCTGCACGAACGACGCGTAGCCGGAACCGTTGCCCGGCACCAGGTTTGAGTACGGCAGGTACGTCGGCGCCAGCTCGCGCACCAGTGCGGTCACCGCGCCAACGGTCGGGAACTTCGGGGGCGGCGGCTCGTCGAACACGTCGAAGCCGGCGAAGGCCGGGAACGACCGGTAGTCGTCGAGCATCTGCTGGATCAGCCGCCGCGCGTCGGCCGTGCTGATCCGCAGCTGGGCGTTCACGTCATCGGTCACCGACAGCACCGAGGTGATGGCCGACAGCCTCGGCTCCGGTGATGCCACCAGCACCTTCAACCCCACCTGCCCGGCCAGGTCCAGCGCCCGCCGGTTGATGAACTGGTCGAACATGTAGTTGCCGGTGACCAGGAAGGTCATCCCGGAGTTGGCGATCTCCTGGTACCGCGCCAGGTTGATCTCGAACGGGTGCGGTGGCCAGAAGATGCCGATCGGGAAGTCCGGGCCCCCGACGAGTGGGAGATCGGCCAACGGCCACGGCTCAGTGCTCGTCATGGGATGCGAGAGTATTCAGTCGACCACTACTTGTCACGGCCCGATCGACGGACAGCCATGACAGGCGCACCGCGAACCGCCGTTACGGCAGCTGTGCCAGCACGGTCACCGTGCCGGGGGCGACCTCCGTGAAGCCCGCGTCCCGGACCGCCACCACTTGGCGGCGGCGCCAGGCGTTCAGCGGGTCGTCGCCCGGATGCAGCGACGCCCACTGCCGCTGCGGCGGGGTGCGGACCGCGCAGCGGAAGTCCTTCCAGTCCGCGAAGAACTCCGTTCGGCCGTCCGCGCGCAGGGCCGCGGCCAGCAGCATCGACGCGTGCCCGACCTGCGCCGCCGCCTTCCCGGCCGTCATCGTCACCTTCGGGTTCAGCCACAGGACCGGCACGCCGTCCGGCACCGGGCCGGGCTCGTCCACCGGCAGCTCGCTGCCCGAGATCTGGAGGCGGGTCACCTCCTTCGGCGCGTCGACGACCCGCCCCGGCACCAGCGCTCGTGCCGACGCCCCGCCGACCGTGACGGTCACGCCCGGCAGGGATTCCACCGCGTCCCAGTGCGCGCCCCTCGCCCGGCGGGACACCTTGCGGATGCGGCCGTCGATCCACGCGGAGACCGGCTCGTGCCACTCGCCCTCCGGTTCCGCGCGGGGGTCCAGGCACACCGCCACCGCCGCGGCGGCCGCGGCCTCCAGCAGTGGGGTGCGGGCCGGCGGGTCCACGCGCTCGATGTGCAGGATCACCGGCATCGCCCGAACCTCGCCGGGGTCCTCGTCCTCGGTGTCGTGGGTCGCCGACGCCGGCAGGCCCAGCCACCGGACGTACCGCGCCGCCAGCGGGTCCAGAACCGCGCCGGTCATGGGCGTGGCAGCGGCGGGAGGCCGTCCGCGGCGTCCGCGGCCTCCACCTCGGCCCTGGTCACGCCCAGCACGAACAGCACGACGTCCAGGTACGGGTGGGAAAGCGCCGTGTCGGCGACCTCGCGCAGCGCCGGCTTCGCGTTGAACGCCACGCCGAGGCCGGCCGTGCCCAGCATGTCGATGTCGTTGGCGCCGTCGCCGATGGCCACGCACTGGGACAGCGGCACGTCGAACTGCTCGGCGAACCGCCGCAGCGCCGCCGCCTTGCCGGCGCGGTCGATGACGTCGCCGATCACCCGGCCGGTGAGCTTGCCGTCCACGACCTCCAGCTCGTTGGCCACGTGGAAGTCCAGGCCGAGGTCGTCGGCCAGCCGCTCAATGGTCTGGGTGAAGCCGCCGGACACCACGCCGCACCGGAAGCCGATGCGCTTCAGCGTGCGGATGGTCGTGCGGGCGCCGGGGGTCAGCGTCAGCTCGTCCGCGACCTCGTACATGACGGACTCGTCCAGCCCGGCCAGGCACGCGACCCGCCGCTCCAGCGACGCCGTGAAGTCGATCTCGCCGCGCATGGCGGCCTCGGTGATCTCGCGGACCTCGGCCTCGCAGCCGGCGTGGGCCGCCAGCATCTCGATGACCTCGCCCTGGATGAGCGTCGAGTCGACGTCGAACACGACCAGGCGCTTGGCCCGGCGGGTGAGGCCCTCACGCTCGACCGCCACGTCCAGACCGACCCGGGCGGACACCTCGGCCAGCGCGGACCGCAGTGCCGCGTCGGCCTCCGGCGTGTCCTGCGCGACGGAGACCCGCAGCTCGAGGCCGGTGACGGGATAGTCGGCGACCCGGCGGATGGCGTCGATGTTGACGTCCAGTGCCGCGAGCCGGCGAGCCACCTCGGCGAACGCCCGCGCCGGCATCGGGCGGCCGAGGACCACCAGCACGTGGCTCGAACCGAGCCTGGCGGGGGTCAGCGGGTCGGCGCCGATCTCGACCGTGATGTGCATGACCACGGTCGCCATCGCCTGCTCGACCGCCTCCTGCAGGCCCTCCGGGTCGTGGTCGGTGCTGACCAGGACCCCGAGAACCAGCTGGCCGCGGATGGTCACCTGCTCGACGTCCAGGATCTCGACGCCGTGTCTCGTCAGCACCGCGAACAGCACCGACGAGACGCCCGGCTTGTCCGGCCCCGTGACGGTTATGAGGACCGGTGTGGGGGTCGGTTGGGGTGACATGCTCAGTCAGTCAGCCTTGTTGGCGTCGTCGTTGACGTCGTCCGCGCCGAGCGCCTCGGACAGCTTCTCCGACGGCGCCGCCGGCGAGTCCGCCTTGTGTTTCCCGGCGAACGGCCCGATGTACTTGTCGCGGTGAGCCTCGTCGACCGCGTGCGGGTAGTGCAGGTCGAACGCCGGACGCTCGGACCGGATGCGCGGCAGCTCCAGGAAGTTGTGCCGCGGCGGCGGGGTCGTCGTCGCCCATTCGAGCGAGTTGCCGTAACCCCACGGGTCGTCCGCCGTGGTCGTCTCGCCGTAGCGGTACGACTTGAACACGTTCCAGATGAACGGCAGCGTCGAGGCGCCGAGGATGTACGCACCGATCGTGGAGATCGTGTTCAGGGTGGTGAACCCGTCTGACGCCAGGTAGTCGGCGTAGCGGCGCGGCATGCCCTCGTTGCCCAGCCAGTGCTGGACGAGGAACGTCATGTGGAAGCCGATGAACGTGGTCCAGAAGTGCAGCTTGCCGAGGCCCTCGTCGAGGAACCGGCCGGTGATCTTCGGGAACCAGAAGTAGATGCCGGCGAAGGTCGCGAACGCGATCGTGCCGTAGAGCACGTAGTGGAAGTGCGCGACCACGAAGTAGGTGTCCGACACGTGGAAGTCGATGACCGGCGCGGCCAGCAGGATGCCGGTCAGGCCGCCGAAGAGGAACGTGACCAGGAAGCCGACCGAGAACAGCATCGGCGTCTCGAAGGTCAGCGACCCCTTCCACATGGTGCCGATCCAGTTGAAGAACTTCACCCCGGTCGGGACCGCGATGAGGAACGTCATGAAGGAGAAGAACGGCAGCAGCACGGCGCCGGTGGCGTACATGTGGTGCGCCCAAACGGCCACGGACAGGGCCGCGATACCCAGCGTCGCGTAGACCAGGCCGCGGTAGCCGAACAGCGGCTTGCGGCTGAAGACCGGGAAGATCTCGGACACGATGCCGAAGAACGGCAACGCGACGATGTAGACCTCCGGATGGCCGAAGAACCAGAACAGGTGCTGCCAGAGGATGACCCCGCCGTTCGCGGGGTCGAAGACGTGGGCGCCGAGCTGCCGGTCCGCCAGCAGGCCGAAGAGGGCCGCGGTCAGGATCGGGAACGCGATCAGGATCAGGATCGAGGTGATGAAGATGTTCCAGGTGAAGATCGGCATCCGGAACATCGTCATGCCGGGCGCGCGCAGGCAGACCACGGTGGTCAGCATGTTCACGCCACCGAGGATGGTGCCGAGACCCGAGAGGATCAGGCCGACGATCCACAGGTCGCCGCCGACACCGGGCGAGTGGATCTTGTCCGACAGCGGGGTGTAGGCGAACCAGCCGAAGTCGGCGGCGCCACCCGGGGTCAGGAAGCCGGAGAGCACGATGATGCCGCCGAACAGGAACAGCCAGTAGCTGAAGGCGTTCAGCCGGGGGAACGCCACGTCCGGGGCGCCGATCTGCAGCGGCAGCACGAAGTTCGCGAAGCCGAACAGGATCGGCGTCGCGTACAGCAGCAGCATGATCGTGCCGTGCATGGTGAACAGCTGGTTGTACTGCTCCTGCGACAGGAACTGCTGTCCGGGGAACGCCAGCTCGGAGCGGATGAGCATCGCCATCGCGCCACCGATCATGAAGAAGGCGAACGCCGTGACCAGGTACATCACGCCGATCTTCTTCGGGTCGGTCTCCCGGAACAGCTGCAGCAGGTATGAACCCTTGGCAGCCGGACGCGCCGGGTAGGGCCGCGTGGCGATCGGCTTCGGGGCTACTGCCGTCACTCCATGCCTCCTGCGGGTCTACAAGATTCGGAGCGATCGTAGCCCGCGCGGAATGGGGCGGCTCGCCTGGGCTGGCCCGGGGAAATGAGGCGCGCGGCCGGTCGGGCGGGTGCCACTATCCGGGTCATGTCCGCCGTCGATGCCGCGGTGACGGCCGCCACGTCACTGGGGGTGATCTGTACCGACCCGGTGGTGCTGCACGACCGCGCCAACGTGGTGATTCACCTGCGGCCGGCCGCGGTGATCGCCCGGGTGGCGACGCTGACGGCGCGTATCCGGCCGGGGGTGGCGTCGTGGTTCCGCCGGGACGCGCTGCTGGCCTCGCACGCCGCGGCCCGAGGGGTGCTGACGACCCGGCCGTTCGCGCCGGTGGTGACGGTGGACGGGTTCGCGGTCGGGCTGTGGCACCACGAGCCGCACGATTCGTCCTGTTCGGTGTCGCCGGACGACGCGGCCGCGCGGCTGTTCGAGCTGCACGTCGCGCTGGCGGACTACGCCGGGCCGTTGCCCCGATCGGGTCCGTGCGAGGACGTGCTGCGGGCGTTGCCGCTGGTGACGGCGCCGCCGTCGGTGCTGGCCGCGCTGACGGCGGAGGTCGAGCGGCTGCGCTCGGCGCTCGCGGCGTTTCCCGCCCGGCCGCTGCACGGGGACGCCCACCCGGGGAACCTGCTGGCTACACCGGCCGGGCTGATGTGGAACGACTTCGAGGACACCTGGCGCGGACCGCTGGGCTGGGACCTGGCCTGCCTGGCGACGTCGGGACGGATCGACGGGGCGGCGGCCGTGGCGGCTTATCCGGAGCCGGTGCCCGCCGAGGAGCTGGCGGCGTGTGTCGAGCTGCGTGAGCTGCTCGGCGTGGTGTGGCGGTTCGTGCTCGCGGACCGCTTCCCGGCGGAACACGCGCGGGCGGAGGCGGACCTGGAGCGCTGGCTGGCGCGGCGTTAGCGCCGGGCCAGCACCGACCGGAACGCGGCGATCGTGTCGCGCAGGATCTCCTCCCCCGGGCGCTCCCACAGCTCGGCGTTGAAGACCTCCACCTCTATCGGGCGGGAGTAGCCCGTCGCCAGCACGGCCTCGACCAGGGCGGCGAAGTCGACGTGGCCGCTGCCGGGGAGACCCCGTCCGACCAGCACGTCCGCCGGTAGCGGCACCACCCAGTCGGCCAGCTGGAACGACGCGATGCGGTCGCCCGCCTCGGCTATCAGCTCGAGGACCCGTTCGTCCCACCACACGTGGTAGGTGTCCAGCGTGATCCCCACCGCCTCCGGCGGGAACGGGTCGCACAGGGCCAGCGCGCCGGCCAGCGACGACACCACGCTGCGGTCCGCGCAGAACATCGGGTGCATCGGCTCCACCGCCAGCGTCACCCCCACCGCCAGCGCGTGTGGGGCCAGCGCCTCCAGGCCGGCGGCCACCCGGGCACGTGCTCGCACCAGCGACCGGTCGAACAGGCCCCCGCACACCAGCACCAGCGCCGGGGCGCCGAGCGCGGCCGCCTCGTCCAGCGCCCGGCGGTTGTCGTCCAGCCAGCGGTCGGCGCCGAAGAAGCCACCCCGGCACAACGAGGTCACCGACAGGCCCGCGTCCCGCACCAGTGCCGCCGAGCGGGCCAGGCCGTACTCCGCCACCGGTTCGCGCCACAGGCCCACGTGCCGCACGCCTGCCGCCGCGCAGCCCTTCACCACGTCCACCAGCGGCCAGTACTTCGCCGTGGCCTGGTTGAAGGAGAGCTCGGTCACTGGGGCACCCCCGCCACCGCGAAGAACGACCTCGCCCGCGCCGCCGCCAGGTCCGCGTGCGGCAGCAGGCCCGCCTCGTCGGCCAGCACCAGCAGCCTCGCCAGGTGCGTCACCGACCGGCCGGACTGCGCCCCGCCGACCATCGTGAAGTGCGACTGGTGACCGGAAAGCCAGGACAGGAACACGATGCCCGTCTTGTAGTACCGCGTCGGCGCGCCGAACAGGTGGCGGGCGAGCGGAACCGTCGGGTCCAGCAACGCGTGGAAGCCGTCCACCGACCCCCTGTCCAGCTCCGCCAGCGCCGGGGTGACCGCGGGCGCGATGGCCGCGAACACCCCCAGCAGCGCGTCCGAGTAGCCCTGGTCGTCGCCCGCGATCAGGTCCGGGTAGTTGAAGTCGTCACCCGTGTACATGCGGACGCCGGCCGGCAGCCTGCGCCGGAACGCCACCTCGAAGTCCGCGTCCAGCAGGGACAGCTTGATGCCGTCCACCTTGGCCGAGTGGTCCTTCAGCAGTGCCAGGACGGTGTCCGCCGCCGTGTCCGGGTCCGTGGCACCCCAGTAGCCGGCCAGCGCGGGGTCGAACATCGGACCCAGCCAGTGCAGCAGGACCGGTCTGTCCACTTCGGACAGCAACGTCGAGTACACCGACACGTAGTCGTCCGCGCCGGCCGCCGCCGCGGCCAGGTGGCGACTGCACATGAGCACGGGAACCGCGCCCGACGAGACCACGTCCGCCAGCTGTTCCCGGTACGCGTCGAGGATCTGCGCCACCGTCGCCGGGCCGTCGAGCTGGTCGGTCGCCACGCCCGCGACGATCCGGCCGCCTACCGACCGGGCCTCGGACGCACTGCGCCGCACCAGCTCCCGCACCGCCGGGTAGTCCAGGCCCATCCCCCGCTGTGCGGTGTCCATGGCCTCCGCCACGCCCAGCCCGTGCCGCCACAGATGATGCCGGAACGACAGCGTCGCGTCCCAGTCCAGCACCGCCGGGGCACCGGGGACGTTCTCCGCCAACGGGTCCGCCACCACGTGCGCCGCGGCGTACGCGACCCTGCTCGTCGCGGAGGCGCTGCCGGCACGCGGCACGGCGCCGCCTCTCAGCTCATAGCGCTCCCCGCCGGGGAGCACGATGGAACTCACGACGACAGCTCCGGTATCTCGATCCGCCGGCCCTCACGCGCGGCGCGAAGGCCCAGCTCGGCCAGCTGCACACCCCGTGCGGCGGCGGCGAAGTCCCACGGGAACGGCTCGCCCACGTACACGTGCCGCAGGAAACGCTCCCACTGCACGCGGAAACCGTTGTCGAACGGCTCGTTGTCCGGCACCTCCGCCCAGTCCCCCCGGCCGTCCACGCCCGCCGGCGCGTCCGGGTCCCAGACGGCCATCGGCGTGGCGATCCTGGACTGGGCACGGCAGCGGCGCAGCCCCGCGACCGCCGTGCCGTGGGTTCCGTCCACCTGGAACTCGACCAGCTCGTCACGGAACACCCTGACACACCAGGACGAGTTGAACTGCGCGATCACCCCGCCGTCCAGCTCGAAGATCGCGTACGCGGCGTCGTCGGCCGTCGCGGTGTACTCCTCGCCCTTCTCGTCCCAGCGTTTCGGGATGTGTGTACGGATCGTGGCCTGCACCGCGCGCACGGGACCGAACAGGTTCTCCAGCACGTAGTGCCAGTGCGGGAACATGTCCAGCGCCACGCCGCCGCCGTCCTCGGCACGGTAGTTCCAGGACGGCCGCTGCGCGCGCTGCCGGTCGCCCTCGAACACCCAGTAGCCGAACTCCGCGCGGACGGACAGGACCCGGCCGAAGAAGCCGTCGTCGACAAGGCGCTTCAGCTTTCGCAGGCCCGGCAGGAAGATCTTGTCCGCCACCACGCCGTTGCGCACCCCGGCCGCGACCGCCGCACGCGACAGGTCCATGGCGCCCACGACGTCCATGGCCAGCGGCTTCTCGGTGTAGATGTGCTTGCCGGCGTCGATCGCCGTCTTGATCGCCTTCTCGCGCCGCTGGGTGGTGAGGGCGTCGAAGTAGATCTCCACGTCGTCGCGGGCCAGCGCGGCGTGCAGGTCCGTCGTCCAGTCCGAAAGGCCGTGCCGCGCGGCGATCTCGGCGAGCCGTCGCTCGTTGCGGCCGACCAGCACCGGCTCCGGCCACAGCACCGTGCCGTCGGGCAGCGGAAGGCCGCCGTCGGCGCGGATGGCCAGGATCGAGCGGACCAGATGCTGCCGGTAGCCCATGCGTCCGGTCACGCCGTTGAGCACGATGCCGATCGACCTACGGGACATGTGGTTCTCCTAGTGGTGAGACTCGTGTGCGCCGAGCAGTTCGCGGATCTCGCGGGTGAGCGCGCCGAACCTGGGGTCGGTCATCACCTGCGCGTACTCCCGTTCCGGCGGCAGGTCGACGGGGAGCGTGCGTACCAGCCGGCCCGGTCGCGGGCTCATCACCTCCACCCGGGTGCCGAGGAACACCGCCTCGGCGATGGAGTGCGTGACCAGCAGGACCGTCGTCCCGGTCGCCCGCCAGATCTTGTTCAGCTCGGCGTTGAGCTGCTCCCGCGTCAGCGCGTCGAGCGCGCCGAACGGCTCGTCCATGAGCAGCACCGGCGGCTCGTGCAACAGCGCGCGGCACAGCGCGACCCGCTGCTGCATCCCGCCGGAGAGCTCGTGCGGCAACGCCCTCTCGAACCCGGTCAGGCCGGTCAGCTCGATCAGCTCGTCGGCCCGGCGCGCGGCCTTCGCCTTGTCCATGCCACGCATCTCGGCCTGCAGCAGGATGTTCTTGCGCACGCCCCGCCACTCCAGCAGCGCCGCGCGCTGGAACGCGAACCCGATGTTCTGCTGCGGCTTGGTGACCGCCGCCCCGAACAGCGAGATGGTGCCCTCGGTCGGCTTCACCAGCCCGGCGACGGACTTGAGCAGGGTGGACTTGCCGCAACCGGACGGGCCGACGATCGAGATGAACTCGCCGGCCTCGATCCGCATGCTGACGCCGGTGAGTGCCGTGGTGGTCGCCCGCTTGGAACGGAACCGCACCGACACGCCGTCGATGTCGACGGCGGTCCCGGAAAGTACCGTGCCGCGCACGCCCGTCATGACCCGTCGGCCTTCGCGAAGCTGCCGTTCCAGTACTTCGACGGGGCACCGGCGTCCTTCAGGCCGGCGTTCGTGGCCATGATGTCGATGGTGTCGCGCCACTGCTTGTCGGTGTTGACCCCCGGCGCGCCGGCGGTCTCGACCTGCAGCAGGGGAACGGCGAGCTTGAGCTGCTTGACGAGCACCTCCTCGGGTGGCTCGTTCTCCGCCAGCTCGACCATCGCCTTCGCGGCGTCCTCCGGGTGCTTCGACGCCTCCGCCCACGACTTCTGCGTGGCACGCACGAACTTGGCCACCAGGTCCTTCTTGGCCGACAGTGTCTCGTCGCTCGCCACGATGCCGAGGCCGAGCATGTTCAGGCCGGAGTCGGCGAAGAGCAGGTGGTCGACCTTCTTGCCGGTCTTGTTCTCGATGGTCGGGCCCTGGTCGTGGAAGAAGCCCATGATCGCGTCGACCTGCCCGGCCGCGAGCTGGGCGATCTTGTTGGCGGCGTCCATGTTCACGACGGTGACGTCGGACGGTTGCATGCCGTTCGCGGCCAGCAGCGCGGGGAACGACGCGTACATCGCGTCACCCGGCGTGCCACCGATCTTCTTGCCCCTGAGGTCCTTGATGGACCTGAAGTTCTTCTCGGCGAGGAACTCGATGGACGCCGGCCCCTTCTGCAGGAACACACCGAGGCTCTTGACCGGCATGCCGGTGCCGATGGCGTTCAGCAGCGGCGGGGTGTCCGCCCAGCCGAACATGGTCTGGCCCTGCGCGACGGCCTTGATCGTGGTGCCGGAGCCGCTGCCCGGCTGGACCCGCAGGTCGATGCCCTCGTCGGCGTAGTAGCCCTTCTCGATGCCGTAGTAGAACGGCGCGTGCTCGCCGTAGGGCACCCAGTTCAGGGTGAAGGTGACCGTCTCCTTAGGACCGGTGCCGCCGGAGTTCGTCGAGCCGCTGTTCCCCTGCTGTCCGCTCGGGGCGCAGCCGGCCAGCAGCGCGGCCGCGAACATGGCTGTGAGTAAGCGCTTCATGAGTTGTCCCTTCGGAAAAGCCTGCGGAGTGTCCATCGGCTCAGGAGGTCGTGAGTGGGGTGGCGGACCGGCGACTGGCGTGCCAGGGGATGAGGATGGCCTCGAGCACCTCGATGACCACGAACAGCAGGATGCCGATGAGCGACATGAGGATCAGCGCGGCGAACAGCAGCGGTGCGTCGAGGTTCCCGTTGGCGATCATCAGCTCGTAGCCGAGTCCCTCGTTGGCACTGACGAACTCGCCGACCACCGCGCCGACCACGGCGAGCGTCACCGCCACCTTCAGTCCGGCCATCAGATGGGGCAGCGCGTTGGGGAACCGGATCTTGCGGAACGTCTGCCACCGGCTGGCGCCCATCGTCGACGACAGTTCCAGCAGCTCGGGGTCGGTCGAGCGGAGGCCGGCGACCCCCGAGACGACGACCGGGAAGAACGCGATCAGCACCGCCAGGATGATCTTCGAGGCGAGACCGTTGCTGAACCACACCACGACCAGCGGCGCGATCGCGATCTTGGGGATCACCTGTGCGAACAGGACTATCGGGTAGAGCGTCCGCTCCATCGTCCTCGAGTACGCGATGGCGACGGCCGTGGCGAGGCCGAGCACGCCCGCGAGCAGGAAGCCGACCACCGTCTCGTAGAACGTGACGTAGGAGTGGTACATCAGCGACGACCAGTCCTGGATCGTCCGGTCCCACACCGCCTTCGGCGTCGGCACGAGATAGGGCTTCACCCACCCGGCCGCGGTGACGACCCACCACGCCACGAAGATGAGCGCCAGCAGCAACGCGGGCCGCCACAGCGAGTCGAGGAACTTCACGAGGCGCGCGCCGACCGTGACGTCCGGTACCGGCTCCGGCGCCTGCCTCGCCGGCTTCGCTCGTGCTTCGTCTGAGGTCACCATGCTTGACACCTGATGCCGCCACCTTCTAGTTCTCAACCGAACTCGAACCAGTCGAAGTTGAACAGGTCTCCGGTCCCGCCCCTGGCCACGAGGAAAAGCTCCTGTGTGACACCGGGATCGGCGACCGGGGCCGTGACGACGGTCCAGTTCTGGCCGCCGCCCGTCACCGGGACCGGCACACTGCCGAGCAGCGGGCCGGCCGGGTTTCCTTGCCGTATTTCGACCGTGCCGCCGGTCGTGCCGCTGGCGACGCGGAAGCTCAGGCTGGACACGCCTTTCAGGTTCACCGGCGCGAAGCTCAGCCAGTCCCCGTCGGAGATCCCGCCGACCAGGCCCGCGCCGTTGCCCTCGCTGTTGTTGACCACCCTGGTGCCGCTCTGGCGGCTGTAGTGCTCGGCCTCCTTGTGCCGCGGCTGCAGGGTGACGCGGTCGGTCGCGGTCAGTGCCGGGTCACCGGTGTCGGTGTAGCTCGCGTCGAGCACGTAGGTCAGGTTGTCCTTCGGCGCGTGGCCGGCGACGATCGCCGGTGTCAGTTCCCCCGCACAGCCACGGTTCTGGGTGACCGGATGGACCTGCCGCATGTGCCCGACCCCACCCCTGGTCAGCGGCAGGTCGCAGTCGACCTCGGCGTCCGGGTCGGTCACGTCGAGGGCGTAGGGCACCGGCACGCCCCAGTCGAAGACCTGGCCCTCCACCGGGCCGGTGATCTCGAGCCTCGGCGCGGTGTTGCCGACCATCACCTGGACGTTGGTCGCCGAGGTGGCGCCGGTCGGGTCGGTGACGACCAGCCGCGCCAGGTGCGTGCCGTTCGAGCCGAACGTGTGGGTCGGGTTGGCGGCCGTCGAGTCGGTAGTCCCGTCGCCGTCGAAGTCCCACGCGTAGGTGAGGGCCTGGTTGTCCGGATCCGTTGACTGGCTGGCGAAGCGGACGTTCAGCGGCGCGTGGCCGGACGACGGGGTCGCGGTGGCTCTGGCGATCGGCGCCCGCTCCCCCGGCCGCAGGTAGTCGAGGCGGTAGATGCCCGAGTCCCAGTTGGGGTCGCCGCGGCCGGAGCCGCCGTAGTTGGTGCCCCACTCGATGAGGTACAGCGCGCCGTCCGGGCCGATCTCCATGTCGATCGGCCGCAGGAACGTGCCGTGCGGCAGGAACCTGTTGACCGAGAAGGCGTTGCCGGCGTCGTCCTTCTTGACCTCGAAGATCGCGTTGCGGGTCCAGTCGGCGATGAACGTCGTGTTGTCGTAGTACGCCGGGAGTTTCGACTCCGAGTCGAGGTCCGGGTCGTAGTGGTAGGTCGGACCGCCGACGGCGAGCCGGCCGCCCGTGCCCAGCTCGGGCCACTCGTCGCTCACCCGGTACGGGTAGGGCAGCCATGCCGGCTGCACGGGCGGAAGCCTGGTGATGCCCGTGTTGTTGGGGGAGTTGTTGGTGGGGCCGCCGTCGCAGTCGTAGGGCTGGCCGGGCGTGCCGGTCGCGAAGTCGTACTCGACGTACGGGCGGTTCCTGCCGATGCACAGCGGCCAGCCGAAGTTGCCGGGCGCCTTCGCGATGTTGAACTCGTCGTAGCCCATCGGGCCGCGGGCCGGGTTGTCGTCCTGCGCGTCCGGGCCGACCTCGCCCCAGTACACCCAGTCGTTCGTGCGGTCGATGTGCAGGCGGTACGGGTTGCGCAGGCCCATCACCCAGATCTCGGGGCGGGTCTTCTCGGTGCCGGGCGGGAACAGGTTCCCCGGCGGAACCGTGTACGTGCCGTCGTTCTCCGGGTGGATGCGGAGGATCTTGCCGCGCAGGTCGTTGGAGTTGGCCGAGGTGCGCTGCGCGTCCTGGTTCTCGCGGCCCGGGCGCTCGTCGATCGGGGCGTAGCCCTCGCAACACGGGTCCGTGTTGTCGCCGGTGGCGAGGTACAGGTTGCCCCGGCTGTCGAAGTCCATCCCGCCGCCCTCGTGGGCGTTGATCTCGCGCTGGGAGAAGAACTCCAGCAGGACCTTCTCGTTCCGGACGGTGTTGGTGAACTCGTCGAAGGTGACCCGCGACAGGCGGTTCACGTTCTTGGTCCGCGGCGAGTAGTAGACGTAGACGTAGCCGTTCTTCGCGAAGTTCGGGTCGAGTGCGAAGCCGTGCATGCCGTGGGTCTGCAGGACGAACGCGTCGAACCTGCCGGCCTCGAAGGTGTGGCCGGCCCTCGGGTCGTAGACGTTCAGCTGGCCGGCGCGCTGGATGTAGAAGACGCGGCCCTTGTTGTCGACCTCGAGCTGCAACGGGTCGTCGGTGTCGGGTTCGAGGAGGGTCTTCTGCCAGCGGTCGTCCTCGGTGGGGCCGCAGTCGCCCTTCGCCGCGCCGGCCGCCCACTCGATGCCGCCAAGGATGTGGCTGCGGAACTCCGCGTCGCGGTAGGCGGCCGCGTCGTGGCCGAGGCCCGTGTACCAGGACCGGCCGCCGTCGAAGTTCTGGCACCACGCGATGGGGTGGTCAGCGCCCATGGTGTGGCCGGTGTAGGCGCGGGTGTCGTAGCTGGCGAGGACGTGCACGCTGCCACGCGGGTTGGTGCGGAAGTCGTACGGCTCCTCGGTCCGCGCCCAGTCCCGCGGCAGGTCCCTGGTCGACGGGTGGACACGGTCGTCCACCTGGATCCTGACGGGCTGGACGGCCGGGTGCTTGTCGAAGAAGGCGCCGACCAGCTGGCCGTACCAGGCCCAGTCGTACTCCGTGCCGCTGGCGGAGTGGATGCCGGCGTAGCCGCCGCCGCGACGGATGTAGCGCTCGAACGCGGCACGCTGGTCGGCGGTGAGGATCGCGCCGTCACGGCCGTTGGTGTTGTTGAAGACGACAGCCTGGAAGGGAGCCAGGCCGCCGTCCGTGAAGACCCCCGCGTCATCGGTGACGGTGACGTCGAAGCCATTCTCCTCACCCAGCTCGACGATCGCCTGCTGACCAGCCGGAATCGAGTCATGGAAGTACCCGTTGACCTTGGAGAACACCAGCACCGCGAACCGAGCCTGAGCCGTCGCGACCGGCCCCGCAACACCCCCGACAACCAACGACACACACAACGCGATCACATAGCTCCGGGTCCTCACGAGTCCTCCCGCCATGGGCGACACTGCCAGGCAAGCGCTTTCCCAGGACTCTATTTGCCTGAACCAGTCCCCGGCAAGGCCTTTCCCACGACCACCAACAACAGCCCCCATCACCCCCAACCCCCGCGAGTCCCGCACCCAAACACACCGAGTCCCGCGCTCACGCACACCGAGTTACGGGTTCACGCACACCGAGTTCCGGTTTCGTGCAGACCGCCACGTGCACGAACCCGCAACTCACCACGGCCGAACGCGGGACTCACCATGACCAAACGCGGGACTCACCATGCCTGAACGCGGGACTCGCGACCACCGGGGCCCGCAACCCCCGCGCGAGTCCCGCGCTCGAACACACCGAGTCCCGCGTTCACGCACACCGAGTCCCGCGTTCGGGCACATCGAGTTGCGGGGTCGGGCATACCGAGTTGTGGGGTTGGGCAGGCGGGTGGGGTCAGTCGAGTTGGTACGTGTTGAGTAGGCCGCACATGCCGAGTCGGCCCTGCTCGTCCGGCGCCTGCTTCGCGGTGACGCGGGATTCCCGCAGGTGGGCGGGGTCGTTGTCGATCAGTGCGGCGAGTTGTCGGCCGGTCCGCGCCGCGGCCTCGTGGGCGCCGCCTTCCCAGCGCTCGTGCCAGCCCGCGAGGAGCGGACGCTTGAGCTTCGTGGCGGCCGCGTAGAACTCGTCGAGGATGCCGTTCTTCCTGATCTCGTGGAAGCCCTGGACGGCGAGGTCGCGGCGACGGTAGGCGGCGGTGATGTCGGCGCCGGGGGCGCCGCCGCCCGGGAGCGTGGCGGCCTCGGCGTAGCGGTCGGGGTCCCGGACGACGTCGAGCGGGAAGGTCAGGACCGCGTCGCCGGCCTCGGGGAGGCCGGAGTTGCTCATGAGCACGGTGATCTCCAGGCCGCCGTGGTTGACCAGGCGGTGGACGGTGCCGGGGGTGAACCAGAGGACCGTGCCCGGTTCGAGGTCGTGCTCCGCGAAGCCGTCCTGGCCGGTGAGGGTCTGGACCGCGCCCAGGCCGCCGGTGACGACGTACGCCTCGGTGCAGCAGAGATGAAGGTGCGGGGTACCGCCTCGGAGGCCGTCCGGTGCCACCGTGTCGTATACGGAGAGTTTCGAGACGCCTACCGCGCCCGGGAGTGGATCACGCATCGATACCCCTCGGCGTGGCGGCCTTGCTGTTGCGGGGCCGCACAATGGACACTGGCGGTAATCACGCCGGTCAGGCGCAAGGAAAGGGCTTTCCCTCTTGTTAACCTGACGCTAGGTGGACAAAGGGTTAGGTGTCAAACATCGGAGGTCTCGGCATGGCGACGCTTGCCGATGTCGCTCGTCGGGCCGGCGTGTCCGCGGCAACCGTGTCACGCATCGTGAACGGTAGCCCCAAGATCGTGTCGGACGACTTGCGCGAACGGGTGCTCCGTGCGGTCCAGGAGTTGCAGTACGTGCCCAACGCGCACGCGCAGCTGCTGGCCCGCTCGCACCGCACGACCGTCGGCGTGATCGTGCACGACGTGTCCGACCCGTACTTCGCGGAGATCACGCGCGGCCTGCAGCGGGTGGCGTCCGAGCAGGGCCGCCTCGTGATCATCTGCAACTCCTACCGGGATCCCGATCGTGAGCTCGAGTACGTGGAGCTGCTGCGGGCGCACCAGGTCGAGGCCATCATCCTGGCGGGCTCCGGGTACCACGACCCGACGTTCACGAAGTCACTGAACGCCAAACTCGCTGCGTACATGGCGACCGGCGGGCGCGTGTCGGTGGTGGGCCGGCACAAGCTGGCGGGCGACGCGGTCATGCCGGCGAACGAGGAGGGCGGGTACCTGATCGGGTCGGCGGTGTTCGAGCTGGGGCACCGCCACGTCGGTGTGGTGGCCGCGCCGAAGCAGCTGACCACGACGACCGACCGCCTGGCCGGGCTGCGCCGGGCCGCGCGGGACTACCGCCGCACCCTGCCCGCGCGCCGGATCGAGTACGCCGAGTTCGACCGCGACGGAGGCGCCGCGGCGACGGAGGCACTGCTGGACGCGGACCCCCGACTTACCGCGATCGTGGCACTGAACGACTCGATGGCCATCGGCGCGCTGTCGGTCATCCGCGAACGCGGCCTGTCCGTCCCATCCGATGTTTCCGTGGTCGGCTTCGACGACATGCCCATCGCCAGGGACGTCACACCGCGGCTGACGACGGTCCGGCTACCACTGGTGGAGATCGGCGCGCGAGCGATCACCCTGGCACTGGAGGCACCCCGGCCATCACCGAGGGTGGAGGAGGCCGCGGCGGAGGTCATCCACCGCGAGTCCCTCGGCGCCCCCCGACCCGAATGACATCGCGAGTCCCGCGTTCACACATACCGAGTTGCCGTTTCGTGCCGATCTTGAACCCGCCCATATGCACGAACCCGCAGTTCGGTGTGCGCGAACGCGGGACTCGGTGTGTTTGAATGCGGGACTCGCGGGGTTAGACGGGGAGAATTGCGTACTGGCGTAGGCAAAGGTCGGGGTAGGTTACCGGGCCTCGGGGGCCGGGGACCTTGTCTATGTTGATGCCGGTTTCTGGGACGGCCAGTAGTTTGAAGCCGTCCAGCAGGCGGGTGGTCGCGTTCCAGAAGACGCCGGTTCCGGTGTAGGCGTCCATGAACTGTTCGGCCGTCCGCTCGGACGTCGTGGCTATGCATGCGGCCAGGCCGGACGTCTCGCGGTTGGCGACCTCCGCGGCCTCCGCGGCTGAGGACACCGGCAGTACGGTCACCGTCGCCTCGCGGGCCGAGTCCAGGGCCCACTCGTACCCGATCGGGTGGCTGTGTGGGGGCAGTGAGACCGCGATCCCCAGGCCCGCCAGCAGGGACTCCACGGACGGCAGCACCGACTCGTACACGGACGAGTGGATCAGCAGCAGGTTCAGGCGGTTGCACACGCCAAGGCGGTCGACGCTCCGCTTCACCAGGTCGAGCGCCGCCGGGATGTCCGCCTCGACATCCAGGTACAGCACACCGCCGCCGTCCGCGTGCGCCAGCGTCCGGACCCCGTGCCGCGCGGCCTCCTGGCCCAGCGTGCGGGTCGTCTCGCCGCTGCCCCGCAGGATCACCAGCGGGATGTGGGCCGGCTGGGACACCAGGGCGGCCGCCGCGGCCCGGTCCGGGGTCGGCACCAACTGGATGGCCGCCGGGTCGAGCGACACGTCCGACAGCGCCGGGGCGATCACGGACCGCAGCAGGGCCGTCGCTGAGCCGAGGGCGGCACCACCCGTCCGGAGAACGCCGGCGTTGCGGGACTTCACGAGCTGTGAGGCCACGTCGACCGTCACGTTCGGGCGGGCCTCGTAGTTCGCGCCGATCACGCCCACCGGACGCCTGCGCTCGTACAGCTTGAGCCCGTCCGGCAGGTCACGCACGAACGCCGACCGCGGCGGGTGGGGGGTCGAGGCCAGCAGCTCCAGCGCGGAGGCCATGGCGGACAGGCGTTCCGGCGTCAGCCGCAGGCGGTCCAGCAGGCCGGCGCTCATGCCGTCGGCCACCGCCGCCGACACGTCGGCCTCGTTCGCCGCCAGCAGGGCCGGGGTCGACGCCCGCAGGTGGCGGGCCATCGCGGACAGGGCGCCGTCGATCGCCGGGTCCGGGGCCGCCGCCAGTGCCGGCGCGGCCCGGTAGGCGGCCTGCGCACACGCGGAAACGGCAGCGGACACGGACTCGGACACCACGGTCATGGGTCAAGTCTGCCTCAACCCAGCAGCCACGCCGCCGCCAGGACCACCGCCCCCAGGCCGACGAAGAAGAACATCCCGACCCACACCCACCCGGGTGCCCCGGTCAGCCGCGCGAGCTGGTCGGCGTCCGAGTCCCGCGCCCGGCCCCGCCGCCGCTTGCGTTGCAGCTCGACGACCGGACGAACGCCCCCGAACAGCAGGAACCACGTGATCACGTGCGCGAACGCGGCCTGCACCAGCGGGGGTGTCCACCACGCGACGCCGAACAGCACCCCGCCGGTCAGCAGCACGGAGAAGAACCCGTACACGTTGCGCACCATCACGAGCACGCCGAGCAGCAGCAACCCGCAGACCACCAGCACCGCGGCCGTCCAACCCGCGCCGACGAGCGCGGCGAACACGAGCCCCAGCAGCGACGGCGCGAGGTAGCCGGCCATCGCGGTCGACACCATGCCGGGGCCGTACGGCTTGCCCCGCGTCAGCGTCAGGCCGGACGTGTCGGAGTGCAGCCGGATGCCGGACAGTCGCCGCCCGACGAGGACCGCCACGAGCGCGTGCCCCGCCTCGTGCACGATCGTGACCACGTTGCGCGCCGGCCGCCACAGCTCGCTGAACGAGACCACGGCCAGCGCGACCGCGCCGGTCACGAGCACGGTGGTACTGACCTGGCTGCCGAGCAAGTCCACGCGGACAGCTGATCACATTGCCGGTCGGATCGGTGTTACCTCGACGAGCCCGTCCTCGGGTCGCCAGCTGAACGGCCGCGCCAACGACCTCACGAACATCGACGTCGGCATCGCCCGCAGCAGCGCGTTCCTGGCCACGCGCGCCGGCGCCCACGACAGGTGGCCGACGAAGCCGCTCTGCGAGGACTTCCTGGCCATCGCCCGCGTGCGTGGCCGGCGCAGCTCGTCGTACCGGCGCAGCGCGGTGGCGAGGTCGGGCTGTGTCTCGACCGCGACGCACAGCGTGGCCGCGTCCTCAAGTGCCTGGCAGCCGCCCTGCCCGAGGTACGGGACCATCGCGTGCGCGGCGTCGCCGAGCAGCGCGACGGGGCCGCGCACGTAGGTCCCGAGCGGCGGCAGAGTGTGGATGTCGTGGCGCAGCACCAGCTCCTCGGTCGCGGCGGCGAGGACCGCCGGGATCGGCTCGCACCAGCCGGCGAAGCGTCGGCGCAGTTCGGCCAGCTCACCGTCGGAACTGTGCTGGCCCGGCTCGACGGCACCGGTGCCGTAGCAGTAGACCCTGTTGTCCGACATGGGAAACATGCCGAACACCGCGTTCGGTCCCCAGGTCTCGGCCCAGCTCGCGGTGCCGTCGACGGACGTCGGGCGCGGCAGGACCATTCGCCACGCGGTGTGCCCGGCGTACCGCGGTTCCGCCGGCGAGACAAACGCGCGGACCACGCTGTGCACGCCGTCGGCGCCGATGACGAGGTCGGCGGTCAGCTCGCCGCCGTCGTGGGACACCACGGCGCGCTCGCCCACGAGACGCACGCTCCGGACGCGGACGCCGGCCATGCGGGACGCCGCCGGCACGTGCCCGAGCAGCGCGGATCGCAGGTCGTGCCGGTGCGCGATGACCGCGCCGGCGGTGTGCGTGACGGCCTCGCCGGAGTCCATGCGCACGATCCAACGGCCGCGGTAGTCCCGCAGGCCGCCGGCCACCCCGATCCGCTCGCCGAGCTCCCCGGTGACCCCGACCGCGTTGAGCGCACGGAAAGCGTTGGGCCACAAGGAGATCGCCGACCCGGCGACGTCGAACCCGGCGGTCTGCTCCAGGACGGTGACGCCCCAGCCCCGCCTGTGCAGGCCGGCGGCGACGGCCAGCCCGCCGATGCCGCCACCCACGATCACCGCGTCCATCTCGCCCTCCTCTACAGCTGTAGTGACTCTACACCCGTAGAGTGCCGGTGTGACAGACCGCCGGACTGTGATCGCGGACGCGGCGATATCGACCATCGCCCGCGAGGGCCTGCGCGGGTTCACCCACCGCGCGGTGGACCGGACCGCCGGGCTGGCGGAGGGCTCCACGTCGTACTACTTCCGCACCCGTGAGGCGTTGTTGTTCGCCGCGGTCGCGCGGATGGCGGAGCTGGACACGCTCGACGTCGGCGACGTGCCGGAGCTGGGCGGGACGGTGGGCCTGGACACCCTGACGGACCTGGTGGCGGCGGTCGTCCGGGGGTGGCTGACCGACGGGCGGGAGCGGACGCTAGCCCGGTTCGAGCTGACCCTCGAGTCGACGCGGCGGCCGGCCCTGCGGGCGCGGATGCTGTCGTACGGCACGACGTTCCGGCTGATGGCGGAACGGATGATCGCGGCGGCGGGCGCGAGCGAACCCGGTCGCCGGGCACGAACGCTCGTCGCCCATCTGGACGGGTTGTTGCTGCACCAGCTGACCCGCGCCGGGACGGGTGAGCTGGACGATGTGGACCTGCGGTCCGCCTGCCGGGACCTTCTGGTGATGGCGCTGGCGTGACGCGCTGCCCTACGTTGATCCGGTGGAGCATGTGACCTACGAGGTCGCCGACCGCGTCGCGACCGTGACGCTGAACCGGCCGGAGGCCCGCAACGGATACACGGTGCGGATGTCCGACGAGCTGGCGGCGGCGTTCGACGAGGCCGACCGCGACCGCGCGGTGCGCGTGGTCGTGCTGACCGGCGCGGGCAAGGACTTCTGCGTCGGCGCGGACCTGTCGGCCGGTGGGCTCGACCTGCCCGGCGCGAACGAGGAGTGGGACGAGCCGGCCGGTCGCTGCTCGATGCGCGTCTTCACGATGAACAAGCCGGTCATCGCGGCGATCCGCGGCGCGGCCGTGGGCGCGGGCTCGACGATCATCCTGCCGGCGGACTACCGGCTGGCCTCGACCGACGCCCGGTTCGGCTTCGTGTTCTCGCGCCGCGGGCTGTACCCGGAGGGCGCGTCGACGTGGTTCCTGCCGCGGCTGGTCGGCCTGGGGCGCGCGCTGGACTGGATGGTGAGCGGCCGGGTCTTCGACGCGGCCGAGGCGCTGGCCGCGGGGATGGTGCACGCGCTGCACGAGCCGGACCAGGTGCTGGACCGCGCGTACGAGCTGGCCCGCGACCTGATCAGGAACACGGCCCCGGTGTCGGTCGCGGTGATCCGGAAGATGCTGTACCGGATGAGCCCGCTCGAGTCGCCGTTCCCCGTGCAGCGCCTGGACTCACGCCTGATCGCGGGCGCGGTGGACAGCCCCGACGCGGCCGAGGGCATCCTGTCGTTCCTCCAGCGCCGTGATCCACAGTGGACCGGCGAGGTGCCCGACGACCTGCCGCCGTACCTGCCCTGGTGATCAGGACCGAGGTGGCGTCCGGCGCCTGCCTCGCGTACGTTGTTGGCCAATCGCCAATAACGAAGTGGGCGTCCGAATGTCGTAAATGCCCAGTTCGGCATGGACGGGGCCGATCGGGAATGCCTACGATCACGCCCTACCTGGGGCCCGGCACGGCGCATCGGAGCGTGGCACATGAGTCAGACACCCTCCCAGTACTCGACGCTCTGTGCGGCGTTCCAGTCGTTCGTCGAGCAGAGTCCGGACGCGGTGATCATCCGCACCGTCGGGGGCGCGACCGAGATCACCTGGCGCGAGTGGGACCGACGCGTCCGCGAGCTCGCCGCCGGGCTCGCCGCCCTCGGCGTCAAGCGGGGTGACACGGTCGGGCTGATGGTCGCGAACCGGCCCGAGTTCCACCTGGCCGACGCCGCCGCGCTGCACCTCGGGGCCGCGCCCTTCTCGATCTACAACACCTCGGCGCCCGAGCAGATCTCCTACCTGTTCGAGAACGCCGGCAACAAGGTCGTGTTCTGCGACGAGCGGTTCCTCCCCCGCATCCAGGAACTAAGGGGCGGGGTGGAGCACATCGTCTGCGTCGACGACGTGTCCGATGTGGACGGTGTGCTGACGCTCGCCGACCTGGCGGCCAAGGGCGACCCCGACTTCGACTTCGACGCCGCGTGGCGGGCGGTCGAGCCGGAGGACCTCGCGACGATCATCTACACCTCCGGCACGACCGGGCCGCCCAAGGGCGTCGAGCTGACGCACGCCAACGTGATCGCCGAGACCGACGCGACGCGCGTCCTCTTCGACGCCACGCCGGGCGACCGGGTGCTGTCCTACCTGCCGGCCGCGCACATCGCCGACCGCGTGACCGGCCAGTACTTCGCGATCATGTACGGCATCCAGGTCACCTGCGTGCCGGACCTGAACAAGCTCGCCGAGGCACTCGCCGACACCCGGCCGAACTCGTTCTTCGCCGTGCCGAGGGTGTGGCAGAAGTTCAAGGCGGCCATCGACGCCGGGCTCGCCGCCGAGAAGAGCCCCGCCAAGCGCCGGATCGCCGACTGGGCCATCCAGACGGGCATCCGCGCCGCCCGCGCCGAGCTGTCGGGCGAGACCTCGTCCGTGCTGGCCATCCAGCACCGGGTCGCCGACCGGCTCGTGCTGTCCAAGCTGCGCCACCTGCTCGGCCTCGACCAGGCGACGGCCCCGGCGTCGGGCGCGTCGGCGATCGCGCCGGAGCTGCTGGAGTTCTTCTGGGGCCTCGGTATCCGCATCTACGAGGTGTGGGGCATGTCCGAGACGGGCGGCGCGACCACGGCGAACGCCCCCGGACAGACCAAGCTCGGCACGGTCGGCCGGGTGATGCAGGGCATGGAGGTCAAGCTGGCCGAGGACGGGGAGCTGCTGACCCGCGGCCCGTCGCTGATGCGTGGCTACCGCAACGCCCCGGACAAGACGGCGGAGGCCATCGACGCCGACGGGTGGCTGCACACCGGTGACATCGCGGAGATCGACTCGGGCGGCTACGTGCGGATCGTGGACCGCAAGAAGGAACTGATCATCAACGCGTCCGGTAAGAACATGTCGCCGTCGAACATCGAGAACTCGATCAAGGCGGCGACGTCGCTGGTCGGCCAGGTCGTCGCGATCGGCGACAACCGCCCGTACGTGGCGGCGATCGCGGTGCTCGACCCGGACGCGGCGGCGGCTTTCGCCCAGCAGCACGGGTTCGGCGGCGCGTCACCCGCGGAGCTGGTGGCCAACCCGGAAATCCGGGCCGCGGTCCTCAGGGGTGTCAAGGAGGGCAACGAGCGGCTGGCGCGCGTCGAGCAGGTCAAGCGCATCCGGCTGCTGCCGTCGACCTGGGAGCCGGGCGGTGACGAGCTGACCCCGACGATGAAGCTGCGCCGCAAGCCGATCACGGACAAGTACGCCCACGAGATCGACTCGCTCTTCGCGGACACCCCCGGCGAGGACGTGCTGCAGCCCTAGTGTCCCGCGCCGGGAATGCGGTGATCAAGTCGGTGGATCCAGGTTTCTGCTGGCAAGACGCCGGTTCGCCCTCGTACTGGGTCGTACTTGGGCGAACCGGCAACGCCGCCAGCAGGAAGCTGGGCCGCCGAATTAGT
>NZ_DASQCC010000074.1:0-21511 GCF_035634895.1 Actinophytocola sp. | reverse complement strand
GGCAGCAACGGCTCCACCACCACCCACTCCGCATCAGTCAGATCCGACGGATACCTCTGCTCACGAGCCACCCACGACACACTGGCCGCCCCCACCACGAAGATCAACCAGCCACGCCGACCAAGATCTCAAACACGTTCTGAAGGATCTGCTCGTCGCGCTACTGCGGTCGCCGTATCGGTTCGCCGGGGCGGTGCTGCGCGGGCTGGTCGCTGCTGCGCGGTGGTGGCGTCGGTGGGTGACTGTGCGGGACTTCCGTGACGCTGCAGAGCAGTCGGAGAAGTTGGCGGACAAGTTCGCGGAGATACGCGCGTTCACGTTGTTCCGGTGGAAGGTGACGGGCGCCGTGGTGGTCGCCAGTGTGCTCGGCGGGGCGATTGCGGAGCTGCTCTACGGTCGGCTTGGGCTCTGGCTGCTCGTTGGGGTGGTGGCGGTTGGTCTTGCGGTGCTGGGTCGGCGGCGGGACGGCAGTCCAGGGCGTAAGGCGGTGCTCGCCGGTCCGCGCACGTTGACGTGGACCATGGATCCACAGGTTCTCGTGGACGCGTTCCGGGACGCCAAGTTGATCGGCAAGGACGAGACGCTGCGGCTCGTCGAGCGGGCTACGCGTATCGGCGATGGATGGGCGATCACGGTCGACTTGCCGGCGACGCGCAAGGCCGCGGACGTGATCAAGAATCGTGACGCTCTCGCGTCCGCGCTCGCGGTCGACGAAGTTCAGCTGATCGTTGAGCGGGTGCGCGGCAATGGCGGACATGCTGGGCGGGTGTCGATGTGGGTCGCCGATTCTGACCCGTACGCGACTCCTCCACTTCGGACGCCGTTGCTCGCGGTGCAGAGGTGGGATGCGTGGCGGCCGGTGCCGTTTGGTCGGGATGCTCGTGATCGGCGGATCGATCTGCCTCTGGTGTGGACATCGTTGCTTGTGGGTGCGATTCCTCGGCAGGGTAAGACGTTCGCTGCTCGGCTCGCGGCGGCCGGACTGGTGCTCGATCCGTACACGCGGCTGTACGTGGCTGACTTCAAGGCCGGGAAGGACTGGGACGCCGCTTCGCACGTGGCGCACCGGTTCATGTCCGGTGATGAGTCGGAGCATGTGCTGCAGTTGGTCGGGTGGCTCGTCGAGCTGGTGGCCGAGGTGCAGGGTCGCTACCGGCGGATGCGGGATCTCGATGACGTGACGTGTCCGGAGTCGAAGGTGACGCCGGAGATGTCGCGGGACCGCGCGCTGAACATGCCTATCACGGCGATCTTCGTCGATGAGGTTCAGGTGCCGCTGGAGGATCGGACGTCGGTCGACGTCGAGGGCAAGCGGCTCGCGGCCGGCCAGTACGTCGGTGAGCTGTTGACGTGGCTGGCTAAGAAGGGGCCGGCGGCCGGCATCGTGCTCGTGCTGGCTACTCAGCGGCCGGACTCGAAGACCATCCCGAGTGGACTGCGGGCCGTGCTCGGGTCGCGGTTCGCGCTGCGGGTGATGGACTGGCGGGATTCGAACATCGTGCTCGGCGAGCAGATGAACACTCGCGGGTACGACAGCAGTCGGTTGCTTGCCTCGCACAAGGGCGTGGGCATCCTGCGACCGGACGGCGACACGCAGGCCGGAGCCGATGTGCTCGCCTTGACCGTGCGGACCTACTACATGCCTAACGAGGACTGGCAGGAGATCTGCCAGCGTGGCCGCGCGCTGCGAGAGGCTGAGCGCACATTGACCGGGCATGCGGCCGGCGACGACCTAGCGCCCGTGCTCGACCACTCGGCGGCCGTCCGCGCGATCGGTCCTGGGCCGGTTCCGTCGCGGTCGGCAGGGGTGCCGGAGCCTCTAGCGAGCATCGTTGATCACCTCGACAGGTTGGGCGAGGAAGCGTCGGAGTTCATCTCGACTGCCGACCTTGCAGACATGCTCGACTTCGAGCCGGCGTGGCTGGGTCGGCGGCTCGCTGAGTTGGGCTGCCAATCGACGCGCGAACGTGTGACAGAGGAGTCGGGGAAGGTCCGGCAGATTCGTGGGTACCTGACGGGCGATCTGCTGGCGGCTGCCTCGGCGAGCCGGGACGGTGAGCTGTGACAGCACAGCGTGGATGCCGTCACACGGACCAGTCGGTGCCGTCATGCTGTCACGACGGGTGTGACGGTAAGAATTTGGGTCTGACCTGCGGAGATATGGATTGTGACGGCATTCAGGTGGCCGGCGAATGCCGTCACAATCGGTCGAGAACCGGCGCTGCGGGCGCCGAGGCGAACCGTGCGGATGGTGCCGTCACAGGCCCCAACAACTCCAGGTGGGCTGAAATCAGCACGTCCGATGACGGAGTGACGGTGAGAGTGCCGACGGAGGTACCTGCACTGACGCCCCGCGCGGCACGTGCACTTCTTGCGATACTTGTCGAGCTGACTGACGTTCCGGTGCTCGACCGGCCGGGAGAAGGGACTCGTGATGGCTGCTGACATCAGCCGGGACCCATGGGCGACGCTCGACGAGATCATGGGCGTTCAGGTGGTCGACGACGTCGACGACGGGATCGGGCCGCTCGCCTTCTTCGGCAGGTGCTCGACGGAGGACAACCAGGACCCGAAGACGTCGCACGACTGGCAGCTGGCGAACGCGCGGCACGTGGTCGAGCCGCGCGGCGGGGAGGTCGTGGCGGACTTCTTCGATGTCGGGTTCTCGCGGTCGGTGCCGTGGGAGCGTCGGCCGGAGTCGTCGCGGCTGCTGGCTGAGTTGAAGCGGCTGGACCGAGGCTGGTCGGGTGTTGTCGTTGGTGAGGGCACCCGATGTTGGTACGGAAACCAGTTCTCGTTGATCGCTCCCAAGTTCGAGGCGTACGGAGTGGACCTGTGGGTGCCGGAGCTGGGTGGGAAGTACGACCCACGTAACCCGTCGCACAAGATGCTCATGTCCCAACTCGGCGCGATGAGCGAGTCCGAACGTCAGCACGTGCAGGCCAGGGTCCGCGCGGCCATGGATGCCCAGGTGGTCAACGAGGGCAGACAGCAGGGCGGACGAACCCCGTACGGGTACAAGATCGTGGACGGTGGGCCGCATCCCAACCCGCGTAAGGCGGTCGAGGGGTATCGGCTGCGGAAGCTCGCGCTAGACGAGTCGGCGGCAGAGGTGGTTCGGCGGATCTTCGCCGAGTACCTGTCAGGCGTCGGTGATCGGGCGATCGCCAACGGATTGAACCGGGACGGCGTTCCGTGTCCGTCAGCTTTGCGGCCGGAGCAGAACTCGCATCGATTGGCTGACGGGTGGCAAGGCAGCACTGTTCGGTCCATTTTGGAGAATCCGCGCTACACGGGTTACGCGTTCTTCGGGCGCTGGACGAAGCACGAAGAGTTGCTGGATCCGGACGACGTCGCCGCTGGGCACGTGGTCCGGTTCCGGCGGTCCACTCCGGACCGAATTGTGCGGTCGCGACGCCCGGCTCACCCGGAGATCGTCTCGGTTGAGGACTTCACCCGGGTTCAGCTTCTGCGGCGTTCGAAGGGTGCGGCCGGGCTGAAGACCGCGCGGAAGACGGAGCGGACTGGTCGACCGGTGAAGCGGCTGTACCTGTTCCGCGGCCGCATCCGGTGCTCGGTGTGCTCGCGGAAGATGGAAGGCAGCCCGCGTAAGCACGCCATGTACTACCGCTGTCCCGCCCGAACACTCGCGCCGGGTTCTCCAGCGTTGGCAGAGCATCCGCCGGCCATATATCTGCGTGAGAGCACGATCCGGGACGCGGCGAACACATGGCTTGAAGGGCTGTTCCGTCCCGAGAACGTGGATCGCACGGTGGCCGCACTTGTTGCCTCGCAGGAAGGTGCGGGCCGACGACAGGTCGGTGCAGAGGTCGCGCAGAACCGGCTCACCGATGCCGAGGCGCGACTACGGAAGTTCCAAGCGGCGATCGCGGCCGGCGTTGATCCGATGGCGCTCGTGGATGTGATCAACATTGCACACGCAGAGCGAGTAGCGGCTCAGGCCGAGGTCGACAACGCACCGTCGCCGGACCTGATGGACGCCGCCGAGGTCTACGCGCGGATCGATGAGTTCGGTGACGTCCGACGGACGCTGAACGATGCGAAGGGAGAGGGGCTCGCAGAGCTGTACACAGGTCTCGACCTGGGAGTTCTGTACGAGCCGGGGAGTTTCACCGCTGAGATTTCGATGCGGGTGAATAGTGTGCGTGTCCGAGGGGGGACTTGAACCCCCACGCCCTTGTCGGGCACTAGCACCTCAAGCTAGCGCGTCTGCCATTCCGCCACTCGGACTCTGTGGTGCGCATAGCGTAGCGGACGCGTCTCGGGCGGGTTCAAGGGGTGGGGCAGTGGTAGGAAGGGGCCGTGACCGAACCGACTGACCTGGCCCAGGACGAGGCCGTTGAGCTCACCTCCGAGCTGATTCGCATCGATACGACCAACACTGGGGAGCCTTCGACTACCGTTGGTGAGCGGGCTGCTGCCGAGTTTGTCCGTGGGAAGCTCGAAGAGGTGGGGTTCGAGACCACCTACGTGGAGTCCGGGGCACCTGGGCGGGCGAACGTCTTCGCTCGACTGCCCGGGGCGGATCCGTCGCGTGGCGCCCTCCTCATCCATGGTCACCTGGACGTGGTGCCGGCCGACCCTACCGAGTGGTCCGTTCATCCCTTCTCCGGTGCGATCCAGGACGGTTATATCTGGGGGCGGGGGGCTGTCGACATGAAGGACATGGTCGGTATGACCCTGGCCACCGCTCGTCGCTTCAAGCGGGACGGGGTCGTGCCGCCTCGGGATCTTGTGTTCGCATTCCTTGCCGACGAGGAGGCCGGTGGGGCCTACGGGGCTCAGTGGCTCGTGGAGAACCGGGCGGATCTCTTCGACGGCATCACCGAGGCTGTGGGGGAGGTGGGGGGCTTTTCGGTCACTCTTGGTGAGGGGTTGCGGGCTTACACGATCGAGATCGCTGAGAAGGGCATCGCTTGGATGCGGCTTCGGGTTCGGGGGCGGGCCGGTCACGGGTCGATGCTGCATGACGACAACGCCGTCACCAAGTTGGCCGCCGCGGTTGCTCGGCTTGGGGCGCATGAGTTCCCGCTGATCGTCACCGACTCCGTGCGGGCCTTTCTCACCGCCGTGACCGAGTTGACCGGGCTCGAGTTCGACGAGGCCGACCTGCCTGGCGCTGTCGCTAAGTTGGGTCCGTTCGCTCGGGTGGTGGGGGCTACGCTGCGTGATACGGCCAATCCCACGATGCTCAACGCCGGTTACAAGGCCAACGTGATTCCCTCCGTCGCCGAAGCTGTTGTGGACTGTCGTGTTCTGCCTGGGCGGCAGGCGGCCTTCGAGCGTGAGCTGGACGAGATCCTCGGCCCTGACGTCGAACGCGAGTGGGTTACGCACCTCCCCGCCGTCGAGACCACTTTCGACGGTGATCTCGTCGACGCCATGACGGCCGCTTTGCAGACCGAGGATCCGGGGGCGCGGACCATTCCGTACGTCCTTTCAGGTGGTACCGACGCCAAGGCGATCCATACGCTCGGTATTCGGTGTTTCGGGTTCGCGCCGCTTCGCCTCCCGGCCGATCTCGACTTCACGGCGTTGTTCCACGGGGTGGACGAACGGGTGCCCGTCGACGCCGTTCGGTTCGGTACTCGGGTGCTCGACCGGTTTCTGCGTAACTGTTGACCACACGGGGTAACGGCTGGCCCGCGCGGGACTGGCGTTACGATCCCGGGGCGACAGGCGCATGTGTACCTTCGCCGGGGTGGCGGGACGTGCCCGCCGGGTGAACCATGTGGACTGACGGCGCGTAAGCAGCCCACGACGACACCTGAACCCTGACGGAGGCATCGTGCCCGAATTCATTGGCGGTCTACCGGTCCACCCACTGCTCGTGCACTTCACGGTGGTCCTGATCGCGCTCTCGGTCGCCGGCGCCGTCCTGAGTGCCGTGTGGCCGGCAGTCCGCCGCCGGTTCGGGTGGCTCGTCTTCGCCGGGTCGGCGCTCGGCACGGTGCTCGTGCCCTTCACGACGAAGAGTGGGGAGAACCTGGCCGGGCGGCTGCCGGGGAGTCCGCAGATCAACGAGCACGAGCGGCTCGCGGACCTCATGATCTGGTGGGCGCTCGGCCTGACCGTCGCGGTCGGCGTGCTCATGGTCGTGCACACGATGGCCGAGCGGACGGTGACCTCGAAGGTGGCGGTCGGCGCGGCGGGGGCTGAGGAGGAGGTCCCACAGGAGGCGGGCAGGGCCCCGGCGCTTGTCGCGATCGTGCTCGCGCTCATCACCGTCGGCGTCGCGGTCGGCGCGGGCATCCACGTCTACCGCGTCGGCGACGCCGGCGCGCGGGCGGTCTGGGAAGGCGTCGAGAACCTTCCCGCACAGAACGGCGGCTGAGCTCTAGGTGCTCAGCCCGGGCAGGAGGCCGCGGGCGCGGCGTCGCTTCAGCAGCACCCGCCGGCTCCCGTCCGAGTAGAGCCGCACGTTGGACAGCTCCCAGCCGGCGAACTCGGCGTGGATCGAAAGCTGCGTGGCCGCTGACCGCCGCGACACTCCTGGCGGCAGGCGCAGCGGCCGGTACTCCCAGTCCCCGTCAACCACCTCTGAGCTCATATCGCAATCACCTGAATTCCATCTCCTGTGCCGGACGCGACGATCACGCGCCCGCTGCTCGGGTCCACCGCCACGGTGTTGGGCTGGGACACCGTGGGGAACCGGTACTTCTCCTTCGGCTGCTCACCGGCCACCTCGTAGCCGACCACCTCGTTCGTCCTGGTCAACGTCACCCACGCGATGTCCCGTGCCCGGTCGTACGCGATGGCGTACGGGGCGCCGGGGACGGGGTAGTTCTGGCGCAGCAGCAGCGGGTCCACGGAGAACGCGAGCAGCGCGCCGCCGCGGGTGTCGGTCACGAGCACCCGGCCGAACCGGTCGGTGACGGCGTTGGTCGCGCCCCGCCCGGCCCGCAGGCCCTGCTCGATGTCCGCGCCCGGCACGTCCAGCTGGAACACCGCGTTGCGGAGCCGGTCGAGCACGACCGCGCTCCTGCCGGTGGAGAGGACCTGGTCGGCGCTCATCAGGTCGCCGGTGATCATTCGCTGGACGCGGTCGTCCCTGACCACCGCGACCGCACGTTCGTCCTTGACGGCGACGAGGGTGCGGCCGTCGAAGGTCGTCGCGCTGACCGGCTTGCCGCGGAACTCGGTGGCGGGGTCGAGCCTGCCGTCCGTGGTGAGGCGGGCGACCTTGTTGCCACCGGCGGCGAGGAAGCCGCCGTGGTCGAGCGTCAGGGACTCGGCGGTGACGGCGATGGTCTTCGTGAGTGCCAGGGTGTCGCCCAGGTGGTAGAGCTGGACGGTGTTGCTGGCCGCGACCGCGAGCGTGCTGGTAGTCGGGTCGAACGCCATGGCCGTGACGTGGGCGTCCACCGCGGTGACGGTGCCCGCGGGCCTGGTGGTGGCCGGTGGGGAGATCGCGGCGACGGCGGCGACCGGGTTGTCGGTCACCATCAGCTCGTCGTCCGGCTTGCCCGAACTGCAACCAGCGCCGACCGCCGCGCAGACCACGAGCAGCACGGCAACCTTGCGACGCAACATCTACCTCCGGCACGTTCCCGGGTCTCGCCGGGCAGCTTTCATGCCGCGCCGGCGGGACATCTGTTCAGCATCCCCTAAAGATGGACAGGACGCTAACCCCCGTTACGGGGTGTCGAACCGTGGGGTTCGACTACGGGGCGTCACCAACCGGTGCGGAGGTCGTGGACGGCGGGTGACCGCGTTGGCCGGTCGGGTCGACCATGTCGGCTTTGGCCGAGATCGTTCGGCGTCCCTTTGGCGGATTGTTTGTGAGCGGGTGGACCCCTAATATGACTTGAAACGTTTCATATATTGCTGTCGTGGGCCCAGTGAAGGGAATGCGATGGGCGAGGGCATGAGCCGCCGAACCTTCCTGCGTGGTTCGGCAGCCGGCGCTGGCGCGCTGGCGATTCCTGTTGTTTCCGACGGGACCGCCATGGCGGAACCCGATACGCCGCCGGGGGTGGGGGCCGATGTCGTGGACATGGCCTCCTTGCCCTCGATCTCCCGCTCGACCGTCGAGAACGCACCCGTCCTGCTCGGGACCGACGTCGCCGCGCCCCGGTTTTCCTGGGTCGTCGGGGGTGGCGGCGCTCGCCAGTCCGCCTATCAGGTACAGGTTGACGGCATCTGGGACTCGGGCAAGGTCGCTTCCGCGCGGACGGTCGGGGTGGCCTACGGCGGCCCGCCGCTGGGGCCCCATACCCGGTACCGGTGGCGGGTTCGGGTCTGGGACGAGCGTGACCGCCCCTCCGAGTGGAGTCCGGGCGGCTGGTGGGAGACCGCCTTTCTCGACACGGCCTGGCAGGCCAGCTGGATCGGCGCCGCGCCCGGTGCGGAGCCGCCGGGGTTCGGGACCTCCTTCTGGATCTGGTCGCCCGAGGCCACGACCAACGACGCACCCGCCGGGCCCCGCTGGTTCCGGCGCACGGCCACGCTGCCGGCCGGCACCGTCACCAAGGCCGTGATCGTCGCCACCGCCGACGACGACTTCACGCTCTTCCTCGACGGCGAGCGGGTTCTGCACTCGCCGGAACAGGTCGACGGGTGGAAGATCGGGCGGCTCGTCGACGTCACCGGCCGGATTCGGCGGCAGGACCTCACGCTCGCCGTCGTGGCCACCAATCGTGGCAATGTCGCCGTCAATCCCGGCGGTTTGTTGGTCCGGCTCGTTGTCGACCTCGCCGACGGTGGCCGGTTCGAGGTGGTCACGGACGGGAACTGGCGCGTCGTCGACGCCGAACAGGCCGGGTGGCAGCAACCGGGTTTCGACGACAGCGCCTGGGTCCAGGCCGAGGCGCTCGCTCCCTACGGCAGCGGACCCTGGGGGCATCAGGGCGAGATCGTCGTCGAACGGCCGGCGCCCGTGCTGCGCCGGCGGTTCACGCTCGGCAAACCCGTCGCGGACGCCCGGCTCTACCTCACGGGCCTCGCCTACTACGACGCCGAGCTCAACGGCCGCCGGGTCGGCACCCAGGTGCTCGACCCCGGCTTCACCGACTACGACGACACCGTCCTCTACGCGACCCACGACGTCACCCGTCTGCTTTCCCGTGGCGCCAACGAGATCCAGGTGACGCTCGGGCGTGGGTTCTACGGCCTCACCACCCCGAACGTGTGGAACTGGCACCGCGCGCCCTGGCACGGGGAGCCCCGGCTCCTCGCCCAGCTCGTCGTCACTCACCCGGACGGGTCACGGACGACGCTCGGGTCGGACGCCGACTGGCAGGTCGCCGACAGTCCCACCGTCTCGGACTCGATCTACGCCGGTGAGACCTACGACGCCCGCCAACAACCCGTCTGGCAGGCGGCCACCGTGCTCGACCCGCCGAGGGGAACACTGCGCGCGCAACAGCACGAGCCCATCGGGATCGCCGAGACCGTCGCGCCCGTCTCGATCACCGCGCTGCCGGACGGGTCCCACGTCGCCGACATGGGGCGGACCATGGCCGGGTGGACCAAGCTGACCGTCACCGCGCCGGCCGGCACGCTGATCAGCCTCCAGCACGGTGAACGCCTCACCGCGGACGGCTCCGTGATGGGCGCCAACGAGCACGTGCCGGGGCGCCACCAGCTCGACGAGTACCTCTGCGCCGGCACCGGCAAGGAGGTGTGGGAGCCGCGCTTCTCCTACAAGGGCTTCCGGTACGTCCAGGTCAGGGGACTGCCGCGAGCCCCGAAGCCGTCCGAGCTGCTCGGCCGGGTCGTGCACAGCGCCGTCCCGGACACCGGCACCTTCCACTGCGACGAGCCCTTCTTCGAACAGCTCGAACGGGCGATGCGCCGCACGGTCCGCAACAACCTCCACGGCATCCCCACCGACACCCCCATGTTCGAGAAGAACGGCTGGACCGGCGACGCCCAGCTCGGCACGCCCGTCATGGCCTACGCCCTCGGCATGCAGCGGTTCCTCACCAAGTGGCTTGGCGACCTCGCGGACAGCCAGAACGCCGCCGGCCAGCTCCCGGTGATCGTGCCGAGTGGCGGGTGGGGATACCAGCAGCTCGCCCCGTCGCCCGAGTGGACGACGGTGTACCCGTTCGTGTTGCGGGAGATGTACCGGGTGTACGGGGACGACCGGGTCGCCGCCGAGCACTGGCCAGTGCTCGTGCGCTACCTCGACTGGGAGATCGGCCGGCTGCGGGACGGGCTCGCCATCACCGCCCTCGGGGACTGGCTGCCGCCCGGCTACGACGGCGGCATCCCCCCGGAGGACACCCGCCTCACCGCCACCGCCTACCTGCACCGCGGCCTCACCGCCGCCGCCGAGCTGGGTGACCTGCTCGGCCACGGCGACGTCGCCGCGCGGTACCGGCAGGTCGCGGCCAGCTCGAAAGACGCGCTCAACAGGACGTTCCTGAGAAACGGCGCCTACCGGACCGACCGGGACCCCGACTACCGCCAGACGTCCAACGCCGTGCCGCTCGCGTTCGGCCTGGTGCCGGACGACGCGGTCCCCGCGGTGGTGGACAGCCTCGTCGCGGACATCCGGACGCGGGGCGACCACCTCAACACCGGCGCGCTCGGCACCAGCGTGCTCCTGCCGGTCCTCACCGCCCACGGGCACGCCGACGTCGCGCACGCGGTCGCGACGCAGCGGACCTACCCGAGCTGGGGTTACTGGCTCGCCGAGGGCGCGGACACCATGTGGGAGATGTGGCCGCTGGGGTCACGGTCCCGCGACCACTACTTCCTCGGCACCGTCGTGCAGTGGCTGTACGAGAACGTCGCCGGTCTGCGGCCCGGTGACGGAGGGTACGAGCGGTTCATCGTCCGGCCTGACGCTCGGGTGGGCGTCACCCGTGCGTCCACGTCGATCGAGACGGTGCGTGGCCGCGCGGCGGTCCAGTGGAAGCAGGCCGGCGGGAAGCTCACCCTCACCGTGGAGGTGCCGTTCGGCGCCACCGCCGAAGTGCACGCGCCAGGCAGACCACGGGCACCCCGGGGCGCCCGGTTCCTGCGTGCCGAACCCGGCTTCACCGTCTACGAGGTACCGCGGGGACGGTGGACGTTCGTCAGCTAACCGAGCCGCTGTTCCGGGTAGCCCAGCTCGATGTCGCTCACGTCGTCCAGGGCCGCGCGGATCGCGGCGGGCAGCGTCAGCTCCTCGGACACCAGCGAGCCGAGGAGCTGACCGGTGTCCCGCGCGCCCACGACCGCCGATGACACGCCTGGGCGGTCGCGGACCCACGCCAGGGCGACCGACAGGGGAGTGGTCGCGAGCCCGTCCGCGGCCGTCACGACCGCCTGCACGATCCGGGCCGCGCGCTCGTTGCGGTGGTAGTCGACGTAGGGCGCGAAGTGCGCGGACGCGCCCCGCGAGTCCGCCGGCGTGGCCGCGCGGTACTTGCCGGTCAGCACCCCGCGGCCCAGCGGCGCCCACGCCAGCAGCCCCAGCCCGTGGTGGGAGGCGGCCGGGAGCGCCTCGCGTTCGATGCCGCGTTCCAGCAGTGAGTACTCCATCTGCGTGCTGACCAGTGACGACGTCTTGCCCCGCTGGAGCGTCGCCGCCGTCCCGAGCTGCCAGCCCGAGTAGTTCGACACACCGGCGTAGCGGACCTTTCCGCTGGCCACGGCCGCGTCCAGGGCGGACATCGTCTCCTCGATCGGCACGGCCACGTCCCAGGCGTGGAGCTGCCACAGGTCGACGTGGTCGACGCCCAGGCGGCGCAGGGAGCAGTCCAGGGCGAAGAGCAACGCCCCGCGCGACGCGCCGCCGCCGAACGGGCCGTCGTCGCGGCGGGCGACGGCCTTCGTGGCGATCACCAGCTCCTCGCGTGGCACGAGGTCGCCGAGCAGGCCGCCCAGGATGCGCTCGCTCTCGCCGCCGGCGTAGACGTCGGCGGTGTCCACGAGGGTGCCACCGAGGTCGGCGAACGCCACCAGCTGGCTCGCGGCCTCGTCGGCGTCGGTGTCCTGGCCCCAGGTCATCGTGCCCAGGCCGATCCTGGACACCCGCAACCCGCTGCGGCCGAGGTGTCGTTGCTCCACGGGGGCGAAGAGTACGGGCAGTTCAACGTAACCGCTGGCAGGCACACCGGACATTGAGGTTACCGCACGGTAGGGTCCGCTCCATGCGACTCGGATTGAACCTCGGCTACTGGGGTGCTGGCAACGACGCGAACAACCTGAAGATCGCACAGGAGGCCGACAGGCTCGGTTACTCCGTGGTCTGGGCGGCGGAGGCGTACGGCTCCGACGTGCCCACCGTGCTCTCCTGGGTCGCCGCGCAGACCAAGCAGATCGACGTCGGCTCGGCCATCCTCCAGATCCCCGCCCGCCAGCCGACCATGGCCGCGATGACCGCGGCCACCCTCGACACGCTGTCCGGCGGCCGGTTCCGGTTGGGCCTCGGCGTGTCCGGGCCGCAGGTCTCCGAGGGCTGGTACGGCGTCAGGTTCGACAAGCCGCTCGCCCGCACGCGTGAGTACGTCGAGATCGTCCGGAAGGCGCTCCGCCGGGAGCGGGTCACCTTCGAGGGCAGGCACTTCACACTGCCGCTGCCGGACGGGCCCGGCAAGCCGCTGAAGCTGATCGTGCACCCGGTCCGCGAGGAGATCCCGATCTACCTCGCCTCGATCGGCCCCAAGAACCTCGAGCTGACCGGCGAGGTCGCCGACGGCTGGCTCGCGATCTTCTACTCCCCGGAGCACGGCGCCGAGTCGCTCGAGCTGATCCGCAAGGGCCGCGAGAAGGCCGGCAGGACCATGGCCGGTTTCGACGTGGTGCCGACGGCCCCGGTCGTCCTCGGCGACGACTGGCGGACCGCCGCCGACCAGGTCCGGGGGTACGCGGCGCTCTACATCGGCGGGATGGGCAGCCGCGAGCAGAACTTCTACAACAACCTCGCCTGCCGCATGGGTTACGAGGCCGAGGCCGCCGAGATCCAGGACCGCTACCTCGCCAGGGACTACGCCGGCGCCGCCGCCAAGGTGCCGCTGGGCTTCCTCGACTCGACCGCGCTGCTGGGCCCGAAGGAGCGCATCGCGGAGAAGTTGCAGGCCATGGCGGAATCGGGGGTCACCACCCTGTCCGTTTCCCCGGTGCTGCAAGATCTGGAGCACAGCATCGCGGCCCTGCGGGCCGTGGTGGAAGCCCTGGATCGCGCGGGAGTTGGTAGTTGAGCTGGGTCGAAGCCCTCATCCTCGGTCTCGTCCAAGGACTCACGGAGTTCCTGCCGATCTCCTCCAGCGCCCACCTGCGGATCACCGCGGCGTTCGCCGGCTGGGACGACCCCGGCGCGGCCTTCACCGCGGTGACCCAGCTCGGCACCGAGGCGGCCGTGATCATCTTCTTTCGCAAGAAGATCGGCCGCCTCCTCGTGGCGTGGTTCCGGTCGCTGCGCAGGCCCGGGACCTGGCGCGACGACCCCGACTCGCGGATGGCGTGGCTGGTCGTCTTCGGCACGGTGCCGATCGCGGTCCTCGGCCTGCTGTTCCAGGACGAGATCGAACACGCCTTCCGTGACCTCCGCCTCATCGCGACCACGCTGATCGTCTTCGGCATCCTGCTCGGCATCGCCGACCACGTCGGCAAGAAGTACCTGGACCTGGACCACCTGACCGTGCCGCACGGCATCGGCTACGGCTTCGCGCAGGCGTTCGCGCTGATCCCGGGCGTGTCCCGCTCCGGCGGCACGATCACGGCGGGCCGCCTGCTCGGCTACAAGCGCGAGGCGGCGGCGGAGTACGCGTTCCTGCTGGCCGTGCCCGCGGTGTTCGCGTCGGGGCTGTACCAGCTCAAGGACATCGGCGGTGAGAACACGCCGCCGTGGGGGCCGACGATCTTCGCGACGGTCATCGCGTTCGTGGTCGGTTACGCCATCATCGCGTGGCTGATGCGCTACATCTCCAAGAACAGCTTCATGCCGTTCGTGGTGTACCGGATCGCGCTCGGCGTGTTGCTGTTCGTGCTCGTCGCCGTCGGCACGCTGGCCCCCGACGCCGGGCCCAAGATATGACCTGTCGATAGTCTGGCGGCGTGGCCACCGTCGTACTACTCAGGCATGCCCGCTCCACCGCCAACGGCTCCGGCGTGCTCGCCGGCCGTTCACCAGGGGTCGAGCTGGACGAGACCGGCCGCGGGCAGGCCGCGGCACTCGTGGACCGGCTGGCCTCGCTGCCGCTCACGGAGATCGTCTGCTCGCCGATGCTGCGCTGCGAGATGACGGTCGCCCCGCTGGCGGCGGCCCGCGGCCTCACTCCGGTCACCGAACCGAGCCTGTCCGAGGTCGACTACGGCGACTGGACCAACCGCGAGCTGAAGGACCTCGGCAAGGAGAAGCTGTGGTCGGTCGTGCAGCAGCACCCGTCCGCCGCGGTGTTCCCCGGCGGCGAGGGGCTCGCGAACGTGCAGGCGAGGGCGGTCGCCGCGGTCCGCGCGCACGACGCACGGATCACCGAGGCCCACGGGCCCGGGGCCGTGTGGCTCCTGTGCAGCCACGGTGACGTGCTGAAGGCCATCCTGGCCGACGCGCTGGGGCAGCACCTCGACACGTTCCAGCGGATCGTCGTCAACCCGGCGTCGGTCTCGGTGGTCCAGTACACCGAGCACCGGCCGTTCGTGCTGCGGATGAACGACAACGGCGGCGAGCTGGCGAGCATCGTGCCGCCGAAGCCGAAGGACGACTCTCAGGCCCGTTCTCAGGATGGCACCGAACCGGCTGAACCGGACGGTATCCGTCCAGGTGACGCCGTGCCGGGAGGTGTCACGGGCCGCGTGTCCTGACCTGCGCCTTTCCCGCCGACAAAACCCGTCACGATCTGGGTGAAATCCCGGGGAAAACCCTGAGGACTGTGCCAGTATCTGTGCACTCACCATCTCCGGTGTGGCTTCATAGGAGTGGTAATGACACAGCCATACGGCCAGCAGCCGGACGGCGGCTACCCACAGGGCGGGTACCCGCAGACGCCTGGCCAGGGACAACCGGCGCAGGGCTACCCACAGAGCCCGCCCTACGGACAGCCGGCCCAGGGGTACCCGCAGAGCCCGCCCTACGGGCAGCCCGCGCAGGGATATCCGCAGGGCCAGGCCTATGGACAGCAGCCCCCGGGCTACGGGGCCATGCCGTCCGCGCCGCCCGAGTACAGCGCGGGCCCGATCGGCCGGCCCGGCACGGCCACCGCGGCGGCGGTGCTCGCCTTCGTGCAGGCCGGCCTCACGCTGATCCCAGGAGTGCTCCAGCTCATCAACGCCCCCAAGAACGGGGGACTGGGCGGCAACCCGCCGACCGGTGTCATGGTCGTCGTCGCTATCGCCGAGGTGCTCGGCGCCGCGCTGCTGATCTTCGGCGGCGTCCAGCTGCTCGGCGGCAAGTCCAGGAACACCATCATCGCGGGCGCGGCACTCGAGCTGGCGCTCTGCGTGTACTGGATCATCTGGGCGGCCTCCCTCTCTGCGACTCTCGCAGGTGACGAGGACTTCGCCGTCGCCGCGATGAATGCCGGTAAAGGGGTGTTGATCGGCTTCGCTATCTTCTTCGCCGTCATGCCGACGATCACACTGATCATGTCGGTGGGTGCTTCCACTACGCAGTTTTTGCAATCACGTCGCGGACACTGAGCCGCGCGAGAGGGGTAAAGAGAATGTCACAACCGTACGGGCAGCAGCCCCCCGGCGAGTACAACCAGGGGCAGCCTGGCTACGGGGCCATGCCGCCCGCGCCGCCGGAGTACACCGCGGGGCCGGTCGGCAGGCCCGGTGGCGTCACGGCCGCGGCGGTCCTCGCGTTCGTGCAGGCGGGTATCACGCTGATCTGCACGATCTTCGCCCTCATCATCTTCGGCGCGTTGTCCAGCGCCGTCGGTGAGTCGGAGAGCAAGTACGGCATCACGATCGACAAGGGCCTGCTCGCCGTGGGCTGGATCGTGGCGATCGTCGGCCTGATCGGCGCGGGTCTGCTGATCTGGGCCGGCATCAGGACGTTGAGCGGCACGGCCGGCCAGCTGATGGTCATCGCGGCCGGACTGCAGATCGTGCTGTGCATCGTGTGGCTCGCCGCGCTCGGTGGCGGCCTCATCGCGATCCTGCTCATCGTCATGCCGATCATCTCGCTGTCGCTGGTGCTGACCGGCGCGGCCAAGCAGTACGAGGCGTCGAAGCGCGGTCAGCTCGCCTGACCGCGTCACGAAGATGGGGCGTCTTCCGTTCACGGAGGGCGCCTCATCTCATGCGAGCAGTTCGACCTGGGCGAGGGTCACCGGCTCGCCGGCGGCGCTCTCGGTGATGTCCAGCCGGTACTGGCGGAAGGTGCCGGGTCCGGTGACCTTGAACGGACGCGTCTGGCGGCGCCAGCGGAACGTCTCGGCGGTGCGCTCGTCCACGACCGTCCACTGCGCACCGTCGTCGGAGCCGCGGAGGGTCCACGATCGCGGGTCGTCGCCGCGGGCGCCCGAGGTGAGCGTGTAGTACCGGATCCTGGCGCCGTCGCCGGGCAGGCGGTAGGCGAGCCACGGGGTGGCGGTGCCGAAGGTGACCTGGGTGCGGCTGGTGTCGTCGAACAGCGGCGCCACGTTGATGCCGTCGCTGCCCTCGCCGGAGCCGCCGGGCGTGTTCGTGACGTCCCGCATGGTGGCCGGCGTGACGCCGTCGGGAGTGAGCGACGGAGGCAGCGCGTCCGGGTTGCAGCCCCAGGTGGAGGGTCGCGGGCCCATTCGGAAGTCGAGCGTCGCGCCACCGGCGATCACGTCGTGCGGCAGATAGACCCGGTCCCACGGCCTGCCGTCGATCGAAAGCCCTTGCACGTACACGTTCTCGGGACTGTTGTTGGGCGCGTTGACCACGAGCTCGGCGCCGTTGTCCATGCGCACCACCGCGCGCCGGAACAGGGGCGAGCCGATGATGTACTCGGGGCTGCCGACGCGCAGCGGGTAGAAGCCGAGCGCGCCGAACAGCCACCACGCGGACATCTCGCCGTTGTCCTCGTCGCCGCAGTAGCCCTGGCCGATCTCGCTGCCGGCGTAGAGCCGGGACAGCACCTCGCGCACCTTCTCCTGCGTCCGCCAGGCGGCGCCGGCATACGCGTACATGTAGATGATGTGGTGGGAGGGCTGGTTGCTGTGGCCGTACTGTCCCATCCGGACGTCGCGGGCCTCGGTCATCTCGTGGATCGTGTGCCAGTACGCACCGCGGGCGCGGCCGGTCTCCGGGGTGGCGAAGAACTCGTCGAGCTTGGCCGCCAGGGCCCCGCGCCCACCGAGCAGGTTCGCGAGACCGGCGCCGTCGTGAGGGACGCTGAACGCGGTGTTCCAGCCGTTGGTCTCGACGTAGTCGCCGCCCCAGGCGCGCGGGTCGTAGCGGTCCGGTGTGTGCCGGAATTCGCCGTTCTCCTTGCGGCCCTGGAAGAATCCGGTGCGGGAGTCGAAGGCGTGCACGTAGTTCCTTGCCCGGTCGAGGAAGTACTCGTGGGTCTCGGTGTCGCCCAGCTCCTCGGCCATGACGGCGATGGCGAAGTCGTTCAGACAGCCTTCGAGCGTCCAGGAAAGGCCGTACTCCGTGGACGTCGGCGTGTACCGGAGGAAGATCGAGCGGTCGATGCCCTTGCGGCCCACGCCGGAGATCTCCGGCGCGACGGTCGCGTTGCGCAGCGCGGCGTCGTAGGCGGACTCGATGTCGAAGTTGTGGACCCCTTTGCGGTAGGCGTCGATGAACGCGACGTCCGAGCTGGTGCCGGTCATCAGGTCGGCGTAGCCGGGGGAGGACCAGCGGGCGATCCAGCCGCCGTCCCGGTACTGCTGCGTGAACCCGTCGGCCAGCTCGCCGGCGTGGGTGGGGGTGAGCAGGGTGTACGCCGGCCACACCGTCCGGTAGGTGTCCCAGAAGCCGTTGTTGACGTAGATCTTCCCCGCGTGGACGGTCTTTCCGGTGTGGGTCGGGGTGTCCTTCTTGGACTGTGCGGTCACCGGGCTGGCGTAGGCGATGCTCGGGACCTCGTCGGTGCCGGTGTTCTCGTGGCCGCGGTTGGGGTAGAGGTAGAGCCGGTAGATGTTGGAGTACAGCGTGGTCAGCTGGTCCTCGCTGGCGCCGTCGACCTGGACCCGCGACAGGATCGCGTCCCACTGGTCGGCGGCGCGGTCGCGGACGGTCTCGAACGTGTCGTAGTCCGGAACCTCCAGCCACAGGTTCTTCTTCGCCTGCGCGAGGCTGATCAGCGAGGTGGCGACGCGCATGGTGACGACGGTCGGTCCGTTGTGGTCAGGCTCGAACCTGAGGTAGCCGGCGACCCTGCGGGACAGGCCCCGCCACAGCCTGCCGGTCGCCGAGATCGTGCGGTCGAACGTGGCGAAGAAGAACAGCCGGCCGGCTCCTTCGGACAGTCCACTTCGGACGTCCGAGTAGCCCGAGACGGCGCCGGCGACCGGGTCGATGGTGAGGTGGCCGTGGCGGTTGATGTTGTCGAAGACGAGGTTCGCGTCCTCACCGGGGAAGGTGAACCGGAAGACCGCGGCGTGGTCGGCCGGCGCGATCTCGGCGACGATGCCGCCGGTGCACCGCACGCGGTAGTGATGCGGGCGGGCCTGTTCGTTGCCGTGCCGGAAGGTGAGCTTTCGCCTGCCGCGTCGGGAGCTCGGCCGCTTCGCGGCGGCCGAGGGCAGCACCTGGAAGGTTTGCCGGTCACCCATCCACGGGCTGGGCAGGTGGCTCGCGGCGAGTGCCTCCAGCGCGGGGAGGTTCTGGTCGTCGTTGTCGCGGTGGTAGCGGTAGAGCCAGCCCTGGGCGCCGGCGTCGGTGACCGGGGTCCAGAACGTGAAGCCGTGCGGGACGGCCGTGGCGGGGATGGTGTTGCCTCGGGAGTACGCCCTGGTGGAGTCGGTGCCCCGGGTGGTGACCACGTGGTCGACCGGGCGCTGCCCGGACCGGACGGGACGTTCGGTGATGGTGATGTCGTCGACCCAGCCGGCGTACTCGGCAGGGCCGTTCGGGTTGTCGTAGGTGAGCAGCGCGCGGACGGCGGTCTTGCCCGCGGCCACCCCGAGCCGAGCCCGGCGGAGGTTCCACTGGTTCGGCGTGAGCGCCTTGGACTCGCCCTGGCCGCGGGCGGTGAGCGGGAAGCCGAGTTGGTCGCGCGGGCCGAGCTCGCTGAGGTAGGTGCCGTCGGAGAAGGCGAGGTCGAGCGCGACGTACGTGCTCGGGAACGCGTCGCCGCGGGACTCGGGGAGGATGACGTAGGAGAGCTCCGTGTCCTCGGTGATCACCAGCTCGAGCAGGAACAGCTTGTTGCTGACGCTGCCCGGGCCCTCCGCGGTGTGCGTGCCGGCGTAGTGCAGGGCACGCAGGCCGGTGAAGCCGACCCTCGGCTTGGCGGTGGCCGGCTTCCTGGGGCCTCTGCCCTCGCGGGTGCCCATGGTCGCGCCGGCGGCGCGTGGCGCGCCGGTGCCGTCGAGGTCGGTCGTGTCGATCCAGGTCAGCGGCGGATCGGTGTTCTCGAACGACGAGAAGAAGCCTCGGGCACTCATCACCGGCGCGATCCTATTGAATGGCGGTATGCATGCCGCACGCCGACTGTGGACCACCCTCGAACCACTGCACGCCGTCGCCTACTTCGCGCCGGACGTCCGAGCCGCCGGCAAGGCGATCGGGTTGAAGGGCTACTGGGACACCTACTTCGCGTTCCGCGCCGCGCCGCTGGGTGCGGTGTCCGCGCCCGCGGTGGTCGGGCTCTTCGCCGTGTTCGCGCCGGAGATGGTGGCCCGGTCGCTGCCGTCGGCCTGGGCGCGTGCCTCGGTGGCGGACTGCCTGGCGGCACGGACCGCCTTCGGCGGCGAGGTGTTGCGGGGGATCGGGGTGCTGCCCGAGGACTGCGCGGCGGCGGTGCCACTGCTGTCCTCGGTCGTCCTGGAGCCGACGGGTCGGGCACTGGGGACGGCCAACGCCGCGTTGCCGCTGCCGGAGGACCCGGTCCAGGCGGTGTTCCAGCTGGCGACGACCCTGCGTGAGCACCGGGGCGACGGTCACGTCGCGGCGCTGGCCGCGGCCGGGCTCAGCGGGCTGGAGGCGATGCACCTGCAGCTGGCGCGGAACCGCTTCCCGTCGGAGGGGATGCGGGAGATCCGGGGCTGGACGGTGGAGCAGTGGACGGCGGCGAACACGTCGCTGGTGGCACGTGGCCTGCTGTCCCCGGACGGGCTCACGCCGGGGGGCGCCGCGTTGCTGGACTCGGTCGAGGAGATGACGGACTCCCTTGCGTGGCAAGGCGGTCTGTCGTCGGTGCCGGTGGACGAGGTGGTCTCGGCGCTCGCGCCCGCGGTGGCGGCGGTGTGGGTGTCGGGGGTGCTGCCGTCGGTGAACCCGGTGGGCGTGTCACGCGCTTGACGGGCCTGACCCGCACGCTGTCGCCGAATGATTATTCGGTTGAGTGCATGACTATCCTCGGAGACATGTTCGATGAGTTGATGCGGGCCGGGTGGCCCGCGCTCGAGGAGGTCGCCGTCGACGGGTGGGTTGCCCGGTTCTCCGGGGGCGTAACCCAGCGGGCCAACTCCGTCATGCCCCTGTGCGCTCCCCACGACCTCGACCACGCGCTGCGGCACGTCGAGCGCCTGTACGCCGAGCGTGGGCTACCCGTCGTGTTCCAGCTCGACCGGTCGGACCTCGACCGCGTGCTCGACGTGCGTGGGTACGAGTTCGGCTTGCCCACCCTCATCCAGACCGCGCACACCGACACCGTGCTCGCCGCCCTCGGCACCCACGACGCCGACATCGCCGAGGCACCCGGCACCGACTGGCTCGACCTCTGGTGGGCCGTCGACGGCCGCGGGGACGCCGACGCGCTCGCCATCGCCGCGAAGATCCTCACCGGTGGCCCCGCCCTCTACGCCACCATCCGCGACGAGCACGGCCCGGCCGCCGTCGGGCGGCTCGCGCTCGTCGGCGACTGGGGCGGCGTGTACTGCCTGGCCGTACGTCCCGACGCGCGACGCAGTGGGCTCGGCGGCGCCGTCCTGAGTGGTCTGCTCGCCGCCGGCCTGGACCATGGCGTCACCCGGTCATGGCTCCAGGTGCGCCAGGAGAACGCGACCGCCCGGCGCCTCTACCAGCGCGCCGGATACGTCGACGCCGCCCGCTACCACTACCGCTCACGCCGCTCATGACGTTCCCTCGCAGGCTCGGTGACGTCGTTCGTCGGCGTGGTGCCGATGGTTCGCTGCGCAAGCTCCGCTCACGTCGCTCATGGCGTCCCCTCGCAGGCTCGGTGACGTCGTTCGTCGGCGTGGTGCCCATGGTTCGCTCCGGTCACACCGTCGACAGGAATCGGTCCAGCACGTTCACCCCGAACCGTAGGCCCGCCACGGGCACGCGTTCGTCCACGCCGTGCGCCATCCCGTGGTGGTTGAAGCCCTCCGGCAGGTAGAGCGGCGCGAACCCGTAGCCGTCGATGCCCAGCTTCGCGAACGCCTTCGCGTCGGTGCCGCCGCCCAGGCAGTACGGCACCACCACGGCCTCGGGGTCTTCCGCCCGCAGCGCGCCGGCCATCGCGTCG
>NZ_DASQCC010000073.1:0-7785 GCF_035634895.1 Actinophytocola sp. | reverse complement strand
GGTCGCGGACGCCCTCAGCGCCGCCGCTGGCCGGGGTGTGGTGCTCGTCCGTGCCGACGGCGTCGCGGCGGGGCTGCTCGACCAGGTCGCCGCGCAGCGGCTGGCCGAGCGGTCCCCGATGGCGCCGGCCGAGCAGGCCGCGGAGCCCATCCGGCCGGAGTCGGTGCTGCTGGACTCCGAGCCGGGCGAGGAGATCGCCGAGCGGGTCGCGGAGACGGCCGCCTGGCAGTTCCTCGTCGTGGACGGGGAGGGCAGGCCCGCCGGGGTGCTCCACCGGGAGGACCTGCGTGCCAGCCTGTCCGGACGGCCGCGTTCCTAGCGCGTCCCGGCGCTTGGCCGACCGAAGAACCTCCCGCCGCTAGCTCGTCGGGATCGGGTTCGGGATGGACTCGTTGCCGTCGCCGCCGCTCCTGGACGTGGGCCTGTCCGGCTCGGGTTCCCTGCCGCCCCCCGACGACGACTGGTCGTAGAGCCCACAGGCCTTGAAACGGCCGCTCTCCTTGATGACCTTCATGTCGAGCGGGTCCTCGGCGTCCTCGCCCGCGGCCTTCGGCGTCATCTTGAAGGTGGCGCCGCCGCTCGACTCCTTGAACTCGGAGATGCTGAACGTGACCTTCTTGGCGTCGGGCTTCTTCGTGGCGCTGGACTGGTCGTCGCGTGCCTCGCCCAGCTCGTCGTTGAGCTTCTTGTAGTCGGCCGAGCAGGTGAGCGGCTGGAGCGACGAGAGGTTGACGTCCCCGATGGGCCTGCTGAGCTGGGTGCTGAGCTCCTTGGCGAAGGCGTCCGCGGTCTCCCGGGCGTTGTCGGCGCTGTCGCTGGCGTTGCCGTCGTCGCGCAGCAACAGGAACGCGGCGATGCCACCGCCACCGATCACGAGCACCGCGACGATCACGATGGTGGTGATCAGACCGGTCCGCGACTTCTTCGGCGGCGGTCCCATCGGGTAGCCCGGCTGACCCCACTGCTGCTGCCCCGGGGCGCCGTAGGGCTGCTGCCCGTACGGTTGCTGGCCGTACGGCTGCTGCTGGCCATAAGGCTGCTGCGAACCGTAGGGCGGTTGCTGGCCGTACGGTTGCTGGCCGTAGGGCTGCTGCTGGCCGTAGGGGTCCTGCGGACCCGGTGGTTGCGGTGGGTAGGTCATGATCCCCCTTTTGATCGATTTCGCCTCGCCCGGCCAGGGTAGTGCCGGTCGGGGACATTGGCGGGATCTGGGTCTGGGACGATCAGCCGACGTGAGTGGCGCCGGGTGGGCCAACTCGGACACGGGAGGGAATCGGGTGACGGAGGCAAGGGCGAGCGGGCCGTTCCAGGTGGGCGACCGGGTACAGCTCACCGATCCGAAGGGGCGGCACTACACGCTCGTGCTCACGCCGGGGGAGTACTACCACACCCACCGCGGCGCGGTGGCGCACGACGACCTCATCGGGCAGGACGAGGGCTCGGTGGTCACCTCGGCGGGCGGCACCGCGTACCTCGCGCTGCGGCCGCGCCTGGCCGACTACGTGCTGTCCATGCCGCGCGGCGCGCAGGTGATCTACCCCAAGGACACCGGGCAGATCGTGATGTGGGGCGACATCTTTCCCGGTGCGCGGGTGCTGGAGGCCGGCGCCGGCTCCGGTGCGCTGACCTGCTCGCTGCTGCGTGCCGTCGGCCCGGAGGGCTCGGTCACCTCCTACGAGATCCGTGAGGACCACGCCGAGCACGCCGTACGCAACGTCACCCACTTCTTCGGCGAGCGCCCCGACAACTGGGACCTGCGGGTCAAGGATCTGGCCACCCACGAGGGCGAGGTGGACCGGGCGATCCTGGACATGCTGTCCCCGTGGGAGATGCTGGAGACCGTCGCCGAGAGCCTGATCCCCGGTGGCGTCCTCGTGGTCTACGTGGCGACCACGACCCAGCTGTCCAAGGTCACCGAGGCACTGCGCGAGCAGCAGTGCTGGACCGAGCCCGAGGCCTGGGAGACGCTGATGCGCCCCTGGCACGTGGTGGGCCTCGCGGTGCGCCCCGACCACCGGATGGTCGCCCACACCGCGTTCCTGCTGACCGCCCGCCGCCTGGCCGACGGCGTGGTCACCCCGCGCCCGCAGCGCCGAGGCCGCCAGACCACCTAGCGGGCCTGGCCGCTCAGGGGATGCACCAGCGGCCGTCCTGCTTGGTCAGGGGCATCGGGATCTCCGTGGGGTCGACGCCCTTGATCGTCACCCGGACGGTGATCGTCGCGGTCTCGCCGTTGACCTGGGGCTCGCCGATGACCTCGACCGTCGCGTCGGTGGGGAACGTGTCCTCCTCGCCAGCGGAGCTGGGGTCGCAGCTGAGCTGAGCGAGTGTCTTGACGTCCGCGTTGGTGATCGCCGTCGCGGCCTGTTCGGCCACGGACTCCACGTTGCCGGCGTCCGCGGCCGGCGGCGCGGCCGTCGCGGTGGACGACGGCGCCGTGATCGTGGCGGTCGTGCCGACGGCGGGCGGCGACACCGGTGCCCTGGTGCTCGGCGCGTTCGAGTCCTGGATGGTCGGCACCCCCGGCCCGCTGGCGTCCTTGGTCGAGTCGCCCCTGGTCAGTGCGAAGGCGACCAGCCCGGCGACGACCAGCACGACGACCGCGGCGATCGAGAACAGCCAGACCTTCCGCCGGCTGGCGGGCGCCTCGACGGCAGGCTCCTCGGTCGTCTCCTCGGTCGTCTCGTTGGTCGTCTCGGTCGTCTCGTTCTCGGCCTCCCCGGTCGAGACGACGGCCGTGTCGTCGGCCGGAGACTCGTCGGCCGGCTTCTCGCCGTCCGGCGTCTCGGCTCCAGGCCCGTCAGGTTGAGACACACCAGGCTCCGTCCTTGAATGCCATGAAAATGGGCGCCGACTGATCGCTCGTGCTGTCCTTCAGCTTGTAGAAGACGGTCGCCGAGACGTCCGAGGCCATGTCGGCCCGGTCGAACTCCACCTTCACGTCCTCGGGCAGCGCGGTGTACAGCACACCCGGGCCGTCCCCGGTGCAGGTCAGCTTGGTCGCGGCGGACTCGTCCCGGCTGTTCAGGGCCTCGAAGTAGCTCTGCGCCACGGCCTTCAGGTCCGCCTCGCTGCCACCGCCCCCACCGCCGGGGGTGGACTTCTCACCGGTCGGCGTGTCCTCGGTGGGCTGCTCGCCGGTGGTCTGACCGGTCGTCTCCTGGCCGGCGCTGTTCCCGCCGTCGTCGCCCCTGGTGAGCAGCCACACCGTCAGGCCGCCGCCACCCAGCACCAGCACCGCGATCACGACGATCGCGATGATCATGCCCCGTTTGTTCCTGGGCGGCGGGCCACCGGGCTGACCGCCGTACGGCTGCTGCCCGTACTGGTACTGACCCTGTGGCTGCCCGTACTGCCCGTACTGCCCGGCCGGGGGCTGCTGGCCCTGGTGCCCGTACTGCCCGGGCACGGGCTGCTGGCCGTACGGCGCCGGCTGTCCCCGCGTCGGGCCGTACGGGTCTGGCTGACCCGGCTGCGGCGGATACGTCATGACTCTCGCTCCGATGCTGGTCTGCGGTTGGTCAGGCCTCGTCCTCGCCGCAGAACCGCCACCTGCCGCTCTCGTCGACGATCTTGATGAGGATCTTCGCGTCCTGGGTCTGGTCGGGGCCGGCGAGCACCAGGTCGATCTTCGCGCTGGCCGTGTCGGGGTTCTTGCTGTCGACGTCCACGTCGCCGTCCGCCGTCGCGGTGATGGAGTAGTCCTGGAGCTTGCCCTCCAGGTCCGAGGTGTCCGTGCCGAACTTCTTCTTGTAGGCCGCGCACGCGTTCTTGACCACGTCGGCGAAGTCGTTGTTCTCGTACGCGGCCATGTAGTCGTCGCGGACGTCGTCTGGAGTGTTGCTGGCGTCCGGGTCGTCGCTGCCTTGACCTTGGTCACGATCTGATGACTTGTCGCCGGTCGAGGAGTCGTCGCTACCCGTGTCCTTCGACGAGCTGTCGCTGCTCCGTTCGGAGGACGCGCTGTCGCTGGGCTTGTCGTCGCTCTTCGTGATGAAGTAGGTCGTCAACCCACCGCCCGCGAGCACCAGCACGGCGATCGCGACGATGGCCACGATCTTGCCGTTGTTGCGCTTCTTCGGCGGGCCACCCGAAAAGGCGCCGAGGCCCTGGTAGGACGGCTGCTCGGGCTGCTGCGGTGGATAGCTCATCTCTTGGCCCCGAACTCCTCACACATCATCACACTCTGAAGACGGAGCCGGCGCGCCGTCCGTTCCCGCGAACACCGGGACGAAACCCATCGTAGGAGAGCCGCACGACAGCGGCGGTCGCCGGGACACGCCCGACGACCGCCGCGTTGACCAATCCGTTGCGACTCAGCTGGGAGAGCCCGAACCGAGACCCGAGACACACCAGTCGCCGCTCTCCTTCTTGAGGTTCAGCACACCCTTCGTCTCCTTCAGGTACTGCTTGGCCTCCTCGGGCACGTTGCTGAAGGTGATCGTGACCTCGGCCGTCGCCGCGTCGTCGCCCTTCTTCTCGACTTTGCCCAGCTCGAAGTTCATCTTGACGCCGGCGAGCGAGGAGTCGATCTCCCCGGGGTCGACGTTCTTCTTGACGTCTTCCTTGTCGGCGTTGCACGTGAGCTCGACGAGCTTGTCGTAGTCCTGGTCGTTGGCGGCGGACACCGCCGCCTCGGCCACGCCTTCTGGACTGCCCGTGTCCGCGCCCCCGGTGAGACTGATGATCAGCACCACGACCACGGCCACGACGACCACGCCACCACCGGCGAGGATCCACGGCATCGGGCTCTTCTTCCGTGGCGGGTACCCGTAGCCGGTGGGCTGCCCGTACTGGGGCTGGCCGTAGGGCTGCTGGCCGTACTGCTGCGGACCGGTCTGCGGATAGCCGCCACCGGGCTGCTGCTGCTGGTACCCACTCCCGGGCTGCTGGTATCCGCCACCGGGCTGCTGGTATCCACCCTGCTGGGGATAACCACCCTGCTGCGGGTAGCCGCCAGGCTGCTGACCCGGGCCGGGCTGCTGCCCCCAGCCGGGCTGCCCACCCCATCCCGGCTGCTGCGGCGGTTGTGACATCGCTTGCATCTCCCTAGTTCGCGGCGGGCCCCCGCCTGAAAGTGTTCGAGCTGCCGCCGGCACCCCCATGACCGGCCGACTATCTGACGCACCGTAGCGGGTAGGTGGTTCCATCACGCGCCGAGATGGCCTAATCCACTTCCGACAGTGTCCGTTTCCACGGTGTGACGCGACGGTTCCGAGATGTGGATGGTCTTCTTTTGTCGGTCTTCACCGGTACCGTGTGGGTAAGTAGAAATTCGGGAGGAGGTGCCGACATGCAGCACGATCGTCCCGGTGGTCGGCCAGAGGAGGCCGACGAGCACGGCGCTGGACCGGAGCCGGGTACTGGGCATGAGCCGTCCGAGGCTGCCCAGATCCGGTTTCTCGAAGAGGAAGTAGCGCTGCTGCGCCGGAAACTGACGGACTCGCCTCGGCATGCCCGCCTGCTCGAGCAGCGGCTGGCCGAGGCGTCCGAGCGAGTCAGCCAGTTGACTGAGCGTAACGCCAAGCTGGTCGAGACCCTGCGGGAGGCGAGGAGCCAGCTCCTCGCGCTCCGGGAGGAGGTCGACCGGCTCGCGCAGCCGCCGAGCGGCTACGGCGTGTTCCTCTTGGGACACGAGGACGGCACGGTGGACGTGTTCACCGCGGGCCGGAAGATGCGGGTGGCGTGTTCGCCCGCGGTCGAGGTGGGTGACCTGCGTCGCGGTCAGTCCGTACGGCTGAACGAGGCGCTGACCATCGTCGAGGCCGGCGCCTTCGAGCGGATCGGTGAGGTGTCGACCCTGCGCGAGCTGCTCGCGGAGGCGGACGACTCGCCGCCGCTGCGCGCGCTCGTCGTCGGGCATGCCGACGAGGAGCGTGTGGTGTGGCTCGCCGACCCGCTGCGGGAGTCGACGCTCAAGCCGGGTGACTCGCTGCTGGTCGACTCGAAGTCGGGCTACGCCTACGAGCGGGTGCCCAAGGCCGAGGTCGAGGACCTGGTGCTGGAGGAGGTGCCCGACGTCCGCTACGAGGACATCGGCGGCCTGTTCCGGCAGATCGAGCAGATCCGCGACGCGGTGGAGCTGCCGTTCCTGCACGCGGAGCTGTTCCGCGAGTACGAGCTGCGGCCGCCGAAGGGCGTCCTGCTCTACGGTCCGCCCGGCTGTGGCAAGACACTCATCGCCAAGGCGGTGGCGAACTCGCTGGCCAAGCAGGTGGCGGCGGCCCGGGGCGACGGCAAGGCACACGAGGCCAAGTCGTACTTCCTGAACATCAAGGGCCCGGAGCTGCTCAACAAGTTCGTGGGTGAGACCGAGCGGCACATCAGGCTGATCTTCCAGCGCGCGCGGGAGAAGGCCTCGGAGGGCACACCGGTCATCGTGTTCTTCGACGAGATGGACTCGATCTTCCGCACCCGGGGCAGCGGTGTCTCCTCGGACGTGGAGACCACGATCGTGCCGCAGCTGCTCAGCGAGATCGACGGCGTCGAGGGCCTCGAGAACGTCATCGTCATCGGCGCGTCCAACCGCGAGGACATGATCGACCCGGCGATCCTGCGGCCCGGCCGCCTGGACGTCAAGATCAAGATCGAGCGGCCGGACGCGGAGGCGGCGCGGGACATCTTCTCGAAGTACCTGACGTCGAGCCTGCCGATCCACACCGAGGACCTCGCCGAGTTCGCGGGCGACCCCAAGGCCACGATCGACGCGATGATCCAGCACACGGTCGAGCGGATGTACGAGGAGACGGAGGACAACCGGTTCCTCGAGGTCACCTACGCCAACGGTGACAAGGAGGTCCTGTACTTCCGCGACTTCAACTCGGGCGCGATGATCCAGAACATCGTGGACCGGGCGAAGAAGGCGGCGATCAAGTCGGTGCTGGAGACCAAGCAGCCCGGCCTGCGCGTGCAGCACCTGCTGGACGCGATCGTCGACGAGTTCGCGGAGAACGAGGACCTGCCGAACACCACGAACCCGGACGACTGGGCACGAATCTCCGGCAAGAAGGGGGAGCGGATCGTGTACATCCGAACCCTCGTCACCGGCAAGAACCAGGAGTCGGGGCGGGCGATCGACACCGCGACGAACACGGGCCAGTACCTGTAGGTGGGTACGGTTCGCAACAGGCCGACCGTGCCCGGCGGCGGCCTCGTCAACGGAGGGTCGGCCGGACTCTTGAACCGTGCTCGATAGGTTCGGACTCGGACTGGCGGCACTCGGCCGGCCGGCGTACATCAACGTCGGCCGGTCCGAGCTGCCGCCTTCGCGTTCCGTGGACGACATGCGTGCGGCGTCGTGGGCAGTGCTCGACGCCGCGTACGACGCGGGCGTCCGCTGGATGGACGTGGCCCGTTCCTACGGCCGTGCCGAGGAGTTCCTGGCCGGCTGGCTCGACGCCCGCTCGCCTGCCGCGGTGACGGTGTCCAGCAAGTGGGGCTACGCCTACGTGGGCGGCTGGCGCACGGACGCGGCCGTGCACGAGGAGAAGTCCCACACACTCGACCGGTTTCGCGCCCAGTGGGCGGAGAGCACGGGTTTGCTGGGCGAACATCTCGCCCTGTACCAGGTGCATTCCCTGACCCCGGACAGCCCGCTGTTCGACGACCTGGCGCTCCAGGACGCCCTTGCCGCGCTACCCGTACGGGTCGGCTTCTCGACGTCCGGACCCGCACAGGCCGACGTGGTGCGCCGGGCACTGGCGCTGGAACGGCAGGGAACCCCGGTCTTCACGGCAGTACAGTCGACCTGGAACGTGCTGGAGCCGTCCGTCGGCCCGGCGCTGG
>NZ_DASQCC010000072.1:0-27714 GCF_035634895.1 Actinophytocola sp. | reverse complement strand
ACCTCCTCGAACACGAGGTGTCGGTCCTCGACGGGTCGGGAGCGGTCTCGGCCGACACGGTCGCGGTCGTCGACATCGTCGCCGAGACCGGCGCGCTGCTCACCGGCGGCCACCTGGACACCACGTCGATGACGGCCCTCTTCGAGGTCGCCGAGCGCAAGGGCGTGCGGCGGCTGCTCGTCCAGCACCCCGACTTCATCGTCGGCGCCTCCGAGCAGGACATCGAGGAACTGCTGCGGTTCGGCGCGTTCGTCGAGCACGAGATCGCGATGTACCACCCCGAGGTGACCGCCATCGGCTGGCCCATCGAGCAGTTGGTGGACTGGATCGGCCGCGTCGGGCCGGAACGGACGGTCATCTCCTCCGACCTGGGCCAGCAGGGCAACCCGCTGCCGGTCGACGGCTACATCTACCTCGTCGGCGCGCTGCTGGACCACGGAGTGTCCGAGAAGGACATACGGCGGATGGTCGCGGCCAACCCCGCGTTCCTGCTGGGGCTCGAGGACGAGCCCGCGTGACCGTCCACCTCGGACGCCGCGGTTAGCCACAGAAGTTGGGAGGGACACCGATGTCCTCGGTCAGGATCGGCGGGACCAGGTGGTCGAGCTGGCTCCTGCTGGTACCCGCGCTGGCACTGCTGGCCGGAATCCTGTTGGTGCCACTGGGCAAGACGCTCGTCAACAGCGTCTCGACCCCGGACTGGACACTGGCGAACTACCAGCACCTGTTCACCGACGGCGTGACGCTGCGGGTGCTCGGGCGGACGGCGAGGACCGCGGCGACCGTCACGCTGGCCGCACTGCTGCTCGGGTACCCGTACGCGTACCTGATGACGAGGGTGGGGCCGCGGGCCCGCGGCATCCTGCTCATCGTCGTGCTCATCCCGTTCTGGACCTCGGTGATGGCACGCAACTTCGCGTGGATCGTCATCCTCCAGGACGGTGGGCCCGTGCAGAGCCTGTTCGCGCTGTTCGGCGCCGACCACGTCGTGCTGTACGGCACCACCGCCGGCGTGACGGTCGCGATGACCCAGGTGTTGCTCCCCTTCATGGTGCTGCCGCTGTACAGCACCCTCGGCGGCATCGACCGGAGGCTGCTGCTCGCGGCCCGCGGGCTCGGCTCGTCCCCCACCGCGGCGTTCTGGAAGGTCTACTGGCCGCTGTCCCGCGGTGGTGTCGTCGCGGGCGGCATCCTGGTGTTCACCCTCAGCCTCGGGTTCTACGTGACCCCGGCGCTGCTCGGGTCGCCGCAGGAGTCGCTCGTCGCCCAACTGCTCGCGCAACGCACCACCATCCTGCTCGACTTCGCCGCGGCGGGGGCGCTCGGCGTCGTCGTCCTCGTCGTCACGCTCGCCCTCGTGGCGTGGGCCAACCGGGTGGGCGGCACGGTCTCCGCGATCGGCGTGGTCGCGACCGGTCAACCGAGGGAGCGTCGATGACCAGCACGGTGACCTCGCCCCCGGCAAGGTCGGCGCCCCGGAAACGCTACCGCGAGGTCGACCCCATCGGGTGGTGGCTCAAGGCTCTCGGCGGGCTCGTCATCGCGTTCCTCATCCTGCCGACGCTGTTCGTCATCCCGATGAGCTTCTCCACCTCGACCACGTTCCAGTTCCCGCCCACGGGCTTCTCCTGGCGGTTGTACGAGAACTTCTTCACCAACCCCGTCTGGCTCGACTCGCTCGGCAACTCCTTCCTGGTGGCCACACTCACCGCGTTGCTGGCCACGACCACCGGCACGGCGGCCGCGGTCGCACTGTCCCGGTTGGACGGACGCGTCGCGCGCCTCGTGCGCACCCTGCTGATGGTGCCGATCGTGGCGCCGGCGATCGTCGTCGCGATCGCGGTGTACATCGCGTTCCTCGGCTGGCAGCTCACCGGCACGGTGACCGGCTACGTGCTCGCGCACACCGCCATCGCCGTGCCGTACGTGCTGGTGTCGGTCACCGGCGCGCTCGGCGGCCTGGACCCGCGGCTGCTGAAGGCATCCGCCTCGCTGGGTGCCTCGCCGGCGCGGACGTTCGCGCGCGTGACGATACCGCTGATCAGCCGGGGCATCCTCACCGGCGCGATCTTCGCGTTCATCGTCTCGTTCGACGAGGTCGTCATCGCGTTGTTCCTGCGCTCGCCGCTGTTCCAGACAATGCCCGTGCAGATGTACAACAGCGTCACCGTCGAGATCGACCCGACGATCTCCGCCGCGTCGAGCCTGATGGTCGTCGCGGTGACCTTCATCTTCCTTCTGCCCCAGTTGCTTCGCGGCCGGCGCCGCCGCCGTTAGGAGAGCCATGACGATGACATCGCGGAGATCAGGCGAACCGGGGAGGCCTGCCTCGGCCGGCGGGCCGGCGGGCACCGGTCAGGGCACACGCATCCGCCTCACGAACGTCACCAAGGACTTCGGGCACGCCACGCCCGCGGTCGACGACGTCTCGCTGACGGTGGAGCCCGGCGAGTTCATGACCCTGCTCGGCCCCAGCGGCTCGGGCAAGACGACCACGCTGAACCTGATCGCCGGCTTCGAGACCCTCACCGCGGGTGAGATCTCGCTCGACGGGGCGGATGTCGGGCACGTGCCGCCGCACCGGCGCAACCTCGGCATGCTGTTCCAGAACTACGCGCTGTTCCCGCACATGACGGTCGCGCAGAACGTCGCCTACCCGCTGCGGGAACGCCGGATGGACCGGCGCACGATCGCCGCCAGGGTCGCGGACGTGCTGGCGCTCGTGCAGCTCACCGGCCGCGACGGCGACCACCCCGCGCAGCTGTCCGGCGGGCAGCAGCAGCGCGTGGCGTTGGCGCGCGCCATCGTCTTCGAGCCCAGGGCGCTCCTGCTGGACGAGCCGCTCGGCGCGCTCGACCGCAACCTGCGGTCGGCGCTGCAGGGGGAGATCAGGCGGATCCATCGCGAGGTCGGGTCCACGTTCGTCTTCGTGACCCACGACCAGGAGGAGGCCATGACCCTCTCCGACCGCGTCGCGCTGTTCGACAACGGGCACATCGAGCAGGTCGGCACGCCTCAACAGCTCTACACCGAGCCGGAAACCCTGTTCACCGCACGGTTCCTGGGTGACTCCAACGTCTTCGAGCTGGGCTCGGGCGGGGTCGGGGACCAGGCCGGGTGGGACGGTGAGCGCTGGGCGGTCGACCCGGACACCATCGCCAAGCATCCCGGGGTGACCGAACGCGCCGCGATCGTCGTGCGGCCGGAGGACGTCGGGGTCGTGCGGCAGCGCGCGGACCTGCCCGCCGGCGCCAACGCCGTCGCGGCGACCGTCCGCGACGTGGAGTACCTGGGTTCCTACCGCACGCTGCTCCTCGCCCTGGGCACGCCGCGGGTGCCCGGCCGGGCACGCGTCAGCGCGATCCAGGGCGACTACGCGATCGGTGACGACCTCGTGGCGTGGTGGCGGCCACGGGCACAGCGGGTCGTCGCGGCATGACCGGAGTGGACGCCGCCGGCGATCCGACACCGTCGTGTCCAGACACAGCAAGGACTCTGCAGTTCTCATACCGAACAGAGGTAAGACAATGACGTCCAGAACCAGATCCGCGCTGACCGGCGCGGCCCTCACCGCGGCGGCGGTACTCGCCACCGCCTGCGGCACCGGCGACTCCGGCACCACCGGCGGCACCAGCGGCGGCACGACCGGCAACGGCCCGGTGCAGCTCACCTACGTCTCCTACGGCGGCACCGGTCAGGAGGGGCAGATCAAGGCCTTCCAGGAGCCCTACACCGCGGCACATCCCAACGTCACGTTCGTCAACACCTCGCCCGCGGACGTCGCGCAGGTCAAGGCGCAGGTCATGGCCGGCGCGGTCCAGTGGGACGTCGTCTCCGTCGCGCCGGCCGCCGCCCAGCAGAACTGCGGCACGCTCTTCGAGAAGCTCGACCTGCCCGACCTCGACCGGAAGGACTACGTCGACAAGGGCGTCGGCGACTGCTACGTCGGCAACTTCGCGAACGCCACGATCTTCGGCTACAACGCCGCCAAGTTCCCCGACCCGGCCAAGGCGCCGAAGTCGGTGAAGGACTTCTTCGACGCCAAGAAGTTCCCCGGCAAGCGGGGCGTGATCACCAACCTGCAGAACGGCATCCTCGAGTACCCGCTGCTCGCCGACGGCGTCCGTCCGGACAAGCTGTACCCGCTCGACGTGGACAGGGCGCTCGCGAAGTGGGCGACCATCCGCGGCGACACGCTGTTCGCGCCCAACGTCGGCGCGCTGCAGCAGGCGGTCGGCGCCGACCAGGTCGACATGTTCCTGCTCGCCGACTCGCGGATCATCGCGCTGCTGAACGACAAGAAGAACATCAAGCTGGTGTGGGACAAGACCGTGGTCTCGGTCAACGGGCTGGCCGTGCCGCGCGGCTCGAAGAACAAGGTGGCCGCGGAGGACTTCCTGGAGTCGGTGATGTCTCCCGAGTCGTCGGCGAAGGTCTCCGAACTGCTGGGCACCGCACCGGTCAACCTCAAGGCCAAGCCCGAACTGACCGACAGCGGCAAGCTGGTCGAGGTCTACGGCCCGGTGAATACCGGCGACACCGTGATCCAGGACATCGACTGGTACGCCAAGAACTTCGACGCGGTCACGACCAAGCTCAACAACTGGTTGGTGGGCTGAGATGACGACACCCGTCCGGCAAACCTTGTTCTCCATGTGAACTACGGTTACGCCATGGCGAACACAGACTCGAGCGCTGACACGACCGGCTCCGACATCCAGGCGGTCGCGCGGGTCGGGCAGATCTGCGCGCTCTTCGGTCCGCACACCACCGACCTGACGGCCGCGGACGTGGCCGAGCGGCTCGGTCTGAACCGGACCACGGCCTACCGGTACTGCGCCTCGCTCGTGAGCGCCGGCATTCTGGAGCGTGGACGCCGGCGTGGCACGTTCGTCCTGGGCGGGCTGATGCTCCAGCTGGGCATGCACGCCCTGACACGGCGGCGCGTGCTCGACGTCGCGCCGCCGTACCTGGCCGACCTGCGGGCCGCCGCGCGCACCACGTCGGTGCTGGCCGTGTGGGGCGCGCGCGGGCCGATCGTGTCGCTCGTCGACGAGGACGTCAGCCGCACGGTCGTCGTCACCGTCCACCGCGGGTCCGAACTCGACCTGACCTCGGCCCAGATCCGGGTCTTCCTGGCGAACCTGGACGACCAGACGTTCGCCCGGGTCACCGAAGGCGTGTCGGACGCCAAGCGGGCCGAGGTCGAGGCGGGCGTCTTCATGGCACGGCGCAACGGGTACAGCCTCGTGAGCCACGCCGGCGGGCTCTTCGCCGCCGCCGCACCCGTGTTCGACGAGTACGGCATCTGCGCGACCGTCGCGCTGCTCGGGGCGGACCAGATGGCCGACGTGTCACCGGGATCGCTGCACCTGACCAAGCTCCTGCAGACAGCCGCCGCCCTCAGCGACAAGATGGGCGGCGGCAGAGAAGGAAAACGTGTTGCCGACCTATGACGAGTTGACGCGCGCCGAGGTGGCCGGTTCGAGCTGGGACGTCTTCGGGCGCGACGACCAGCTCGGCACCATCAACTTCCTCACCCCGGAACGCGTCGCCTCGGCGGCCCGGCTGGTCCGCACCGGGCGCCGGTTCAACCTCGACCATCCGGTCAACGCCTTCGAGCCGTACCCGACGGGCACCCGACCCCGGACCGAACACCATGTCTTCGCCAACAACGAGTTCCACCGCGACGACTGGCTGGACTCGTTCTACCTGCAGTCCACCTCACAGCTCGACGCCCTGCGCCACATCGGACACCCCGAGCACGGCTTCTACGGCGGGCTCGCGGCCGAGGACAACAACGAGAGCTCGACCCGGCTGGGCATCCACAACTGGGCGGAGTCGGGCATCGCCGGCCGCGGCGTCCTGCTCGACGTCGCCCGGTTCTTCACCGAGGAGGGCCTGCCCTACGACTGCGAGCAGACGATCGCGTTCGACGAGGACCTGCTCGAGCGGGTCGCGCGCCGCCAGGGCGTGTCCTGGCGGGGCGGCGACATGGTGTTGCTGCGCACCGGATGGGCGGAGAACTACGTCGCGAAGTCGGCCGAGGAACGCGTGGAGTTCAACCGGCGCAACCGATCCCCAGGGCTGGCGCAGCGCGAGTCGGTCCTGCGCTGGCTCTGGGACCACGAGATCGCGCTCGTCGCGAGCGACACCCCGGCCGTCGAGGCCGACCCGGTGATCGAGTCGGACTTCCGGCTCCCCGGCGAGAAGCCGCCGGAACGGGGGGTGGACCACAGCGGGATGCTGCACCGCCCGCTCATCGCGCTCCTCGGGATGGCCATGGGCGAGCTGTGGAAACTCGACGACCTCGCCGCCGACTGCGCGGCCGACGGGGTGCACGAGTTCTTCCTGACGTGCAAGCCGCTCTACCTCGTCGGTGGCGTGGGTTCCCCGCCGAACGCGCTCGCCATCAAGTAGGAGGACCATGAACGACATCACCGCCGGAACGCTCCGGCTCCCGACCCGGATCCACTTCGGGTACGGTTCCCGCGCGCAGCTGCCCGAGGTGCTGCGCGGCCACGGCCGTCGGGTGCTGGCGATCGTCGATCCCTTCCTGACCAGGTCGCCGGTCCTCGCCGAGATCCGCACGGCGCTGCGGGCCGGCGGGCTCGACGTCGAGGTGCACAGCGACATCGAGCCGGAGCTGCCGACCGCGTCGCTCGACACCGCCGCCGAGTTCGCGCGGACCCACCGGCCCGACGCGATCCTGGCCATCGGCGGCGGCAGCACGCTGGACGCGGCGAAGCTGGTCGGGCTGCTCGTCACCCACGGCGGCCCGCTGCGCCGGTACTACGGTGAGAACCTCGTGCCAGGACCGACGCTGCCGGTCGTCGCCATGCCCACCACCGCCGGCACCGGCTCGGAGGTCACCCCGGTCGCGGTGGTGTCCGATCCCGGCCACGACATGAAGGTGGGCATCTCCAGCCCGCACCTGGTGCCCGCGGCCGCCATCGTCGACCCACTGCTCACCCTCGGCGCGCCGCGCGCCGTCACCGCCCACGCCGGCATCGACGCGCTCGTGCACGCGGTCGAGTCCTACACCGCGGCGGATCCCGACCGGGCGTGGGACGCCACGCTGCCCGTCTTCACCGGCCGCAACGCCTTCACCGACGTGATCGCGCTGCGCGCGGTCGAGCTGCTCGGCGCCGCGCTGCCGGTGGCGGTCGGCGACCCGGACGACCGGCAGGCGCGGGAGAACGTCGCGCTCGGCAGCCTGCTCGCCGGAATCGCCTTCGGTGCCACCGGAACCCACCTCTCCCATGCCCTCCAGTACCCGATCGGCGCGGTCACCGGGACACCGCACGGGCTCGGCACCGGACTGCTGCTCCCCCACGTCCTCCAGGTGTGCCTCACCGACGCCGGCACGGTGCCGCGGATCGCCGCGGTCGGCGCCGCCCTGGGCGTCGCACCGTCCACTGTGGAGGAACAGGCACGCGGGGCGATCCGCGCGGTCGCCCGGCTCAACCGCGCGATCGGCGTGCCCGCGTCACTGGCCGAGATCGGCGTCACCCGCGACCAGCTGCCCAGGCTTGCCGAGCTGGCCGCGCGCGCCACGCGGCTCGTCGCCATCGCACCCGTCCCGGCGCCGCCCACGGTGCTCCTCGACATCCTCGATCAGGCGTACACCGGTCATCTCGCGGAGGGGAACTACCGATGAGCTACCTTGCCGACCTGTTCATCGACGGCGAATGGCGCCCCGGCGGCGGCGAGCGGTTCGACGTCGTCGACCCCGCGGACCAGAGCGTGCTCGCCCGCTTCGCGGCCGCCACCGAGGCCGACTGCATGGCCGCCGTCGACGCGGCCGCGAACGCGCAGGAGGGTTGGGCCGCCACCCCGGCACGGGACCGGGGCGAACTGCTGCGCGCGGCCTACGAGGTGCTCACCGCGGAGATCGAGGTGTTCGCCGAGACCATCGTGCGGGAGAACGGCAAGTCCTGGTCCGACGCGATCGGGGAAGCCAACTACGCCAAGGAGTTCTTCCGCTGGTTCGCCGAGGAGGCGGTTCGCGTGCCCGGCGACTACCGCCGCTCCCCCAGCGGGGACAAGCGGATCGTCGTCGACCGTCAGCCGATCGGCGTGTCGCTGCTGATCACCCCGTGGAACTTCCCCGCGGCCATGGCGACCCGCAAGCTCGCCCCGGCACTGGCGGCCGGCTGCACGACGATTCTCAAGCCGGCCAGGGAGACCCCGCTGACCGCCGCGTACATGGTCGAGGTCCTGCGCCGGGTGGGCGTGCCCGCCGGCGTGGTGAACCTGGTGACGCCGGTGCCGACGGGACCGCTGGTGGCGGCCATGCTGAACCGGCCGGAGGTACGCAAGCTGTCGTTCACCGGCTCGACCGAGGTCGGCCGGGACCTGCTGCACGCGTGCGCCGACTCCGTGGTGAGCACCTCGATGGAGCTGGGCGGGAACGCGCCGCTGGTCGTGCTGCCCAGCGCCGACATGGACCTCACCGTGGCGGGCACGCTGGTGGCCAAGATGCGCAACGGCGGTGCGGCGTGCACCGCGGCCAACCGGGTGTACGTCCACAGCTCACGGCACGACGAGTTCGTCGAGCGGATGACCGAGGCGCTCGGGTCGCTGTCGGTCGGGCCGGGCCTCGACCGGTCACGGCAGGTCGGCGCGCTGGTGTCGGTCGCCGAACGCGACAAGGTCGCGAGCCTCGTGGACGACGCGGTGTCCGACGGCGCGACGCTCGTGCACGGCGGCAAGTCCGCGGGCACCGGCGCGTTCTACGACGTCACGCTCCTGACCGACGTCCGGCACGGCTCCCGGATCAACACGACCGAGATCTTCGGTCCCGTCCTGGCGGTCGTGCGCTATGACGACGTCGACGAGGCCGTCGCCATGGCCAACGACACGGTGTACGGCCTGATGGCCTACGTGTTCGGCGCGGAACGCGAGGCCATGGCCGTCGCTCACCGCCTGGAGGCCGGCATGGTCGCGGTCAACCGCGGCGTCGTGAGCGACCCGGCCGCCCCCTTCGGCGGCGTGAAACAGAGTGGCCTCGGCCGCGAGGGCGGCTCGGAGGGCATCCTCGAGTTCCTGGAGGAGAAGTACATCGCGCTGAACCCGTAGCCGCGGGACGCGCGACCAGGGTTACCTCGGCTCCGGCAATGCACGGTCCGCGGTGCTGCTGTTCTCGTACCGTCAGTGCGGTGGCGAAGACGACCGGTGTCGCGGGCAGACTGCTCGTGTTGGCGGTGCAGGTCACCGCGGGCGTGGCGTTGGCCGCGGCGCTGGTGCCCGCGTTCACCCTCGAGGGCGGCTGGCCGGTCCTGCTGGCCACGTGCGGAATCCTGCTGGCCTTGTGGGGAGCGCTTGCCGCGGTCGCCTGCGCGGTGTGGGGCAGGAACTCGTTGTGGGTGAGGTCCTACAAGTTCGCCGTGTGGGAAGGGTCGATCCTGAGCCCCACCAAAGCACGGGTGTTCCTCACGGTGTGGTCGACCCTGCCGATCCTGACACCGCTGTCGCTGTGGAGCGCGGTTCGGATCGCCGCGGCGCTGGGCATGCAGGTCCGGCTGTCGGGGTTCTGGCCCGTCGTCGTCGCCACCCTGGTGGCGCAGCTCGGGCGGTGGCTGGTCCGGTTGGTGACCCCTGGCGAGCCCGGCCTGTTTCCGGGGGAACGAACGGCGGTGCTGAGTTCGGTCATCCTGTGCATGGGGGTGTTCTGGTCGGCGGACGCGGTGTTCGACGGGGTGGCGCTGGCGCCGGGACCGGAATGGCAACGATGGTTGACGGGACTGGCGTTGGCCGCGCTGTTCGTACTGCTGGCCTGCCGGTGGCAGGTCAGCGGACCGGGAGTGTCCGCCGTGCTGGCCGGGATCGGTTGGCTTCTGCTGTGGCTGGTCACGTGGCTCAGCACCTGGCTCGACAGCACGCTGAGCGTGAGCGGTGTGCTCGCCTTCGGCCTGACCGCGGTGGCGTTGACGGTGGCGGTCTGGCCCGTACGGGCCGTCCGCGCCGCGGCGGAGCCCCGGCACGATCCGGTCCGCACCTGACCTTCCGCAGCGCGCTCGGTCAGTGCCGGATCCCGGCGACGAGCTCCTCCCAGTTCCGGAAGGCGATGCGTTCGCGGTCGGCGTCGCCGATCGGTGCGGTGTCCAGGAACTGCCGCGCGGATCCGGCACGCTCCCGGTTGAAGGGGTAGTCGGAGGCGTACATGATCCGCTCGACCCCCACCGTCTCCAGGCTCCACCGCAGGTATTTGTGGCTGGAGATACCGCTGGGCGTGATGTGGATGTTCGAGCGAAAGTAGTCCGCGATCGGACGCCGCAGGCGGGTGAGGCCGTCCATCGCCGCGATCCGGTCCAGGTAGAAGAGGACGACCTCGCCCCAGTGCCCCAGGACGAGTTGCAGCTCGGGGAACCGGTCGAACACGCCGGCGACGATCATCCGGAGCACGGTCAGCCCGGCGTCGTAGTGCCAGCCGAACGCCCCGGTGGTGAGCATGCTGTCCACTCGCTCGCCGAAGCCGCGGTAGTAGGCCTCGTTGACGGCCGGGAACGGGACGCTGGGGTGCAGGTAGACGGGTGCCCGCAGGTCCTCCGCGGCCTCGTAGATGTCCCAGAACTCGGGCGCGTCCAGGGCCCGGTCGCCGGAGTTCGCGTTCACCAGCGTCCCGTTGAGCCCGAGCTCGACGACCGCACGCCGCAGCTCGTCGGCGGCGGCCGAGGGCGCGGACGTGGCGAGCGCCGCGAACCCCTGGAAACGCCCGGGGTGGCGGCGCACGGCGGCGGCGATGAGGTCGTTCGTGGGCGCCTGCAGGGAAACAGCCTCCGCGGTGGCGAGGTTCTGCAGGCCCGGCGTCGTGAGGGACAGCACCGCGGTGTCGATCCCGGCGTCGTCCATGGCGGCGACGCGCCCGTCGCCGAGATCCAGCAGTGCCGGGGTGATCTCACTGGCGACGGCCCACTTCATCATCGGCGCGGCGAGCCCCGGGTCGTGCCGCTGCCACGCCTCGACCACCTCCGCGGTGACGAAGTGCTCCTCGAGCCCGTAGAGCCTCATGTGACCGCCCACTCCCGCCGCCGCCGCGCCTCAGTTTCGGACGGACCTGAGCGCGCCGGCCCAGGACTCGAGCTGGTCGAACAGCACGTTCGCGGCGGCGTCGTGCGCCGTGGCGGGCCGGAACACCGAGAAGTTCTCGAAGTCGGTGAGCAACGAGAACGACAGCTGCTGGCGCACGTGGGCGATCTGCAGCTCGCTCGAGATGGCCCGCAGGTGCTCGATCGCGCGCGTGCCGCCGAGCGCTCCGTACGACACGAAGGCCGCCGCCTTGTTGTTCCACTCGGTGTAGAGATAGTCGATCGCGTTCTTCAGCACGCCGGAGGTGGAGTGGTTGTACTCCGGGGTGACGAAGACGTACCCGTCGAACTCGCTGATCCTGGCCGACCATGCCTTCGTGTGCTCACCGGCGTACACCCCCCTGCTCGCCGGCACGGCCTCGTCCAGGTGCGGAAGCGGGTAGTCGAGCAGGTCTATCAGCTCGTAGTCGGCGTTCACGCGCGCCTTGGCCCTGGTCAGCACCCAGTCCGCCACTGCTTCGCCGTTACGGCCGGGGCGGGTGCTGCCGAGGATGACGGCCAGCCTCAGGTTGCTCATGGATCTTCCTTCCGATCTCGATGACCCACACTGACACTTGAATTTTCAAGTGCCACGGTAGGCGTCGGGACATGAATTTTCAAGTCAGGATCCGCGCGGCGGCCGTACACTGCGCACATGTCCGCTCGAGAGGTGTCCGAGGTGACCGAGCCGCGCTGGCTCACCAGTGACCAACTGGCGGCGTGGCGCGGGTTCATGAAGCTCGCCCAGACGCTGCCCGCCGCGCTGGATTCCCAGCTCCAGCAGGACTCGAAGCTCAGCTTCATCGAGTACTACGTGCTGGCGCACCTGTCCGACCAGCCCGAGCGCCGGATGCGGATGAGCGAGCTCGCGGTGGTGGCCAACACGGAGCTGTCCCGCCTGTCCCACATGATCGGCCGGCTCGAGAAGCGTGGCTTCGTGTGCCGCGAGCCCGACCCGCACAGCGGCCGGTACACGCGGGCGATCCTGACCGACGCCGGTTTCGCCTACCTGGCGGACGCGGCACCCGGACACGTCCGCCGCGTGCTCGGCCTGTTCGTCGACGCCCTCGACCCGGACGAGCTGCACACCCTCCAGCGCATCTCGGACAAGGTGCTCGCCCGCATCGCCGGCGAACAGCGTGCCGGCAGAGCAGACCGTCGAGCGGTGGGCACGGGCGGCGGGACCTGACGGGCGCCAGTCAGCCCGGCTTGGTCGTCCCGGTGATGATGGGTGCCGGTCTGAGCCCTTCACCGTCAACCAGACACCCAGCGAGAACGCCCACATCCCGGTCGGGAGCGCGGCGAGCCCGGTCGTCACCGACACCTGCGCCCAGAAGCGGGCAACACGCCGATGCCACGGCGGTGCCGATGCCCGCGAGGCCGACGAGCATCTCCAGCACTCCGCCGACGATGACGGCGGTGTCCGGGCCGGGACCGGTGATTTAGCCGCGTTCCTTCACCGACCGGTAGAGCAGCAGGGTCGGGATCGAGACGAAGGTGGCCAGCTAGCACACGCCCGCGACCAGCGCGGTGCGCCGCGTCGAGTCCATCGGCGCTCGCGGCGCCGCGGTGGGTCGTTCGATGACGGTCACTTGACCTCGACCCTCGTCACGAAGCCGAGCCCGACAGCCAATGGGACGACCAGCCAGATGACCCCGGTGACGACGATGTTGGCCCACTGTTCACCCGTCAGGGTGGACTCGAACACGAACAGGGGTCCCTGGGCGAACTGGATGTCGACCCACGGTTGCAGATTTCGGAACCAGGCCACGTTCGCGGCCAGCAGCCCGAAGATCGTCGGCAGCAGGAACGAGTAGACGAAGTACGCGGCGATGGCCCCGGCCGAGGCGCGGATCAGCACGCCGAGCATGAACCCGATCAACATGCCCATGACGTTGCCGAGCAGGAAGTACAGCCCTGCGGTCACGGTCACGTCCCACACCAGGGTGGTGCCGGTGATCGCCGTACCGGCCAGGTTGCCGAGCGCGCCGATGACGAACGCCACCAGCACCGACACGACACCGACGAGCACCGACGAGATCGCCTTCGCCGCGATGACCCGGTGCCGGTGCGGTACCAACGTGAACGTCGTCAGCCCGCTGCGTTGGCTCCACTCGCTGGTGACCGCCAGGATCGCGATCATCGGCAGGATCACCGCGACCGGGAACTTGATCGCCAGCACGAACGTGGCATAGGTCAGGTCGCTGTCCGGGGCGAACAGGATGACCCCGACCGTGGCCAGGAACGCGGTGATGACGATGCTCGCGATCAGCCAGAAACCGGACCGGGTGTCGAACATCTTGCGGAGCTCGACCTGCGTCACCCGCGTCAGGGGGATGGCGTGCGGCGCCGCCCGAACGGGCCGGCCTGGGCCTGCGCCCACGGCGACGGTGCTCATGCGACCGCTCCGTCCCGTTGGCTGACGGCGGTGAGTTCGAGGAACATCTCCTCGAGTCCGGCGCCGTCGGCCACCCGCAGTTCGGTGAGGGCGATCCCGGCCGCCAACGCCGCCTTGCCGACCTGTTCGGGATGCGAGTCGGTCCGCAGGGCACCGTGGTCGGACGGGGTCGCGGTGATGCCGGACTCGGCGAGCGCGCGCTGGAGCCCGGGAAGGTCGGTGGCCCGGACGAGCGTGCCCGCGGCGTGCAGGAGATCGGTCTTGGTGCCCTGCGAGACGATCCGTCCGTTCCCGATCATCACGATGTCGTCCGCGATGACCTCGATCTCGTGCAGGAGATGGGACGACAGCAGCACGGTGCCGCCTCGGTCGGCGTAGCCGCGGAGCAGGTCGCGCATCCACCGGATACCGGCGGGATCGAGACCGTTCGCCGGCTCGTCGAGGATCAACACCTCTGGTTCACCGATCAGCGCGGTCGCGATGCCCAACCGCTGCCGCATCCCGAGGGAGTAGTTGCGGACCCGGCGCGACGCCTCCTCCGGCGTCAGGCTGACGACCTCCAGCATCTCCTCGACCCGGCGCGGTGACAGCCCCATGAACCGTTGGGCGATCGTCAGCACCTCCCGGCCGGTGCGACCGGCGTGTTGCGCCGACGCGTCGAGCAGCACGCCGACCTCGACTCCCGGGTTCGGCAGGTCCACATATCTGCGCCCGGAAACGGTGGCCGTTCCCGCATGAGCGCGGGTGAGACCGACGATGATCCGCATGGTGGTCGACTTGCCGGCGCCGTTGGGACCGAGGAATCCCGTCACCCGGCCCGCCCCCGCCGTGAACGTGACATCGTCCACCGCCGTGAACGTCCCGTACTTCCTCGTGACCGCCTCGACGGTGATCACGGACCGAGGTCCTGCCATGGCATGGTTCGCTGGCACCTGGTGTGTGGCATGTCGTGCCTCTTGACTCGAGTTCCCCGACTGTGTGGACGACGCGCAATCCCAAGGAGAGACACGCCTGGAGCGCCGATCGACGGGCTACGCCGGCTGAACAAGGCTGACGCGCGGGCTGGGCACATCGGCGACTGACCGGCCAACCGCACAGTTCAGTCGCCCACCGAGACAACGACGAAACACGCTTAGCAACGAGTTCCTGACCCGGACGCTACGCGCACCGACCCGACAAACGCAACGACGCGCAATTGTGTTGCCGGCGATTTCGCCGCGTCGGCGCAATGAGAATTCGCCTAACGTGAAGCATATACGTAGTAGGGAATCCACGGTCGCCGGTCATCGTGCCGTCGTAGCAACGTGTAGCCGGCGTCGGCGAGCAGCGCACGGACACCGCTGTATGTGCGTTGCCAGTCGGCCCCGCCGCGGTCGGCCTTGAAGTCGTGACAGGAGACCACGAGGTTGTCCACCCGGGGAAGCAGTTCACGCGCACTCTCGAGAACGGCGAGTTCCGCGCCTTCGATGTTCATCTTCAGCAGGTTGATCCGGTCGATGCCGAGCCGGTCGACGAGATCACCGAGCGGTTCGCAGACGACGGGAAGACTGTTCTCCATGCTGGTGGTGATGGCGTTGCCGCCGTACTCCGGTCGATCCTCGATGAACGCGATGCCTCGCACCCCCATCATCGCGCGGTGTACCGCGGTCACGTTGCTCAGCTGGTTCAGCTCGATCGTCCGGCGCAGGCAGTTGAACATGCGTGGATGCGCCTCGACGCTGATGACCCGACCCGACGGACCGACCAGGCGCGACAGCAACCGCACCTCGCCGCCCACGCCGGCGCCGAGGTCGACGACGGTGTCTCCCGGTTCGGGTCGGTAGGCGTGGAGGAACGTGTCCCAGGTGTTCCGGTCCTGGAGGCTGGCCGAGGCGCCGCCGACATGCGCCTGTACGACGGTGCCGGTGCGATACCGGTGGACCCACTCTCCGGCGGAGTACCGGACCGTGCACCGCTCACGACGTTTGGCGGTCACCAGCACCGAGCACAGCGGCGCGAGCCATCGCGGGTCGAGCCGGGGCCGCAGCTTCTCGAGGAGTCGCCGACTGAGCTTCATCTTCTCTCCGTCCAGGCTGCGCGGGCGATATCGGGCGACGATCTCGCGGCCGCTTGGCGACCTCGCGGACCACGAGCAGCAACACCACGCCGACCGCGAGCTGGGCGGGCACCGGGGCGAAGCTGTTGCGGATCTGGACCAGCAGCGGCAGCAGCAGGACACCGACGGTGGAGTGCCCCAACAGAGTGGCCGGTCGTCGTTCCAGCCAGCCGACCGCGAGGCCGATCGCGCCGAGCAGCAACACCACGCCGAGCAGCCCGCCGTTGTGGTAACCCTCGGCGACCGGGGATCCGCCGACGGGACCGACCCGGTCCATGATCTCGACGTTGAACAGCCGGTCGTCCAGAACCGCGGTACCGCCGTGCCAGCCGCCGAGCCGCTCGACCAACCGCACCGGGACCGCGATGAGCGTGATCCCGTGCCGGAACGGTTCGCCGGACGCGTGCCAGTCGAGCACCTCGGCGGTCGGCCGCAGCGAGCAGCCCATCTCGGCGACCGCGTCGAGCGGCGCCGACCACAGCGTGGACGCCGCGGCGATCCCGTCGGGGAGCCTTGTCGTGCGTACCAGCGCGATCAGCACGAGCACGAACGGCACCCCCAGGACCGTCCACAGTGGTCTGAGGGGCCGGCCGCGCCGGGCTTCCACGACGAGCATCGCCAGCAGCGGGAACAGGACCTCGCCGCGACCGCCGACCTGGAACGCGACCACCGCGTGGGCCCCGAACGCCAGCCACCCCGCGACGCGTGCCCTCCCGCCGGAGTTGATCGCGATCACCGCGCCCATCCCGATGAACAGGCTGCCGTAGCCGAGCAGTTCGTTGGACTCGTTGGCCGCCAGGAAGTCCCGATAGCCGCCGTTGAGCAGGCCGAACCCACCGGCACCCAGCACCGACGCGGTGAAGATGCCGATCCCCGTGAACTCGACCACGAGCCCGATGATCCCGCTACCGCGTGGGTCGGCGAGCGGGCCGGCGGCCACGGTCGAGGGTGTGGTGGCCGCCGGTCGGCGAGCGCGACCGGCGGCCAGTTCGGCGCACAGCGCGAAAGCGGTCATGCCGAGGATCACCAGCCTTGTCGCCTCCGCGACGCGGCTGTGGTAAAGCCAGGCGATGTCGCGGTCGGCGAAGAGGTCCACGTCACGCACGGCGGCGATGAGCAGCAGGCCCCCGTGGAACAGTCCGAAGAGGACCAGGTAGGCGGTGCTCGGCCGCCAGAGTCCCCGTCCGGCCAGGAGGGCGAGGCAGAGCATCCAGGCGAGCCAGAACGCCACGGCGTTCACGGGTATGTCGTCACTCGGGGGTGGGACGACCAGAACGAAGCCGGCGAAGCCCACCAGGGCGACGAACGACAGCGGACGGAGGTCGAGGCGGTCCCCCGTCAGCGGTTGGTCCACATGCGCCTCCAGGTCTCGGCGTATCTCTCCAGGGTGTAGGAGGAACGCCTGATCTCGGCGCGGATCTCGGCCCGCTCGACGGCGGAGGTCGCGGCGAGCCGCAGGGCGGTGTCGGCCCAGGCACGGGGCCCCACGGCGAGCGGGAGCAGGGTGATCCCGGTGAGCTGACCAGCCAGTTCGGACAGTCCCGGCAGGCGCGTGGCGAGCACCGGAACGCCGGCGGCGAGCGCCTCGAGCACGACCCCGGGCAGCCCCTCCCGGTGCGAGGGCAGCAGCAGGACGCCGGCGCCGGCGAGCACCTCGTCGACCCGGTCGGTGTCGCCGAGCACGCTCAACGACGGATCCGCGCCGGCAGGCCCACGGAGCCCGACACGGAGGTCGTCGATGCCGCCCGGCCCGGCGAGGACGAGGCGGGTGTCCGGCCGGATCCGCTTCGCCTCGGTGTGCACCCGGAGCAGAAACGCCCGGTTCTTCTCCGGCGCCGCACGTCCTATGTGGACAAACGTGCTGGCCTCCGCGCGCTCGGCGGGCGCCGGAAACCGGCGGGTGTCCACCCCGCCGCCCAGCACCCGGTAGCGTTGGTCGCCGGGCGGCAGCGCGGCGAACGTGAGCGCGGCCGACGTGACAGCGACCACCGAGGTCGCGCTCCGGCGCAGGAGCAGCCGCAACAACGCACGCAACAGCCGGCGCGGCATCGAGTCCCGCCTGCCGTCATGGTCGCTGTGCAGGCACGCGATCCGCATGTGCACCCCCGCCGCGGCGGACACCGCCAGCACCAGCCCGCTCACCAGGCTGACATGGGAGTTGACCGCGTCCGGTCGGGCGGTGCGCAACCAGTGCCACAGCCGGAACGGAAAGGTGGGCCACGGCCGCAACGGACACCGGTCGACGGTCGCACCCACGGCCCGGAACCGGGATGCGAGGGTGCCCTCGCGGTCGCCGAGCAGCAGAATACGTTGGTGTACCTCGGTTCGCGGAATGGCCACACACAGCTCGAAAAGACGGGACTCCACCCCACCGCGATCGAGCACACCGAGAACGTGCACGACGGTCACGCTCATTCCGGCCTCCCGGCCGGGGAGACCTGGCCCAACCAGGAGGCCGCGCGACAGCCCATGTCCTTCACAGGGCCGGCGTCCTGGGCGGCACCGGTGCACGCCCACACGTCCGCGTCCAGAACCACATCGTCCGCCACAGCGGACAGACTAAAGCGACAGGGTGACGACCGCCCAGTCGGTTGTCGCTAAATAACCCGGTAGCGTGAAAACGATTCCGCTGCCGATTCAGTGAACAGGACGGAGAACAGTCGGCCCGCGTTCCGCGCTAACGGTCCAAATCTCCGAACAACGTGCAGGATTGGCTCGGTTCCGGCGCCGGTGGGCTTCGTACCAGGCACATCACCGCAGTGTCTGGATCGTCTCAAGGCGCCTGATCCGGTCGGCCAGCGAAGGATGTGTCGAGAGCAGCCGGGCTTTGAGACCGGCGGCATGCAGGTCACCGGCCTCGGCGTACTGCCAGCGGCGAAACGCCCGTATCAGTCCAGGGCCGTAGCCGAGCTGCGCGGCTGTCCGGTCCGCCTGGTACTCACCGAGGCGGCTCGACCAGGCCAATAGCGGCGCGATCAGCGGCGCGATGAGCAGCCAGAAGCTGACGAAAGCGATCGCCGTCAGCAGGATGAGAGAGAGGAACAGCGCGGCGAGAGCCGCTAGCCCGTTGCCGAAGGCGAGGAAGACCCGACCGACAGCGAGGACGAACCGGATCGCGACGCCGCCGAGGAAGGCGGCCGCTCGGCTCGGCAGTGCGTACCACCACGCCAGCCGGTATACCACCGCGTGTGCGGACAGGTGGTGTCCCAGTTCATGGGCGAGCACCGCCGCCAGCTCGGCGGGCGGCAGCCGCAGCGCCGCCCTCGACACCGCGACCGTGCGTCCGCCTGCCGCCATGGCGTTCGGCTGGTCCGACTCCTCGACCAGCAGGACGTACTTCGAGCCGTTGACCCCGGCGGACCGACACACCGCCTGCCAGGCGGGAACGAGCACCGTCAGCTCGGCGTGACCTGGTCTGCTCAGGTGGAGGCTCATCAGGGACACCGCGGACTCGACCGCCGGCACGAACAACACGACACCGGACAGGATCCACAGCACGGGTAGGACCCATGACGCGGACGGCAGCACCAAGGTGCCGAGCAGGGACATCACGACCAGGCTGCTGAGGAACGCCGGCAACTTCAGTGACGCGGTCAGCCAGCTGGACGCGTCAGGAAGTCGCCGAATGGCAGGTGGTTTCGGATTTTGTTCTGGCACAACGGGTTCGTACATTTACCGTCCTTTGCGATGGTGGTACGGCTCAGCAGAACGAGGCGAGTTGTTCCGCGAGCGTCGTCTTGCCGAAGGCGACCGCCCATTGGTGGGCCGTCGGCAGGTCCGCGTCGAGCTCCAGCTGGGTGTTCAGTCGGGTGAGCCGCAGGCGCACCACCTCCTCGTCAACGTGGGAACGCGACCCGAGGTAGGCGTCGAGCCGTTCGACCAGCGCGGCCTGGCGGGTTCGCCGGTCGGCGCACCACACATGGAAGAACGTGTTGCCCAGCACGACGAACGAACCGACCTGGCTGAGTTTGAGCGAACCGGTGAAGGCCGACGCCGGGAAGGTCACGCGCCACATGCCGCCGGCGACCAGTTCCGGCCCCCGACCGTTCAGGTTCCGCTTCCGCAGCCATTCGGTGATCCGCTCACGGCCCACGCCGGTGCCCGGCCCCGCGTCGTTCTCGCAGACCCCGACGATCTCGGGGGTCTGTTCACACAACTCCGAGAGATAAAGGTCGGCCTGGTCGTCGATCTGACTGTAAGCGAGATAGTGTGGCCGCCCTCCCCGCCGGAGCCCGCGCACGAGGTAGATCGGCAGGTGCACCATCGTCTCGCGGAGACTGTCCGGATTGTCGATCCGCGCCGGCAGGTTGAAGGCATCTCGGTCCGACCTGCTGGCGAGGTCGGCGAGTGCCTCATGCCGGAACCCGTGGCTCATGTTGGCGAGTGTCGTGAACGAAGGGCCATCACGCCCGGCCACCGTGGACAGGTCGGCCGGATCGAGAAAGGTGACGGCGCTCGAGTCGTAGTACGGCCGGGTCAGGGGCCGCGAGCCGTATCCGTCGAAGTACAACTTGCGGCGGTCGTTGACGGTGACGCGATAGCTCTTCTGATCACGCACCGACCGCTTGCCGAGTTCGGTCAGCGTGAATCGGTCACCATCGACCGCCACGTGCTCGATCGCGGTGAGGAATCGCAGTGCCCGGTCGACCACCACCCGGTCCAGACCGAAGAAACCGGCAAGCTCCGCAGTCGTGTGCAGATCCGCCTCGGCGATCGCCTTCTCGAGGTAGCGGTCGATGAGCTCGTAGTCCTCCGCCTCGGTGACGGTTGCCCGTATCTCGACACACCAGACCGGGAGGAGGAGCGCGAAGATCCGCGACGGCATCACCCCACCGCCGTAGGCGGCGTCCTCGAGTGCCCGCAGTTCGGGATAGCGGATCAGGCGTTCGCCGCTCACCGTCGGCTCTCCTCGGGTGCCTCGGCGAGCACGGACATGACCTCCAGGTAGTCGCGCAGGTCGCCATGAGCGACGACGTGGTCCCGTAGGGACCGTGCCAACTCGCGGAAGCCGCTGTTGGTGGCATCCGTCAGGGTGGTCAGGTCGCCGACGAGGACCAGTTGGTTCTTGGCACGGGTGAACGCGACGTTCGCCCTGCGCAGTTCGTCGAGAAAGCCCACATTGCCGTTCTCGTTGCTCCTGGTGAATCCGTACAGGATCACGTCCCGCTCGCCGCCCTGGAACGAGTCGACGGTGCCGACGTTGAGCTCTACCACGGCGGAGCCGCCCACGACCGGGCCGAGGCGGCGCCTGAGGTTGTCGACCTGCGCCCGGTACGGCACGATCACCGCCCACTCCGCGCCAAGCCGGTGATAGTGCGACGCGAGCCGGACAAGGAGATCTGCTTCCGCATTGTTGACGTAACCCGTCCGGCCCCACGCCTCCTGCCCCTTCCCCGACCTGGTCTCCGCCCGCGATCGGGCCGACAGGGTGGAGGTGTCGACGAAGGCGAACGGCTGCGTGAACAGCTCGTCCCGGTGGGTGCGATGGACGGCGGTGTGCAACTGGCCGCCATAGAAGGCGGTGGAGATGAAGTCGGCGATCATCTTCGGCATCCGCCGCTGCCAGGTCAGTGGGACGACGTTGTCCCGGGGGAACCTCCGCGCCAGCAGCTCCAGCACGCTCGTGCTGAGCAACGTGCGCACGATCGGGTCGCCGTCGGCCGCACCCCACTCCGCCACCTCGGTGTCCAGGAACGGCGGAAGCTGGCGGTGATCCCCGACCAGGACCGCCCTCCTGGCACGCACCAGCGGGATGAGCGCGTCCGGCACGCCGATCTGACCGGCCTCGTCGACAATCGCCAAGTCGACGTCGACATCGGACAGCTCGGGACGGGACGCAGCGCCGACACAGGTCGCCGCGAGCACGTCGGCATACCGGACGAGCTCCGGGTACAACTGGCTGGTCTCGCCGGATGCGGCGTTTTGCCAGTCGGCGAGCAGCCGCGCCCTGGCACGCAGCACCGGCACGGTGGCGTGCAACCAGGACGACAGGTGCTGTAGGTCTGCGTGTCTGGTCAACGGGTCGACACCCAACCGGGGCACCGTCGTCAGCGGGGCGAGGGCCGTGCGGCAGGCGTCCGCCGCGACGCCGGCGGCGGAGTCCGCCTGTACGCGGTCCCGAGTTGCGGTCGCCACGGCGGCCTGCGCCCTACGCACCGCCGGGACCTCCCGGGTGGCGGCGTCGAGCTCGTGGTGCGCCGACTCGAGCGCACGCCTCGCCTGCTCGTGCGACTCACGCAGCCGGGTTCGTTCGGCGTCGACCTGTGCCAGCCGTCGGTCGGCACGGCGGGCCAGCAGCCGGAACAGTGCCCCGAGCATGGGTATCCCGCCACGCTCCCCCGCACGCTGCCGCCGCGACATCGTCTTCGCCAGCACGGACTCGCAGCGCTGAAGCCGTGCGGCGCCGGCATCGTGCTCGGCAGCCCATCGGTCGACGAGCGCTTGTGCCGCTCCGCCGAACTCTCGGCGCGTCGCCGCCAGCTCGGCGAGTGCTCGCGCCTCACGATCCGTCGCAGCGGCGCGGACGCCGATCTGCCTGTCCAGCTCCAGGCCCCAGGAAGCGGCGTTTTCGATCTGGCCATATGCGTCAAGGCCGATCGCGACACGGCCCACGATCTCCTCACGGAGATCGGCCGCCAGCCACTCCAGCAGGTAGGGCTTACCCTCCTCGGTCACCACCGACTCGCTGCCGACACGGACGGTCAGCAGCTCCTTGGGCAATCGGGGCAACACGTTGTCGACAGCACGGTTGGTATGTGACGTGACCAGGACACGACGGTGGTCCTTGCTCGGCGTCGAGGCCGACGCGACGGCACCGACGATCTGACTGATCGTCCGCGTCTTTCCCGTGCCGGGTGGTCCGAGCACCAGCAACATGTCCTCAACGGCCACTGCCTTGCGGAAGGCGGCCAGCTGGTCATCGTCGAGAGGCTCCGTCGGTTCCGCGTCGGGCATGCTTACCCGTTCGAGCCTGTTGTCGACCATTGCCGACAGCAGGCGGGTGTTCGCGGCCAGCCGGTCACGGAGCAGGCCGACCGCTTCCCGCTGCTTCTGGTAGACGACCGTGCTGGGGCTTTCCTCCAGATAGCCCTGCGGTGGGATCCGTCCGAAGTCGACCGGCCGATCGAACCTGACGGTGATGACCCGGTTGACCACCCTCGTCACCTGACCACGCTGCTGGGGTTCACCACGTACTTGCACGAACGTGCCCTTGTCCGGTGGTTGTGGGGCGAGCAGATGGAAGTCGTGGGCGCTCTGGGTGCCGTGCCGCAGCTCACCGGTCGGGACGACCTTCCGGTATGCGAAGGGTTTCGCCGATCGCGCGGTGGTGAGGGCGATCTTCTCGGTTGCCTCGACGACCTTGGCGACCGTGTCGAGGAACGTCTCCTGGTTGGTGGTGAGCGCCGGTGTGCCGCTGGTCACCCGCCCTTCGTTCAAGCTCGCCCACTCAGCTGCCAGCCTGGTCCAGTGGCTGTCGCTGTTCGGCGGGATCCCCTGAGCGTGCGGCACCACGAGCCAGCGGGCATGCCTGACCAGCAGGCAGCCCCTCGCCAACCGGTGGTGATCGCGCAGCCGCAGCGGAACCACCGAGGCGATCGTGTACGAGTCCGGCACCCTGCCCTTCCCGGCGTTACTACGCAGAAACAGCCGGACGGCGTAGGTGGATCCGTGGACGAAGAGACTCGGGTCGTCGCCCTGTCTGCGCGGCGCGTCGAACGTCACCGATACGGAGTCGCGGGCGTTCAGGTCCGCCTCGATCTCCGTCAGACTTCGCGGAATACTGGGATGGTCGTGGGCCTGCGCACGGTGCTGGGCTTCCAGGTTCCGGCCGGGAATCAGCACGAACGTGCCGGGTATGGACACAACGCGCATGTCGGCTCTCCTCAGCCATGTTCTCGGCCGGCGGCGCGGAGCTCCTGACCGAACGCGCGGGCGTCGGGCCGAGCGGACGGCTCGGCTCGCAACGCGGCGTCGACGACGGCACCGAGCCGGGCCGGCAGGTCGGGCCGGAAGTGGTTCAGCGGCAACGGGTTTACCGGGCTTGGCAGATGGCCCGTGACCAGGTGATAGGTCACCGCACCGATCTGGAACACGTCCGTGCCCGGCCCCGGGTGATGAGGGCTGCGGCGGGACTGCTCCGGCGCACCGTATTCCGGCGGCGCCTCGCCGGACTCGTAACTCCTGGCGGCCAGTCCGAGATCACGCAGGACCAGGGTCCCGTCATCCATCTCGATGATCCCGGCCGGGGTCAGTCGGCGGTGCGAGTGCCCGCGGTCGTGCAGTGCGGCGAGCGTGGTGCAGAGGCCGGCCAGTCCGGTAAGGATCCGGTACACGCGAAACCGATCAAGCGAAACCTGGCCGACGACGAGTGCTGCCAACGTGTCGCACGGCGCCCCGGACGATAGGGACGTCGGCCAACGGTACGCCAGGCTCACGACGTGCTCCTGCCGATGGAACTGAGCGGGCGTCGGAAGCCCACGCACGGCGGGGAGGTTGGCTCGCAACACGTGCTCCGCGACCAACGCATCCAGCTCGGCCGTGCCCGAACGGGCGCGGACCTGCCGCAACCACACGTGCGCGGGAGCCGACATGGTCCGCAAACCTCGGGCCTGCCTGATGACGGACCCGTCAGCGCTCGTGCGTTCCAGCAGGTACTCGTCGTCGACGAGCAGGTACTCGTGGTCGCCGATGCGCACATCGGCACCGCCGGCCCACATCTGCGGCGCTGCGGGCACGACGACGGGTGCCACGACGTGCCCAGACGGCGCGCGAGGGCCGGCCTCGACGACCGGTAGCTCGGTGAGCAAGGCGACGGCGAAGGCCGCGGCGCGTTCCGCAGCTCGTGGCTGCCACCCTTCGCGGTCGGTCTTGTACTTGTCGCCGCCGGCCGTGTCGGAGACGCTCCGGACCACGATGAAAGGAAGCGAGTCGTTCAGCTGACTGGCATTCGCGAAGCCGGCACTCTCCATCTCGACCGCGGCGGCATCGTTGTAATGCAGCCGAATCAGCCGTGCGATAGGCGAATCGCTGGAGTTGACCACCACATCGCCGGCGGCAATGGGCCGAAAATGAACCTTGACCGGTTCGGAGACATCGGACAGGGACTTCCACCACGTGTCACTACGAGCCACGTCCTTGGCCCGCTGCAGGAGGCGATGCGAGACCGACCATCCTCTCGGTCTGGCATGGAATCCCTCGTCGTCTTCCAAACCACCGTGGTAGGAATGGATATGCGGAGGGACCACGACGTCCCCGAGCACGATGTCCGGCTTGAGGCGGCCCGCGATCCCCACGAACGCAAGCAACTCCAGCTGAAACTCCGGCTGGAGATAGGAGATGGCCCGCTCGGTGGCCACAGCCGCGTCACGGTTGCCCGGTCCGACCTCTACCAGCGCGACCCGTCGCTGCGCGCCGGGGAGCCGGCCGACGTAGAACATCGTGCCGGCTGGGTGGATTCTCTCCGTCACGTCCACCAAGTATTTCCGGACGGCCTGGAACTCGACGCCAAGCGCCGTCAGAACAACTGCCGTCCGTGCCTGATCAGTCGTGACCACGGGCAGACAATAACCCCCTTGGGAAGGCCCCCGACCGCGGGTCCCTGAGTAGAACTATTAAGGACAAGAACATGACAACTCCGGATTATTCCCTGTCGCTGAACATACCGGTGACAGACGCCGACGGGTCGTGAGATGATGTTCTCCCGGGGGTGAGTGCGTGTGGCCACAGTGTTCGTGAACTACCGCGTCCGCGAGCAAGGCGGGTACGCGACACTGCTGCACCGCGAACTCTCACGCGTTTTCGGCTCGAGCCAGGTGTTTCTCTCCTCGTTCTCCATCCCGCCAGGTGACGACTTCGCCGCGGAGATCTTCCGAGCCGTACGCGGGTGCGAGATCCTGCTGGCCGTCATCGGACCTCGCTGGTCCAAGTTCCACCGCGATCCCGAAAGTGACTGGGTACACCGCGAGATCGCCGAGGCGTTCACCTGTGGCGTTCGTGTCGTCCCGGTGCTCGTCGAGGACGCTGACCTACCCACTGAGGCAGAGCTGCCTGGTGGCATCGCGACCCTGGCCCGGTGTCAGTACGTGCGGCTGCGTCACCGTTCCATCGAGAGTGACCTCGACCAACTCGTCCGCGAGATTCGAAAGGTAGCGCCCGCGCTGGACCCGCATCGGGCCGTCGAACCGTTCACCAAGGCATCGAGCCTGTACCAGCTCACCGGTGAGCATGAGTCACCGTGCCGGATCGGCGTGCTCCCAGGGACCATCCGACGGGTCCGCGCGGTGGACATCTGGGTCAACAGCGAGAACACCGAGATGCGGATGGCACGCCACACGGAGTTCAACGTCTCCGCCATCATCCGGTACTTCGGGGCGGTCCGGGACGAGACCGGCGCGGTGGTCGAGGACCTCGTGGCCGATGAACTCGACGCCAAGGTCGCCAGCCGCCGGCCGGTCGCGCCGGGAACAGTGATCACGACGACCGCGGGCATGCTGGCCACGACACACAACGTCCGGTACATCATGCATGTCGCGGCCGTACACGGGGAACCTGGCGCGGGCTTCCGGCAGGTCCATGACATCGGCTGGTGTGTCTCCAACGTGCTTGTCCAGGCCGAGGGGTTGGCCGGGAGCACCGACTCGAACAGCATCCTGTTCCCGTTGCTCGGCACGGGTGTTGCTGGCGCGTCCGTGACGGCGACCACCAGGTCGATGGTGCTCGCGGCCCTCGACCATCTCGCGCAGCACCCCGAGACGCGGCTCAGGCGCATCTACTTCCTCGCCTACAACCAGCACGAGAAGTCCACGCTCGACGAGGTCCTCCGCGGATTGCCCATCGCCGAGATCAAACCACCTGTACAACCACGAGAGCAGTCCGGTCCTTTGCGACTGAGACCCTGACGTCGTTGATCACGGCGAAGATCTGCGGTTCTCCGGTTACCCCGGCGGTTCGGACCCTCCGGCGGGGCGAACCCGCGTTCCTACGCGTCGTTGTCGACTTCCCGAGCTGGTCACGCGATGGTTCCCGGAAACCGCATTCCGGTGCGGCGGCAATCCGCCACAGCGGATTCCGTCCCGACCGGACTTCGCCGCGGCGCGGTAACGCGCGCTGCCCGACTCCCGACATAGCGTCCAGTAACGACCGGCCGCCGATGGGAAGGGAGGTTGAGTCATTTCGACCATGATCGCGCGCAACGCCGCCACCGCCCTCCAGGTCGAACTCCGCCGACTGCTCGTGTCACTGGACCGGAGCGACCTCTGCCTGCTCGCGGCGATGAGCGCGAACCTGCGTTCCGGTGTGCCCGTCCAGGGGCACGCACCGCCGCGGCGACTCAGTCGCCGGGAATGGTTTGGTGCCAGGACATGGCTCACCAAGGCGCCCGCCGGACAGCTCACCCAGATCGCGATCGAGGTCGTCGCCGTGGCGGCACGGCTGCTCCGCGAGGTCCACTCGTGTGCGCCGGAGGTCGTCAGCGAACCGGACGGCGAGCAACTGCACCTTCTGCTGACCACCCTCGGCAGACCTGTCGCACCCGTTGTCCTTTTCGGACTGTTGCTTCATGACGGCTTTTCCGCGCACGCGGTGGCGTGGCGACACAGAAACACGCTCGAACACGCGGTGCGGGACACCGGGAACTCGGTCACATTCGACCAGCTGGACAAGTTGACAAAAAGTGGAAACCAGGCCGTAGAGGAACACATGGAATACGCGGGTACGACGCCGGTGAACACCGAGCAACGGGATCCGGACTCACTCATCGCACTTCTCGCCGAGGCCCGCGAGGAGGCGGACGCCCTCGCCGTCACGTTGCGGTCAGCGGCCGACGTCGTGCTCGGCGGTGGCGCGGTCCCGACCGAGGTCGACGTGGCGCTGGCCGCCTACCGTGCCCGCAGGGAGACGATGATCTCCGCGCTCGGCGACGACGTCGACCCCGAGTCGATGCCGACGTTCGACGACATGGGCGCGTGGATCGCGGACCTCCGGGCCCGGGCGGCCCGCCGCGCGGAGGAGGAGTCGCGGGCACAGGCCCGTTCCGACGAGCTCGCCGCCCTCGAACGGCAGATCCGCGAACTACAGGCACAGCGGGACGGCCTGCTGTCTCCACCCGCCGAGCAGACCGCACCGGCGCCGGCATCCGAACCGGCCGTGTCCGC
>NZ_DASQCC010000071.1:0-8384 GCF_035634895.1 Actinophytocola sp. | reverse complement strand
TGTCCTCCTTGCGCATCACGCCGACGCAGAGCGCGTTGACGAGCGGGTTGCCGGCGTAGGACTCGTCGAACACGACCTCGCCGCCGATGTTCGGCAGGCCGAGGCAGTTCCCGTACCCGCCGACGCCCGCGACCACGCCGGGCAGCACGCGCCGCGTGTCGGGCGCGTCCGCGGCGCCGAACCGCAGCGGGTCCATGACCGCCAGCGGCCGGGCACCCATCGCGAGGATGTCCCGCACGATGCCGCCGACACCGGTCGCCGCCCCCTGGTAGGGCTCCACATAGGACGGATGGTTGTGCGACTCGACCTTGAACGTGATCGCCCAGCCGTCGCCGATGTCCACGACGCCGGCGTTCTCCCCGATGCCGGCGAGCATCGAGGCACGCATCTCGTCGGTCGTGGTCTCACCGAAGTACCTCAGGTGCACCTTGGACGACTTGTACGAGCAGTGTTCCGACCACATGACCGAGTACATGGCCAGCTCGGCGTCGGTCGGCCTGCGGCCGAGGATCTCGCGGATCCGCGCGTACTCGTCGTCCTTGAGACCCAGCTCGCGGTACGGCTGCGGGACGTCGGGCGTGGCCGCGGCGTGCTCGACCGAGTCCACGTGGGTGGTCGCCGTCATGCCGGCACCGCCTCGAGAACGGAGCGGAACATGGCCAGCCCGTCCGCGCCCGGCCCGGTCAGCGGGTCGATCGCGTGCTCGGGATGCGGCATGAGGCCGACGATCCGGCCGTCCGGCGAGGAGATCCCGGCGATGTCGCCGAGCGACCCGTTCGGGTTGACGTCCAGGTACCGGAAGACCACCCGGCCCTCACCCTCCAGCTCGTCCACGGTGGACCTCGACGCGGCGTACCGGCCGTCCATGTTCTTGACGGGGATGACGATCTCCTGCCCGGCGCTGTAGCCGGCGGTCCATGCCGTGCCGGATCGTTCCACCCGCAGCCGCTGGTCCCGGCACACGAAGTGCAGGCCGCCGTTGCGCAGCAGGGCGCCCGGCAGCAGACCGGCCTCGCACAGGATCTGGAAGCCGTTGCAGATGCCGAGCACCGGCATGCCGCGGTGCGCGGCACCGACGACCTCGGTCATCACGGGCGCGAAGCGGGCGATGGCGCCGGCACGCAGGTAGTCCCCATAAGAGAACCCGCCGGGCACGACGACCGCGTCCACACCGCGCAGGTCGGCGTCCTTGTGCCAGAGCGCGACCGGCTCGCCGCCGGCGTACCGCACGGCACGCGCGGCGTCGGTGTCGTCCAGCGTGCCCGGGAAGGTGATCACCCCGATCCGGGTCACGACCTGGCCTCGCTCTCTCGCGGGCGCCGAGAGACCGGGTGCCGGTCGTTCGGTCCCTGATGGATCGCTCCGCTCACGAGAGCCTCCGCACCACGAAGTCCTCGACCACCGGGTTCGACAGGAACCCCTCGGCGATCTTGGCAAGCGTCTCGTCGTCGACGGAGTCGTCGATCTCGAGCTCGAAGTGCTTGCCCTGGCGGACATCGGTGATTCCGGCGAAGCCCAGCCGAGGCAGGGCGTTGGCCACGGCCTGACCCTGCGGGTCGAGGATCTCGGGCTTGGGCATGACGTCGACGACGACTCGGGCCACGACAGGCTGCTCCCGGGTTCGAGGGTGGTACGCCCCGGAGATTACCTGAGCTGCGCGTTCACCCGGTCGGGCCGGGCGGTCCACGAGGCGAGCAGCCGCAGGGCCTCCTCGTCCGGGCTGCCCGGGTCCGCGACCTGGCACACGAGCGAGAGGTCCGGCGCGCCGGGGAGCGAGAAAGCCTCGTACCGCAGGTAGAACTCGCCGACGACCGGGTGCCGGTACCGGTAGCCACCGCGGATCTTCTCGCGCACCGGGTGGGTCGCCCAGAGCCGGGCGAACTCGGGGCTGCGCATGCTCAGCTCACCCACGAGCGTGGCGAGTCTCTCATCGCCGGGGTTGCGGCCGGCCTCCATCCGCAGCTGCGAGACGAGGTCGCGGGCCTTGCACTCCCACTGGACGAACCGGCCCGCGATCTCTGGGTTCAGGAAGACGAGCCGATGCATGTTGCGTTCATCGGGCGGCAGCTGGGCGAAGTCGACGAGCAGCGCCGCGGTCAACGCGTTCCAGGCGAGGACGTCGCCGCGCCTGCTGTAGAGCGCGGCCGGCACGGTGGTGTTGTCGATGAGCGTCTGGATGGTGGTGGGCACCGCGTGGGTGGCCGGCTGTGCGTCCCGCCGCGGCCGGGCGAGGTTGTGCAGGTAGCGGCGTTCGGACTCGTCGAGCCCGAGCGCGGTGGCGACGGCGTCGACGATCTCCTTCGACGGGTTGCGCAACCGGCCCTGCTCCAGCCGCACGTAGTAGTCGACCGACAGCGCGGCGGCCTGCGCCAGCTCCTCCCGCCGCAGCCCTGGCACCCGGCGGCGGCCGCCGACCGGCGTGAGCCCGAGGTCCTCGGGCTGCCGGCGAGCCCGCCTGGACCGGAGAAAGTCCCCCAGCTCCGACCGTCGATCCATGTCGCCGAGTATGCCTGGGCGCTCAGGTTCTCAGCCTGGGTTTGGTAGACCCATGGTTACGCGGACGGCTGGGTGGACCCCGTGCTCGCGGACAGCATTGCCCTTGTCGGTCACGACTGTCAGTCACGACGAAGGAGAGAGATGCGTTCGCTACTCATCACGACCGCGCTGGCGGCCGCCCTGGTCGGCGCCGCGCCCGCCGGGGCCACCACGCACGGCCTGCCGCGGGTCCTGACCACGGCGGCGGAGAACCTGTTCCCGGAGGGGGTGGCGTGGGACCCGACGAGACAGTCGCTGCTGGTCGGCTCGCTCACGCAGCCCGCACTGATCTCCGCGGTGGGCCGCGACGGGGTACGGAGAACAGTGGTGTCCGACCCGGAGCTGCCCGGCTTCGTGGGCCTGAAGGTCGATGCCGCCCGGCACCGGATCGTGGCCGCGATCGGCAGCCCGTTCGCCCCCGGCCCCAGCTTCCTGGCCACCTACGACCTGCGGACCGGTGCGCGTGAGCGGCTGGTCGACCTGTCCGGGGAAGGCCACGCGGTGAACGATGTGGTGCTGGACCCGGCCGGCAACGCGTACGTGACCGACACCGGCGCGGGCGCGGTCTACCGGGTGGACCTGGCCGGGCACGCGACGACGCTGGTGAGCGACCCTCGGCTGACGCCGTCCCCTGGCGCGAACGGGATCGTGTGGCACCCGGGCGGCTACCCGGTGGTCGCGAACTACACGACGGGGAAGCTCTACCGCCTGTCCAGGGGACACCTCACCGAGCTGCGGGCACCGGCACTGGTGGGCGCCGACGGCATGGTCCTGCGCCGCGACGGCACACTGGTCGTGGTGACCAACACGCTGACGGCACTGCCGGCGAGTGTGGTCGCGGTGCACGAGCTGAAGCTGGTGGGCGACCGAGTGGTTCCGCTGCGCACGACGCCGTGGCCGGACGCGGCCCCGACGACGGCCGCGGACACCCCGTACGGCGTCTACGTGGTGGACGGCCACATCGACCGGTTCATCGCCGGCGCCACGGCCAGCGACTTCGTCCTGCGCCGCCTGTAACGGCATCCGGGCCCGCCCACGATGCGAACAGTCCGTTCGCATCGCCCAGGGGGTCCCCCTGTTTCAAGGCTATCGGAGGGCACCGACAAACCACGGGCCCGTCGCCGTTCGCTCAGCGCGAGAACGGTGGCGGGCCATGGGGTGTGCGGGTCAGGGTGTGGGGCATGAGGCTTCTTGTGCTGGGCGGGACGATCTTCGTCGGCTACGCGGTCGCGAGTGAGGCGCTGCGGCGGGGACACGACGTCGTGTGCGCGGCGCGGGGTGAGTCCGGGTCGGTCCCGGACGGGGCGCGGCTCGTCAGGGTCGACCGGGACGCCGAGGACGGGCTCGCCTCGCTCGCCGGCGAGAGCTACGACGCGGTCGTGGACGTCTCGCCGCTGTCCTACCCGTGGGTGCGGCGGGCGCTCGACACGCTCGGCGAACGCGCCGCACACTGGACGTTCGTCTCCACCGTCAACGTGTACGCCGACGTCAGGACGCCCGACCAGACCCCGGCCACCGGGCCGCTGGTCCCGCCGCTGGAACAGCACGCGACCCGCGAGGAGATGATGGCGGCCGGCGAGGACGGCATCCTCCTGTACGGCGGCATCAAGGTCGCGAGCGAGAACGCCGTCCGCGATGCGATGGGTGACCGTGCGTTCGTGGTCCGTCCCGGCCTGATCACCGGATCTTGGGACCGCAGTGACCGGTTCGGGTACTGGCCGGGCCGGTTCGCCCGCGGTGGCCGGGTGCTCGTGCCGGACTTCCAGGACCAGCGGATCCAGCTCGTCGACGTCCGGGACTTCGCGACCTGGATCGTCGACGCCGGTGAGCAGGGCGTTGCCGGCACCTTCGACGCCGTCGGTCCGCACCGCCCGACGAGCACGGTGATCGAGGAGATCGCGGCCGCGGTCGGCTTCGACGGCGAGCTGGTGCGGGCCACGGCGGACCAGTTGGCGGCGGCCGGGGTCAACCCCTGGGGCGGCCCCCGCTCGTTGCCACTGTGGGTGCCGGACGAGTACGACGGCTTCAAGACACACGACCCGACGCCGTCCCTGCGTGCGGGCATGCCGGTGCGGCCGTTCGCCGACGCGGTCGCCGACGCGCTCGAACGGGAGCGTGAGCTGGGCCTGGACCGCGAGCGCAGGGCGGGGCTGTCGCTCGACGAGGAGAAAGAGGTGCTCGCCAAGCTCTAGTCGAGGTGGCAGGCTCTTCAGGATGGCCGAGAGCTTCGACTACGTCGTCATCGGTGCCGGCAGCGCGGGGTGTGTGCTCGCCAACCGGCTGAGCGAGGACTCCTCGGCGCGGGTGTTGCTGCTCGAGGCCGGCAGCGAGGACGACGCCGACGAGGTCCACATCCCGGCCGCGTTCTCGACACTGTTCAAGACCCGGTTCGACTGGAACTACGAGACGGTCGAGCAGAAGCACCTCGGCGACCGCCGCACGTACTGGCCGCGGGCCAGGATGCTCGGCGGCTGCTCGTCGATGAACGCGATGATCTACATCCGCGGCAACCGCGCGGACTACGACGCCTGGCCGGAAGGCTGGTCGTTCGACGACGTGCTGCCGTACTTCGTCCGCGCCGAGCACAACACGCGCCTGGGCGGGCCGCTGCACGGCACCGACGGCCCGCTCCACGTCGAGGACCGCCGCTACACCCACGAGCTGTCCCACGCCTGGGTGGACGCCGCCGTCGCGTGGGGCATGAAGCCGACGGACGACTTCAACGGCGCGACGCAGGAGGGCGCAGGCCTCTACCAGGTGACGTGCCGGCGCGGCCGGCGCTGGTCCACCGCCGACGCCTACCTCCGGCCCGCGCTTCGCCGCACCAACCTGACGGTCCGGACGTCCGCGCTGGTCAACCGCATCCTGTTCGACGGAACGCGGGCGGTCGGCGTCGAGTACGCCCGTGGCGGCGAGACGCACGAGGTCGGCGCGGCGGAGGTCCTGCTGTGCGGGGGCGCGGTCAACTCGCCGCAGCTCCTGATGCTGTCCGGTGTCGGCCCGGCGGAACACCTGCGCGCGCTGGACATCGAGGTCGTCGCGAACCTGCCGGGTGTCGGCGAGAACCTGCACGACCACCCGGCCGCGCCGCTGGTGTGGGAGACCCGGGGCACGAAGGACCTGGCGTCACTGGCGACGCCGGCCCGGCTGCTCCGCTGGCAGGCGACCGGCCGCGGGCCCTTCGCGTCGAACATCGGCGAGGCGGGCGCGTTCTTCCACACCACCGACGGCCTGCCTGCTCCGGACATGCAGGTACACGTGGCGCCGTCGGCGTTCTACGACAACGGTCTGCGCGAGCCGAACGCCTCGGGCTTCACGGCCGGCGCGACGCTCGTCGACGTCGCGTCCCGCGGCCGGCTGCGGCTGCGTTCGGCGAACCCGCGCTGGCGGCCGCTGATCGACCCGGCGTACTTCGCCGAGCCCTCGGACCTGGACGCGATGGTGTCCGCGCTGCACACGCTGGTGGAGATCTCGGCGACCGGCCCGCTGGCGAAGTACCTGACCAGGCCGTTCCTGCCGATGGACGACCTGGCCGAGTACGCACGGGCGCATAGCCAGACGCTGTATCACCCGGTCGGGACCTGTGCGATGGGTGCCGGGGAACTGAGCGTGGTCGATCCGACGTTGCGAGTGCATGGCATAGAAGGCCTGCGGGTGGTCGACGCGTCGGTGATGCCGAAGGTCCCCCGAGGCAACACGAACGCCCCGACGATCATGGTCGCGGAGAAGGCCGCCGACCTCGTCAGGGGCCGCACCGGGACCGCGCGGACAGGCGCGCGTTAAGAACGCCCGTTCGATTCATCCCCAACTTTGTCCACACCTGTGGACAACTCTCGCGGGGAACGCACGTTCGAATCATCCACAGAGTTGTCCACAGGTGTGGACAAGGCCCTGCCGGCGAGCGCGATCAGGGCGCTCGCCACGAGAACGGCGACGACCGTGCCGACGCTGTTCATCGCCCAGTCGTTGGTGTCGCAGGCGCGTCCGAGCGCGGGCACCAGACCCTGGAAGACCTCGATCGCCGCGGACAGGACCACACCGGCCACGACCATGAGCAGCGGTCGCCGCGTGGCCAGCGTGGCGAAGAAGACCAGCGGGAACAACAGCGCCAGGTTGGCCAGTGGCTCGACGGTACGCAGCGTGGGCACGGAGAACTGGACGACGCAGAAGGCGAACGAGCGGCCCGCGGTCGGCACGAGCGTCAGCGCGACGACCGGCACGGTGGACACCGCCGCGAGCGCCCACAGGACCGGGCGCCTGCGTAGGAACAGGTAGCCGACGCCGGCACACACGACGGCGGCGAGCAGCATCACCGCCGGTACCAGCGGCTTGTGGTCCAGCAGGAAGTCGGTGATCAGACCGACACCGACTCCCCACGCGGCAGCACGCGGAACTCCGCGTCCGGGGCCAGGTTGCCCAGCAGGTTCTGGTTCAGCTGGAAGCCGACCTCGGAGAGCAGCGCCTCGTGGATCGGCACGGCCACCCGCGGACCCACCGCGCGGAGGAAGTCGACCGCCTCGCTCGTCTTCAGCCACGGTGCGGCCAACGGCAGGCCGAGCACGTCGATCCGCTGTTCCGGCACGAACAGGGCGTCGCCCGGGTGGTAAAAGGCGCCGTGGTCGACCACGTAGCCCGCGTTGGCCGGCGGCGGCAGGTCCGGGTGGATGGTCGCGTGGCGGCCGCCCACCACGTTGACCGCCATGCCGCCGAACGTGAACGCGTCGCCCGGGCGCGCGACCGAGGTCGGGGTGAGGCCGACCTTCGCCAGCTCCGGCGCGGTGTCCTCGTCGACGACGAGCGCTGCGTTCGGGTTGGCCGCGACCAGTGCCGGCAGCCGGCCGCCGTCGAAGTGGTCGACGTGCTGGTGGGTGATCAGGATCGCGTCCAGCTCGGTGGCCGGCTCGAAGCCGGCCGAGAACACACCCGGGTCGAACAGCAGCCGCGTGGAGTCGGTGGTGAGCAGTACGCACGAGTGCCCGTAGTGAACGATCTGCACCGCGCCAGGCTATCGCGCGGCCACCCTACCGGCGGGTAGCGTGAGCGACGGAACGTTAGGGAGGCCCCAACATGACCGCCGTAGACGCGAAGCAGGAGACCTTCGACTCGCTGAGCCCGGCGACGGACGAGGTCGTCGGCACGTACCCGGTCAACACCGCCGACGAGGTGGGCGCCGCCGTGACGCGGGCGCGGGACGCGGCGCGGTGGTGGGCGGGCCTCGGCTTCTCCGGGCGCGCCGAACGCCTCCAGCGCTGGAAGGGCGTGATCACCCGCCGGTCCGCGCAGCTCGCCGAGGTCGTGCACGCCGAGACGGGCAAGCCGCACGCCGACGCGATGCTCGAGATCGTGCTGGCCATCGACCACACCGCGTGGGCCGCGAAGCACGCGGCCAAGGTGCTCGGCCGCAAGCGCCGCTCGGCCGGGCTGCTGATGGCGAACCAGGCCGCATCGGTGGAGTTCCAGCCCCTCGGCGTGATCGGCGTGATCGGCCCGTGGAACTACCCGGTGTTCACGCCGATGGGCTCGATCGGCTACGCGCTGGCCGCGGGGAACGCCGTCGTCTTCAAGCCCTCGGAGTACACCCCTGCCGTCGGCGCCTGGCTGGCCGCCGCATGGCGGGCCGCCGTTCCGGACGTCACCGACACCTTCCAGGTGGTCACCGGCTACGGCGAGACGGGGGCCGCACTGTGCCGTGCGGGCGTGGACAAGCTCGCCTTCACCGGGTCGGCCCCCACCGGCAAGAAGGTCATGGCCGCCTGCGCGGAGAACCTGGTGCCGGTGCTCATGGAGCTCGGCGGCAAGGACGCGATGATCGTCGACGACGACGCCGACGTCGTCGCCGCCGCGGACGC
>NZ_DASQCC010000070.1:0-49660 GCF_035634895.1 Actinophytocola sp. | reverse complement strand
GGGTGCCGCTGCTCGTGGTCTCGGTGGGGCCGCTGCTCAACCGGCTGCGCCGCACCGAGACCACCTACCGCGAACACCAGGGCACGCTGACCTCGCGCGCCGGGGACATCGTGGCCGGGCTGCGGGTGCTGTGCGGGATCGGCGGCAAGGACATGTTCGCCGAGCGCTACCGGCGCGGCTCCCAGCGCCTGCGGGCCGAGGGCTACCGGGTGGGCGCGGTGGCCAGCTGGATCGAGGGCGTCGGGGTCGGGATGCCCAGCCTGTTCCTCGCCGCCGTCACCTGGCTCGCCGCGCGGATGACCGCGGCGGGCGAGATCACCGTCGGCGAGATGGTCGCCGTGTACGGGTACGTCGCGGTCCTGACCACCCCGGTGCACTTCCTGATCGAGGCCGCGCAGGACATCAGCCGCGGGATCGTCGCGGCCCGGCGGGTCACGACCGTGCTCAACCTGACGCCCGCGGTCACGGACAGGCCGACCGTGCCGGCCCCGCCGGGGCCGGCGGAGCTGCACGACCCGGACACCGGGTTGTCCGTGCGGCGCGGTGAGCTGCTTGCGGTGGCGGCGGCCGTGCCGGCGGAGGCCACCGACCTGGTCGACCGGCTCGGCCGGTACACCGACTCGACGGTGACCTGGGGCGGGGCGCCGGTGTCGGAGATGCCGCTGGCGGAGGTGCGGGCGCGGATCCTGGTCGCGGACAACGACGCCTACCTGTTCGCCGGGACGCTGCGGGAGGCCGTGTCGACCCGCGACCACGACGACGCGGACGTGCGGGCGGCGATCAACGTGGCGATGGCCGAGGACGTCGTGGCCGCGCTGCCGGCCGGGGTCGACTCGTTCCTGGAGGCGCAGGGCCGGTCGGTGTCCGGCGGGCAGCGCCAGCGGCTGCGGTTGGTCCGCGCGTTGCTGGCGGACCCGGAGGTCCTGCTGCTCGTCGAGCCGACCTCCGCGGTCGACGCGCACACCGAGTCGGTCATCGCCGCCCGGCTTGCCGAGGCCCGGCGTGGCCGTACGACGGTGGTGGTCGGCACGTCGCCGCTGTTGCTGGACCGCGCGGACCGGGTCGCGCATCTGGTCGACGGCCGGGTGGTGGCCACCGGCAGCCACGCCGACCTGCTCGCGACCCGGCCCGGATACCGGGCGCTGGTGTTCCGGGGGAGTGAGGAAGAGCGTGTCCACGACTCGGAGCTCGCGGAGCGGACATCATGACTGAGCAGACGACCGAGCGGGTGGAGGGGTGGCAGCTGCCGGTCGCCGACGCGACCGGGGTGCGGCGTGCCGCGTGGGAGATCGTCCGGGCCGATCCGGGTGCGGCGGTGCTGGTCATGGTGAGCACGTGTCTGGCGTCGCTGGCCGGGCTGGGTGCGCCGTGGCTCATCGGCGGCATCGTCAACCACGTCGAGTCCGGTACACCTGACCTGTCGACGGTGGACCTGCTGGCGGTGGCGATCGTGGCGTTCGCCGTGGCGCACATGGTGACGACCCGGTACGCCCGCTACTTCGCCCACCGGTTCGCCGAGCGGTCCCTGGCCCGGCTGCGGGAGGAGTTCGTCGACCGCACGCTCGCGCTGCCGACCTCGGTGGTCGAGCGTGCCGGTACGGGTGACCTGATGTCGCGCACGACCGCCGACGTCGCCACGGTCGGCAGTGCGTTGCGGGACGCGGTGCCCGAGGTGTTCATGGGCACGTTGCAGTCGGTGCTGATCGTCGGCGCGGTGCTGCTGGTCAGCCCGCCGCTCGCCCTGTGTGTGCTGGTCGGCATGTCGGGGCTGTGGTGGGCCGGCCGCTGGTACCTGAAGCGGGCCAGGACCGCGTACCTCGCCGAGGGCGCGGCGGGGTCCGACCTGTCCGAGTCGATTGCCGCGACCGTGGACGGCGCCCGCACGATCGAGGCGTTCGACCTGCGGGACCGCCGGGTCGCCGACGCGGACGCCCGGGTCGGCGCGGGTTTCCTGACCAAGCTGCGGACCCTCTACCTGCGGTGTGTGCTGTTCCCGTGGATCGACATCACCAGCATCAGCGGCATGGTCTCCGTGCTGCTGGCCGGCGGTGTGCTGTACGTCAACGACCTGGTCAGCCTCGGCGCGGTGATCTCGGCCGCCCTGTACGCGATGCAGCTGATCAACCCCGTCAACCAGGTGCTCATGTGGATGGAGCAGGTGCAGCGCAGCGGGGCGTCGCTGGCCAGGGTCACGGGCGTCGGCGACGTCGAGCCGGCGCCGGTCGGCGACGCCGCCCCCGACGACGACCGGCTCGAGGCCACCGGCGTCCGGTACGCCTACACCGGCGAGCGGGACGTGCTGCACGGTGTGGACCTGTCGGTGAGGCCGGGGGAGCGGCTGGCGATCGTCGGCCCGTCCGGCGCGGGTAAGTCCACGCTCGGCCGGCTGCTCGCGGGCGTGGACGTGCCGAGGGCGGGTGACATCACGGTCGGCGGCGCACCCGTGGCGTTGCTGCCGCCGGAGGAGTTGCGGCGGCGGATCGTGCTGGTGACCCAGGAGCACCACGTCTTCATCGGCACCGTGCGGGACAACCTGGCGATCGCGGCCCCGGACGCGGACGACGAGCGGATGCTCGCGGCGCTCGCGGCCGTGGACGCGACGTGGGTGCGGGAGCTGCCGGACGGCCTGGACACGTCGCTCGGCGCCAACGCCCGCACGCTCGACGCGCCGCAGGCCCAGCAGCTCGCCCTGGCCCGGGTGGTACTGGCCGACCCACACACGGTCATCCTCGACGAGGCGACCGCGCTGCTCGACCCGGCCACGGCCCGCCACGCGGAACGCGCGCTGGCCGCGGTCCTCGCAGGCCGCACGGTCATCGCGATCGCCCACCGCCTGCACACCGCCCACTACGCCGACCGCGTAGCCGTCATGGCCGACGGCCGCATCACCGAACTCGGCACCCACGACACCCTGGTAGCCCAGAACGGCGAGTACGCCGCCCTCTGGCACCACTGGCACGGCTAACCCGTCGCGAGTCCCGCACCAGAACACAGCGAGTCCCGCGTTCAAACACCGCGAGTCCCGCGTTCAGACATACCGAACCGCGGTTTGGTGCACACCGAGATCCAGTCGCCGGCCGACAATCCGGCCGACGAACCGGAGGTCGCCAGCGCCATGCCCGCGCTGGGCCGGCCGTCGAAGACCCGCATCAGCACCGTGGTGCCGACGACGACCAGCCCTGCACGCCAGACCTGCACGAAACCGCGGTTCGGTGTGCGCGAACGCGGGACTCACTATGTCCGAACGCGAGACTCGCTAGGTTTGAACGCGGGACTCGCGGCGGGGTTAGGCGAAGGCGTTTTCGCCGGTCAGGGTGGCGGAGAGGTGCCAGAGGCGGGTGGCCTCGGCCGGGTCGATGGCGTAGTCGCGGACGCCCAGCGAGACCGAGATGTTGGCCGGGGTCGTCTGGGTGGGTGGGGCTGGGTCCGCGATGTCGCAGTCCTCGAGGTAGACGCCGCCCATGCCGTCGAGCTGTGGTGACGTCGCCGCCCATACCTGGGTCGCGGCGCCCTGTTCGACGTTCTTCCAGTCGCCGACGATGTTGCCGTCGGCGTCGATCATGCCGCGGTCGCGCATCTCCTGCTCGTCGATGTGCCGTAGCAGCGGGGTGAGGATCCGCCCCGGGTGCAAGGCGAACGCGCGGACCCGGTCGCGGGCCAGGGCATCGAGGTGCACGGCGAACAGGACGTTCGCGGTCTTGGCCTGCCCGTAGGCGAGCCACTTGTCGTAGCCGTGCTCGAACTGCAGGTCGTCCCAGCGGATGCCGGAGAAGTGGTGGCCGCGGGAGGACACGCTCACCACCCGCGCCCCGTCCGCGATGGCCGGCCACAGCCGGTTGACCAGCGCGAAGTGACCGAGGTGGTTGGTGGCGAACTGCGCCTCCCACCCGGGACCGACGCGGGTCTCCGGGGCGGCCATGATGCCGGCGCTGCCGATGAACAGGTCGATGCGACGGCCCGAGGCGACGAACCGGTCGGCGAACCCGCGCACGCTGTCGAGGTCGGCGAGGTCCAGCTCGTCCACCTCGACACCGGTCATGCCGTCGAGCGCCGAGACCGCGGTCGAGCGGCGCCTGGCCGGGACCACGACGTGTGCGCCCGCCTCGGTCAGCGCCCGCGTGGTCTCCAGGCCGAGCCCGGAGTAGCCACCGGTCACGAGCGCGAGCTTCCCGGTCAGGTCGATGCCGGTCAGGACCTCGGCGGCCGTGCTGGTGGCGCCGAACCCCGAACCGATCTTGTGCTGTGGAGTGGTCATGGCACCGACGCTACGACCTGGAGCGCGCTCCATTTCAAATCCATATGACAGCCGTCGCTACCTGCGCTATCGTTTCCTGGTTGATCAACTTCCCGGCGACGAGAGGCGATGACGTGACGCGCAGCAGGACCTCGGTCGGCCCGTCCGCCTCGCGGGATCGCTGACCACTTCCCAGCTCCACTCCCGGTGAGACGGACCCGTCCGTCGACATATCGCCATGTCTACATATCTCCGGGAGTTTCGTCATGCCTCGACCCGGTCGAGTGCTCAGCCCTGCCTTCATCCGCCTCTGGCTGACCGCCGCCAGCAGCAACCTCGGGGACGGCGTGGTCCTCGCCGCGGGGCCCCTGCTCCTCGCCACGCTCACCAGCAGCCCGGTCGCCGTCGCCGCGGCCGCGTTCGCCCAGCAGCTGCCGTGGCTGCTGTTCGCCCTGACCAGCGGCGCACTGGTCGACCGGTTGCCTCGCCGCACCCTGGTCGTCGCCGCCAACGCCGCCCGTGTCGCGGTACTCACCTGCCTCACGGTCGTGGTCGCCGCTGGCGTGCCGTCGATCTGGCTGCTCTACCTGGTCTCCTTCCTGATGGGCGCGATCGAGACCCTCGCCGACACCGCGTACCGCTGGGCGCGGTGCTGTTCGCCGCCGGCGCCGCGCTGCCGTTCGGGCTGCACGCGGTCGCCTGCGGCGTGGCCGCACTCGTCGTGCTCCGCGTCCCGGCCCGCGCCCACCCGGCACGGCCGCGCGGCACGCTGGCGGCCGACGTCCGTGCCGGGGTGCGCTGGCTGTGGCGGCATCAGGGCCTGCGGGTCCTCGCCACCTGCATCTTCGTGATGAACCTCGCCGGCGGCGGGGCGTTCGCGATCTGGGTGCTGTACGGCAAGCAGCACCTCGGCCTCACCGACACCGGGTACGGCTTGTTCGTCGCCGCCGGCGCGGTCGGCGGGCTGGTCGGCGCGTGGACATACGCCCGACTCGAGACTCACCTCGGGCAGACCACGCTGCTGCGGGCCGGGCTCGTCGTCGAGGCACTGACCTACCTCGCGCCGGCGACCACCAGCGACCCGTGGGTGGCCGGCGCGACGATGGCCGTGTTCGGCGTGCACGCCCTCGTGTGGGGTGCGGTCGCCACCACCGCCCGCCAGCGCGCCACGCCGACGGACCTGCTCGGCCGGGTCGGCAGTGTCTACCAGCTCGCCTCGGTCACCGGGTCCGCGCTCGGCGCGTTACTGGGTGGGTTCCTCGCCGCGCGGTTCGGGCTGCTCGTGCCGTTCTGGGTCGCGTTCGCTCTGGTCGCCGTCATGGTCGTGCTCGCGTGGCGACGGCTCGCGTCGGTCGGCGCTCAGGCCGCGCGCAGCCAGTCGAGGTAGTCGCTGACCGCGCGTTCGGTGTCGTAGGCGGGCCGGAAGCCCGTGTCCTCCCGAAGGCGGGTGGTGTCGAGCCACAGTCGCTGGCCCGATCCGCCGGTCGGCAGGTCGACACGGGCGTCCGGCACGACCTTCCTGATCGCGGCGATGATCTCCGCGTTGGTGGTCGTCCGGCCCGCGGAGACGTTGTACGTGCGGTGGTCGAGCGAGTCCGCGAGCTGGAGCAGCGCGATCGCGCGGCCGCAGTCCTTCGCGTAGCACAGGTCGATCGCGTCGTCGGCGTGCGCGGGGGCGTACAGGGACGCGAGGTCGGGCTCGGTGCCGTACGCGGCGGCACGCACCAGGGACGGCGCGGCGAAGAACCGGTCGACGGGGTGCCCGTGCGGGCCCCAGATGGCGCCGATGCGGTAGTTGACCAGCTCGACGTCCGTCGTGGCGGCGAGGTGGTCGGTGAGCAGCTCGCCGATCTTCTTGAACGCCGGGATGACGTGCCCAGAGGTCATCGGCAGCGGCATGTCCTCGTGCAGCGGGCCCTCCTCCGCGACGCCGCCGTACACGCCGATCGTGCTCGCGACCCCCACCCGCGACACACCCCACTCCGTGGCGGCCTGGACGATGTTGAGCAGGCTGCCGATCGCCTTCCTGGCGCCGTCGACGGGCTCGTACGCGTCGGGTGGCCAGGGCACCGAACCCGCCAGATGCACGATGCCGGTGATCTTGTGTCGCTCGCCGACGGCCAGCAGGGCCGCCGGATCGATGATGTCCGCCTGCTCCACCACGACCTGCTCGCCGGCCAGGTCGGCCGGCACCTCGGGCGCGCGGCGCTGAACCAACACACATGACTCGCCAAGGTCCAGCAGGGCACGCACGGTGTGCCGGCCGATGAAGCCGAGCCCTCCGGTTACCAGGATCATTCCCACTCCTGTCGTATGACTGATCATCAGTACTACTGACAATCAGCGTAGCGATAGGATCGGTGGCATGTCCAGGGACGACGGGCCGGGCCCGGAAGTGACCATGCGGCTCGGCTACCTGCTCAAGCACGCCCAGCTCCGCATGAACGAGCTGAGCACGCGGGCACTGGAGCCCTACAACGTCAACGGGCGCGAGCTCGCCGTGCTGGTCATGCTCGCCGGCCGCGAGCCGGAGTCGCAGCAGCAGGCCGCGAAACGACTCGACGTCGACCGCACGACGATGGTCGCTCTCCTCGACACCCTCGAGGGGAAGGGCCTCGTGTCCCGCCACCCGCAACCCGAGGACCGGCGGCGCAACGTGGTCGAGCTGACCCCGACCGGTCAGCTCCTGCTGGAGAAGGCGGCCGCGGCGCACGACGAGGCCGAGCGCGAGTTCCTGTCGCCGCTGGATCCGCAGACCGCCCGCCAGCTGCGGTCCGCCCTGCGCGCGCTCATCTCCTGACCGTCAGGCCCGCTCGGCCGGGCCGGCGAGACCGTTCAGCAGCAGTGACGTGATCGTGTCCACGATCTCCTCGTCGCCGTAGGGCGCGTTCTCGGTCGTCAGCAGGGCATACCCGAGGTTGCCCATCATCGCGCCGATCGCCGCGGCCACGAGCGTCGGATCACCCGGCACCGGGTCGCCCCGGTCGCGCAGGTACTCCAGGTGGTCGCGGAACTCCACGGTCTGCTCGGTCAGCGCCTGCCACGCCCGGCCACGGCCAGGGTCCTCGGCGATCATCGCCTGCGTCTGCGCCACCACGACCGGCAGGTGCTCGCGGAACATCCGCCACCCCACCGCGACGTGGTCCCGCAGCTGGGAACGGTCGGTCAGGTCGTGGTCGGCCGGATGCTCCCAGCCCGCCGCCACCTCGTCGGCGCTGTCCTCGATGTCCTGCATCAACGCCCGGAGCAGGGCCTCCTTGCTGGGGAAGTGGTCGTAGAACGAGCCGGTCGCCCGGCCGGCCTCCGCCGTGATGTCGGTGATCTTCGTGTTCAGGTAGCCGCGGTCGGCGAACAGCCGGCGCGCGGCGTCCTTCAACGCCTGCTGGGTCTCGGCCGCCTTCGCCTTCCGCACGCCCACGCTCGCCTCCCTGGTTGACACGATCTCGCCCGCCACATCATACTGAACTCGATTTCACCGAATCAGTATTCACCGAATTAACGTTCAGGAGGAGAACATGCAGGTCACAGTAGCCGGGGGAGGGGTGGCCGGAACGGTGAGCGCCATCGCGTTACGCCGCATCGGCGCCGACGTCACCGTGTACGAGACCTACCCGGACGCCGCCGGTGACATCGGTGGGTTCATCAGCCTCGCCAGCAACGGGCTGCGGGCACTCGACGCCGCCGGGCTCGAGGACGCGGTACGGGCCCACGGCGTCGACGTGGCGGTCCAGCGGATGTGGGCCGGCGGCGGGAAACTGCTGGGGGAGAACCCACGCGGTCGCCGGTCGACCGACCCACGACACAGCATCACCATTCGCCGCGCCGACCTCGTCGCCACCCTCCGCGAGGCCGCCGCGGCCGCCGGCGTACGGCTGGTCACGGGGGAGCGGGTCACCGACGCCACGCCGGCTGGCGACGGCGTCCGCGTCACCCTCGCCAGCGGCAATACGGTCGACTCGGACCTGCTGGTTGGCGCCGACGGCCTCTGGTCGACCGTCCGAACGATCCTGGACGCCGACGCCCCACGCCCGGAGTTCGCCGGCATCCTCACCGTCTTCGGCACCAGCACCACCCCGACCCCACCCGGCGCGTTCAACATGATCATGGGACGCGGGGGAGCGTTCGCCCACCTCGACGCCGGCGGCACCACCTGGTGGGCCGCGCAGGTACTCGAACCCGACCCCGACACACCCATCGACCTGGGCGTACTGCGGGACCGGTACCGCCAGGACAAGCAGGCGCTGACGATCCTCGACAACGCCGCCATCCCGCAGCGACCGACCCGCGACCACGTCCTCGCGCTCGTGCCCACCTGGCACAACGACCGGATCGTGCTCGTCGGCGACGCCGCACACCCCGTCGGCGCCGGCCAGGGCGCGTCCATGGCCATCGAGGACACCGTCGTGCTGGCACAGCGGCTCGCCACCGACCCCGCGCTCGCCGCGTACGACGCGGCCCGCCGGGACCGCATCGGCAAGATGCTCAAGGCTGGGCACGACAACCGCGCACGCAAGAAGGCCGCCGGACCCGTGCGCCGCCGCGTGACCGACGCCGTGATGTCCTTCGGGCTCAAGCACTTCTACGAGAAGGCCACCGGCTGGCTGTACCACTACGACGTGGGCGAGCTACCCGTCCGCGCATAGCGGCCGACCAGTTCCGCACCCAGCCGGGCCAGCTCCGCGTGGACCTCGGGCGGACCCTCCACGTCGAGCAACGCACCCCACCCGGCCAACGGCTGGGCGACCATGAGGGGAGTGGGCGCGGACAACCGGACCCGCACCCGACCGTCGTCGAGAGTGCCGACGACCACGCAGTGCCGCCCGAACTGGTCCCGCAACACGGGCACGAACCGGGCGGCCACCAGCACGGTCGCGGCCACCCCCGACCGGTGTTCCTCGACCTCCGTGACCACCCGGTCCCACGCCGCCGACAGGTCGAACCCGGCCGGCCGCTCGAACGTCCCCTCCGTCAGTTCCGCGTCGCCAATACGGTCGACCCGGAACGTGCGCTGCCCGCGTTCGGTGCCGGCGACCAGATACCAGACGTCGTCCTTGTCCACGAGCCCCCACGGTTCGACGAGCCGTTCGGCCCGGTCCCGACCCCGGCTCGCGTAGCCGAACCGCACCTTCTGGCGCCGCACCACCGCGTGCTGCAGCAACTCGACGACGGCCGACCGTTCCTTGACCCGCTCACCCCAGCGCGCGGGGTCGATCACCACGGCGCCTGCGGCCGCCTCGGCGTCCGCGCGGAAGGTGTCGGGGAGGGCGCGGACCAGCTTACGAAGCGCGACCTTCGCCTCGGGAGCGACCGCGGCGGCCGGGCCGACCAGCAGGAACAACGCCTGCGCCTCGCTGGCGGACAACCCGGACAGGTCGGTGCGCGCACCACCGACCAGGGACCAACCCCCGCCCCGGCCCGGCTGCGGGTACACCGGGATGCCCGCGGCGGAGAGCGCTTCGAGGTCACGGCGCGCGGTCGCGACCGAGACCTCCAGCTCCCCGGCGACCTCGGCGGCGGTCACCCGGCCACGGGCCTGCATCAGCAGGAGGGTGGCCACGAGTCGATCGGCACGCATGAGTCTGATTGTGGCCGTAAAAGTGCTCATTCGGTGCGCACTTTGACAGGGAGAGTGGTGCCCAACAGACCAGACAGAAGGGATCAACGACATGTTCCGTGGGTTCGCCACGATCAACTACTTCGCCGACGACATGACCGCCGCCGAGGCCTGGTACACCGAGGTCCTGGGCGTCGAGCCGTACTTCCGCCGCGAGTTCGACGGCGGACCGGCGTACGTCGAGTACCGGATCGGGGACTACCAGGCAGAGCTGGGGATCATCGACAGCCGGTTCGCGCCACACGGCACCGGTCCCGCCGGCGTCATCATGAACTGGCACGTGGACGACCTGGCGGGGTCGCTCGCGCGGCTGATCTCCTTGGGTGCCAAGGAGTTGCAGGGCATCACGCCACGCGGCGACGGCTTCGTCACCGCGTCGGTCGTCGACCCGTTCGGCAACGTCGTCGGCATCATGACCAACCCGCACTATCTGGCGGTGCTCGCCGGGTGAGGGGACCTCTCGAACGATTTACTTAACATAATGTCGATTATCGAACTTAGGGGATGGCGGATGCACCACCTGGTCGCGTCGACGATGCTGTGCGCGTGAAGTACGTGTCGAGAGTGCCGCGACCGCCCCTGGACGGGCTGATCGACGACCTCTACTACCTGGAGGGTGCGTCGCCGTACGCCCGGCTGACGCTGCCGCCGATGCCTGGAGCGTTGCTCATCGTCAACCTGGGCGCGCCGTTCCGAATCCGCGCCGGCACCGACATCGAGACGGCCGAGTACGCCGACGGCTGCATGGTCACCACGCCCCGCCGTGCCGTCGAGTTCGGCTACCCACCCCGGACCCGGTCCGTCGGCGTGCACGTCAAGCCGTGGGGGCTGGCGCCGTTCCTGCCGATGCCCGCTGTCGAGCTGTGTGACCGGCCGGTGACAATAGAGCAGGTGTGGGGCCGGTCCGCCACCGCGCGGCTGCGGGACCGGTTGGCCACGGCGGACGGACCGCACGAGATGCTGACGCTGCTCGAGGCGGAGCTGATGCGACGGCTGTGCGAGACCGCCGGCCTGGGGCTGGTCCGCCACATGAGCAGCGTCATCGCGGCGACCCGCGGGGCGGTCGCGATCGGCGACCTGAGCGTGGCGGCCGGTGTCAGCACCACTCATCTGGCACGGCGGTTCAAGGAACTCGTCGGCGTCACGCCCAAGCGGCTGGCCCGCACCCATCGCTTCGCCGCCACCGTCTTGGCGATCAACCCCGCCGGCCCGGTCGACTGGGGCGACCTCGCCGGTAGGGCGGGCTACTTCGACCAGGCCCACTTCGGCCACGAGTTCCGGGCGTTCACCGGGCTCACACCGACCCGGTACATCGAGATCCGGCGGCGGTTCCTGCGCGAACATCCCGGCCACGTGCTGGACGGCTGGCCGCTGCCGGCCGATTGATTTCCTACAAGAGCGACAGCTCACGAGCCGCTAGCTTTGGGGCCCCAAAGCAGAGGAGAACCCCGTGGGCACGGTGGTCATGTACAGCTCGGTGTCGGTGGACGGCTTCGTCGCGGACGAGAACGACCAGCCCGGACCGCTGTTCGACTGGCTGACAGGCGGTGACGTCCCGTTGGACGAGAGCGGCGAGGTGCGGGTGTCGCAGGCGTCCTACGACCACACCCGGGCGTACTGGGACCAGATCGGGGTGACAGTCGTCGGTCGCCACGTCTTCGACCTGACCGACGGCTGGGACGGGAAGCCTCCGAGCGGGATCGACCACGTGGTCGTCGTGACGCACCGGCCGCCGCCCGAGGGCTGGAACCCCGAGGCGCCGTTCCACTTCGTCGACGGCGTCGAGGCGGCCGTGGCCAAGGCACAGGAACTGGCGGGTGGCCGCGTGGTCGAGGTCGCCGCCGGCGAGGTCGGTGGCCAGGTGTTTGCCGCGGGGCTGGTCGACGAGGTGCGCATGGACGTCGTTCCCGTGGTGTTCGGGTCCGGCAAGCGCTACTTCGGGTCGGTCGACGCGCAGCACCTGTTGGACGGACCTGACATGGTGATTCAGGGCGACCGGGTGCTGCACCTGCGCTATCGGGTGCGCCGCTGACACCGGAACATGGCCAGGGGTCGGGAAAACGCTTCGATGTCGGTGGTGCCCGGTACAACTCGTGCGTGAGCACCATCGAGCAGACCGCCGTGGGCGCCGAGGTACGGCGTTGGCGGCGGGTCCGTCGTGTCAGTCAGCTGGAGCTGGCTTCGCTGGCCGGTACGACGCAACGTCATGTCAGCTTCATCGAGAGCGGCCGTTCCCGGCCGGGACGCGAGATCGTGGTCCGGCTCGCCGAGTCCCTGGGGCTCTCGCTGCGGGAACGCAACGACCTGCTCGCCGCGGCCGGCTACGCGCCCGTGTTCACCGAATCGGGATTCGACGAGGCGGGCCTGGAGCCCGTCCGGAGGGCCCTGGAACAGATCCTGCACGGCCATCTGCCGTACCCGGCGATCATCGTCGCACCGTACGGCCGTGTGGTGGCCGTCAACGACGCCACCGACCTGTTCACCGAGGACGTCTCACCGGCGCTGCTCGAACCGCCGGTCAACCTGATCCGTCTCATGCTGCACCCCGACGGGCTCGCGCCCCGCGTGGCGAACATGGCCGAGTGGGGCCGTCATGTCATCGACAACATGCGTGCCAGGGCGCGGCGCAGTCCGGACCCACGCCTGGACGAGTTCGTCGATGAGCTGGCCGGGTACGTGCCGGCGGCGCCGGCCGGGCCGGATCATCTCGGGTTCGCGGTGCCGATGCGGCTGGCGTCGGCCGACGGTGAGCTCCGGCTGATCACCACGTTGACGTCGTTCGCGACGGCCACCGACGTCACGCTGGCCGAGCTGGTGCTGGAGGCGTTTCTGCCCGCTGACCAGGCCACGGCGGACGTTCTTCTGAGACGGATGGCGCGCTCCCCCGCCGCTCCCCTGACCCCGGCACTAAAACGTCACGTGACGTTATAACCGGGGTCCGAGGAGACCGAGGAGACGTCACGCGGCCTGGGCGGTCGCGGCCTCGACGAGCACTCGTTCCACCCTGGCGATCAGAGACTGCCTACGCAGGCACCACACCCGGAACGCGCGCCGGTCCCCGTTGTCCAGCGCCGCGTCGATCTGGGCGTCGGTGTTGACGATGCAGATCTGCAGTCCGCTGATCTCCGCCGAAGGATTCGAACCGGACATGGTGCACCACCGCCCAAAAAAAGGGTATCCACCGACCCTGACAGGTCGTGTCTTCATGTGTACCCGGCGCCACTTGAGCAGTGGTTGAGTAGTGCTTTTCAGGGGGTGTTCTCGGGGACCTGTCCGAGCTCCACTCCGTTCAGCTCGTCGTCGACCTCGACGTTGCCGATCAGCCGGGGCCGGCGCATCCAGGTGCCGTGTGGGCGGGCGAGCAGCTCACGCAGCGGTTCCGGCTTGCCGAGGTGGAAGCCCTGTGCGACCCGGACACCGAGCCGTTTGAGCGCGTCGACCTGGGTGGCGCGTTCGACCCACTCGGCGACCACGGACACGCCGAGCCCGCGGGCGATGTCCACGATTCCCTGTACGAGCACGGTGTCGCGGCTGCCGTAGTCGATGGCGCGGACGAACTCGCCGTCGATCTTCACCCCGGTGATCGGGAGCTGCTTGAGGTGTACGAACGAGCCGAAGCCGGCGCCGAAGTCGTCCAGGGAGATGCGGCAGCCGCTGGCTCGCAGCTGCTGGGCGAGCATGCGGGCCGCGGTGAGGTTGGTGACCGCGGCGGTCTCGGTGATCTCGAACCCGAGCCGGCCGGGGGCGACGCCGGCGGCGGCGATGCGGTCGAGCACGTAGTCGCCGAAGTCCTCGTCCTCGAGGGTGCGGCCGGAGACGTTGACGTTGAACCGCAGGCCCGGGTAGGGGTGGGCGACGAGCGCGTCGATGGCGATGCCGGCGACCCAGCGGTCGATCTCCAGCACGAGGCCGCTGCGTTCGGCGGCGGGCAGGAACTCCCCCGGTCCCAGCCGCGGTTCGTGGCCGTCCTCCATGCGCAGCAGCAGTTCGTGGCCGACGACGCGGTTGCTGCCGAGCTTGACCATCGGCATGGCGTGCAGTTCCAGGCCGCCGTTGGCGAGCGCGTTGCGCAGGCGGTCGAGCACGGTCACGCGCATGGCGGTGTCGGCGTAGTGGCCCTGCTCGTAGACGGTGACGCGGTTGCGGCCGGCGTCCTTGGACGCGTACAGCGCGAGGTCGGCGTTGGCGAGGACGGCCTGCCAGCCCTCGCCGGTGCCGAAGCGGGCGACGCCGGCGCTGATGGTGATCTGGGTGGTGCCGACGCCGCCGGTGAGCGGGATGTTGGCGACGGCGTTGCGGAGCCGGTCGGCGATGCGGACCGCGGTGGCCTCGTCGGCGTCGCGCAGGACTATGGCGAACTCGTCGCCGCCGAGGCGGCCCAGGACGTGGCCGCTGCCGTCGACGCTGCCGAGGCGGTCGCGCAGCACGTTGGCGAGCGTGCACATGACCCGGTCGCCGGCCGGGTGGCCGCGCAGGTCGTTGATGTCCTTGAAGTTGTCCAGGTCCAACAGGAGCAGCGCGCCCTCGCGGCCGAGCGCGAGGTGGCGTTCCAGCTCCCTGGTGAGGGCGCGGCGGTTGAGCAGGCCGGTGAGCGGGTCCTCGTCGGCCATGCGGATGAGTGCCTTCTGCCACTCGTCCCGTTCGGCCGGGTCGACGCTCTGTTCCTGCCATCGTGTGACGTCCATCACTCGATAGAGGTAGCCGTCGTCGAGCGTGTCACAGCGGACCTCGAGCCAGCGGTGCCGGCCCTCCCCCGCGCGCACGGACAGCACGAGTCCGGCGTGCGGGCCTTCCGGCGCGCCCGCGAGCAGGGCGGGCAGGGATCGGCCGGTGCACTGGGTGGGGTCGAGTTCCAGCAGCTCAGCCATGACACGGTTCACCCAGCGGATCTGGCAGCGCTGGTCGGTGACCGCGAACGCCATGTCCGCCGCGTCCAGCACCTCACTCATTGAGGTGCCGTCGATGTCCATTCGGAGTGCCCTTGGGGTCGTCTGTCTGCGATTGCGCACGAAGGGTAGTCGAACGAGCGGCCTCAGCGCAGCCGCTCCAGCCCATGGGCATTCTCGACCACCGCGGCGGCGAGGGACTTGAGCTCCCCGGGACCGGCGCCGTCGTCGGCCGCGGTGACCACGTCCTCGGCGGCGCAGCGCAGCTGGAACAGGCGATCCTGCAGGTCGGCGAGCTCCGCGGCGGACAGCACGACGGCGTCCTCGGGTAAGCCGCCGCGTTGCACGGCCGAGCGGCGCTCGTAGGCGCGCTGGCGGCAGGACTGGGAGCAGTAGCGGCGGGGCCTGCCGACCTTGGCGGTCCTGCCGCCGGTGTCGCCTGCCGAACCGCCGGCCGCTGTCAGCTGCTGGCCGCACCATCCACAGTGGCGGACGGTCCTAACCCTTTCTGGAGTGATCACCGCACGAACCTCATGTCTGCGACGCTATCCGGCAACTGGCCAGCCACCCACGAGCCACGCCGTTGGTTCACACTGGACAGTGTGCATGACCACGCGTTTCTCAGCGGGCCGTACCCGAGGGCGTTCGTGCACCGCGGCTGGCACCACGGGGACCTGGCGGGGATGGAGAACTCCCTCTCGGCGTTCCGGCGCGCGGTGGCCGAGGGCTATCACTACGTGGAGACCGACGTCCACGCCACGTCGGACGGTGTGGTCGTCGTGCAGCACGACCGGGTCCTGGACCGGACGACCGACCGGGTGGGCGTGGTCGCCCGGTCGCCGTGGCGGGTCGTGCGTACCGCGAAGATCGGTGGCCGGGAGCCGGTGAGCCGGCTGGAGGACGTGCTGGAGGAGCTGCCGGACGCGTTGTTCAACATCGACGTGAAGGCGGAGCGGGCGATCCAGCCCCTGGTCGAGGTGCTGCGCCGGACGAACGCGTTCGGGCGGGTGTGCGTGGCGTCGTTCTCCGAGGCGCGGCTGGAACAGGTGCGGCGCCACGCCGGTGAGGGGCTGCTGACCTCGATGGGCACGCGGGCGATCGCACGGCTGTGGGCGGCGGGCCGGCTGCCGGGGTTCGTGACCGGGCGCCGAGGACATCAGCGGATCGCGCAGGTGCCGGCACGGCAGGGGCGGCTCACCGTGGTGGACAGGCGGCTGGTCTCGGCCGCGCGCCGGCGCGGTATCGAGGTGCACGTGTGGACCATCGACGAGCCGGACCAGATGCACGAGCTGATCGACCTCGGTGTGGACGGGCTGATGACCGACAAGCCGGCCGTGCTGCGGGACGTGTTGCGGTCGCGAGGGTTGTGGGCGGGGCGAAACCTAGCGCAGTGACTCGGCGATCTCGATCGCCTGTCGCTCGGTGAGCTCGCCCTCCACGCGGTAGGTGACGCCGTCCTTCTCGAAGATCAGCGTGCTGCCGGCGATGCGGGCGCTCTCCTCGTGCAGGACGCCGTCGCGGTCGTTGTAGAGGACGGGGTGCGGGCGGTCGACCCACACGGCCGGCGTGCCGGCCACGGTCACGTGGTGCACGTCGTCGGCCCTGGTGAACTTCGTGAAGATGGGGTCGAGGCCGCCGTCGAACTCGTCGACGCGGACCGGGCCGTGGGCCGTGGTGAACGCCATCGACACGACCCGGGCGCCGTCGATGAGCAGGACGGTCGCCGGCAGGCCGAGATCCTTGGGCAGCCGCAGGGGAAAGTCCAGTTCCCGGCGTGCCTCGGCCAGGGTGACCGCGTGCTCGCCGAACTCGACCGGCGGCGCCGGGCTGACCGGTGCCGGCTCGTTCTCGTGGATCTCCACGTCGCCGATGCGCAGCAGGTCGTAGACGGCGGCGCGGACCGCCGGGGACACGACCATCGCCGTCGCGAGCGCCACCACCGCGGCGACGGCGGCCACGACAACCCGGCGCCATCTCGGGCTCGGCTTCTCGTCGAGGCGGGCCAGCACCGCGTCGGACATGCCGGACAGGTCGGGGGTCTCGGGCACGTCGAGGTGGGTGCCCAGCGTGCGGAGGGCGGTCTCGAGATCGTCGGTCACGGGGCCACCTCCTCCGCCAGCTCGGACGGCAGCGCGCGGCGGAGCTTGACCAGCGCGCGGGACAGGCGTGACTTGACCGAGCCGCGTGGCCAGGCCAGCACCTGCGCGGTCTCGGACTCGGACAGGTCCAGGAAGTAGCGGCAGGTCAGCACCAGCCGGTCGCGGTCGGGCATGGCGTTGACCGCGGCCAGCAGGATCGCGTTCGTGGTGGCCGCGACCGCGGACTGCTCGGGTGACGGGTCCGCGTCGGCCTGGTCGGGTCGGATCGCCAGCCGCAGTTCCAGCGACGAGCGGCGCCGCCACGTCCGGTGCAGGTTACGGGCCTCGTTGGCCACGATGCGCAGCAGCCACGGCCGGAACGCGGACCCGGCGCGGAAGGTGTCGAGGGCGCGGTACGCCTTCACGAACGCCTCCTGGGTCACGTCCTCGGCCTCGTGACCGGCGCCGAGGAGGTAGGCGGTCCGGTGCGCGAGCGCGCTGTGGCGGGCGACCAGGAACGCGTACGCGTCCCGGTCACCTGCCTGTGCCCGCTCTACCGCCTCGGTCTCGTCCGTCGTGTTCTCCTCGGCCGAACTACACCTGGTACACCGCCGGAACCGAGGAGGTTCCGGCGGTGTAGTCGGAACATGAGAAGAATCCTTGTGGTCACCCTGACCGCGCTCGCCGCCGGACTGGTCATGACCACGCCCGCCAGCGCGGGCAACTGGGAGGAGACCCTGCTGGACCCGCCGCCCGCGACGGTCCGGTCCAGCGTGACCTACACGTTCGGCTACTGGATCCTCCAGCACGGCTCGTACCCGTACCAGGGCGGCGACCTCGGCCCGACCTCGCTGCGGGCCACCGACGAGGACGGCACGGTCGTCGACTTCCCCGGCGTCAAGGCGCGGACGGCCGGGCACTACTCGGCGGAGGTGACGTTCCCGCACGACGGGAGGTGGACCATCGCCTCCCAGCACGACGTGATCATGCCCGACCCGGTCGTCGCGGAGGTCAGCGTGCCGGGGTCGGTCAGGATCGCGCCCAGCCAGGTGAAGGGACGGGCACCCTACGACTGGGGTCCCGTGCACCCGTCGTTCCCGCCCGTCGCGGCCGACGCGGAGACGTTCGGGCCCGGCAGCGACCTGACCACGACGTCGGCGCCGGACGTCGCCACCCGGGCCCACGAGACCGCGGACCCGCCGGGCACCGACCTGCCGGCCTGGCTGGTGATCGCGGGCGGGGTGGCGGTGATCGGGTTCGCGTCGTTCCTGCTCAGGCGCAACCGCGGCGCGGGCTCCGCCAACCGATAGGCCGATCCGGCAGACAGGCGGCGGGGCCGCCTGTCTCCGTCACCTCCACAACATCCGTCACAGGGCACTCTTTCGCATCGGCCACGGCCGAGACGATCACCGTTCACCTTCCGGGTTGTAAGGTCCGCGTGCCAGTTCCAGTTTTCCCGCGGAGGATCGATGAGCGTGGTCGACGACGGCCAGGAGACGCTGCCCAGCGTCCCGGACCGCAAGCGGGAACAACGCGGCTGGGTCTGGTACGACTGGGCGAACTCGGTGTTCCCGACCTCGGTGATCACCGTGTTCGGGTCCCTGTACCTGACCGCGGTCGCGGCCGATGCGGCCATCGCGGACAAGGCGACCAACGGCCCGAACCCGTGCCCGTCCGACGGCGACGGCGGTACGAACAAGCTCGTCGACTGCCAGATCGGCATCCTGGGCCTGCACTTCCAGGCGGGATCGCTGTGGGGCTACCTGCTGGCCGCGGCGACGGTCATCCAGGTACTCGTGGTGCCGCTCATGGGCGCCATCGCCGACCGCGGGCAGCACAAGAAGCGGATGCTCGCGATCTTCGCGTTCGGCGGCGCGACCGCCACCGCGCTGATGGCACTGGTGGCCGGCACGAACTGGCAGCTCGGGGTGGTGCTGTTCATCCTGGGCAACATCGGCTACGGCACGTCGGTGGTGATCTACTACTCGTTCATCCCCGAGATCGCGACCGCCGACGAACGCGACGGGCTCTCGACCCGCGGATGGGCGTTCGGCTACCTGGGTTCCGGTTGCGCACTGCTGCTGCAGCTGATCATCTACCTGGGCCGGGACGCGCTGGGGCTGTCCGAGGGCAACGCCGCGCAGATCGCGTTCCTGACCTCCGGGATCTGGTGGGCGGCGTTCACGCTCATCCCGCTGCGCCGCCTGAAGGACCACCAGAAGGCGCACGGACACGAACACGGGACCGGCAACGTGATCCTCGGCGGGTTCCGGGAGCTGCGCGGCACGGTGCGGCTCGCGCGGGCCTACCCACTGACCCTGGCGTTCCTGGGCACCTACCTGATCTACACCGACGGCATCGCGACGGTCGCGAACGTGTCGGCCCAGTACGGCTCGGAGGAACTGAACTTCGACGACACGGTGCTGATCTCGACGATCCTCATCGTCCAGTTCGTGGCGTTCGTCGGCGGGGTGCTGCACGGTCTGGTGGCCAGGCGGTTCGGCGCGAAGCGGACGATCATGATGAGCCTGACGGTGTGGGTGGTCGTGATCGCGTACGCCTACTTCGTGCAGGCCGGGCAGGCGCTGCAGTTCTATGTGCTCGCCGGCGGGATCGGGCTGGTGCTGGGTGGGACGAACGCGCTGTCGCGGTCGCTGTTCAGCCAGATGGTGCCGGCGGGCAAGGAGGCCCAGTACTTCTCGATCTACGAGATCGGCGAGCGGGCGACGTCGTGGATGGGGCCGCTGCTGTTCGCGGCCATCGCCGGCGCGACGGGCTCGTACCGGCCGGCGATCATCTCGCTGGTGGTTTTCTTCTTCGTCGGCCTGGTACTGATGTTCTTCGTCCCGGTCCGCCGGGCCATCCGCGCGGTCGGCAACCCGGAGCCCGAGGTTCTCTAGGCCGCCGGGTCGCGGCGGAGGCGCGGAACTACAGCGCCGCGGCCTGCCGGGCCGCGATCGGGTCACGCAGCCGCAACGTCGAACCGTCCCGGAAGTCCAGGCGCAGCAACGGTTTCGGCGGCAGGCTGCGGCCAGCGAACTCCGCGACGATCCCGCGGATCCGGCTCGGCGGCAGCTCCAGCACCGTCGTCAACGGCGGCACCGGGTCGGGGGGCGTCGCCAGCAGCTTCGTCGCCGCGACCAACGCCAGCCGGGCACGCGTCACCACCAGCCGGGCGACCCCGCGCGTGTGCGCCAGCATGTCCGCCAGCACCACCGCGTCCCGGTCCGCGCGGTCGGCCTGCGCCCAGAACGCGATCGTCGGGTCGTCCAGCCAGCCGCTCGACTGCTGCGACGTCGCAGCCGGCCGCGGCCACCGCGGCGTCGGCACGTTCAGGACCGGCATCCGCCCGATCGGCACGTGCGGCAGCCGCAGCTCCCGCCCCAGCTGCACCCCCGCGTACCCGTGGTTCGCCGTGCCCGCCAGCAACACCTGCTCACCCGGCCCCACCAGGCGCTCGGCCAGCATGCGGGACTTCTCCGCGAGCTTCGCCACCCACTCCGCACGCGCACCCGGCCGCAACGACGGCTCCCCGTTCGACAGGCCGGCGGCGTACTCGCACTCGTCGAGGTCGGTCATCCCCACCAGGAAGTCGATGCCCGACCGGTCGACCAGCCGCAACCGCAGCACCGGCGCGGACCCGCGGTGCGCCGCCTCGATCCCGACGATCCGCGACCGCGGGATCTCGGCCACCGGCTCCAGCGCCGGCAACGCAACCGGCTCGTCCGCCACGTTCGCGCCGAACCGCAGCCGGTGCTCGGAGACCCGCTCCGCCAGCTCGCGGCCGATCTTCGCCAGCCCGCTGGCCGCCTTCGCCAGGAACCCGGCCTGCGGGACGTCCTCCTCCCGCGGCGGCGGCGTGAGCGCGGTGTGCAGGGCGAGGCGCTGCGGAGTGAGCGTCCACAGCCGCCGCGAGCTCGCCGACGGGATGTCCCGCACGTACCGGTGCGCGAGGCAGTCCGGTGCCGGACCCCACACGACCAGGTCGGGCCCGTCCTCGTCGAACGCGGGGAGCCCACCGCCGTGCGACGGCGACGTGCCGTCCGGGTTCAGGCCCGGGATGTCGAAGCAGTGGGTCGTGGCGTAGGCCGCCCACAGCAGCCTGCCCTCACCGGGCTGGTGCACGAGGGCCCGCGCGACGGTCGCCGGCCCGATCGGGTCGGCCAGGAAATCCGTCGTGTCCACCCCGACGGACATGGACGTACGCACACGATGATCCTAGGCCGTCGTGGCCACTCCACTGTAGAAGCGGACCAGCCGGGTCAACGCGGCCCGCACCGCGGCTGGACCGTCGTCGAGCTCGGCCCGGCCACGGGCGAAGGCCCGCACCGGACCGTGGAAGTAGTACCGGTCCACGTCCGACAGCTCGAGCAGGTGCACGTCCACCAGCGACTCGAGCAACGCGGCGGTCTCCCCCACCGGGCGGTCCAGCACCGCGGCGGCCGCGGCGAGCGAGATGTCCGGGCCGTCGGCGACCCCGAGCAGCCGGAACGCCCTGGCCTGCGCCGGCGACAGGTCGGCCAGCGCGGACTCGTACGGTCCCTGGATCGCGCCGCACTCCGGGCGCTGCACGGGTGCCTCCGGCGGCAGGTGCCCGAGCCGGTCCCGGGCCGCGGCGAGCGTCCACTCCGGACGCGACGCGACCCGGGCGCCGACCGCGGCGAGGACCTGCGGCAGGCCGGCGAGGGTGACCACGAGCTCGCGGGCGCGGTCGGGCTCACGGCGCACCCGCTCCCCGATGATCCGTTCGAGCAGCGCCATCGACTCGTCCGGGCGCAGTCCGGTGAGCGTGCGCCAGCGGGCGTAGGGGACGCCGTAGAGGAGTCGGCGAGCGGTGATCAACACGGCCGACCCGCTCGCGGGCATGAGCTCGCCGAGCTGGTCGGCCGCATCGGCGTTGTCGAGCACGACCAGCAGGCGGCGCCCCGCGGTGTGGGCGCGCCAGAGCGCGGGCCGCTCGGCGGCCGCCGGGAGGTCGGTGACACCGACGGCACGCAGCAGCGCGGCGAGCGGGTCCGGGGTGGCGCGCAGGTCGACGAACAGTCGCCCGTCCGGGAACTGCTCGGCCATCGAATGTCCGATGTGGACGGCGAGCGCGGTCTTGCCGATCCCGGCCAGCCCTTCGATGCCGACGACGGGAACCCGGTCGAGTGTGTCGACGATGGCGGCGATCTCGTCGGCACGGCCGGTGAAGTCCGGCAGGTCGGGCGGCAGCTGGCTGACACCGCCGGCGCCGCGGGCCGCGAGCCCGGGATCGGCGGCGAGGATGCGGCGCTGCGCCTCCCGCAGCCCGGGTCCGGGGTCGAGGCCCAGCTCGTCGGCGAGCAACTGCTGGATCTGGGCGAACACGGCGAGCGCGTCGGCCTGCCGCCCGGCTCGGTAGTGGGCGAGCATGAGCAGTTCCCGGGGTCGTTCCCGCAAGGGCTGCTCGGCGATGACCTCCGCGAGCGCGGCGGCGGCCTCGACGGGGCGGCCGGACTCGATGTCGGCGGCGGCGAGGTCCTCGACGACGGCGAGGCGGACCTGGGTGAGGCGCGTGCGCTCGAACTCGGCGTAGTCGCCGTTGACGCCGGCGAGCGGGGTGCCGCGCCAGAGCAGGAGCGCGGCCCGCAGCTCACGGGCGGCGACGTGCGGCTCGGCGCCGCGGGCCGCCTCGACGTGCCGGGCGAACTCGGTGAGGTCGAGACTCGTGGCCCGCAGCGAGTAACCGCCGCCCGCGGACTCGATGACGCCCCGGGGCAGCACCCGCCGCAGCCGTGAGACGTAGGAGCGGATGACGCCGACGGCGGCGCGCGGCGCGGTCGGGCCCCAGACCCCGTTGATCAGCTGGTCAAGGGTGGCGGTGGCGCCGCCGCGCAGGAGCAGGATGCCGAGGATGGCGCGCTGTTGCGGGGTGCCGAGCGCCAGTTCGTGGTCACCCACCCAGGCACGGACCGGACCGAGCACCTCGAACCGCAACTCGCCGCTCACCGGGCGACCCCTCTCCGCCACCAACCCACCTGTCGAGCGCAACGGCGCCACCGGGAGCGCTATTCCGGGTGCTCAGCAGCCCCTGAAGTGGATGTCCGCCGACCAGCCGGTGTTGGCCCACCGCCGCGCTGTCGCGGGGGTGAAGCCCGGGTACAGCGTCGCCAGCTCGTGGAGCAGCCAGTCGGTGAACCGGGCGGCGCCCTGCGGGCAGGTGTGCACGCCGTCCGCGCCGCGGTCGGCCTTGCCGTCCCGCACCCGCTGGTACGTGCCGCCCCACACCGCGCTCGCGTCGAGCACGGTCGCCTTGCCCGACGAGGCGACCTCCCGGGCCACCGCGGGAGCACGGTCCAGGTCGGCCATGTGCGGCCGGTAGAAGTCGTCCGGCCTGATCGGCGGCGCCGTGACGAACACCAGCCGGGCGCCCACGCCGGTCACCGTGGTCAGCAGCCTCCTGTACCCGGCCCGCTGCTCCTCCCGGCTACCCCAGTCGTAGGTGGTGAGCTGGTAGACGACCACGTCGGGCCGCGCCGACTCGATCCGCTCCGGCAGCGTGCGCCAGTTCTCCGGCGAGAACGGGCCCACGACGTTCCCGCCGCCGTCGGACGCGATCGACTCGAAGGTGACGCCGCTGGCGTCCAGCGCCTCGGCCAGGGGCAGTGCCTCGCCCGCCGCGATGGAGTCGCCCATCAACAGCACCTTCGACAGGCCCGGGCCGGGCGGCGGCTCCGTCGCGGTGGAACAGGCAGCGGTGGAACAGGCAGCGGTCAGCAGGACGAGGCCGAGAACGAACGTCTTGGTCATGGCCCCGACAGTGCCGGCGCCGTGTCCCCGCCCCGCCGCCGCCATGTCCCGGTTCTGTCGCAGGACCGCCACGGACCGCCCGATCATGTCCATACTCGACGCCGTGGCGGCCATTCTGCTTGTCGAGGACGATCCCCTGGTGCGGCGCGGGCTACAGCTCGCCCTGGGCAGACACGGTCACGACGTCCGCACCGCCGACAGCGGCGAGGACGGCCTGCGCGAACTGCGCACGGCACCCCCGGACATCGTGCTGCTCGACCTCATGCTGCCCGGCATCGACGGCGTCGAGGTCTGCCGCCGCATCCGGGCCGCCGGCCAGCTACCGGTGATCATGCTGACCGCCCGCGGCGACGACTTCGACGTCATCGGCGGGCTCGCGGCCGGCGCGGACGACTACGTCGTCAAACCGGCCCAGCCCACGGTGCTCGACGCGCGGATCCGCGCGGTGCTTCGCCGCACCACCCCCGACGGTGTGCGCGTGCACGGGGACCTGCGCATCGACACCGCCGCGCTCACGGTGTCCCGGCGCGGCGAGCCGGTCCCGCTCACGCCCACCGAGCTGCGGCTCCTGCTCACCCTCTCCCGCGCCCCCGGCCGCGTGTTCACCCGCCAGCAACTGCTCGAGGAGGTCTGGGAGCACGACTACCTCGGCGACTCCCGCCTGGTCGACAACTGCGTGCAACGCCTGCGGGCCAAGGTCGAGACCAACCCGGCCGTGCCGGCGTACGTGCAGACCGTGCGCGGGTTCGGCTACCGGTTCGGACCGGTGTGACCAGACGACTGGGCCTACGCGCCCGGCTCCTGATCGCGTTCGTGCTGGTCACCGTGCTCGGCGCCGCCGCGGCGGCCTGGTCGAGCGCCGAGTCGGCCAGCACCGCCCTGGTCACCTCCACCGAACGCCGCGTCACCGAGACGACCGCGGGCCAGCTCACCGCGATCACCGCCCAGCTGACCTACCCGCCAGACCAGGGCGCCCTCGACCGGCTCCGCGCGGCCGCCGGCCCGAACACCCTGGTGACCTACGGGAACCTGCGGTCCGGCGAGGCCGGCCTGGTCACCGGCGAGCTGCGCGCCGCCGTCCGCACCCGGCACCGGCTCGCCACCCAGCGTGTCATCGCCGACGGCACACCATGGCTGCTCGTCGGCACACCCATCACGATCACCGCACCGGACGGCACCCGCACCCCGTCCGGCATCGAGGTCTACACCATGCACGACCTCAGCGGCGTCGACCAGCAGATCGACGGACTCACCACCTCCGCCGTCGTCACCGCCGCCCTCGCGCTGCCGATGGCGGTCCTGCTCGCACTGCTCGCCGCCGGCAGCGTCCTCCGCCCGGTACGCGACCTGCGCGACACCGCCCGCCGGCTCGCCGCCGGCGACCTCGACGCGCGGACGCCACCCCTGGGCACCGACGAACTGGCCCAGCTGACCGGCACCGTCAACGAGATGGCCGAGTCGGTGCAGGCCTCGATGACGGCGATGCGCCGCATGCAGGCCGACGCCCGCAGGTTCGCCGCCGACGTCTCCCACGAGCTACGCACCCCGCTGAGCACCCTCACCGCCGTGGTGGAGGTGCTCGCGGACAGCACCGACGGCATGGCGCCCGACACCCGCGAGTCCGCGCGGCTCGCGATCACCGAGACCCACCGGCTGGTCCGGCTCGTCGAGGACCTGATGGAGGTGTCCCGCTTCGACGCCGGCACCGCCCGGCCGCACCTGGAGGACGCCGACGTGACCGCTGCCGTACGCGACTGCCTCCGCGCCCGCGACTGGCTCGACCGCGTCGAACTCGTGACACCGGGGGAGGTCCGGCTCCGCCTGGACCGGCGCCGGCTCGACGTCATCGTCGCCAACCTCGTCGGCAACGCGCTGCGCCACGGCCGGCCGCCGGTGCGCGTCCACGTCCGGACCGACCAGCAACACGTGTGGGTCGAGGTCACCGACCACGGGCCCGGCCTGCCCGAGCACGTGCTGCCGCACGTGTTCGACCGCTTCTACAAGGCCGACGCCGCCCGCACCCGCACCCCGGGCAGCGGGCTCGGCCTGGCCATCGCACTGGAGAACGCCCGCCTCCACGGCGGCGACCTCACCGCCGGCAACGCCGATGGCGGCGCCCGGTTCGTGCTGCGGCTGCCACGGGAGGACACGTGAGGCGGCTCTGGCCGGCACTGGCCGCACTGCTGCTCGCCGGCTGCGGTGTCCAACCCTCCGGCGTGACCGACGCCGGCGACGCCCCGACCGGCGTGGCACCCGGGGTGACCCTCTACTTCCTCGACACCCACGACGCGCTCACGCCGCAGCTGCGGGAGACCGACCGGCTCGGCACGATCTCCGACGCGATGGCACTGCTCCTGTCCGGCGTCGGCGACTCGTCCCTGCACACCGACATCGCGGCGGTCGGCACCACCCGCGTCCCGGTGATCACCACCCCCGGCGTGATCCAGCTGATGACACCGCTCACGACCGGCGACGTGACCCCACTCGGCATCGACCAGATCGTCTGCACGGCACTGGGCGTGCACGTGCAGAGCGGCGGACCGCGAACCGTCAAGGTGCGCGTCACCTTCACCCAACCCACGCCCGAGTCGGCCAGGCTGCGGACCTGCCCGCTGCTCAGTTGAGCTCGGTGACGTCCACGACCGGCGGCGCCGGCGCGGGCAGCACCAACCACAACACCGCGAGCCCGGCCATGACCGCCACGAACGCGACCACCCCGCCACGCCCCCGCGCCCACCCGGCACGGAACCGGACCGGATCCTCCACCAGGTACCTCGACAACGCGGCCAGACCGACCGCCACGCCGATCCTGAGCCAGGCGCTCTGCGCGGCCAGCAGCACGAACACGGGCCAGTGCCACAGGTAGAGGCTGTAGGAGACCAGCCCCAACCAGCGCAACGGCCGCCACGTGAGGACCCTGGCGACCACCGCGTCCGGAACCCGCACACACAGCCCGACCAGCACCGCGCTCGCCAGCGAGTGCGCGAACAGCCCGCCGCGGAACAGCCACGACGAGCCCACCCCGTCGGCCACCAGCCACGCCACCCCGATGCCGGCCGCCAGCGACGCCAGCACGGAACCCACCCACCGGGCGGCCACCCGGCCCAGCAAGGCACGTACCGGCGGGGTCGCGACCACGGCACCCAGCAACAGCGAGAACGCGCGCGTGTCGGTGCCGGTGTAGACCCGGGTCGGGTCCGCCGGATCGACGAGCACGACCATCGCCACCAGCGAGACGACCGAGATCACCGCCGCGACCGCCGCGGCCCGCCGCCACCACACGGCAACGAGCACCGGCCACACCAGGTAGAACTGCTCCTCGACCGCGATGCTCCACAGGTGCTCGAACACCCTGGCCGCCCCGAACCGGTCCCAGTAGCCGGCCGACTCCGCCAGCAGGTGCCAGTTCACCAGGTTCAGCTGCACCCACGGCCCGTCGGCGAGCGTCGTCCGCACCAGGTCCGGCGGCCCCACCCACCACACCAGCAGCGTGACCCCGGCGAGCATGGTCGCCAGCGCCGGCAACAGCCGCCGGGCCCGCCGTCCCCAGAACGCGACCAGCGACACCGTCCCGGTCGACTCGGCCTCCCGGAGCAGCTGGTCGGTGATCAGGTAGCCGGACAGGGCGAAGAACAGGTCCACCCCGAGGAAACCGCCGGCCAGGTACCCGGTGTGGAACAGCAGCACCCCCACGATCGCGACACCCCGCAGGCCGTCCAACGCGGGCAGGTGCTGCCCGTGTCGAACGGCCTGCGGGGTCGGTTGAGCTCGTGCCATGGCGGCGACTGTGCCGCGCCGATGTCGACACGGCGTCCGCGTCGTGTCGCGGTCCTGTCGCGGTCAGCCGGTGAACGCGTCGCGGTGGGCGGCCAGCCAGGTCGAGAAGTCCTGCAACCGCGGGTTGAGCGCCCGCACGTCCTCCGGGTTCCGCGCGCCGGCGAAGTAGTCCGCGTGCTCGGTGTAGTAGAAGAACATGTTCGCGAGGTCGTCCGCGCCCGGGAGCGGGAGCGCGCGCAGTTCCGGCAGGGAGGACGGCCGGTACACGACCTCCTCGCCCAACTCCTTCGCGAACCGGGCCGCGTACTCGCCGCCCGTCAGGTTCTCACCCGACGCGCTGACCGTCTCGCCGGCCAGCGCGGGACCGCGCTGGAGGATGCCGTACGCGACCCGGCCGATGTCCTCCGCCGCGATGCCCGGCAGCGGCGCCGACCCCATCGGCAGGTGCAGCGCCAGCGTCCCGTCCTCGTCGCGGGACGGCTTGAAGAAGTCGATGAACGACTCGAAGTAGAACGTCGTCGACAGGTACGTCGTCGGGACGCCTGCCTCGCGGAAGTAGTCGTCCGCCTCGGCCTTGCTGTCGAAGTGCGGCACCTTGTACGCACCGGCCAGCGTCGGGATCCGGTCGTCGTCCAGCGGGATGTGGTCGCGGGTGTCCGGCAGCGTCGACCACACGACGTGCCGCAGACCAGCCGCCGCGGCCGCGTTCGCCATCGCGCGGGCCTGGGCCTGCTCGCGGGCCACGTCGTTGTACTCCCAGAACGACGTCATGAAGTACGCGCCGTACGCGCCATCGAGCGCGGCACGCAGGCTCGCCTCGTCGTCCAGGTCCGCGGCCACCACCTCGGCACCCCGCGCCGCCAGCGCCGCGGCCGCCGGCCTGGCCGGGTCGCGGGTCAGCGCGCGGACCGCGAACCCGCCCTCCTGGTCGTCCAGGATCGCGCGGACCAGGCCGCCACCCTGCTGACCGGTCGCACCCACCACAGCGATGATCTTCTTGCTCATCGGAAGCTCCTCTCGGGATCACCCCCGATGGAACTCCGCCGCGATTGCCGTCTCGTGCACGTCCGGTTCACGTCGCGAGGTGCGCCAGCAACCCGTCCACGACGATCTCGATCCCCAGCGTCGACCGCGTCGGCCCGGTCGGCGTCGGCAGGTCGACGCTCGTCGCCACCCGCCGCGCGAACGTGTCCGGCGGCGACTGGTTGAGCACCGCCCCGTACACGTGCCCCCACAGGATCCGGTTGGCGTGCCCGACCGACTCCTCCGGCACGCCCGCCTTGCGGAACGCCGTGAACACCCGCTCGGCCACCGGCATGATCGCCGGTGACGCCAGACCGTCGACCGCGAGCGCGATCACCGCCCACGGATCGGCGGTGATCGCCTCGTACCCGGCCGTGGCCACCGCCAGCAACTCCTCCCGCGGGTCGGGCGAGGGCGCCGGCACGGCCAGCACGACGTCGGCCGCGAGCGCGTCCAGCATCGCCACCACGACCCCGTCCCGGTCCCCCACGACCCGCCGCACCGCGGCGGCGTCGACCCCCAGCGCGTCGGCGACCGCGTGCACCGACACGGCCCGCAACCCGGACTTCTGCGCGATACGCCGCCCGGCCTCGCCGATCTCCTCGCGGCTCGGCGGTGGCAGCGCCCGCACCGCGGCCGCGTCCGGACGCGACACGGGTGTGCCGGGCTCGCCGAGCCGGGTGGCCAGCCCGTCGAGCATGATCGCCAGCTTCTCGTCCAGCCAGCCGCGGCGGCTGGCCCGGTCCGCGGTCACCGACTCGCCGAACAGCTCCAGCAGGCTGCGGCGGCCCCGCGGCGTGTCGAACACCCGGTTCATCCGGCGCGCGCTGATCTCCGCCGACACGGTCAGCTCGTTGACGAAGCTGACCGCGGTGAGCGCGTCCCGGTGCGAGAGACCCTCCGCGCACAGGCGACTCACGTACTCGTCCACCAGCGCGACGGAGTTGGCCGGCAGGGCCGGCACGACCTGCGTCGCCTCCGCGATCCCCGGGTGCAGCCCGAAGAACTGCCACAGCGCCGCCGCGAACGACGTCAGCAACTCACTCCACCCCTGGTCGGCCGGCGGCCACCGGAACTCCCGCATCGCCAGTTCCAGCGCCGCGAGGAGCAGGTCGTCCCGGTCGTGCACGTACCGGTAGAGGGTCGAGTGCCCGACGCCGAGCCGGCGGGCCACCGCCGGCATCGACAGCTGGGTCACACCCTCCTCGAGGGCGGCCCGTGCCACGTCGTCCCGGGTCAGCGACGGTGGCCGGCCGGGACGACGGCCAGGCGGGGGCGCAGCAGCCACCCCGGTACGGTACCCGCAGGTCAGGCATCGCGGCGGCGCAGCGACACGTAACCACCCAGTAGAGCCGCGGCCACCCAGGCCGACAGCACCAGGTACGCGCCGGTCACGCCGAAGTCCAGCCGGCCCAGGAAGAACTGGCCGTCGGTGTCGACCCGCATCAGCCCGGCGCCGGCCTGGTCGGGCAGGTACTGGGTCACCGACCGGATCGCCGGCAGGCTCGCCAGGCCCTGCGAGTTCAGGAACAGCAACGGGATCAGGATCCCCAGCGCCAGCGCGGAGCTACGCAGGATCGTGGCGACCCCCATGGCGAACACGCACATCGACGTCAGGTACACCACCGCGCCGAACACGGCCCCCAGCACACCCGGATCGCCGAGCGACGCCCCGTACTCGCCCATGCCCCACTGCGTCGCCAGGAACGTGCCGAACGCGACCACGACGGCCAGCACACCCGCGATGCCGGCGGTGACGAGGGCCTTCGCGGCGAGGAACACGCCACGCCGGGGTGCCGCGGCCAGCGACGCGCGGATCGTGCCCGTCGTGTACTCGGCGCTGACCACCAGCACCCCGAACACCACCAGCGCGATCTGCCCGAGCAGCAGCGGATAGAAGCTGATCTCGGCGGCACCGATGCCGGACCGCCGGTCCGGCGGGCCCTGGTACTGGGAGCCGAGCAGCAGCCCGAACCCGACACACAGCGCGGCGGTCGTGACCAGGCTCCACCACGTCGAGCGGACGGTACGGGCCTTGGTCCACTCCGCACGAACCAGCGGCAGGAGAACGCTCATCGCCCGAACTCCACGCTGTCCCCGGTCAGCTGGACGAACGCCTCCTCCAGCGACGCCGAGCGCTGGGCGATCTCGTGCACGACCACCCCGTGCGCGGCGACCAGCTCACCCACCCGCGCCGGGTCGGTCCCATGCACGGCCAGCGCGCCGTCATCCGTGTCGGTCACCCGAATTCCTTCCGTGGCCAGCACCGCGCGGAGCCGCGTGGGATCCGGCGTGGCGATACGTACGTATGACTTGCTGTTCTCGGCGATGAACCGCTCGACCGTCGTGTCCGCCAGCAGCCGCCCCCGCCCGATCACCACCAGGTGCTCCGCGGTCAACGCCATCTCGCTCATCAGGTGGCTCGACACGAACACCGTCCGCCCCTCGGCCGACAACCGCCGCGTCAGGGTGCGCAGCCAGACGATGCCCTCCGGGTCCAGGCCGTTCACCGGCTCGTCCAGCAGCAGCACCGGCGGGTCGCCCAGCAGCGCGGCCGCGAGACCGAGGCGCTGGTGCATGCCCAGCGAGAACCCCTTGACGCGCTTGCGACGCACGCTGGTCAGTCCGACCTGCTCGAGCACCTCGTCGACCCGTCTCGCCGGGATCCGGTTGGTGTGCGCCAGCCACAGCAGATGGTCCCGGCATCGCCGGCCCCCGTGCACCGACCGCGCCTCCAGCACCGCACCCACCCGCCGCAACGGTTCCGACAGTTCCTGGTACGGCCGCCCGTCGATCAGCACCCGCCCGGCCGTCGGCCGGTCCAGGGCGAGCATCATCCGCATGGTCGTCGACTTGCCCGCCCCGTTGGGACCGAGGAACCCGGTCACCCGACCCGGCCGGACCGTGAACGACAGGTCGTCGACCGCGACGGTACGACCGTATTGCTTGGTGAGTCCTTCCACTTCGATCACACCGGCACGCTAGGGCGCGGCCCCGGCCCGCCGCTGTCCTCGAAAGTCGCCCGTACTGTCGACGAAAGTCGCCCCGTAGCCTTTCGCCATGGGCCGATTCCTCGCCGCTGCCGCCGTGCTCGTGGCCAACGCCGCGGTGTTCGTCGCCGCCGAGCACGCCAACCAGGGACCGTTCGGGCTGCTCACCCTGGTCGGCTACGCGCTGCTCGCCTGGACCGCTTACCTCACCGGTCTCACCCTGCCCGCGCGCGGGGACCTCGCGGTCGTCCTCGGCACCGCGCTGGTCGTCGGCGGGCTACAGCTCACCGTGACCCCGCACGGCATGTCGCAGCAGCTGTCCGGGTTCTTCGTGTTCACCGTGCTGCCCCTGATCGTCGGCCGCTACCTCGCCCAGCACCGCCGCCTGGTGCGCACGCTCGACGCGCACAACCGGCAGCTGCGCACCGAACGGGCGCTGCTCGCCGAGCAGGAGCAGCTGCGGGAACGGCTGCGCATCGCCCGCGACATGCACGACTCGCTCGGCCGGCGGCTCAGCCTCGTCTCCGTGCAGGCCGCCGCGCTGGAGGTCGGCGACCTGCCGCCGGCGCAGAAGAAGGCCGTCACCGCGCTCGCCGGCAGCGCCCGCGACGCGGTCACCGAGCTGTACCTGCTGATCGGATCGTTGCGGGGGGCCGCGGAGGAGACACCCGGTGCGGACCGGATCGCCGCGTTGGTCGACGAGTTCCGGACGGCGGGGGTCGACGTGACGGTGACCGGCGCGGCGAACGGACTGCCGCCGGCCGCGTCCCGGGCGGCCTACCGGGTCGTCGAGGAAGGCCTGACCAACGCCGCCAAACACGCACCGGGTCAACCCGTGGCAATACAACTGACTTCGGAAACCGGCGCGCTGGTGGTGACCGTGACGAACCCGGTCGCCGCCGGCCCCGGGGCCGCCACCGGCAGCGGGTTCGGGTTGGCCGGTCTGGCGGAGCGGGCCGGTGCCGCCAGCGGGTTCCTCGACCACCGCGTGGCCGGCGGTGAGTTCCGGCTCGTCGCGATGCTGCCGACCAGGTCACCCGACCTGCCGCCAGAGCCGCGACTCACCCGCGGCCGCGTCGCGCTCCTCAGCCTCGCCACCGCCACCCTGCTGTTCGTAATCCTGCCCGCGACCCTGGTCGTCGGGGTCGGTCGATGATCAGGATCCTGGTCGCCGACGACGAGCCCCTGATCACCGCCGGCATCCGCACCGTGCTCGAGTCCGCCGGGGACATCGAGGTCGTCGCCACCGTCACCGATGGCGGCGCCGCCGTGGCCGAGACCGTGCGCCACCGGCCCGACGTCGTGCTGCTCGACATCACCATGCCGGTCCTCGACGGCCTCGCCGCACTCGGCGAGCTCCGCAGGCAGGCCCCGGACGTCCACGCGGTCATGCTGACCTCGTTCGGCACCGAACCCAACGTGCTGCGCGCCCTCCAGGACGGCGCCGCCGGCTTCGTGCTCAAGCACTGCGCGCCCGACGAGCTGATCCGCGCCGTTCGCGCCGCCCACGACGGCGACGCCTACCTGTCCCCCGAGGTCACCCGGCTCGTGCTCGGCATGGTCACCCCGGCGGCGGGCAGACGCCACGAGGCCGCCACCCGGCTCACCGCGCTCAGCGCACGCGAGACCGAGATCGCCGGCCTGGTCGCGGAAGGCCTGTCCAACGCCGAGATCGGCCGTCGCGTGCACATGAGCGAGCCGACGATCAAGACCTACGTGAGCCGGGTGCTGACCAAGCTGGACTGCGCCAACCGCGTCGAGATCGCGCTGCTGGTCCGCGACGCCGGTCCGCCCGTCCGGCACCAGGAGCGCCGGCCCGGAGCCGCTAGCCCGTGACCGACACCTCGGTCCACTCCTCGGCCGCGCCGCCGCCGACCCGCAGCAGCACCAGGTCGCCGGTCGCCACCGTGCCGTCGGCCAGCTCACGCCGCACCCGGTCCCACACGTTGCCGGACTCCGGCCCGCAGAACACGTGCGCCACCCGGGTCAGCACCGCGAACGGCGGCGAACCCGTGCCACAGCTGGTCACCCGTACGGTTTCGAGCGTCCTCTCGACGGTTCCCACGTCGCCCACGTCCTTCGTGTTTCCGACCGCCGGCCGCGCCGGCGCCTGGTCCAACACCTTGCGCACCAACCCGATCCGGACCGCCGCGACGCGCACCAAGACCTCCGGAAGCCAGGAAGACCCGTCCCGACGAAACCGCATCGGCCGGGCGCGGGCCAGGCACTTCGACCGGCACAACCGCAGGCACAACCGCCCGCGGGGCCGCACGAAGAAGAAAGTGGGTGCCCGCCACTCATGCGCAACCAGGCGCGGTCGGCGATGGTGATCACGAGCCACCACGACGAGAGCGGCACGGCGAGAAGGGAGGTCCGTCATGGGCCCCGCCTTCGGCGTCGTCCTGCGCGGGTACCGGACCACCCTCGGCATGACCCAGGAGGAGCTCGCCGACCGATCCGGTCTGTCCGTCCGCGCGATCCGCAACCTCGAGATCGGCCGCACCGAACGCCCGCAACGCCAGTCGATCACCCTGCTGGCCACCGCGTTGCACCTCACCGAGCCCGACCACGCGAACCTGCTCGCCGCCGCCGGCCGCAACCACCCCCACCAGGGACGCTGCGAGCTGCCGCCGGACGTGCCGGGGCTCGTCGGCCGGGACGCCGACACGATCATCCACATGCTGACCACCCCCGGCCCCCGGCTGGCGCTGGTCACCGGCGGTCCCGGCGTCGGCCGGACCGCGCTGGCCACCCACGTCGCCCACCGTGTACGGGACCGGTTCCCCGACGGCCAGGTGTACGCGGACCTCGACGGGACGTCGTCGGTGGACGCCGTACTGGGCCGGGTGCTCCGCTCCCTCGGCACCACCCATCTCCCCACGACCCGCGACGAACGCGCCTCGCTACTGCGTGCCGACCTCGCCGCGCGGCGGGTGCTGGTGGTGCTCGACAACGTGGCCAGCGAGGCACAGCTGCGCCCGCTGCTCACCACCGGCGCGGCCAGCGCCGTCCTGGCCACCAGCAGACGCGAGCTCGTCGCACTGCCCGGCGCCTACCCGGTCCGCCTCGACCCGCTGACCGACGACGAGGCACGCGAGCTGGTGTTCCGGCTGGTGGGCCACCGGATCCCGGCCGCGCCGCAGGCCACCCGCGCGGTCCTCGACGCCTGCGCCGGACTGCCGCTCGCACTGCACATCGCCGGCACCTGGCTGGCCGCCCGCCCACACCGGCCGGTCGCCGACCTCGCGACCCTGCTCGCCGACCGGGACCTCGTCCTGGACCGGCTCTCCGTCGCGGACCTGTCCATGCGGGCCAGCATCGCCGCGCATGTGGCCGTCCTCCGTCCGGATGAACGCTGGCTCCTCCATCAGCTCGGGCACCTGCCCGTCCTGCGTCCGGTGGAGCTGAGCCGCCGCCTCGCCATGGTCGAGCCGGCATTACGTGACGGGCTGGACGGTCTCACCCAGGCCAACCTGCTCGCCCCCCTCACCCAGGGTTACCGAATGAATCACCTGGTCAGGCGATACGCACGGGAGGAAGGGGGGCTTCCCCGACTGCGGGCGGCAACGTAGCGCGACAAAGAATATGCGTGGTTTCCACCCATGACCACGCACGTTCCGGCTGGCACGGTCCGGTGCATGACCGACACGGGCCCCACCCAGACGCTCCCCGCGGACTGGTGGACGCCCGGGCTCGCGCTGGCGGAACGCTCCGCCGGCCACAGCGTGCCGAACGACCAGGCCCGAGACCGGTTTACCCGCTGGCAGGCCTCGTTCGGCACACGGTTCGGCGAGCGGCTCGCGGCGGACGGGCTCGACGAGTCCGTCCTGCTGGGGCTGCTCGCCGAACCCCCGTCGGCCCAGGCAGGTCGAGTCCCGCGCCCGGCCTGGGCCGACACGGTCGAACGAGCCATCCAGGCCGCGAGGCCGCGGCAGGTCGACACGAGTGACTGGCGTGCCGCGTTCGCCGTGCCGCTGCGGCCCTTCGTGACCAACGCCGTCGCCGATCTCACCGCCCACGTCGCCGGCCAGGTGGAGCCGCAGGGCGATCTGGCCGCCATCACCGGTGGGTTCGCCGACCGCCTCGCCAGGCAGCTGGTCCGGATCGCGACCAGGACCCTCGTCCACGAGCTGAACACCCGGCTCGCCGCCGGCCGCACCGCGGGCCTCACCGACTTCGCGACACAGCTGACCGAACCGGCCGCGCTCGCCGGCCTCGTCGCCACCTACCCGGTGCTGGCCCGGCTGCTCGGGCTGGCCAGCACCTTCCACACCGACGCGACCGCCGAACTGCTCACCCGGTTCGCGGCCGACCGCGCCGAGATCGTCGGCACCCTGCTCGGGGGTGCCGACCCCGGCCCGCTCACCGAGATCCGCACCGGCGCGGGCGACCCGCACCGCCACGGCCGCACGGTCGCCGTCCTGACCTTCGCCGGCGGCGCCCGGCTGGTCTACAAGCCACGCGACCTGGCCGGCCACCAACGGTTCGCGACCGCCGTCCGCATGCTCAACATCGCGGCGCACGACCTCGACCTGCGCACCGCGACCGCGCTGCCCCGCGACGGCTACGGCTGGGTCGAGTTCGTGCCCGCCCGGCCCCTGCCCGACCAGGCCGCCGCGGACCGCTTCTACCGCCGCCACGGCGCGCTCCTCGCCCTGCTGCACGCGCTGCACGCCGCGGACATGCACTTCGAGAACGTCATCGCCTGCGGCGAACACCCGGTCCCGATCGACGTCGAGACCCTTTTCCACCCCGCGCTCACCGCCCCGGAGTCCGCGCCGGACCCGGCCGCCCGCATGCTCGCCGACTCCGTGCAGCGCACCGGAATGCTGCCGGTCGTGGCCGCGAGCGAGGCAGGCGCGGCCGACGTGTCCGCACTCGGCGGCTCGACGGTCACCGACCTCGTCACCGACTGGGACCTCGACGACCACGGCGCGCTGCGCGAGGTACGGCGGCCGGTCACCCGTACCGGGTGCGGGAACCTGCCGGTGCTCGACGGCCGCGAGATCCCCGTCGCCGCGCACGAGAAGGCGTTGCTGGCCGGTTTCCGTCTCGGTTACGACGCGATCCTGCGCTACCGCGCCGAGTTCGTCGACCTGCTGGAGGAGTGCGGCGACGACGAGATGCGGGTCGCGGTCCGCAACTCGAAGGGCTACGCGCGGCTGCTCACCGAGTCCACCCGCCCGCGGCTGCTGCGCGACGGCCTCGCCCGCGACCAGGCATTGGACCTGCTGTGGACCGAGTCCAAGTTCGACCCGCCGCGCTGGCGACTGTGTCGCGACGAGCTGGCCGACCTGTGGGCCCTGGACGTGCCGCTGTTCACCACCCGTCCCGGTACTGCTGACCTGTGGAGCGCCGCCGGCCACCGCCTGCCCGGCGTCCTGGACCGGTCCGGTCTGGCCAGCGCACTGGCCAAGGTCGACGCGATGAGCGAGCTCGACTACCGCGACCAGGAGTGGGTCATCTCCGCCGCGCTGGCCACCACCCGCGACACCACCGGCGGGCACGTCGCCGCCCCGCCGCTGCCCGGCGAGCTCGCCGGCACCGCGGCACCCGCGGACCGGCTGCTCGTGGCCGCCTGCTCGGTGGCCGACCAGATCGTGGCCCGCCACCTCGCCCACGGCGAGCGGATCAACTGGCTGAGCCTGGAGCTGGTCGACGAGACCAGGTGGATGGTGCTGCCGATGGGCGCGAGCCTCGGCAACGGCTACGTCGGCGTCGCGTTGTTCCTCGCACAGGTCGCCGAGCTGACCGGGATCGCCCGGTACGCCAACCTGGCGGGCCGCGCCCTGCTGGGCCTGCCGCGCCTGTTCGACCTGATGGCGCGGCGCCCCGACCTCGTCGCGGCCGTCGGCTGTGGGGGCTTCCACGGCTTCGGCGGCATCGCCTACGGCCTCGCCCGCCTGACCACCCTGCTCGGCGACGACTCGCTGCGTGCCGCCACCCGCATGGCCGTCGACCTCGCGGCGGCGGCCGCCAAGGAACCCGGCCAACCCGGCGTGGCGAGCGGCGCCGCGGGCTGCCTCGCCGCGATGACCGCGGTACACGCCGAACTGGGCGTCCAGGCGGCCGAGGCGCTGGCCCGCGACTGCCGTGACGGTCTCACCGACCTGGTTCGCACCACGAGCCTCGCCGAGGCGCCGCAAGGCTTCCTCGACGGCGCCACCGGCATCGCATGGGCGCTGGGCAGGCCCGAGGTCGCCGGCCGTGTCCCCGCCGGCGACCTCGGCTGGTGCCGAGGCGCCGCCGGGCACGCCGCGGCCGGTGCGGACGGGGACATCGGCCGGCTCCTGGGGGGCCGGCCGGTGCTGGGAGACCTCAGCCTGTGCCACGGTGAGCTCGGTATCGCCGAGGCGCTCACCGTCGCCGGCTCCGGCGGAGACGAATCCGCCGCCGCGGCCCGCAGACGCCGGGCCGGACTCGTCCTCGACGCATTGACCAGACATGGCGCGCGCTGCGGCACCCCGGGCGGCGTCACCACCCCAGGCCTGCTCACCGGACTGGCCGGTATCGGCTATGGGCTGCTGCGCCTCGGCTTCGCCGACCGCGTGCCGTCCGTGCTCCTTCTCGAACCAACGGGAAGGCACTGACCCGAAACACCTCACCGCTAGGAGAGGGGTACACCCATGTCAGAAAACCCTTACCCGATCGAGGAAACCACTGGTGGCTACCCGGCACCGCTGCTGCGCATGCTGCCCGCCATCACCTTCGGCGTGCGTGCGGCCGCCCTCGCCGGCATGGCGGTGTCCGCCGGCGCTCTCGCGTTCGGCCTCGCCGGCGCCTTCGAGTCCGCCCAGCCCGCGGACACCACCTGCTGTGGCGTCATCGCCGAGTAACGGACACCTGGTCTCACCTGCCTGGCTCGACAGAGCCACGTCTCGATAGGGTCGGCCTGTGCGGAACCGCTCATCGATCGTGGTGGGCCGGGACCGGGAGCTGCTGACCGTCAAGGACGCGTTGACGGAAGCGGCTGCCGGGCAAGGCGGCGCGGTCTTTCTCATCGGAGAGAGCGGCATCGGCAAGTCCCGGCTCGCGACAGTGGCCGCGGACCACGCGTTCGAGACCGACATGGTCCTGATGCGTGGCCGTGGCAGCGCGATCGGCCCGATGGTCCCCTTCCGGTCACTCACCGAGGCACTGCTGTCGCTGCTGCGCGCGGGTGTGGACATCGACGTCGACGCGCTCGGCCCGTACCGGCCGGTCCTCGCCCGGCTCATCCCCGACTGGGGCACCCCCACCCCGGAACAGGACGGCAGCTCGCTCGTCATCCTGGCCGAGGCGGTGCTGCGGCTCACCCGGCTCGCCGGCACGGCCCGCGGCTGCCTCGTCTCCCTCGACGACCTGCAGGACGCCGACGCGGAAAGTCTCGCCGTCGTCGAGTACCTGATCGACAACCTCGACAGCCAGCCGACGCTGCTGCTCGGCGCCATCCGCGACGAGCCGTGTCCCGCGCTCGACCTCGCCCGGTCCGCGGCCCGCCGCGGCGCCGCCGTGCTGATCGAGCTGGAGCGGCTCGACCGCGACGGTCTGCGCGGCCTCGCCGCGGCATGCCTGTCCGGTGATGTCCCGGAACCGGCGGTCGATCTGCTGTGGGCGGGCAGCGCGGGCAACCCGTTCCTGATCGAGGAACTGCTCGGCGGCATCGTCGACGGCGGGCTGCTCGTGCCGGGCGAGGACAGCTGGCGGATGGCCGACCCGCCGCCCGCCGACGTGCCGGCCACGTTCGCGCGCACGGTGGCCCGGCGGGTGGCCGCGCTCGGCCCCGCGACCCAGCGGCTGCTTTCGGTCGCGGCCGTGGCCGGCCGGCGGTTTCCGCTCGCGGTCGTGCAGGCGGTCACCGGGCAGCCGGACCGCGAGCTCCTGTCCCACCTGCACGGCGAGCCCGGCGCGCAGCTCGTGCACCCCGACGAGCACGAGCCCGACTGGTACACCTTCCAGCACCAGCTCATCCACAAGGCGATGCTCACGCTGCTCGCGCCGGCCGAACGGGCGCGGCTGGCGGGCGAGGTCGCCGACGTGGTCGAGCGGCTGCACCCCGGGCTGCCCGGCGAGTGGTGCCACACCGCGGCGACCCTGCGGCGCGACGCCGGCACCCCGCTGCTGGCCGGCCGGCTGTTCACCGAGGCCGGCCGCCGCGCGCTGGCACAGGGCGCCGCGCACTCGGCGGTCGGGTTACTGGACACGGCGTGGGACCTGATGGCCGGCGGGGACCCGTCCGAGCGTGCCGAGGCGCTCGAACACATGGTGTACGCGCTGGCCGAGGCGGGGCTGGTCGAGCGGGCGGTCGCGTCCGTCGGCACGCTCGACCAGGTCGGCGGCCTCGACCCGACCCGGCGGGCCCGGCTGCACACCCACCTCGCGTGGGCGGCGCAGGTCGCCGGGCCAGGGCCGAACAGCCTCGAGCAGATCACCGCGGCACGGACCCTGCTCGGCCCGGGCGCGGACGACGCCGACGCCGCCCAGGCCGCCGTCGTGGAGGCGCACATCGTCCTCGACGTGCCGGGGCCGAGGCAGATCGACAAGGCGATGGAGCTGGCCCGGCGTGCCGCCGACATCGCGACCCGGTTGCCCCTGCCGGTCGTCGCGTGCCAGGCCTGGCAGCTGCTCGGCGCGCTGCACCGGACCCGGGACCCGCTGGAGGCGACCGCGTGCCTCGAACGGGCCCGCACCATCGCCGTGGCGCACGGCCTGCCGCTCTGGGAGATCCACGCGCTGGTCCGGCTCGGCAACGACGACGCCCTCCGCGACAGCCGGCTCGACCGGCTGGAACAGGCACGCACACAGGCCAGGCTCGTCGGCGCGGTCGTCGCCCAGTACCAGGCCGAGCAGAGCATCGCCCTGTACACGACCCTCGAGGGCGACTACGCCACCGCCGAGAAGCTCGTCGACCAGGTGCTCACCGAGGCCGAGCGGCTGAAGCTGAAGGGTTGTGTGCACTACGTCCTGCTCGTCCGCGCGATCCTCGCCGGGCACCGCGGGCGCCGCAAGGACATGGACGAGGCGCTCGCGACCTTCCGGCGCTGGGAGGGCGACACCCAGCCGCTGCACGTGCCCAGGATCTACGGGCTCGCACGGGCGTTCTGCGCGTTGCTCGAGGAGAACCGGGCACGCGCGATCGCCGAGCAGGCCACCGCGTTGCAGGCCGACGACGACACCCCGACCGTGTACTACCTGACCGGACGGTACGGGCTGAGCCTGCTGCTGGCCGCCCTCGACGACACCATCACCCGTGCCGAGTTCGACGCCGTCGTGTCCTCACCGGCGGCGGGGTTGCGCTGGGACCGGATGTTCGCGTTGTTCGGCCAGGCCGTGCTCGCGGGCCGGGCCGGCGACGCCGACGGGGCCGCCCGCGCGGTCGACGACGCCATGACCGCCGGCGCCCCGTACGCCATGGGCCGGCACCTCGGGCTGCGGCTGGTCGCCGAGGCCGCGCTGCCCGGCGGGTGGGGAAAGCCGATCGACTGGCTTCGAGAATCGGAGGACTTCTTCCATTCCTCGAACATCCCGGCCGTCGCGAGCGCGTGTCGTGCCCTGCTGCGCAACAGCGGCGTCCGGGTCGCGCAGCGGCGGACCGGCGTGGCGGAGATCCCCGCCGCACTGCGGTCGGCCGGGCTGACGGTGCGCGAGTACGAGGTGCTGCTGCTGCTCGCGGACCGGCTCGGCAACCGCGAGATCGCCGACCGCCTGCACCTGTCGACCCGCACGGTGGAGAAACATGTGTCGAGCCTGATCACGAAGACCGGGCTGCCGAACCGGATCGCGTTGTCGGAGTACGCCGTCACCACGGCCAAGCGCGGCTGACCGCGACACGCCGGGCCCACCTCCGCCGCCGTGACCGGATCGTGCGTGAGAATCAAGTGGCACGACGTGAAACGGGAATGACGAATCAAGTAGGGGGACCGTGTGGACCGGCTGGCGCACCTGATCGACCCGATTCCGGTTCCCACGTTCGTCGCCGTGATGTGCGAGTGGCTGCAGGACGCGCACGACGCGGCGGCCGACCTGCAGCGGATCCGGCTGAGCGGGCCACGCGGCAACTGGAACAACAGCCACAGCTTCGGCACCGACCGCTACCAGTTCCTCGTCCGTACCGCGGACTCGCTGACCGCGCGGCTGCCGGATCTCCAGGTGGACGCGGCGTTCCAGACGGTCGCGCTGAAGCTGCCGCGCGTGGGCATCTACCAGATGCAGGTCAACGGCGGACCGACCGGCTCGCTGGCCGACGCGAGCGACCTGCGCAGGGAACTGCTGGGCGCACACGACCATCCCGGCCTGTTCAGCAGGCCGGAGGTGTTGTTCGGCGCACGGGAGCGGCTCACGCTCGTCTGGACCGGGAGCGAGCAGCACGGGCTCACCGGCGCCTGGGTCGGTCAGGGCGAACTGGTCGACAGCCGCATCGACTGGTTCTGGCGGGAGAGCATGCTCGACGTGACCGGGGCGGCCGGTGTGCCACGCCAGACCGGGCCACTCGACCCGACGATCTTCGACCTGCCGGAGCCGATCTTGCCGTTGCGGCCCCGCGACGCCGACGAGGATCGCCGGTCCGGCTGAACCCCGCCCCCGAAGATCGCCACTCTCCGTGCTGGACCACCATGTCACGGACCATCACCCGTTGCCTCGAGGAGCTACCGCCGTGCACCCGGATGCCGCCGCCGTCGCGCAGGCATTCGCGCCGGCCCGGCTCACGATGGCACGTGAGCTGGCCGGCATGCGCAAGCGGGACCTCGCCGAGGCGATCGACCGGACCGCGGCCGCGGTGTCGCAGTACGAGCTGGGGCAGTCCCGGCCCAGCAGCGAGACACTGCACCGGTGCGCGGCCGCGTTGGGCGTGCCCGTGTCGTTCTTCACCACCGGTCGCCCGCACCTGCGGCTGGACACCGCGAGCGCGCACTTCCGTTCCCTGCGGTCCACGACCTCTCACCAGCGGCAACAGGCGCTCGCGCACGTCGAGCTGCTGTGGGAGCTGATCGACCAGCTGGACCGGGTGATCGAGCTGCCGCCGGTGGACCTCGGCGTGCCGCTCGGGCTGCGTCCCGCCGAGCCGGCCGAGACCGCGGGCATGGTCCGCACGGCGTGGGACGTGCCCGCCGGGCCGGTCGTGCACCTGGTCCGCCGGCTCGAGACCCGCGGGATCGTGCTGACCCAGCTTCCCGGGGTGGACGCCGAGACCATCGACGCGTTCTCCGCCGCCCTGCACGGCCGACCGATGATCGTGCTGTCGCACAAGGGAAACCCGATGCGGCAGCGGTTCTCGGTCGCCCACGAGCTCGGGCACCTGCTGCTGCATCCCGAGCCCGCGCCGGGGTCGCGGGTGCACGAGCGCGAGGCCAACACGTTCGCCGCCGAGCTGCTGATGCCGGCCGACGAGATCCGCGACCGGCTCCCCACGCCGGTCGACATCACCGCGCTGAAGGAGATCGCCGACGGGTACGGCGTGTCCGTGGCGGCGCTGGCCTACCGCGGCAAGGACCTCGGCGTGTACGGCGAGTCGACCCTGCGGCGGATCATGGCCACGCTCACCAGGCTCGGCTGGCGTACCGGGGAACCGGTCGGTTCGCGGTATCCCGGTGAGCGGCCCGAGCTGCTGACCAGGGCCGCCGAGCTGGCCGCCGCGCACGGCCTGCCGATGTACCTGCTCGCCGACCGCCTGCACCTGCCGCTCCCCCGCCTCCGCGATCTCCTCGGCCTACCCGCCCCGCGCCCACACCTGCGCCTCGTCCACGGCGGCGAGGACCCGAATCCCGGACCCTGACGGGAAGTCCGCGCCTGACCAGCGGATACGGCACGACACCCAGCCACCACCCACCTCGGCACGCACACCTTCGCCGGGCCGGCCGGGCCGTCGGGGAGGCGGACTGGTGGTACCCGATCATCCCGCGTTCACGGGCCGTTCATAATCTGGCCATGATCAGGGATGGGAGTGGCTCCACATGCGCCTGCGACTGAAGCCTCGGGACACGAAGTTCTTCGAGCTGTTCAGCGTCGCCGGCGCGAACATCGCCACGGCCACGGCCGTGCTGCGGGAGTTCGTCACCGCGCCGATCGAACAACGGCCCGAGCTCGCGCGACGGATGCACGAGGCCGAACACGCCGGCGACGACGCCACCCACGCCATCATCGAGCAGCTCGACCGCTCGTTCGTCACCCCGTTCGACCGCGAGGACATCTACCGGCTCGCGGTCCGGCTCGACGACGTCGTCGACTACATGGACGCCGCCGTCGACCTCACCGTCCTGTACAACCAGGAGGCGTTGCCGCCGAACGTCGGGCCGCTCGTCGACGTGCTCGACCGGTGCGCCACGCTCACCACCGCGGCTATGCCCCGGCTCGCGACACTGCGCAACCTGACCGACTTCTGGGTGCAGATCAACGAGCTGGAGAACGAGGCCGACCAGATCTACCGGCGCCTGCTGCAGTTCCTGTTCGACGGCAGCCACGACCCGCTGACCGTCATGAAGCTCAAGGAGATCGTCGACCAGCTCGAGTCCGCGGCGGACGCGTTCGAGCACGTCGCGGACGTCGTGCACAGCATCGCCGTGAAGGAGTCCTGATGGTCAGCTCCGCAAGCTCGACCAACGGGTCCTGACGGATGGACTGGGTCGCGCTGATCCTCGTCATCGTCCTCGCGGTGGGATTCGACTACACCAACGGTTTCCACGACGCGGCCAACGCGGTCGCGAGTGCGGTCTCGACGAAGGCCCTGTCGCTGCGTGGCGCGCTCACCCTCGCGGCGGTCATGAACCTGATCGGCGCCCTGGCCGGTACCGGCGTGGCGGTGACGGTCGCGAAGGGCATCATCGACACGCCGCACTCCGGGCACGGCATGGCGGTGGTCGGCGCCGCGCTCGTCGGCGCGATCACGTGGAACGTCACCACCTGGTACTTCGGCCTGCCGTCGTCCTCGTCGCACGCGCTGATCGGCGGCATGGTGGGCGCCGCGCTCGCGTCCGCGACGACCGTGCATTGGTTGGGCGTGCTCGAGAAGGTCGTCATCCCGATGGTGCTCTCGCCGCTGGTCGGCCTGACGCTGGGCTACCTGGTGATGATCGGGCTGATGTGGTTGTTCCACCGCTCGAACCCGAACTGGGCCAACCGCGTGCTGCGGCGGGCGCAGCTGGTGTCCGCGTCCAGCCTCGCGCTCGGCCACGGGTTGCAGGACGCACAGAAGAGCATGGGCATCATCGTGCTGGCGCTCGTGGTGACCGGGCACCAGCAGGACTTCCACGTGCCGCTGTGGGTGATCCTGTTGTGTGCGACCGCGCTGGCGGCCGGCACCTGGTCCGGCGGCCTGCGGATCATGCGCACGCTCGGCCGGCGGATCTTCCACCTGACCCCCGCCCACGGGTTCGCCGCGGAGGTCTCGGCGTCGTCGGTGCTGTACCTGACGGCGTTCGTGTTCGCGGCCCCGGTGTCGACGACCCACGTGGTCACCTCGGCGATCATGGGCGTCGGCGCGACCCAGCGCCGCAAGGCTGTTCGCTGGTCGATCGCGGGCGACATCGCGATCGGCTGGGTGCTGACGTTCCCGGGCTCGGCGTCGGTGGCCGCGTTGGCCTATACCGTGCTCAACCTGCTCTGATTGGTTCGAACGCGCACGCCGTCCGGGTGCCGAGAAAAAAGTTCGTGGCCGCTGTCGAGAACGTGACGGCGGCTCCGTCCCAGGGCTGCAAGCCGACGCTGACCGACGTCGAGGCCACCCTCCAGCCGGTGCGCCGGCGCGAGGAACCCAGCCGAAGGAGAACCACCATGAAGTACCTGCTGCTGAAGCACTACCGCGGTGCCCCGGCCCCGACCAACGACGTGCCGATGGACCGGTGGACGCCGGAGGAGGTCGACGCGCACATGCGGTTCATGCACGATTTCTCGGCCCGCCTGGAGGAGACGGGTGAGTTCGTCGACGCCCAGGCACTGGCCCCGGAAGGCACGTGGGTGCGGAGCGACGGCGAAGGACTCCCGCCGGTGACCGACGGTCCGTTCGCCGAGACCAAGGACCTCATCGCCGGCTGGTACGTCATCGACGTGGAGTCCTGGGACCGCGCGGTCGAGCTGGCCGCGGAGCTGTCGGACGCGCCCGGTGCCGGCGGGAAGCCGCTCGGCGAGTGGCTCGAGGTTCGCCCGTTCTACGGCGTGCCGGCCACGATCACCGAGTGAACGAGCCGCTGCTGCGGGAGCTCGTGCCCGCGGTGATCGGCGTCCTCGTCCGGCGGGGAGCCGACTTCGCGTCGGCCGAGGACGCCGTGCAGGAGGCGCTGATCCGGGCGCTGGAAACCTGGCCGGACGATCCGCCACGCGACCCGAAGGCATGGCTCGTCGCGGTCGCGTGGCGCAAGTTCCTCGACGCCACCCGCGCCGAGGCGTCGCGGAAGGGCCGGGAGCTCGTCGTCGAGACGGAGCCGCCCGCCGGCCCGGCGCCCGTCACGGACGACACGCTGCGGCTCTACTTCCTGTGCGCGCACCCCACCCTGCCGCCCGCGTCGGCCGTCGCGCTGACGCTGCGGGCGGTCGGCGGCCTGACCACCCGGCAGATCGCGACCGCGTACCTCGTCCCCGAGGCGACCATGGCGCAGCGGATCAGCCGGGCCAAGCGGAAGATCGCCGTGCTGGCCCTCGACCAGCCCGGCGATCTCGCGACGGTGCTGCGGGTGCTCTACCTGGTCTTCAACGAGGGATACGGCGGCGACGTCGACCTGGCGGCCGAGGCGATCCGCATCACCCGCCAGCTCGCCGCCCTGACCGACGAGCCCGAGGTCGCGGGCCTGCTCGCGCTCATGCTGCTGCACCACGCGCGTCGCCCATCGCGCACCGGCTCCGGAGGCCGCCTGATCCCGCTCACCGAGCAGGACCGCACGCGCTGGGACACCGGCCTGATCACCGAGGGCGTGGCCGTCCTGCAGGCCGCGCTGGCCCGCGACCGGCTGGGCGAGTACCAGGCACAGGCCGCGATCGCCGCCCTGCACGCGGACGCGCCGAGCGCCGCCGCGACGGACTGGACGCAGATCGTGGAGTGGTACGACGAGCTGCTGGGCCTCACCGGCAGCCCGGTGGTGCGGCTCAACCGCGCGGTGGCGGTCGGCGAGGCCGACGGTCCGCGGGCCGGCCTGGCCGCGCTGGCTGATGTCAGCCCCGACCTGCCCCGGTATGCGGCGGTGGCGGCCCACCTGCACGAACGCGTCGGTGAGCTGTCGCACGCGGCCGAGTTGTACGCCGAGGCGTCTCGCACCGCGGCCAGCATGGCGGAGCGGGACCACCTCACCCGGCAGGCTGCCCGGGTTCGGCAGCAACTACGCGGTTGAGTGCCTACGTGGGGACGCGGCAGGCCGCCCGGGTCCTACGACAGCTGCGCGGTTGAGTGCCTACGCAGGACGCCCAGGGTCCGGCAGCAACTACGCATGAGCGCCCACGCGGGACGCGGCAGGCCGTCTGGGTCTGGCAGCAACTACGCGGATGAGTGCCTATGCGGGACGCGGCAGTGGGCGGGTCTGGCAGCGGCTGCGCGGGAGCGGTTCCTCGCCAGACCCGTCGGCGGCCTCGGCCCGTGTGCGGTCGAGCTGACCGCTGGCAGGATCGTGAGTGCCTACGCGGGACGTGACAGGCCGCCGGGTGCGGGTGCGTGAAGCCCGGCGGGATCTCCTCGACGTGGTGGGTGACGAGGATCGACGCCGTCCGGCAGCGGCTGGGCGGGTAAGTGTCTACGCGGGCGCGGCGGCGGCACGCAGGGCGGTGAGCCGGAGGTAGGCGGTGCCCGGACGGTTGCGCGCCGCACGAAGGTCGACCAGGCGGGACAGGGTCGCGAGCACCACGTCGAGCGGTGGGCCGCTGGCGGTCAGGCGGGCGAGGCGGTCCGGCGGCGCGGAGGCGGCCGGCTCGGCCAGGAACGGTGTCACCAGCCGGTGGTGGTGGAACGCGTAGGCGGCAGCGTGGGCCGGCATACGGCGAGGAAACGTTCGACGTTCGGACTGGTTGCTTCGATTCTCGAAAGAAGGTCTGCGGGTATCGATCGAAGTCGTGGCTGGTCCTCGGGCGGCACGTACGGGTACTTCTCCGCGAGGATCCGCTGGTAGAAGGGATCCCGCGGGTCGCAGAGACCGAGGGCCAGGTCGATCTCTCTGCTGCACCTATCGGTGCAGCAGACCCGCGGAGTAGTCACCCGCGTTGGCGCCCCGGTACTCGGGGTCCCGCACACGACGTGCGGTTTGAAGTAGGGACGGACGTTGTAGAAGAACCGGTCGCCGTCCAGCTCCCGCGCGAGTGTCCGGCTGTGCTGGAGGACGTCGTCGAGTGCGGCACGGGCGTCGTCGAGCAGGTGAGCGGCCAGGGGGCCGTCGATCGGGACGCCCGCGACGCGGCGCAGGGCGTCCGCGGCCCGCTGGCAAGCGAGGACCCCGAGGCCGTTGTAGGCGGTGAACATGTGCTCGTCCGGGAGGTGGGTGAAGGTGTGACCCGCCGAGTTGTGCGTCGACAGGTGGGCGAACACCATCCGCGGCGCGACGCCGAGCGCGAGCCCGAGACGTCCGGCCACGGCTTGGACGTGCTCGGGGACGTCGACCTCGTGGCGGCGGCAGTCGGCCAGGTAGATGCCGACGACACCGAGCAGCTCGTAGGGGCCGTCCGCGCCGAGCCGGCCGATCAGCGCGGCGCCCTCGTCGCGGACGGCACGTCTGGCGATAACGCGCTTTCGGGACAAGGCCAAGGAGCACACAGACTCCCGCAGGAAGATCCCCGCCGCCAGCATTGCTGGTCCAGGTCCACCACCTCGTAGACGATCTCGGCCCGCGAGGCGAAGTAGGCCTCCTCCAGCTCGGTGTTCGCCTCGGTGAAGTCGGTGTCGAGCCAGCGTCTGAGATCGGTGACGGCGGACATACCGCCATGGTCGGGGCGGCCGTCGTCGCCTGACCAGGTCCACCTGGCCGTTGGCTAACTGGTCCGGTCGGTCAGCAGTTCCGCGAGCAACCGGGTTCGGAGGTCCTCTGCCGGCAGGTCGGGTACGAGCAGGACGTCCCTGAGTGCGGCGATCGTCGTTCGGAGCCGGGTCAGGTCGCGTTCGGCCGCGGTGGTCGTCGTGGTTGCTTCGGTGGTCAGCCGGCTTACTTCGGCGTTCGCAGCGCTTAGTTCGGCCTTTAGTCCGGCGTTCGCGGTGGTTACTTCGAGCCGTGCACGACTGAGTTCGATCTTTGTGGCTTCTAGTTCGATGCTCGCGTCGTTGCGTTCGGTTTTCGCGGCTTGGAGTTCGGCGCGTGCCCTGTTGAGTTCGGCGGTCACCTCTGTTTCGCGGATCTTCGCGGTGTTGAGTTCTGCGGTCGCGTCGGCGGCGGCTCGTTGTTGCTCCTCGAGCACGGCCCGGAGGTCGTCGAGTGCGGTGCGGGCGGCGTCGCGTTCGGTGCGGGTGCTGGCGAGCTTCTCCGTGGCGGCGGCTACGGCCTTCGTGGCGGCTTCCGTTCGGGCCCGTTCGTCCCGGACGGTCTGTTCCGCCCGTTCGCGTTCGGTGGTGGCGACTCCCTCGGCCCGTGCCTGGGCCCGTTCGGCCTCCGCGCGTGCCGCTGCGGCGGCTTCGGCTTCGGCGACGGCCTGGTCCCGCTCGGCGCGGTAACGGTCGGCTTCGGCGGTGGCGTCACGCATGACGTCGGCCGCGTGGTCAGTGGCCCGCTGGGCCTCGGTGGCGGCCGCTGCGGCGGCTTCCTCGGCCTGCTGGCGTAGGCCGCGTTCGCGGGCGGCGGTTTCCTCGGCCTCGGCGACACGGGCGGCGGCGGTGTTCAGCTCGGCGGCGAGGGTGTCGCGCAGGGCGTTGGCGGCGGCGAGGACGTCACCGAGCGGTTGGGCCAGTTCCGCGGCCGCGGCGGTGAACGCGCTGGTCGAGGAGGTGATGCCGGCGTCGGCGGGTGTGCCCAGAGCTTCGGTGAGGGCGTCCTGGGCCGCGGCGAGCTGCTTGCAGGTCTTGCCGCCGGGCCACGTCCGGTCCGGGCAGTAGGCGAACGGCCGTCCTCCGCGCGGTCCGGGGGCCGGCAGGGGCGCCCGGCAGTGGCTGAACCCGCAGAGCGAGTCCGTTTCGACGGCTTCCAGGACCACATCGATCATAGTTCGTCACCTTAGTATTAACCGTCATAACTCGATACCTTAGTTAGAGATATCTTAACCGCAACCTAGGTCAGCTACAGAACCGGGCTTTTGTAGCTAAGATGGTGAGCGTGACGACAGGGGAGCTGACGAGAGCGTCGGACGGGCCGTGGCCAGGCGTGGACCGGCCAGCGGAGCTGCTGGAGGAGATCGCGGAGTGGCTTGGGGGCTACGGG
>NZ_DASQCC010000069.1:0-9949 GCF_035634895.1 Actinophytocola sp. | reverse complement strand
TGAGCAGCGGCACCCCGACCAGCACCACGGTGGCCAGCAACGGGGAGATCGCCACCAGCAGCACGGCGACGACCACGTAGGTGACGACCGCGCCGACCCCGGGCCCGGTCGAGGTCATCGTGCGGGAGATCCGGTCCAGGTCGGCGGCGCCGATGCTGACCACCTCACCGGAGGTGACCCGCCGCGGCAGCTCGGCGCCGACGCCGACCGCGTGGCGGACCACGACCTGGACCGTCCGGTAACCGGCGTCGTTGCGGATGAACGTCATGGTGCGGTGCCGGAAGATGCCGATCGCGGTGTTGGCGGCGCCGGTCACCGCGAGCACGACCAGCCACAGGGCGAGCGTGCCGAGGTCCCGTGCCCGCAACCCGTCGTCGATGGCGCGGGCCAGCAGGTACGGCGGCAGCATGAGCAGGACCATCCACGTGGTGGCGAGGGTCGCACCGAGCAGCACCCGCCACCGCTGGCGTTTCACGAGCCACCACAGGTATCGGAGGGGACCGCGCGCGTCCGGCACGCCTGGATCGGGATAGGGGACCTTCGGGCGCATGATCCCACCCTAGGAAGCGGCGTTACCTATTTTCCTGTCAGTTGTGTCGCCGGTGTCCGCGCGACCGGGGTTTCACTCCCGTGTCCACGGGCACAACACCCTTGGCGGTACCCCTCGTGAGACGCTGGAGTCGATGAACGCCACCCACCCCATCCGCTGCGCCGCGCTGGCGGACGAGCTCGCCGAACCGCTCGCCGGCACGTCGGCCGTGGCCCGGACCTGGCTGGCGCTGGAGCAACCCGGTCCGTGGGGCCGCGACGCGTTGTCGGCGAGCCACCTCGACCACGGCGTGGCGAAGGAGCTGGCGTCCCTGTCCGCGGACACCGGGGTGAGGATCGTGTTGATCCGCCGGCCCGGCAGCCACCCGGACCGGCACCGCCCCGTCCCCCGCACGGTCTACCTCGCCCACACCGCGCCCGGCAGCACCTGGCTGGAACGCACCACGGTGGCCGACCCGAAGCAGCTGCTCGACCTGGACTTCGCGCGAGCCGGCGCCGGTGCCCGCGGCCTGCTCGGCACACCGGTGCCGGACCGGCTGCTGCTGGTGTGCACGAACGGCCGCCGCGACGTGTGCTGCGCCCTGCGTGGCCGCCCGATCGCCGCGGCCCTGGCCGCCATGCACACCGGCCGGGTGTGGGAGTGCACCCACATCGGCGGGCACCGCTTCGCACCGACCGCCGTGCTGCTGCCGACCGGGTACTCATACGGTCGACTGACAACCGAGTCCGGCGCCCGGCTCCTGGCCGGCGAACCGGTACTGGACAACTGCCGCGGCCGGTCCACGTGGCCGGCGGCCGGTCAGGTCGCCGAGCTGGCGGTACGGTCGGCGACCGGCGACGCCGACCTCGACACGCTCACCGTGACCTCGGTCGACGCGCTGCCCGAGGGCGGCTGGCTGGCCACGGTCACCCACCAGGACGGCCGGACCTGGCGGGTCGCCGTCGCCGAACGGACCGGTGCCGCCCGGCCGGCAAGCTGTGGCGCGGCGCCCAAGCCCGCGGTCGCGCTGGAGGCGGTCAGCCTCCGAACGTGGTCGTGACCCAGCGGCGCTGCCACGGCGTCTCGACCGCCCGCGGATGGTAGTTGGCGCGGACCCAGCCGACCGCCTCGGCGGCAGGCACACCGGCGAGCACGGCCAGCGCGGAGATCACCGTGCCGGTCCGCCCGACACCGCCGCCGCAGGCCACCTCGACCCGCTGCCCGTCCAGTGCCCGCCGGTGCAGGTCACGGATGCGGTCCACCGCCAGCGCGGAGTCGCGGGGCAGCCGGAAGTCCGGCCACTCCAGCCACTCGTGCGCCCACGCGAAGCTGTGCTGTCCTCGGAGACGTGGCGAACCCAGGTAAAGCCCGAACTCCGGGCTGGGACCGTCCGGTGTGGGGTTCCGCAGGCCGCGGCCCCGCACCCACGCTCCGTCGGGAAGCTGAACCGCACCATCGAGCCGTAACTCGGTCACCGGCCCACTATGGCGTAGAAAGCCTTTGTTCATCAGGTTTTCCGCTTTCCGCGAACGGAAAAGTAACCGCCGGAATTCTCCACACCGGACGCACCCCGTTCCATTGTGGAAATACCACGAGGGCCCCGACTCGAATGAGTCGGGGCCCTCGTGGACGGTTCACTGAAAACGTGGATCGTCGGACAGTTCCGTCGACTCGTTGGGACGCGGCGGGCGTTGCGGGCCCAGCCGCGGACCCGGCCGGGGCGAGGGTGCCGGCGGCTGCTCGTAGGCGGGCGCCGGCTGGTAGGGACTCGGCTGGTCATACGCCTGCGCGGTCGGCGGCACGAGCCCGGCGGCCGGTCCCAGGTCCGGCGGGCCCGCGATGGCCGGAGTCGTCGGACGCGTCGCCAGCGGACCCGGAACCTCCTGCCGGGCAACGGCTTCCGCCGCCCGGACGGCCTCGGCGACCTTCGGGTCGGTCGAGGTGTCGAACCAGGTCGCGATCTCCTCGTCGTCGTCCTCGCGGTGCTTCGGCGGCTCGTAGGCGGGCGGCTCGTAGCGAAACACGCCGTCGTCGCCCGGCGCCCCCAACGCGCGGGCGAACCCCTCGAGGGCCTTGCCGAAGTCGTTGGGCAGCATCCACACCTTGTTGGCGTCGCCCTGCGCGAGCTGCGGCAACGTCTGCAGGTACTGGTAGGCCAGCACCTCCGGCGTCGGCTGCCCCGCCTTGATCGCGTCGAACACCTTCTCGATGGCCTTGGCCTGGCCCTGCGCCTGCAGGTACCGGGCGGCGCGCTCACCCTGCGCACGCAGGATCCGCGACTGCCGCTCACCCTCCGAAGCCAGGATCGCCGCCTGCTTGGCGCCCTCCGCGGCCAGGATCTGGCTCTGCTTCTGACCTTCCGCCGTCTTGATCGCCGCCTCGCGGGTACCTTCGGCGGTCAGGATCATCGCGCGCTTCTCCCGGTCAGCGCGCATCTGCTTCTCCATCGAGTCCTGGATGGACGGTGGCGGGTCGATGGCCTTCAGTTCCACGCGAGCCACCCGGATGCCCCACCGGCCGGTCGCCTCGTCCAGCACGCCCCGTAGCTGGCCGTTGATGGAGTCACGTGACGTGAGGGTCTCCTCCAGGCTCATGCCACCGACCACGTTACGAAGCGTGGTGGTGGTGAGCTGCTCGACACCCACGATGTAGTCCGAGATCTCGTACACCGCGTCCCGCGGGTTGGTGACCTGGAAGTACACGACGGTGTCGATCGACACCGTCAGGTTGTCCTGGGTGATCACCGGCTGCGGGGGGAACGACACGACCTGCTCACGGCGGTCGATGCGGGCACGCACCCGGTCGAGGAACGGCACCAGGAAGTTGAGGCCCGGCTCGGCCACCGACCGGAACCTCCCGAGCCGCTCGATCACCGCGGACTGGGCCTGCGGGATCACGAGGATCGACTTCACCACGACCGTGATTACGAACAGAACCACGACCACGACGATGATGAGTATGGTCAACTTCCCTCCACTCCGGACGGCGCTTCCTGGCCGGCGTTCAGGAAGTAGATCACAACATGCCCCCGAACTGGGACACGTCGACCTCGCGTCCAACCAGAAGTTGGAACGGGCCGCGCCACGCCGCCGATCATCAGCCGGTCAGTCCGAGTCCGCCGCCACCACGGCGGTCGCACCCGAGATCTGCACGACCGTCACCTTCTGACCAGGCTCGATCGCGTGCCTGTCGTCGAACGACCGGGCCGACCACACGTCGCCGTCGAGCTTGACCTGCCCGCCCTGGGCGTCGACGGCCGAGACCGCGACCGCCGTACGGCCGATCAGGGCGTCGGCGTTGGTGTGGATGAGCTCGGGGTGCAGGCGGCGCTTGAGGTACGGGCGGGCGAACGTGACCAAGCCGATGGCCACGACCGCGAACACCGCACAGCTGACGAGGGTGTTGTCGGAAATCGCTTCCGCACCGGCGGCGGCGAGCGCACCGACGCCGACCATCAGCAGGAAGAAATCCCCGGAGAGTATCTCGGCAGCGATCAGCACGATTCCGCCGATGAGCCAGAACAATGCCGCCATGCGGCAATGATCGCACCAAGCGACGGTTCCGGTCACTACTCCTGACCGATGGTGACGAAATCGATGAGCCGCTCGACCGCGCCGATCAGCGGCGTCTCGAGGTCGCGATAGCTGCGTACCCCCGACAACACGTGCCGCCAGCCGTCCGCCGGCTCGCCCCAGCCCAGCGCCGCGCAGATGCCTTCCTTCCACGGCGTGCCGCGCGGCACCGCCGGCCAGGCCTCGACACCGACCGCGCCCGGCTTCACCGCCTGCCACACGTCCACGTAAGGATGGCCTGTGACCAGCACGTTCGGGTCACGCACGCCGGCGACGACGCGTGACTCCTTGCTGCCCGCCACAAGATGGTCGACCAGCACACCGAGCCGCCGGTGCCCGGCCGTGCCGAACTCGGCGACCCGCGCGGGCAGGTCGTCGATGCCGTGCAGCGGCTCCACCACCACGCCCTCGACCCGCAGGTCGTGCCCCCACACGCGCTCGACCAGCTCCGCGTCGTGGATGCCCTCGACCCACAGCCGGCTGTCCCTCGCGGTACGGGCCCGAAGCCCCTCGACCAGTACCGAGCCGGACGCGGACACCACCCGTCCGGGCGCATCCGTCCGGGTCGGCCGGACCAGGGTCACGGGCTTGCCGTCGACGAGGAACCCGGCCGGGGTCAGCGGGAACAGGCGATGCCGGCCGTGCCGGTCCTCCAGCACGACATTGCCCTGCTCGAAGCGCACGACCGCGCCGCAGAAGCCGCTCGCCGGATCCTCGGCCACCAGGCCGGGCTCGGCCAGCACCTCCGGCACCTTCCTGGTCGCCCTGCCCCGCGCCAGGATGTCGCCGCCGTAGCTCTCCGATCGCACGACGAGTCACCCTATCGAGAACCCGGTCGAAAACCCGGGCGTCGGAGCAGGCGTGTCCCGGACGACTATGTGGACATGGAAGGCGTGGCGCCCGACCCGGCGCTCGGACTGCTGGAGCTGTACGACGAGGCGTTACCGCACGTCTACGGCTACCTGCTGGCCAGATGCCGGGACCGGAACCTGGCCGAGGACCTGGCCGCGGAGACGTTCCTCGCCGCCGTGACCGCGGCCCGCCGACCGGACACGCCGGAGCCGTCCGTCCGCTGGCTCATCGGCGTCGCCCGGCACAAGCTCGCCGACCACTGGCGGCGGCTCGAACGCGAGGACCGCGGACTCCGGCTGCTGGACGGTGCCGAACGCGTCGAGGACCCGTGGGACGAGGCCATCGACGCGATCCGGGCCAGGGCCACGCTCGACGCGCTCGGCCCACATCACCGGGCCGCACTGACCCTGCGGTACCTCGACGGCCTGCCGGTCCCCGAGGTGGCCGACTGCCTGGGCCGCACCGTGCACGCCACCGAAGCGCTGCTCGTGCGGGCCCGCACCGCGTTCCGCCGCTGCTACCGGGAGGAGGGCTCGCCGTGACCGATCCTTTCGAGGCACTCCGTGCGCCGGTGGTCCCGGTGACGCCCGACCCGACGTTCGCCGCGCGGCTGCGGGAACGACTGACCCGCGCCGTGCTCAACCAGGGAGAAGACACCATGGCAGTACACCTGACCCAACGAGCGCCGGCCTGGCCGCCAGCACTCACGCCATACATCGTCGTGTCCGACGCCCGCGCGGCACTGGCGTGGTACACGGAGGTGTTCGGCGCCCGGCTCCGTGGCGAACCGTACGTCGACTCCGACGGCACGATCGGGCACATGGAGGTCGACCTCGGCGACGCCGTGCTGATGTTCGCCGAGACCTCCGACCTGTACACCGAGGTGCCGGTCCGGGCACCGGACTCCCCCACCACGTTCAGCCACTCACTGCACCTGGACGTGCCCGACGTCGACGAGACAGTCGTATTGGCCCGCGGCCGCGGCGCGACCGTGGAGCGTGAGCCCGCCGACCAGCCATACGGCCGGGGCGCGGTCATCGTCGACCCGTTCGGCCACCGCTGGCTCCTGTTGCGGCCACCGGCCGACGCCACCAGGTTCCGGCACGGCGACGTCTCACGCGTGACGATGATGCCCACCGACGCGGACCGGGCGAAGACCTTCTACGAGGCGGTGCTGGACCTGCCGTTCACGCCCGGCCGGACGCCGGGCACGTGGGTCAGCGAGGCCGTCACACCACCGCTGAGCATGTGGTCACCGGAAGGCGCCGCGAACGAGGTGCGGCTGACCTTCCGGGTGGACGACGCCGAGGCCGCCGCCGAGCGGGTCCGTGCCGCCGGCGGCACCGCGGCGGCGACCGAGCACCAGCCGTACGGCCTGGTCGCCGAGTGCGTCGACGACCAGGGCACGCACTTCTGGCTGTGGCAGCCCGCCCCGCCTCCCCGGAACCACTAGGCGGCGGCCCGGGGCCTGCGAAGCTCAGCCCTCGCCGAAGGCCGCGGCGAACCGGTCCCGCAGGTCCCCGAGGCGTTCGACGGGCTCGTTGGAGAAGACCAGGCGCAGGTAGCGGCCACCGCTCGGGCCCCAACCGTCCATCGGGGTGGCCGCGACCCGGCCGCGCTCGAACAGGCGGGCCGCGGCCTCGCCCGGCGCCAGGCCCATCGCGGCGGTGTCCACCAACAGCGACCAGCCGCCGCCGGGTCTCACCAGCGGGTAGCCGCTGAGCTGGTCGACGATCAGCTCAGCGCGCTCCCGCCAGGTCGCCGTGGCGGCCGCGACCTCCGCGTCGGCGTCCGGCGCGGCAAGCGCCTCCGCCACCGCCTGCTGAGCGATGCCGACCTGCCCCACCACGTTCGCGATGGTCACGTGGTGGACGTCGGCCATGATCGACGCCGGACCGACGGTCCAGCCGACCCGCCAGCCGATCATCCGCAGCTCCTTCGACGCCGACCCGACGGTGATGGTCCGGTCCGCGAGCCCAGGATGCCGGGCCGGGTGCGCGGGCGCCGCGCCGTCGAACCGGATCCGCTCCATGGCCGCGTCGTAGATCAACCACGGCAGACCGGTCCCGGCCAGCGCGTCCCAGTGCTCCGGACCCAACACCGCACCGGACGGCATCGCGGGCGACATCAGCAAAGCCGCCGCGGTGTTCGGCCCGACCGCGGCGGCCAGCTCACCCGGGTCGACCGTCCAGCCGTCCGGCCCCGGCCGGTTCGGCACATACCGGGGCACCCCGCCCGCGAGCCGGATCCGGTTGACGAGCCCGGCGTAGAACGGGTCGCCCACCACCACCTCCTGCCCCGGCTCCACGGTCGCGAACAGCACGTTCAGGATCCCGTTGCACCCACCCGCCGCACTCACGCACTCGGTCGCCGGATCGTAGGAACGGTGGGCAATACGACCGACATGCGACGCCGCGGCCACCCGGAGCGACAACCGGCCCTGGAACGGGAGATAACTGTTCGCCGAGTCGTCGTCCACGGCCGCCCGCGTCGCCGCGAGCGCCACGGCCGGCGGCCGCAGGTCCGTGTCCAGGTTCTCCAACCGCAACAGCTCCGGATCATGAGTCGCGTCCGCCGCGTCCCCCACCCGATCCACACCGATACCCCTGATGTGCGCCAGTCGCGAGACACTCATCCGCCCACTCCCATCCCCGTCACGGCCACCAGAACATCCCCGGCTCGGGATGGTCGACGAAACCGAGCGACCGGTAGAGCGGCTCACCGTCCCGGGACGCATGCAGGTCCACCCGCGCCACCTCCCGCTCCCGGAACCAGGCCAGCAGACCCTCCATGATCGCGCGGCTGTGCCCGCGCCGCCGGTACGCCGGATCCGTCACCACGCCATACACCTGACCGACCCGCCCGTTGTGCGCCCGCGGACTCGGCAACCGCTGCTCGATCGACCCGACACCGCACGCCGCGAGACCCTCGTCGCCGTCCACCACCAGGATCCGCATGCCCTCGGCGGTCAACTGCTCCACCAGCACCCCGGCGAGACTCTCCCGCCATCCGTTCTCCCCCGCCGCGCCAATCGCGTCGAACAGCATGGCCCGCAACCGCACCAGCTCCGCGACGTCGTCCGCCGCCGCTTCCCGTACACCTGACATGTCATGACCCTATCGTCGAACAGCCCCTTACAACGACCCGTTTTCCGGCGTTGTCGCAGGCAGCGAGTACCGTCTTGGTCGCCATGCCCAGGAAGGTCGACCACCACTCCCGCCGCACCGCCATCGCCGAATCCGCATGGCGGCTCGCGGCACGCGGCGGCATCGAGGCGGTCACCATGCGCCACGTCGCCGCCGACGCGGACATGTCACTCGGCCAGCTGCAGCACTACTTCCGAGCCAAGGACGAACTCCTCTCCTTCGCCTACGACCTGCTCACCGAGCGGGTCGCCGCCCGCGTCAGCCAGCGCGAGGACCCCGTCACCGACGAGGAACCCGAACCCCAGGACGTCGTCCACGACGCGCTGGTCGAGATGCTGCCACTGGACGAGCAGCGCACCCACGAGGCACACGTCGCCATCGCCTACCTCGCGTACGCCGCCGTCGCGCCCGACATGGCCGCACGCCTACGCAAGACACACGCCGACCTGCTGGACCTCATCGTCGACCAGCTCCGCCGCGGCCAGCACCGCGGCACCGTCGACCTGGACCTCGACCCCGTCCGCGAGGCGCGGACACTCCTTGCCGTCCTCGACGGTCTGACCGCCCACGTCATCGTCGGACACCACTCGGCCGCCGACGCCGAACACGCCTTCGACACACACCTGGACGAACTCTTCAGCGCCTGACGGTGCCTGACGGTCGCTGCTCCCCGCAGTTCCAGGCACCAGACCGACCCGGCCACCTGCGAGAGTCCCACCCACGGACCGCACCGAGGAAGGTGGCATGACGACACTGAGCCCGCGGACCATCAACCGCGCCACCCTCGCCCGCCAGCACCTGCTCGCCAGGACCGAACAGACCGCCGTCGACATGGCCGAGCACCTGGTCGGACTGCAAGCCCAGGCACCGTTCCCGCCATACACCGGACTCTGGACCCGACTGGCCGGCTTCCAACCCGAGGAGCTGGCAGCCGCACTGGTGGACAGGCAAGTCGTTCGTATCGCGCTGATGCGCGGCACCGTCCACCTCGTGAGTGCCGCCGACGCGTGCTTCCTGCGACCACTCGTCCAGCCGCTCTACGACCGCGACCTCCGCACCAACATCCAGCACGCCCGGCACCTCACCGGCCTCGACCTCGCGAAAGTCGCCGACGCCACCCGGCTCGTACTCGCCGAACGACCCCACAACACTCGCGAACTCGGCGCCACACTGGCCGAACACTGGCCCGACCGCGACGCCGCGGCACTCACGCACGCGGCCCGCGGACTGCTGCCACTCGTGCAGGTGCCGCCACGCGCGGTGTGGGGCCGCAGCGGCCAGACCGCCTACCAAACCGCGGAGCACTGGCTGGGCCGCGAACTCGACCGGTCACCCGACCCGAAACGCATGATCACCCGCTACCTCAACGCGTTCGGCCCCGCATCCGTCGCCGACATCCAGACCTGGGCCGGCCTTACCCGCCTCCGCGAGATCGTCGAGACACTCGACCTACGAACGTTCCACACCGCCGACGGCCGCGAACTGTACGACCTCCCCGACGCCGTTCTCCCCGACGAGGACACACCCGCGCCGGCCCGCTTCATCCCGGAGTTCGACAACGTCCTGCTCTCGTACGCCGACCGCACCCGGATCATCGCGGAGGACCACCGGAAGCGGCTGTTCGGCGTCAAGAACGGCGTCTTCCCAGGCACATTCCTCGTGGACGGCTTCGTCCGCGGGTCCTGGCGCGTGGCCAAGGAACGCAAGTCGGCCGTACTGACGATCACCCCATGGGCCAGGACCACCAGGAAGGACCTGACCGCACTCACCAGGGAAGGCTTGCGGCTCCTGGACTTCCTCGCCCCCGCCGCCGAAACCAAGGACGTCCGCATCGACGCCTGACCGCCGAC
>NZ_DASQCC010000068.1:0-28492 GCF_035634895.1 Actinophytocola sp. | reverse complement strand
CTTCCACCCGCTCTGCTGGGTGACCTTGACCTGGAACAGGGGGAAGCGGCCCGCCCTGCGTGGCGGGTTCACCGCCGCGACGATCCGGTGGAACGGCAGCCGGTCGTGCTCGTAGGCGTCCAGGCACCGCCCGCGCACCAGCGCCAGCAGCTCGTCGAAGGTGGGCTCCCCGCCGGCCGGCAGCGTGAGCCGCACCGGAAGCTGGTTGACGAACGTGCCGATGAGTCCCTCGCTGCCCGGCCAGGACCGGTTGAGCGAGTCGATCCCGAGCACCAGGTCGTCGGTGCCGCACAGCCCCCGCAGCACCGCGTAGAACGCGGCGGTCACCGCCATGAACGGGGTGGCCCGCGCGGCGCGCGCCACCTGTGCGACCGCGTCGGTCTCCCACTCGGTCAGCTCCCGCACGACGTGGTGTGCCGTGAAGTCGGGGCGGGTCCGGCGCGGCCGCGACAGCGGCAGCTCGATCACCGGTTCGGCGCCTTCGAGCGCACCGGCCCAGTACCGCTCGCACGCCTCGCCGTCCGGCCCGGCGAGCCAGCGGCGTTCCTCGGCGACGTAGTGCGCGTAGGTGGTCTCGGGCGGCGGCACGGCGCGGTCGCCGGCCAGATGGCGCCGGTAGTAGGTGGCGATCTCCTCGCTCAGCACCGCGATCGACCACCCGTCGGCCACCAGGTGGTGCAGGACGAGGAGCAGGACGTGGTGGTCGGGCGCGACCCGCGCGAGGCGGGCGGTCATCAGCGGCGGACGCGCGGTGTGCACGGACAGTCCGCTGGGTGCGCCCGGGTCCACCTCGCTCGCCGGCACCTCATCGAGGGTGATCTCGGCTGTGGGCCAGACCGTGCCCGCCGGCACGCCGGCCACCTGCGCGAAGACCGTGCGCAGCGGTTCGTGGCGGGCGACGACCGCGTTCAGCGCGTGCCGCAGCGCCGCGGTGTCCAGACTGCCGCGCAGCGTCAACCGCAGGCGGATGACGAGCGGATCGCGTCCGGGGTGGAGTTGTTCCAGGAACCACAACCGTTCCTGCCCGGAGGACAGGGCGCCGGGCAGCAGCTCGGCGTGCTCGGCCGGGTGTTCGGCCTCGCCCGCGGCGCGCAGCACCGCCAGCAGTCCACGGGGCGTCGGGTCGGTCAGGAAGCCGCGCAGGGACGCGCCTTCGGCGTCGAAGCGCTTGCGGGCCAACGAGACGAGCCGCATCGCCAGCAGCGAGTCACCACCGAGGGCGAAGAAGTCGTCGTCACCGGCCGCCGGGGCCGCGAGCACCTCCGCGAAGACGGCGCGCGCCTGTGCGAGTGTCGGTTCGGGCCGGTCAGCTCGTGCCGGCGCGGCCGCCCGCTCGGCGGCGCCGACGGCCGCCCTTTCGGCGAGTGCCCGGTGGTCGACCTTGCCGGCGCGACCCGTCGGCAGCCGGTCGAGCACCGTCACCTCGTGCGGGACGAGGTAGGCGGGTGCGGACGCGCGGACGGCGCGGAGCACGTCGTCGGCGTCGAGCACGCCGGCGCCCGCCGAGGTCCTGCCCGGAGTCACGAACGCACGCAGCCTGCCGTCGGCGAACACGCTCGCCGCCGTCGCCACGCCGGGCACGGCGAGCAGCTGCGCCTCCACGTCCCCGAGCTCGACCCGGTGGCCCCGGATCTTGACCTGGCGGTCGCGCCGGCCGTGGTAGTCGTACGTGCCGTCCGGCGCGCGGCTGCCGCGGTCGCCCGTGCGGTAGAGCCGCGCACCGGCCCGTCCGGAGAGGTGGTCGGGCACGAACGCCAGCGCCGTGCGCACCGGGTCGGCGATGTAGCCCCGCCCCACCCCGGCACCACCGACCAGCAGATCGCCCTCGACGTCGGCGCCGACCGGCGTGCCGCCGGCGTCCACGACGTACAGCCGGGTGTCCTGGATCTCCGCGCCGATCGGCGGGAACGCCCGGGTCGCGCACTCCTCGCGGGTGACCATGTGGTGGGTGACGTCGTCGGAGCACTCGGTCGGGCCGTAGGCGTTCACGACGGGGATGTCCGGGCAGCAGTCGTACCAGCGCCGCGCCAGCCGCGCGGGCAACGCCTCCCCGGTCGCGACGAGGTGGCGCAACGTGCCCAGGCCGGCCCGCAGGCCGGCGTCCTCGGTCAGCTCGTCCACGAGCACGGCGAGGAACGACGGCACGATCTCGAGCACCGTCACGCCGTGCCGCGCCACCCACGCCACCAGCTCCGCGGGCTCGGCGAGGTTCGCCGGCGACGCGACGGCCACCCGCCCGCCGACCGTCGCGGCGAGCAGCGTCTGCCACACGGAGATGTCGAACGACAGCGGCGCGGTCAGCCCGATGACGTCCGCCGCGCCGAGCGCGAGGTCGTGCCGTTTGGCCGCGAGGTGGTTGACCATCCCGCCGTCGGTGACCATCGCGCCCTTGGGGCTGCCGGTCGACCCCGACGTGAAGATGACGTAGGCGAGGCCGTCACGCGCCCGGGGCGGGACCTCCGGGACGGCACCGGGCGCGCCGCCCCCGGCGGCGGCGAGCACCGTCGGCCGGCCGGCGCCGGCGACCTCGGCCGCGTACGCCTCGTGTCCCGGCTGCACGAGCAGCGCCCGCACGTTCGCCGTGCGGCACATCCGCTGGGCGCGCGGCACGGGAGTGGCCGGCTCGACCGGCATGAACGCGGCCCCGGCACGCAGGACGCCGAGCACCATCGCGACGTAGGCGGGCCCGCGCTCGGCCACGATCGCCACGACCGACTCCGGGCCGACCCGGCCCGCGTACCCGTCGGGAGCCCCCGGCGGGACCTCCACCGCTCGCAGCGCGGCGGCGTGGGCGGCCGACGCGCGGTCCAGCTCGGCGTAGGTGATGCCGACGCCGTCGGCCACGACGGCGCATGCCGCGGGAGGAGCCACCGCGAGGCGGGCGTCGAACCCGGCCAGCGCGTCCGGGGACACCGGTAGGACTGTCATGTCAGCTCCTCTCGACGTCCCCGACCGGGACGGGGTCCGGGTCGCGGAGCCGCTCGAGCGCGTGGTCCCCGGCCGCGACGAGCGCACGGAGGGCGGCGGGCAGGCGGACGGTGAGCGCCTCGACGTCGGCGTGGTCGTACCGGTCGGTCGCGTACCGGTAGGACACGAGGTAGCGCCCGTCCCGCTCCTCGACGTCCACGGTCAGCGGGTAGGGGGCGGCGGCGGTGTCGACGTCCACGATGTCGGTGGTCAGGCCGTCGAACTCGGCCGGGCGGCCGGGTGGCTGCATCACGAGCACGACGTCGAACGGTGATCCGTCCCCGCCCGGTGACGCGGGCAGCAGCGCGACGAGCTCCTGGAACGGGACGTGCGCCGACCGGTAGGCACGCAGTGCGGCGTCGCGGGTCCGGCGCAGGGCGTCGGTGACCGTGTCGGTGATGGCGACGTCCACGGCGAGGACCGACACGTTGAGCAGCGGCCCGACGATCCCCCGCCACTCCGGCCGGTCGCGCTGCGCGATGAGCGCACCGAGCAGCACGGTCTCCCGAGCCGGGCCGCCGCTGTGGACCAGGGCCGCCAACGCGGTCGCGAAGACGAGGTAGGACGTGGTGCCGGTCCGGCCGGCGAGCTCGCGGACGGCGGTGGCGAGGTCGTCGTCGAGCCAGCGGGAGATCCGGCCGGCCCCCGGTGGCACCGGCGGCCCCGAGCGGGCCGGCAGGGGCGAGCGGGCCACCGGCCCGGTGACCGCGTCGCGCCAACGGGCCGCGATGGCGGACCGGTCCTGTGCCGCCCACCACGCCTGCTCGTCGTGGCAGTAGTCCGCGAAGCCGTACTCCCGCCGGGGCGCGGGGCCGTCCCCGCCGCGGACCCGCTGGTTGTAGGCGTCCGCGAGGTCGGTCAGGAACACCGTGAGGGACCAGCCGTCGCACACGATGTGGTCGATGGTCACGAACAGGCCCCAGTCCTTGGGTCCGAGCCTGGCCAGCAGCGCGCGGAACGGCAGCTCCCGGCGGGGGTCGCCGACCCGGTTCGCCTCCTGCGCCAGGACGCGGTCGAACACCTCGGTGCCGAACTCCGCCACCGCCCCACGCAGGTCGAGCCGGGACAGGGTGAAGTCCTCGACCGGCCGGGGTGTCCAGGTCAGCGCCGCGCCGTCGGTCGCGAACCGGGCGAGCAGGACGCGGTGGCGGTCGAGCACGGCGCGCAGCGCGGCCTCCAGCGCGGCCTCGTCGAGCACGCCGTGGAACCGCAGCACGCCGGGCATGTTGTAGGTCGGCCGGTCCGGGTCCATCTCGCGCAGGAACCAGAAGCGTTGCTGTGCCGCGCTCGCCGGCACCGGGCCGGCCGGGGCCGGGTGCACCGCACGGGCCGGGGTCGCCGGGTCGGCCTGGCGGACCGCGGCGACGAAGTCACGCAACCTCGGGTTGCGGAACACCGCGTCCACCTCGAGGTCGACGTCCAGGGTCTGCGCGACCCGGTCGATCATGGTGAGCGCCACCAGCGAGTGCCCGCCGAGAGCGAAGAAGCTGTCGTCGAGGGAGACGGTGTCGCGGTCGAGGAGGCCCGCCCAGATGGCGCGGACCGTGGCGGCGAGCGGGTCGTCGGTGCGGTCGGTGCCCGCGTCGCCGGCCGTGCCGGGCGCGGCGAAGTCCAGCGCCGGATAGTCCACCTTGCCGTTCTTCGAGCGGGGCAACCGGGGCACCCGCACGAGGACGGTGGGGATCATGTGCCGGGGCAGCAGCTCGGCGAGCGCGCCGCGGAGCCGCTCGTCCTCGTCGATCCCCAGCACCTCCGGCTCGCCGGGGCTCTCCCGCGCCGCGCCGAGGTAGCCGACGAGCATCGCGCCGGTCGCGCCGCGGTGGACCTTGACCGCCGCCTCGCCCACGCCCGCGCACTCGCGCAACGCGGCCTCGACCTCGCCCGCCTCGATCCGCTGGCCGCGGATCTTGATCTGGGTGTCCGCGCGGCCGAGGAAGTCGACGTCGCCCGCCGCGCTCACCCTGCCGAGGTCGCCCGTGCGGTACAGGCGCCCACCCGGCACGGGCGAGTACGGGTCGGGCACGAAGACCTGGGCGGTGCGCCGCGGGTTGCCCCGGTAGCCCCGGCCCACCGCGCCGCCGCCGACGTGCAGGGTGCCGACGACACCGGGCGGCACGGGCACGAGCTCGGCGTCGAGCACGTGCACGGTGGTGTTCGCGAGCGGCCGGCCGACCGACACCGTCACCGGCCCGGCCTCGCCCGATCCGCACAGCCCGGCGGTGACGTCGTCGGTGCACTCGGCGGGGCCGTAGGCGTTGTGGACGGGGACGTGCGGCAGCTCGCGGACCCAGCGGCGCAGCACGTCGTGGGTGAGCGTCTCACCGGTCGACAGCATCACCCGCAGCGCGCCCGGCTCCGCGGGCAGGCCCGCGTCGAGGAGCGCGACGATGTTGGCGGGCACCAGCTCGAGCATGGTCACACCGCCGTCGACCACGGCACGCAGCAGCCTGGCGGGTGACTGGGCGACGGGGTCGGGCATGATCCGCACCCGCCCGCCGAGCATCAGCGGGGTCAGCAGCTGCCACACGGAGATGTCGAACGACACCGGCGCGGTCTGGGCCACGCAGTCGTCCGCGCCGAGGCCGAAGTGCTCGGCCAGCTGCCACATGTGGTTGGTCACGCCGTAATGGGTGGAGACCGCGGCCTTCGGCAGCCCGGTCGAGCCGGAGGTGTGGATGATCGTCGACGCGCCGTGGTCGGGGCACACCCGCGCCGGCCGGGTCGCGCTCCGCCCGGCGGCCAGCTCGGCCATGTCGAGGGGTGCCGCCCCACCGGCCTGCCGCGTCGCCGCGGTGAGCAGCGCGCTACCCGCCTCGCTCGCGACGGCCGCGGCGGGCGCGACCGCGGCGACCATGGCGGCCGCGCGCCGCGGCGCCTCCCGTGGGCTGATCGGCACGTAGCACCCGTCGGCCTTGTGGATGCCGAGCAGCGTGACCAGGTAGTCGACGGACCGGTCGGCGCAGACGACGACGCACGCGTCGACCCCGACGCCCGCCGCGCGCAGCCGCTCGGCCACGTGGTTGGCCCGCTCGTCGAGCTCGGCGTAGGTGAGCCGGACGGCGCCGTCGTCCACCGCCACCCGGTCGGGCGTCCGGTCGGCCACCTGCTCGAACGAGTCGAGGTAGTTGCCCGGCCGCCGCACCTCCGGGCCGGTGGCGACGGCGACCCGCGCGGCGATCTCGGCCGGGGTGAGCAGCGCGAGCGCACGGACGGCGGTGTCCGGACCGTCGGCGAGCGCGGTCAGCAGCGTGCGGAACGCCGAGGCGAGGGTCCTCGCCTGCCCCTCGGTCACCTTCTTCCGGTCGTACTGGACGTCGAAGCGGAGGCGGTCGCGGCGAACGGCGACGTTGAGCCCGATGTCCGACTGCGCCGTGTGGTCCGGCAGCGGGTGGCCGTGCAGCACCGCGCCGCCGAGGGGGACCGCGGCGTCCGGGTCGCCCATCACCGCGGCCGCGGCGTCCGCGCCGCCCGGCAGCGCGGTGGTGTAGTACGAGAACATCGCCTGGAAGATCGTCCCGGCCGCGGTCGTGCGGTCCGGGTTCACCAGCCGGGTGATGTGCGAGAGCGGCAGTTCCTGGTGGTCCATGACGTCCAGGACGCGTGCCTGCGTCCGCCGGGCGAACGCCTCGAACCCGTCGGCGGGCGCGAAGACCGAGCGGACCGGCAGGACGTTCACCAGGTAGCCGACCCAGGACGCCAGCCTCCGGTCCGCCCGTCCGGCGGTCGGCACGCCGACCACGAGATCCCGCTGGCCGGTGACGCGGTGCAGCAGGACCTGGTAGGCGGCGAGCAGCACGTTGTGCAGAGTGAGCCCGGACGCACGGGCGAACCGGCCCAGCGCCGCGGTGGTGGCGGCGTCGACCTCGAACGACAGGGCCTCGCCCGGTCCGGCCGGCTCGGCCGGGTCCGCGACCGGCAGCGAGAGCGCGGGCAGCTCACCCGCCAGTTCCGCCTGCCAGAAGGCACGGAGGTCCTCCCCCCGGCCGGCCAGGACGGCCCGTTCCAGCTCGGCGGGTGAGGTGTCCGCCGGCACGGCGGGCAGGTCGCCACCGCACGCGGCGGCGAGGTCGGCCACGATGACCGCCAGGGACGACACGTCGCACACGATGTGGTGCAGCGACACCACGAGCAGCCAGTCGTCCGCCCGCCGCAGCACCGCGGTCCGCAGCAGCGGATCGTGCTCGAGGTCGAACGGCCGGGTGGCGAAGTCGCGGTACCAGGCCCGCTCGTCCGCCGGCGACCAGGTGGTGGCGTCGAGGGTCTCGACCGAGACCCCGTCGCGGTCGCGCAGCACCGCGCGGGGCTCCCCGCCGCTGGTGACCACCGCGAGGCGCAGGCTGGGGTGGCGGCGTGTCACGGCGTCGAACGCGGCGGACAGCGCGGTGGTGTCCACGTCGCCGGTGAGCCGGAACGCGCGGGTGACGTTGTAGTCCGCGCTGCCGGGGAACGCCCGGTGCAGGAACCAGAGTGCCCGCTGCGCGGCGTTGAGCTCGACGCCGTGCGCCGCCGGCGCGGGCTCCGGCCGCACCGACGGTGGTGCCGACGGTGCTGCCGCCGTGGCGATCGCGGCCAGCTCGGCGATCGACTCCGCCCGCAGCGTCGCGGTCGGGCCCAGCTCGATCCCCAGTGCCTGCTCCAGCTCGTGCCGCAGCTGGGTGGCCGTCAGGGAGTCCGCGCCGAGCGCGGCGAGGGAGTCCTCGGCCGCGGGGCGCTCCGGCAGGTCCAGGACCTCACGCAGGTGGTCGCGGAGCACGTCCACGCACGCGCCGGCCCGGGCGGCCCGGTCGGCGGGCAGGGCGGCGAACCGCGTGGCCAGGTCCGGCCCGCGCCGACCGGTCCGCACCGGCGTGTCCGTGTGCAGGGCGGGCAACTCACCCGCGAGGAAGCGCCGCCGGGCCGCGTGCCGCTGGACCTTGCCGCTGGAGGTCTTGGTGACGGTGCGGGGCGGGACCAGGACCACGGTGCGCACGGTGACGCCGTGCGCCCGCGCGAGGGTCGTGCGGATCCGGGCCGCGATCTCCGCATGCCGTTCCGGCGGGGTGCCGGGCCGGACCTCCTGGCACACCACGACGGCCTCGTCACCGTCGTGCTCGACGCCGAACACCGCGCCGCAGCCGGGCCGCACGGACTCGTGGCAGACCGAGACGTCGGCCTCGAGGTCCTCCGGGTGCACGTTGCGGCCCCGCTGGACGATCAGGTCCTTGTGCCTGCCCTCGACGTGCAGCCTCCGCCGGTGCACGAAACCGAGGTCGCCGGTACGCACGAACGGTCCCGGCTCGCCGGGCAGCGTGACGCCGAAGGTGGCGCCGCCGGGGTCGCCCCAGTAGCCGGAACCGTTGCTGGGACCGGAAACCAGGATCTCGCCGGTCGTGCCCTCGTCGACCGGCGCGAGCGTGGCGGGGTCGGCGATCCGCACGGTCGCGTGCGCGGGCAGCGGGTACCCGACGAGCTCCCGCGCGGCCTCGCCGTCGGCCGCCGTGCGCGCGCGGCCCGCGGCCAGCGACGCAGCGGCGAAGGCGCCGGTCATGGCGCCGACCGGGTCGGTCGCGTCGGCACGCGCGGCGGTGACGAGCAGGGTCGCCTCGGCCAGCCCGTAGCAGGGCATGTGGGCGGACGGCCTGAACCCGACGCCGGCGAACGCGGCCGTGAACGCCCGCAGCGTGCGCGGGTAGACCTGGGCGGCGCCGTTGAACGCCACCCGCCAGCTCGACAGGTCCAGCCCCGCCCTGTCCTGTTCGGACACCTTGCGGACGCACAGGTCGTAGGCGAAGTTGGGACCGCCGCTGATGTCGGCCCGCTCCGCGGAGATCGTCTCCAGCCAGCTCGCCGGCCGCCGCACGAACGACAGCGGGTCGAGGATCACGCCCCGGCCGCCGGTGTAGAGCGGCTGGAGCATGCCGCCGATGAGCCCCATGTCGTGGTGCAGCGGCAACCAGCTCACGATCGTCGAGTCCGGCGTGACGCCGAAGGAGGCGCGGATCGCCGCCTCGTTGGCCAGCAGCGCGCCGTGGGACACCACGACGCCGCGCGGTGTCCTGGTCGACCCGGAGGTGTACTGGAGGAACGCGACGTCCGCACCCGTGAGGGCCGGCAGCGGCCGCGCCGCGGCGGTGGTGTCGAGCGCGTCGACGAGCAGCCACTCGTGGTCGGTGCACAGCCGCCGCAGGTCCTCGTCGGCCGCGGCGAGGTCGCGCAGGAAGGACGTCGAGATCACCGCGGTGATCCCGCAGTCGTCCGCCACCGCGAGCACCCGGCGGCGGGTGTTCTCGTCGGCGGGCAGCGGCATCGGCACCGCGATCACCCCGGCCTCGAGGCACCCGAGGAACGACACCGCGAACTCACGACCGGGCGGGAGGACGATCATCGCCCGGTCCCCCCGCGCCATCGACGCGGCGAGCACCCGCGCCATCTCGTGGGTGCTGTCGACGAGCTCGCCGTAGGTCAGCTCGACCCTCGGCGCGCCGGGCGCGGTGGGTGCGAAGGCCAGCGCGACCCGGGACGGCGCGCGCTCCGCGTGGCCGCGGAGCCTGCTGTGCAGCGTGTCCACTTGCGACTTCCCTCCCACTCAACCGGTCCCGGTCCTCGGCGGCGCCGGCGCCGCGTCAGCGCCAGTCGACCCGCAGCGTCAGCTCGTTCGCGCCGAACACGAGGCGCGGGTCGAGCAGGCGGCTGGTCCCGTAGTCGATCGTGATCGTCCGCGCCTCCTCGAGGAACCGCCGCAGCGCGATGTTGATCTCCATCCGCGCCAGCGGGGTGCCGAGGCAGAAGTGCGCGCCGTGCCCCAACCCGATGTGCTGGTTGGGCGACCGGGCGATGTCGAAGATCTCCGGGTTGGGGAACTTCCTCGGGTCCCGGTTCGCGGCGGCGAGCCAGACCGAGACTCCTTCGCCCGCGGGGATCTCCTGCCCGCCGACGGTGACCGGCTTCACCGTCTTGCGCGCCACGCGGGTGGTCTGGGCGCGGAAGCGCATGACCTCCTCGACCGCGGACTCGAGCAGGTCCGGGTTCGCCCGCAGCCGGGCGAACTCGTCCGGGTGCTGGTCGAAGCAGATGACCGAGTTGGCCAGGGTCTGCGTCGCGGTCTGACCCGCGGTGAGGTTCAGCGAGATGAGACCCGCGATCTCGGCGTCCTCGAGCCGCTCACCGTCCAGTTCGGACTGGACGAGCCTGCTCGTCAGGTCGTCGGTCGGGTTCTTCCGCCTGCTGCGGACGTGCGCGTGCAAGTAGTCGCGGATCACCCTGGTGTTCTCGACGACCTCCTTGACCCCGTTCTTCGTCTGCGCCGGGTCGGTCAGCGACATCAGGGCCTTGGACCAGTTGCGGAACAGCACGTGGTCCTCGGTCGGGATGCCGACCATCTGCGCGATGGTCGTCGACACGATCGGCGAGGTGAACTCCTCCATGTAGGCGAAGGTGTCCTTCTGCCGGACCTCGCCGAGGAACTTCTCCACCGTCGCGGTGACCATCGGCTCGAGCCCGGCCACGTACTTGGGCGTGAACGCCTTGTGCACCAGGCCACGCAGCTGCTGGTGGCGCGGCGGGTCCATCCAGGACAGGTTGCCGACCCGGTACAGCTGCAGCGGTGACTCCTCGGGCAGTGCCACCGCTAGGTTGTTGGAGAACGCGCCGTGGTTGGACAGCGCGTGCACCGACTCCTGGTAGCCGAAGATGTGCCAGCCGCCGCGGTCCGGGTCGCGCCGGACCGGGGTGTGCGCGCACATCGCGTCGAACCAGGCGGTGAGCTCGTCCTCGTCCGCCGGCGGACTCGTCCATTCCGGCGCTGTCTGCGTGGTCACGTGTGCCTTTCCCTTCCATGGTCCGGATAAACGGTCCGGATGAGCGGTCCGGGTGGTCAGCCGAGCAGGTGTGTCATCGACCGGCCGACCAGGTCGGTCAGCATCGCGGGGTCGGTGAGCCGCTCGGCGCCGAAACCGAGGTAGACGGTGTCGTCGGTGACGATGCCGGCGCCTTCGGCCAGCGCCTCGTCGCTGCGGGTCCAGTCGTTCGCCGGTGGCGCGCTGCCGGCCGGCGGCCCGGGGACGGTGAAGCCGTCGAGGCCGTCCTCGAACGAGGTCCGCGCCGCGGGCGCGCCGTCGAGCGTGACCGCGGCGTCGTCCACGAACACACCCGCGCCCTGGTTCTCCCAGTCACTGATGTAGGACAGCGACAGCTCGACCTTCTCGCCCTTGTACGCGCTCAGGTCGACCGTCCACTGTTGCCACCCGCCGGAGTCCCCGGAGGCCGCGTGCCACTCCCCGGTCGTGCCGGTCGGACCGCACTCGGCGTCCTGGTAGTGCTCGATGAAGGGGTGGATCTCCCGCAGGCCGTCGGCACAACTGTCCCCTGTGGACGATGAGGTGTGGCCCATGGTGTCCGGGAGCGTGGTCCAGTCGTCCTCGCCCACGGTGTGCGCCTCGACCGTGAAGAAGTCCCAGTCGGCCTCGGTGCTCATGGACACCCAGAAACTCAACGCGCCAGCGGACTTCCCGGTGAGGTCCACCGTGGTGCTGAGCCGTTTCCAGGACAGGTCGGCGATCCCGCTGTAGGCGTCCCACCCGCCGGTGTGCGGGGCGAACGGTTTGTTGGGCCGGTCCCAGCCGATCGCGGCGGAACTGGCGAACTGCGGGAACCGGTCGCGGCCCAGCACCGCCGACGTGGCCAGGAACGAGGACGTGTGGCCGGGTTCGAGCGTGGCGCTGAACCCGTCGAACGCGCCGCCCCGTCCCGTGAGCGCGTAGGGCCGGCCCGTCGCCGGGTCGGCACCGCCTTCGTCGAACGGCACGTAGGCGCCGAGGTAGTACTGCTGGAAGTTGTTGTACGCGGGCACGCATCGCGCGTCGTCCGGCGCGGGGCACTCGCCGAGGTCCGGGTCGGGCTGGTAGGCGTACCCGCCGTTGCTGTTCTGGGCGTAGGAGGCGTACGCGCCGGTGTGCAGCAGCTTGCCGCCCTCGTTGAGGTAGTCGCGCACCGCGAGCTCGGTGAGGACACCGCCGCGCGAGATCGTCCCGCCCGGCTGGTCGGCGTTGCGCGGCACGACGTCATCGCCCGTCTCCCAGACGACGGCGCGGTAGTGGCCGAGGACGCCGAGGGGGTCGGGTGGCACGCGGCCGTTCGCGTCCATGTCGTACACGTCCGCGGAGTAGCCCGCGGCCGCCAGCGCGGCGACGTAGGCGCTCGCGTACTTGGCGGTGGTGCCCTGCTGTGCCGGTGCCGCACCGGTCACGTCCTCGGTCGCCAGCACCAGCACGTCGCCGCCGATGTCGCCGGCGACCGTGTACGTGAACTCCGCGCTCCGCGCGCCGCGGGTGGTGAACCAGACGGTGACCCGGTCCCCCGGTGCCGTGCCGGCCACCGTCGCGCGCATGCGGTGGTAGTGGGCGTCGTAGTCCTTCCCGTAGCGCTCGCCGCCCTGCCACTCCCCGGTGTCGGCCGACACCTCGCGGCCGCCGTTCACGCGGTAGTGCAGCCGCACCGGGCCGAGCCTGCGTTTGACGTCCACCTGGACCGGTTGGTCGGTGCCGTAGCTGACCGGGAAGTCGTCGACGACGAAGTCCGGCGCGGTGGTGCCGAGGTGGCTCACGGGATCCGCGGGTGTGCGCGCGGACCCGGCCACATCCATGGCGAACGGCAGGTTCTTCTGGAACTCCGCCTCCACCATGGCCTCGTCGTCGGGGAAGACGAAACCGCAGCCGTCACAACCCTCGTCCAGCTCGATGAGCCACGAGAGGGTGCCGTAGGTGCCGTGGGCGTGGTCGGAGAGCTCACCGTTGTCCGGTCCCACCGACGGGTCCGAGCTGAACCCGGGGATGGCCGGGTTGCCGTAGTCCCCGGACAGCGCCTCGTAGACCGGGTCGTCGATCGTGTGTTCCGGGATCTGCCACCGCGACGGGTAGAGCATCTCCGCGCCGTAGGAGTGGTAGTTCACCATGAACGCGAAGCGGATCCGCGCGAGCAGGCGGTCCACCGCGCGCGTCTCCGGCTCGCTGTTGGGCGCGGGGCCGCGGTACTTGTCGCTGCTCGGCAGGCTCGACGCGCCCTCCTCGTCGTAACCGAAGCGCGTCGCGAAGTTGCGGTTGAGGTCGACCCCGTCCGCGCCGGTGATCCTGCCGTCGCCGTCGTTGTCGCGGAGGTTCTTGCGCCACAACCGGTTCCCCTCGGTGAAGGTGAAGTCGTAGCCGTCGGGGTTGGCGACCGGGACGAACCACAGCTCTGTCCCGGACAGCAGTCCCCGCAGTCCTCGCTTGCCGGCGAGCACGTGCTCCAGCAACCGCATGGTGACCTCTGTGGAGATCCACTCGCGGGCGTGCTGGGTACCGAGGTAGAGCACGGCCGGCCGCGCACCGTCCCGGGTGGTCCGCGCGTTCGCGGTGACCTTCGCCGCCAGGATGTCCTTGCCCTGCGTCGACTTCCCGATCGAGGTGAGCCGGACGACGTCGGGGTTCGCGGCCGCGAGCCGCCTGAGCTGGTCGGCGATGCCGCCGGGCTCGGAGTAGGAGCGCCACACCTGGTACCCGCCCGCGGCCTGTTCGGCGGCCGCCGTCGCCTGGGTGCGCCCCCGCGCGTCCCGCACGGGCCGCGGGTCGAGGTGGAGCTTGCCGAACAGGCCGGCGTCGGCGGGGGAAGCCACGACCTCGACCCGCTCGCCGGCGCCGCTCGGCCGCGTCCTCACGACGTCCACGCCGAGTCCTTCGAGCCGGTCACCGGTGCCCGCCGCCCCGGTGACCTCGTACAGCTCGAGCCCGGGCCCGCTCCGCTGTTGGCCCGCCTGCGCGCCCGCGGCTGGCACGGCGGCGCCGAGTCCGAGGACCACGGCGATGATCAGTGGGGCACGTCGTGCCAAGGCGGATGTTCCTTCCACACGGGAGAATCGTTGCTCACGAGGTCCGTACGCGCTTCTGCGCGAAGGTGGTCGCGACCCAGTTCGGGTCGTAGATCGTGTTCCGGTAGGGGTCGCCCCGGTCGGAGCACAGGAACGCGACGACCGGCGGCGGGCCGCGGTAGCTCTCGAAGTAGCGGCCGACGGCCGCGTACACGCAGCCGGTCGACCCGCCGGCGAACAGGCCGTGGTCGCGCAGCAGCGTGTGGCAGCCGTCCACCTCGTCCCGTTCCGACACCACCAGGACCTCGTCGATCAGTGCGTGGTCGAGCAGCGCGGGCCGGATGCCGGAGCCGATACCGGGGATGTGGCGCCGCCGCGGCGGGCCGCCGAAGATCACCGAACCCTCGACGTCCACCGCGACCACCGTCGCGTCCTGGTTGGCCGCCTTCACCCGCCGCGACAGCCCGGCGATCGTGCCGCCCGTCCCGACCCCGACGAACAGGTAGTCGATGCGGGGCAGCGCACCGACGAGCTCGCCGCCCGTCAGCTCGTAGTGGCCGCGCACGGCGTCGGTGTTCGAGTACTGGTCCGGCCAGTACGAGTCGGCGATCCGGGCCCGCAGCTCGGCCACCCGCGCCAGCCGGCCACCCAGGTACCCACCCGCGTCGTCCGGCCGGTCCACCTTCTCGACCCTCGTGCAGGACTCGCGCAGCAGCCGCTCGGTCGGCGTGTTCACGGTCGGGTCGATGACCGGCACGAACGGCACGCCCAGCGAGCGGCAGAGCTTCGCCAGCGCGAGCGCGAAGTTGCCCGACGACGACTCGACGACAGTCGTGCCGCGGGTGATCTCGCCCCGGCGCACGGCCTCCCGGACGATCCAGAACGCGGACCGGTCCTTCGCGCTGCCGCTCGGGTTCGCCGACTCCATCTTCACGAACAGCTCGAGGTCGTCGCGGTGCAGCCGCGCCACGTCCGTCGGGGCGAGCCGGTCACCGAAAGCCTCGATCCGCCGCCACAGCACCTCGTCCATCAGCCCCACCTCGCCCGTGGCCCCCGCTGTCGCCGCCTCAGGCCGCGCAGACCCGGAACCCGATGTCGTAGCAGCTGTACTCGGGGTGGGAGTACACGCGGACCCACGCCGCGCAGCCGCCCGGCGAGCAGTTGTTGTAGAACGAGGCACCGCGGATGACACCCAGCTTGAAAGTGCCGAACCTGGTGGTGATCGTCCTGGCCGGCCGGTCCTCGGCGAACGGGTACGGGTGCCAGCCCGACGACGTCCACTCCCACACGTTGCCGACGATGTCGTCGACCCCGTAGGGCCCCGCCGCGTCGGGAAACCGCCCGACCGGCGTGGTGTCCCCGGTGAACATGCTGTGGTTGCACACGGTGGGCGTCGGCGGCGTGTTTCCCCACGGGTAGACGCGCGCGTCCGTGCCGCGGGCGGTCTTCTCCCACTCCGCCTCCGTGGGCAGCCGGGTGCCCGACCAGTCGCAGTAGGCGAGGCAGTCCTCCAGGACCACGTGGGTGACGGGGTGGTCCGCCTTGTCCGCGACGTCCGAGGCCGGGCCGCGCGGGTGCCGCCAGGACGTGCCGTCGATCTGGATCCACAGGTGGTCCTGGTCGGGTGTCGTGGTGTCCTCACCGCCGATCCACACCCAGCTGCGACCCGCGCGCTCCGCGAAGGTGGTGTACCCGGTCTCGTCGACGAAACGGGCGAAGTCGGAGACGGTCACGGGGTGCCTGGCGATGCGGAACGTCGCGACGTCGACCTGGTGCGCCGGGTAGGCCGCCAGCGGCTTGCCGTCCTCGCGCACGTCGTCGGCCCCCATCGTGAACGGCCCGCCGGGGATGGTGACCCACTGGTCTTCAGTGAGGACCGCCGAGGAGGTCGGGCTGTTCGCGCTCGCGGTTGACTCGATCACGACGTTCTCCCTAGCTCGTCTGTGTGGTCGTGGTCTTCTGGGTGGTCGTGGTGTTCTGGGTGGTCGTCTCCGCCGTGGTGCCCGCCGAGTCGGGTTCGACGTCGTCGATGGAGCGCAGGCGCAGCACGGATCCGGTGAACAGCACGAGTGCGCCGAGCGTGGCCACCAGCGCACCGATGAAGACGGTGGCCGCCACCCCGACCGCCGTGCCGAGCACGCCGCCGAGGAGGTAGCCGAACGGCCGCGGCCCCGAGAAGGTCATGCGCATGGTCGCGTGTACGCGGCCCTGCAGGTGGTCGGGGGTGATCCGCTGCCGGTAGGTCAGCTGGTTGACGTCGTACCAGGCGTTGGTGAGGCCGCCGACCGCGTTGATGGCCATGAGGACCCCGACCGCGAGGCCGAGCAGCGCCACGGGCGTCAGCAGCTCGACGCCCATCCCGACCAGGATCGAGACGGCGAGGGTGCGGCCGAAGCCGAGCAGGCGCACGACCCTCGGCAACAGCACCGCGCCGAGGACCGACGCCACCCCGGACACGGCGAGCACGAACCCGACGACGCCCGGCGACAGGTGCAGTGAGTTGTACAGGAACACCAGGTAGACGGCCTGGATGATCGACTGGCCGAAGTCGCACAGGGCGTTGACCAGCGCGACGCGCGCCAACACCTTGCTGTGCCACACGTACGCGAGCCCTTCCCTGATCTCCCGCAGCAGCACGCCGAGCCGCAGCCTGGTGGTCGTCCGCCGCTCGTGCCGGACCCGCACGAGCAGGATCGCCACCGCAGAGACCAGGTAGGACACCGCGTCGATCAGGAGGGTCCGCACCGGGCCGAACGCCTGGATGAGCAACCCGGCCGCGCTCGGTCCCGCCGTGCCCATCGTCGACTTGGTCGCCGACAGCCGCGAGTTGGCGCCGAGGAGGCGGTCCGCGGTGACGACGAGCGGCACGAAGGACATGAACGTGATGTCGAAGAACACGGTGAAGGTGCCGACCAGGAAGGACACGCAGTAGATCAGCCACATGTGGTGCAGGCCGGCGAAGTAGGTCACCACGAGCAGCCCCACGGCCAGCGCCCGGCCGACGTCGCAGGCGATCAGGATGGCGCGGCGGGGCAGCCGGTCCGCCAGCGGTCCCGCCGGTAGCGAGAACAGGGTGAACGGCGCGACCTCGAGCGCGCCGATCACGCTCGCCTCGAACGGGGTCGCGTGGTAGACGAGGATCGCGAGGGTGGGGATCGCGAGCAGGGAGATCTCGGAGCCGAAGTGGCTCACGCCCTGACCGAGCCACAGCCTCAGGAAGTCGGGTCCGAGCCGGGACCGCCGCGCCTCGCCGGTCACGACAGCGCTCCGGCGAGGGTCTGCCGGCAGTACCGCAGCGCGGCGGGCAGTGGGGCGCTGCCGCAGCGCATGAGCCCGTCGTGGAACGCTTTGAGGTCACCGGGCGACCCGGCCACCTCCCGCCGCCACTCGCGGATGCGCAGCTTGCCGAGCGTGTACATCGCGCCGGCCGGGTCGGCGACGACGACGAGGACCTCGCGTGCCGCCCTGGCGGGCGACCAGCCGCAGATCAGGGCCGCCTGCTCGGCCGCTTCGGCGAACGTCCACCTCCCGGCGTGGACGGACAGGCACACGAGCAGCCGGGTAGCCGCCTCCAGCGCGGACCGCAGCTGCGCCACCTCCACCTCCGGTCGTCCGTCGGCGAGCCCTCGCTCCATGGCCAGCTCCTCCACGTAGTGCGCCCATCCCTCGGTGAACGCCGGGAACCAGGGGACGCAGGTGCGCACCAGGCTGCCGCCGCGCAGACCGGCCTCGAGATGCGCGTAGTGCCCGGCGTAGACCTCGTGCAGCGTGATGACCTCGAGCATGGGGTCGTTCAAGTACTGCCCTCGGATGCTGTCGGGGCCGGCACCCGCCGACTCGGCCGGCTCGGGGACGGTGAGCAGGTGTGGCTGGCTCACCTCCGCCAACGGCGGCGAGATCGCGAACTCCACCCGTGCCGAGCCCGCGACGTCGTCGCCCGCCCGCAGTTCGAGCGGGGTGCTGGTGTCCACGGACAGGATGTCCTCGGTGACCCAGAAGTCCTTGACCCGCGCGATGATCGCGGTCAGCGAGTCCAGCACCGACCCGGTGGCGGCGTGCCCGGCCAGGCGGGCATAGGCCTCCTCCCGCGTACCGAGACCCAGCCGCGCCACGACCGCGTCCAGCGCGCCGGCGACGCGCTCGACCTCGTGCCGCGCCTCGTCGACCAGCTCTGCCACGGGGCGGTCGACCCCGGCGCTGACCGACAGCACCTCGCCGAGCAGCTCCGGGCCGTGCAGCGCGTTGGTGGGCGCCGTGGCGGCGACCGCCTTCGCGAAGTCCTCGCACGCGGTCGCGGCTGCCGCAGCGGACTCCGCGAGCGCCGCCGAGTCGTGTTCCGGGTGGTCCCGCACGAGGCGGCGGACCGCCGCCGGCAGGTTCACCGCCTGCGCCCGAGCGTGCTCCGTGGCCCGCATGCGGTCGCCGGCCGGGAGGCGGCGCCCGAGCGTGCCCGCCGCCTGTTCGAGGAACGTGGGCAGGCCGGCCAGGTGCGCCGCACATGCCGCGACCCGCTCCGCCAGCGGTGCGTAGGGCCGCCTCAGGTACACCGAGACGTCGGTCTCCGCGAGCCAGTCACGGGGTCCGGGATGGACCTGGCCGAGCACGGCCAGACAGAAGTGTTCCTCCTCGGCGATGGCCAGTGCCGCGTCCAGGTCGGCACGTAGCTCCGGATCCGCCGTGGCCGGCAGGCCGGCCACCTGCGCGCGGACCGCCGCGCGCAGTTTCGCGAGATCGTCCAGGGACCGTGGGGCCACCTCGGGAAGGCGCCCGTCGTAGTCATGTCTTCCCGCCCTGCGGGCGATATTCGGATATTGCTCGAAAATGTGTTGCAGAACCTCGGACACCACGGCCTTCGCGGCTACGGAGACGGCACGACCCGGCTGCATCGACAACGAAGACCTCTCATTTTAACGACCTGAACACAAAACTACTTCGCATTGTTCGGCTGCGTTTCCCCCTCTTCCGCGCCGTCGGTCGCGCCTTCCGCGCCGTACACGACCTCGTCGTCCAGCCTGGCGAGCATCTCCCGCAGCTCATCTGGCGAGAGGGAGTTCAACTCGTCGGCGTCGACCAGCTGGGACAGGATCATCACCACTCCTCGGGGCAGGTGCGCACTCGCGTGGACGAGGGCGCACGAGGATCCCCGTGCCGCGGACCGACACAGGATGACCTGGGAAAACCATTTCGTCTCAGGCCTCGGCGGCCTGCCGCTCCATGGCCTCGCGCACGCTCTTGGGACGCATGTCGGTCCACACGCGCTCGATGTGGTCGAGACACTCCTCGCGCGGGCGCGGGGTCCCGACCCCGTGCCAGCCGTTGGGCAGCTCACGGTGAGCGGGCCAGATGGAGTACTGCTCCTCGTCGTTGATCACTACGAGAAAATCAATGGATTCGTCGTCAAACACGCGCTCGCGACCTCTCCCCGAGCTACCTGTGAGATTACTGAGCGATTCCCGCACGATGGCATACCAGCACGCGGCCGAATCGTCTATTTTTCCCCATATTCACCAATACCGATATGATGATGTTGAGACTCAACATACGGGCGGTCGCCGATCGCTGTCAAGCAGGTCACATGAGCACGGAGCGTCCATTACGGTCACTCCGCTGAGTAGTGGTTTTGGAATGAACGAAAAGGCTCGCCCGGATGGACATATTGCGGTAGCGTCGGCCGCGGCACGAACCCGGCGGCCTGCGGGCTCGCTCGACGACGGTCCTCTCCCGACCGTACTCATCGCACTGTCCATCGTTTGGTGACCGGCCTGTCGAACCGTGCCGTCATCTGGGAGAACACATGAGGTGGAGTGGCATCCACATCAACGCCGGCGCGATGGCGCTGGGCCGCCGCGAGGACACCGCGGCCGCCGTCGCCGACGGGCGCTACGATCCGGACTTCCACGAGGCACACGGCTACCGGTCGTTGTGCGTCGCCGACGGTGCGCTGGCCGCCGACCTGGCGGTCGAGGCGGCACGAACCGCGCTGCGCCGCTGCGGCGTCGACCCGGCGGACCTCGCGCTCGTGGTCTACGCCAGCTCGACCCCGGAGGGGCCCGAGGGGATTGTGCCGGCCGCCTACCTACAGGGAAAGGTTGCCGGCGCAACGGTTTCCGCGCTGGAGGTCAACCAGACCTGCAACAGCGCGCTGGCCGCGCTCGAGCTCTCGGCGGCCTACGCGGCGGTGGCGCCGGACGGCGTGGTGCTGCTGGCGACGAGTGACAAGCACCAGCTGTCGGGCGGCGAGCGGTACCGCGCCGACCCCGGGAACCTGGACGCCGACGGAGCGACCGCACTCGTCCTGTCGCGACGGGAGGGGGTGGCACGGCTTCTGTCCACCGTGGTCCTCAGTGACGGCCGGTACAACGACATCGCCCTCCTCGACGCATCGTCCTTCCCGGACCGTCCGGCGTTCCTCGCCGAGTACCGCCGCAGGCTCAAGCCCATGACCGAGTCGATGTCGGGCCTGCGGCGGGAGAGCATCGCCAGGGCGCTCGACGAGGCCGAGGTGGACAGTGCCGGTGTCAACCGGTGGGTGTTCGCCAACGTCGGCCGCATGATGATCGACTGGGGCCTGCTCAAGGAGTTCGACATCAAGGAGTCGCAGACGACCTGGGACTGGGGGCGGACCGTCGGGCACACCGGCACCGGGGACCAGTTCGCCGGTCTCACGCACCTGCTCGAGACGGGACAGGTCCACGCGGGCGACCGGATCGCGTTGTGCGGCAACGGCGTCGGCTTCAGCTACGGCTGCGCCGTCATCGAGGTCGGCGCGGAGCCGGCGTGGGAGACGTTAGGAGACGACGCATGACACTGGCGGCACGGCACGTGCCGGTGGACGTCCGCCCCCGGCTGACCCCGGCGGAGTTCCGGGACGAGTACGTCAACCGCGCGCCCGTGGTGATGCGGGGTGCGGTCGCGGACATGCCGGCGGCGGCGACCTGGTCGGCGTCCCACCTCGGCGCCGTGGCGCCCGACCTCGCGGTGCGGTTGAAGGTGGGCCGGGTCTCGGAGGGACGCACGGCGACGACCACGCTGTCCGACTACGCCCGACGCCTCGGGGAATGGGAGGCCGCCGCGGCCGGGTCCGAGGACCCCGGCGACCCGCCGGGCTACCTCCACGACGTGCCTCTGCTGTCGATGATCCCGTCACTTCGCGCCGACCTCGAACCGTTCCCCGCCGAGTACTTCCCGCCGTTCTTCCGTGACCGGTGGTGGGAGTTCACCCAGTTCTTCATCGGCCCGTCCCGCGCGCTGACGCCGCTGCACTTCGACACGCTGCTGACGCACAACCTCTTCTTCCAGCTGCACGGCGGCAAGAGGTTCGTGATGGTCGACGCGGCCGACCGCGCCAGGTGCCACCCGACCGGCTGGCGGTGGTCCCCGGTCGACCCCGAGGCGCCCGACCTCGACCGCTACCCGGACTTCCGGGAGGCGACGGTGCGCACCTGCGTCGTCGAGGCGGGTGACCTGCTGTACATGCCGCCCGGCACCCTGCACAAGGTGACCTCGCTCAGCTCGTCGGTGTCGTTCAACATCGACTGGCACGACCGCAGGAGCGCTCTGCGTGGCCTCCTCGCCGTCCGCGAGGGCATGCCCGTGCGCAACCTGGGCTACAACCTGCTGTTCGCGCTCGGCGTGGTGGGTCGCGCGCCGCGCGGTCTCGTCATGCCGGGTCTGCGCTCCTACTACTCCTACATCTCCTAGCTGCGAACGGAGCTCGGTTGGACATCTTCGCGCGGTTCGAGTCGGAAGTGCGGTCCTACAGCAGGCGCTGGCCCGTCGTGTTCGCCAAGGCGTCGGGTAGCAGGATGTTCGCCGAGGACGGCACGCCCTACCTCGACTTCTTCGCCGGTGCCGGCGCGCTGAACTACGGCCACAACAACCCGCTGCTCAAGCGCGTCCTGATCGACTACCTCGAGCAGGACGGGGTGACACACGCGCTGGACATGTTCACCAGCGCGCGCCGTGAGCTGCTGACGACGCTCGCCGAGACGATCCTCGTCCCGAGGGGGATGGACCACAAGGTCGTCTTCCCCGGCCCGGCCGGCGCCAACGCGATCGAGGCGGCGCTGAAGCTCGCCCGCAAGGTGACCGGCCGGACGTCGGTGGTCCACTTCACCAACGCCTTCCACGGCGCCACGCTCGGCGCCCTCTCGGTGTCCGGTAGCCGGCTGCACCGCGACGCGGCGGGACTGCCGCTCACCGCCGGCGTGGCGGCGCCGTTCGACGGACACCTCGGTGACGGCACGGAGCTGCACTACCTGGAGCGGATGCTCGCGAGCCACGGCAGCGGGTTCGACCACCCCGCGGCCGTCATCGTCGAGACCGTGCAGGGTGAGGGCGGCATCAACGTGGCGGGCACGGGCTGGTTGCGGGGACTGGCCGAGCTGTGCCGGCGGCACGCGGTCCTGCTGATCGTGGACGACGTGCAGATGGGGTGCGGGCGCACGGGACCCTTCTTCAGCTTCGAGGACGCTGGCGTGGTCCCGGACATCGTGTGCCTGTCCAAGTCCATCGGCGGCTACGGGTTCCCCCTGGCGCTCACGCTGGTCCGTCCCGAGCTCGACGTGTGGCGGCCGGGCGAGCACAACGGCACGTTCCGCGGGTTCAACCCCGCGTTCGTGACCGCGACCGCGGCCTTGCGTGCCTACTGGCGCGACGACGAGCTGGAGAAGACGACCAGGGCGAAGGGTGAGCGGCTCGCGACGGCGCTGCGGGGCATCGTCGACGCCTACCCCGGCGCGGGCATCGCGACCAGGGGCCGCGGTCTGGCGCACGGCCTCGTACTCGACGGGGCGCGGGCGGCCGCGGTGTGCGACGCGGCGTTCACCCGCGGCCTGCTGATGGAGACCTCCGGTCCGGACGGCGAGGTGGTGAAGATGCTGCCGCCGCTGACCGTGACCGACGCGGAGGTGGACGAGGCACTCGAGATCATCGCGGCGTCCGTGCGGGAGGTGCTCGACGCCCCCGTCGCGGCACCGGCGAGGACCGCGCGATGACACCGGAGATCGACGCGGCGTTCGACCTGATCCGGCAGGAGTACGGCGCCGGGTCCATCGACCGGGTCGAGGCGATGCTCGACCCGACGCGGCAGAACCGGCATCCGCTCCAGCACAAGGCCAGGTGGATCATGCCGGGACTGTCGCATCGGCCGTGGCACGATCCGTACGAGCACGCCGAGATCAGGCCCGTCGTGCTCGCCTTCGAGGACGCGCACGCGGCCGTCAAGGCGGAGCTGGCCACGGCATGGGAGCGCCGCAGGACCGCGTTCTCCGAGTACCCCCACTACCATTTCGGCGAGCAGCAGGAGTGGCAGTCGCTCCACCTCTACCAGGACGGCCGGCTGACCGACGCGGCGACCGAGCTGGTGCCCACGGCCGCGCGGATCCTGCGGGAGACGGCGGTGGCGACGGGCGCGATGTGCCCGCTCCTCGAGTCCTTCTTCTCGACGCTGCTGCCGGGCGCGATCGTCAAACCGCACTGCGACCTGTGGAACTTCACCATCAACCTGCACTTCGCGGTGGACATCCCGGACGGCTGCGGTGTCTCCGTCGCCCACGAGACCCGGTCGTGGCAGGAGGGCAGGTGCCTGCTCTTCGACTACTCGTTCGAGCACGAGGTCTGGAACAAGGGCACCCGGACGCGGACCGTCCTGATCACGGACCTCTGGCACCCCGAGACGACGATCCCGGAACGTGCCGCCCTTGTGGCCCTGGTGCGGGAGATCCGCGCCCTGACCGGCGAATGAGCCACCGTGACCCAGTCAGCCACCTCGGTCCGCGCGGACCGGGCGCGAACCGGAGGCGAACACCAGTGACCGAAGACCTGCCGACGCTGCCGGAACTGGTCGCGGCGCAGGCCATCCGTTCGCCGCACGCGGTGGCGGTGCGCGACCGGGACGGCGGCATCACCTACGCCGACCTCGACCGGCGGGTGTCCGCGCTCGCGCGCCGGTTGCACAGCCGCGGCCTGCGGCCGGGCGACGTCGTCGGTGTCCGGCTCGAGCGAGGCACCGACCTCGTCGTGGCCCTGCTGGGCGTGCTGCGCGCCGGACTCACCTACCTGCCCCTGGACCCCGGCTACCCCGAGGAGCGCATCTCCTACGTGCTCGCCGACTCCGGCGCGGCGGAGGTGCTGACGGGTGTGCCGGAGCCGGGGCCCGGAGAGGGCCCGCTGCCCCCGATGCCGTCCGCGGCGGAGCTCGCCTACGTCATCTACACCTCGGGTTCGACGGGACGCCCCAAGGGCGTCATGGTCCCCCACCGCGCCGTGGCCCACCTCCTGGCGGCCATGCGCCGCCGTCCGGGGATCGGCGAAGGCGACACGTTCGTCGCCGTCACCACCGTCGCGTTCGACATCTCGGTGGTGGAGCTGTTCCTCCCCCTCGTCGTCGGTGCGACCGTCGTCGTGGCGACCCGTGCCCAGGCGTCCGACCCGGCCGCGCTCGGCCGGCTGCTCGACGACACCGGCGCCACGGTCATGCAGGCCACCCCCACCACGTGGCGGATGCTCATCGAGCACGGCTGGGTGCCCAGGACCGGCTTCCGCGCGTGGTGCGGCGGCGAGCTGATGCCGCCCGACCTCGCCCGCGCCTTCACCGCGGCCGGTCTGCCGGTGTGGGACCTGTACGGCCCCACCGAGACCACCGTCTGGTCCGCGGTCGCCAGGCTCGGCGCCGACGGCGCGCTCACCGACTGGTCACCGCTGGCACACGAGCACATCGACGTCGTCGGACCCGACCTGCGGCCCGCGGCGCCGGGAGCCACCGGCGAGGTGTGCGTCGGCGGGGTCGGCCTCGGCTGGGGCTACGCGGGCAGGCCCGGGCTCACGGCGCAGCGGTTCGTGCCGTGGCACGACGGATCGCGGCGCTACCGGACGGGCGACCTCGGCCGCAGGCTCCCGGACGGGCGGGTGGAGATCCTCGGCCGCGCCGACCACCAGGTCAAGGTGAACGGGCACCGGATCGAGCTCGGCGAGATCGAGGCCGTCCTCGCCGAGCACCCGGCGGTCGACGCGGTCGTCGTCCACCCGCACACGACCGAGGACGGGCGCCGTCGCCTCGTGGCCCACCTCGTCGGCACGGAACCGGCCGGCACGGCGGAACTACGCGACCACCTGGCGATCCGGCTGCCCGACTACATGGTGCCGGCACACTTCCAATGGCTGCCCCGCCTGCCGCTCACCCTCAACGGCAAGGTGGACCGCGAGGCGCTGCCCGAACCGGACGCCCGCGACCACCTCGACCAGCCGTTCGAGGCGCCTGCCGACGACGCGGAGCGGGCGCTCGCGCGGCTGTGGGCCGAGATCCTCGGCGTGCGCGCCGTCGGCCGGCACGACGACTTCCTCCACCTCGGTGGGGACTCCCTCCACGCCACCCGCCTCGTCGCCGCGGTGCGGGCCGGGACGGGCACACCGCTCACGGTCACGCAGGTGTTCACCGCACGCACGCTCGAACGCGTCGCACGCCTCGTCCGCTCGGGGCCGCCGAGCCGGCCTCGGCCGCTGCCCCCGCTGCCGCCCGGCGTCCCGGCGCCGGTGTCGGCCGGGCAACGAGGGCTGTGGTTCCTCAACCAGGTGGACCCGGCCGACACCGCCTACCACGAACCGCTGACCGTGCGGCTGACCGGCCACCTCGACGAGCGGGCGCTGGCGGGCGCCCTGTCGGACGTCGTCGCGCGGCACGAGGTGTTGCGGACGCGGTACGTCGTCGTCGACGGCGAACCGGTGCCGGAGGTCGATCCGCCGCGGCCGGTCGACCTCCGGCTCCACGACCTGAGCGACCTCGCGCCGTACGCCCGGGAGACCCGGCGGGACCAGTTGGTCGAGGAGCGGCTGCGCGCGCCCTTCGACCTCGCGCGCGGTCCCGTGCTCCGTGCCCTGCTGATCAGGTCGGCCCAGGACGAGCACGTCCTCGCCGTCGCCATCCACCACATCGCGTGCGACGAGCCGTCCATGTCGGTTCTGGCGGACGAGCTCGCGGCCCGGTACGCGGCACGCCTCGACGGGCGGGCGGGCCGCGACGAACCGGACACGCGGTACCGCGCCTTCGCCGCGTGGCAGCACGAATGGCTCGGCGGCGAGGACGCGGCCCGGGAGCGCGCGTTCTGGCGGGAACGGCTCGCAGGGCTGACGAGGCTGGACCTCCCGACCGACCGACCCAGGGGTCCGGTCCGCGACACGGCGGGTGACGTGGTCGCCTTCACCGTCCCGGCGGAGCTCGCCGACCGGCTGCGGACCGTCGCGACGCGGCACGGCGTCACGGACTACATGCTCCACCTCGCGGTTTTCCAGGTGCTGCTGGGCCGTTACACGGGCAGGCGGGACGTGGCCGTGGGCAGCCCGGCGTCCGGGCGTGACCACCCGGAGCTGGCCGAGGTGATCGGCTACTTCGTCAACACCATCGTGATCCGTACCGACCTGGGTGGCAGACCGGCCTTCTCCGACGTGCTTGCCCGGGTGCGCGATGCCGTGCTGGCCGCCATGGACCACCGGCGGCTGCCGTTGGACGTCGTGGTGGCCGAGGCCGCGCCCGGCCGGAACCCGGCCGAGAACCCGCTGTTCGACGTCATGTTCGCCTACCTCGGCACCGACCACCGGCGGCTGCCGCTGCGCGGCCTCGACGCGCGGCCGGTCCCCGTCCCGCGCCCGGACGCGAAGTTCGAGCTCACCGTCGAACTCGTCCGGAAAGCTGACGGCTCCCTCGCGGGTGAGGTGGAGTACCGGACCGCCCTGTTCGACCGGGCGAGCGCCGAGCGCGTCGCGGGTCACTACCGCCGGCTGCTGGACGCCGTCGCCGCCGCACCGGACCGCGCGATCGACGAGCTCGCGATCCTCACGGACGCCGAGTCCGCCGCGGTGCGGGAGATGGCCGGCGAAGGGACGACGGCACCCGGGCGCGGGCACCCGCTGGACCGGTTCGAGGCATGGGCCGTCACGACACCGGACGCGGTCGCCGTCCGCGCCGACGGCGTGGTGCTCACGTACGCGGAGGTCCACGAGCGCGCCGAGCGGCTGGCGGACGCGCTGGTGGCCGCCGGCGTCCGGCCGGCGACCGAGACCCGGGTCGCGGTCTGCCTCGAACGCGGCCCGGACGCGGTCGTGGCGTTCCTCGCCGTCCTGAAGGCCGGCGCGGTCTTCTGCCCGGTCGACCCCCGGCAGCTGGAGGCGCGGCGGCGGACGCTGCTGGCCGAGCTCGCACCCGGCCTGATCGTCACCCGGGCGTCCTTCGCGCACCGGTTCACCGACGCCGGCGCGCCGGTCGTCCGCGTAGACGACCTACCGCCCGCGGCCCGTGCGCCACGCGGACCGGCGCCGGCCGGTGGGCAGGCGGCGTACGTCATCTTCACGTCCGGCTCCACCGGACGGCCCAAGGGGGTCGTCATCACCCACGAGGCGCTGGCCCGGTTCTGCGCCGTCATCGGGCCCGCCTGCCATGTCCGGCAGGACGACCGCGTCCTGCTGGCCGCGCCGTTCGACCTGGACCCGGCGATCGAGCAGATGTGCCTGGCGTTCGTCGCCGGGGCCACCCTCGTCGTCGGCGGCGCGGACACCTGGCTCCCGGAGGTGCTGCTCGACAAGCTCGACGAGTTCGGCGTGACCTACATGGACCTGAGCCCCGGGTACTACCGCGAGCTCATGGCGGCGGCGAAGCCGAACGACCCGCGCCTCGCGGGGCTGCGGACCGTCAACATCGGCAGCGACCGGGTCACCGCGGAGGACGTGCGCCGCTGGACCGAACAGGACCTCCCCGGGCGGTTCATCGTCGCGTACGGCCCGACGGAGGTCACGGTGAGCGCGACGCTGGACCAACCACCTCGACGGCCCGCGGTGGCGTGCACGATCGGCCGGCCCCTCGCCGGCACCCACGCCTACGTACTCGACGGCGCGATGAACATCGTGCCCGTCGGCGTTCCCGGCGAGCTGTACCTAGGCGGGGACCGCGTGGCCCGCGGCTACCTCGGCCGCCCGGGCCCGACCGCGACCCGGTTCGTCCCCGACCCGTTCGGCGGCGGGGTTGGAGAACGCCTCTACCGGACCGGCGACGTAGTCCGGTGGCTGCCCGACGGGCGCCTGGAGTTCCTCGGCCGCACCGACGACCAGGTGAAGATCCGGGGGTACCGCATCGAGACGGGCGAGGTCGAGACGGCGCTGAACGAGCACCCGCACGTGGTCGCCTCCGCCGTCGTCGCCAAGGAGATCGGCCCGGGGGACGCGCAACTCGTCGCCTACACCGTGCTCGTGCCCGACAGCGACCGCGACGCGGTCGAGCTGCGCGCCTTCCTCGCCGAACGGCTGCCGGAGCACATGCTGCCCACCCAGTGGGTCGCCGTGCCGGAGATCCCGAGGACACAGAACGGAAAGCTGGCCAGGAGCGCCCTGCCGGACCCGGTCCTGGGCCGCGAGATCCTCCGCACCCCCTTCGTCGCACCGGACTCCCCCGTCGAGCGGGAGCTGGCGCGGATCTGGGAGAGCGTCCTCGGCGTCGCCAACCCCGGTGTGCACGACAACTTCTTCGAGCTGGGCGGGCACTCACTGCTCGCCATCAGGTCCCTGGGGCGGATCCGCAAGGTCTTCCCCGTGGAGCTGACGGTCACGGACCTGTTCTCGGCGCAGAACATCCGTCAACTGGCCGCCGTCATCGACAGGTTGCGCGCGGCAGGTCCCACCCCGGCGCCGTAGCCCAGCGGCGCCTCCACTCACCGCCGCCGG
>NZ_DASQCC010000067.1:0-15612 GCF_035634895.1 Actinophytocola sp. | reverse complement strand
CGATGTCGATGCGGTCGTCCTGCCGGGCTGGCGGGACCGCCCCGACGCGGAACGAATCTGGCACTCGCTGCTTCCGGCCTGGAGGAGCCGGCGCCGTGGTCGGTCGACGTGAGTGACCCGGCGCGTACCCGTCGGTGGCGGGAGCGCAAGGAGAAGTGCGAGGCCGGCGACCACCAGCTGTGCACCCCGCGGTCGAAGTGCCCGAAGGTCGGGAAGGGCTCGGCCGGCACGCCGCCGGCGGAGCCGGTGACCGCCGCCGGTGACGCGGTGGGTGACGTGACGAGTGACGTCACACCGCCCCCAGAAGATCGAGTCACAAAGCCGTCGCCACCTGCGGGTTTGGGTCCGCGTGGGTCACGGTTGTGGGAGGCGGAGAGCGTCCACGCGCGGGACGTCGGTCACCTGATGTTGCTTGAGGAGGCGTGCCGGACCGCGGACACGCTGGAACGGCTGAACGAGCTGCGCCAGGCCGACGACACCACGCTGCTGGAGCTGGTCCGCAACGACATCGAGTCCACCGACAAGGTCGTCGAGGTCCGCGTGGTGGTGAACGGCCTGCTGGTCGAGCAGCGCCAGCAGCAGGACACATTCCGCCGGCAGGTCGCCGAGCTGCGCCTGTCGGGCCGCGCCGGTGTGCCGGTCGGGCAGCAGGCCACGCAGGCGTCCCCGAGTGCGGTCGGGGCGGAGGCACCGGAGCCGTTGGCGGGGGAAGCGTCGGCGGCTCCGGACGCTCCGGCTGCGGGCGGAGGTGGCATCGGTGACCTCATCGATTTCGCTGCTCGGCGCTTCACGTCCCAGGGTTGAGGGGCATCCCGAGTTCACCGAGTCGCTTGGTGATCTCGCGATCGACCTGGCGGCCCGCGCTGGCCTGATTCTCGATCAGTGGCAGCAGGACTCGCTGCGCGTCATGATGGCCGTCCGCCCGAACGGCAAGTGGGTGTGCCGCCACTATTGCGAATGGATACCCAGGCAGAACGGCAAAGGGGTCCTGCTCAAGGCCCGCGCGCTGGCGGGCTTTCTGCTGCTGGGCGAGAAGGAGATCGTCTGGAGCGCCCACGAGTTCAAGACGGCGCACCTGGAGTTCACCCGCCTGTGGGCTCTGTTCCAGGTGCTCGGCACCGAGGTGCGGCCCGGCGATCCGACGCTGTTCAACATCCCGGTCGGCCCGGGTAAGTCGATCCGGGTCAAGGTCACCCAGGGCAACGACAACAAGGGCTTCAAGCGGCTCGACACGAAGGCGACGATCCTGTTCGTCGCCCGGTCCAAGGGCTCCGGCCGCGGGTTCTCCGGCGACCTGATCATCCTCGACGAGGCGTACGCGCTCACGGCTGAGCAGCAGGACGCGCTGCAGCCCACCATGCGGGCCCGGCCGTTCGCCCAGGTCGTCTACGTGTCCACACCGCCGCTGGACGGCGACTCCGGCGAGATCATGCACGAGATGCGGGCCCGCGCCGAGGCCGGCGACTTCACGCGGCTGGGCTACCGGGACTGGGGCCTGGCCGGCGACCTGGACCACCTGGAGAAGGTCGACCTGGACGACCGGGCCGGGTGGGCGGCATCCAACCCGGCGCTGGGGATCCGGCTCGACGAGGAGGACGTCGAGGACGACCGCCGGACCATGCGGGCCCGCGGCGGCCGCGGGTTCGCCCGCGAGTGCTTGGGGATCTGGCCGCTACCGCTCACCGTCGCCGGCGGCTCGATCGCGACGGAGGACTGGCAGAAGATCCTGGAGCTGGGCGCCGAGGCCACGCGGGACCGCTCGGCCGGGTGCGCGCTCGGCGTGGATCTGTCGCTGCAGAAGGACTACGGCGCGATCTTCCTGTACGGGCACACCCCGGACGGGCTCGGGTTCGGCCGGCTCGTCGACTACGTGGCCGGCACCGACTGGATCGTGCCGCGCCTGGAGCTGCTGCGGGAACTGCTGGAGCCGGTGGCGATCGGGATGGGCCGACACACCTTCAAGTACCTCGAGACCGCGCTGAAGAAGGCGCGGATCACCGAGCCGGCCGACCCGGCCAAGCCGCTCAAGGGCGACCTGGCGGTGCTGGGTGCCGCGGACATGGCCGCCGCGGCGGGGCACGTGCTCACCTCGACCCGCCACCACACGGTGCGGATCAAGACCGACGAGGACCAGCCGGAGATCCTCGACGACGCCGTGGCCGGCGCGAAGACCCGCCGTATCGGCGACGCGATCGTGTGGGCCCACAAGGACGAGGACTCCGAGACCAGCCCGGTGGGCGCCTGGACCGCTGCCCGCTGGGCCTTCTACGAGCGGATCACCGCCGCCAAGTCCTACGCGCCGGCGACCGCGCCGGCCGCCCCGCCAGGCGGGAACGTGCGCGAGCTGTTCCGCCCGATCGAGCGCCTGAACATCTGACCAGAGGAGGACACCGTGGCCACGAGCGAGATCCGGATCCGGGTGCCGCACCCGTCGAGCACGCTGCTGAACAACGCGCTCGGCCTGCTCGGCCTGGTCGCGATCGTGGTCGCGGTCGGCGGGCTGGCCGGCTGGCTGTGGGGCCTGCTCGCCGGCGGGATCTTCGCGGTCGGGCTGAGCCTGATCGGCGCCACCTACGCGCCCGCCGACCCGGCCGCCCAGGACGGCAGCGAGACCACCGGGACCAAGCGGCTCGCCGTCCTTGAGACCGCGGCCGCGGAGTCGGCGTGAGGAACCTGCTGCTGCCCCGCCGGGCAGTAGGGCGGGCACCGGCCCGGCGCGCGGTCGAGGCGACCCCGGCGCAGATCGCCGCGGTCGGCGCGTCGGGCACCGGGATGTACGGCGACCCGATCGACGACGACCGCGGATGGAAGCCGGCCGGCTCCCGGGGTCGTGAGGTGCCGTACTGGACGCAGGAGAAGGCCCGCACCTACTCGGTCGCGGCCTACCGGGTGAACCCGATGGCCAAGGCCATTGTGGACACCTACACGTCGTTCTGCGTCGGCGATTCCGGTGTGAAGCTGCTGGTGACGAACTCGGAGGTGGACGAGGTCGCCCAGCAGTTCTGGAACGACCCCATCAACAACCTCGGCGGCACGCAAGAACTCGGGCTGCGGTCGCTGATGCTGCTCGGCGAGACGCTGCGCCAGCTGATGGTGGGTCCGATGACCGGGGTGGTGCGGTACGCGCCGATCGACCCGTCGCTGATCACCGACGTGTGGGACAAGGACAACAACCCGGCCTGGCCGGAGGGCGTGGTGTTCGGCACGGGCGAGAACGAGAACGTGCTCACGATCGCGCGGCCGGACGAGATCACCGGCCTGCGTGACGGCGAGTGCGTGTTCTGGACGCCGTGGAAGGCGATCGAGACCGACCAGCGCTCCCAGCCGTTCCTCTCGACGGTGATCGACGCGCTCGACTCCTACGACACGGTGCTGTCCAACCTGGTCGACCGCACCGCGCTCGCCCGCTACCTGGTGTGGGACGTCACCGTGGAGGGCGACGACACCGAGGTGCAGAAGTTCATCGCCTCGCGCGGCGGCACGCACATCCCGAAGTCCGGCACGGTCGAGGTGCACAACGACAAGGTGACCTGGGCGGCGAAGTCCGCCGAGACCGGCGCCTACGAGGACTCCACCGCGGCGAAGTCCATCCTCACCAACGCGGCCGCCGGCTCCGGCCTCTCGAAGATCTGGCTGGCCGAACCGGAGGACGCCAACCGCGCCACCAGCCTGTCGATGGCCGAACCGGTACGTCGACGCGTGCAGGGCGTGCAGAAGCAGTGGCTCTGGTACCAGGCCGAGCAGGTGAGGTTCTCCGTGGACCGGGCGGTCGCCGCGCGCCGGCTGCCGGCCGAAGTGGACTCGATCGACCCGAAGACCGGTGAGCGCACCAAGGTCCGGGCCTCCGACACGGTCATGGTGACCGGCCCGGAGGTCGCGGCCGCCGACAGCCAGATCACCGCGAAGGTCCTGCTGAACCTCAGCACAGGCCTGGAGAAGCTGGTCAAGATCGGCGCTCTCACCCAGGAAGCAGCCCAGGTCGCCGCGCGCAAGGCGTGGGAGGACTACATGGGCATCCCCTACCACGCCGACCTCGGCAAGCCGAACGCCAACCCGGACGACATCGCCGCAGAAGCCGAAAAGGCCGCTGCCAAGCCAAATCTGCACGCCGTCTAACGCGTGCGCCAAGGAGGAACCGTGAGCAACCAGCCGACCGAGCTGCACCCCGACGACCGCAAGAAGCTGGCCCGCGTGCTCGGCATGAAGCCGTCCGAGATCATCGCGGCCGCCGAGCTGCCCGACGCCGACCCGGACGCCGCGGTGGTCCAGACCCACGACGGCCAGCACGTCCTGGTCACGACCGACCAGGACGGCAAGCCGGTCGTGACGCCCTGGGACGGCCCGATGCCCGGCGCGCCGGTGGAGGGCGACGAACCGGTCCTGGTCGGCGAGCAGGGGCCGGAGCTGAGGGTCCAGGGCGGCGCCGTCGTCGACCCGAACGCGTCTGTTGACGAGGACCAGGGCGACGGTGAGGTCCAGGGCGGCGCCGCCGTGACCGGGGGCGAGGTACCGGCCGGCACGGTCGACGAGGTCCTCGCCTGGGTCGGCGCCGACAAGGACCGGGCGGCGCGGGCGCTGGTCGTCGAGCAGGACACCGACAAGCCCCGCAAGGGCCTCGTCGACCAGCTGCGCAAGCTGGCCGGCCAGGCGTGAGCGAGCACCGGCTGTGCGCGGATCCGGCGTGCGGCACCTGTGCGCAGACCCGCGCCACGGCCGGGTTCCGCAGCGACCAGCTCGGCGACCGCCTCGGTGACCAGCTCGAGCAGAAGGGGGTGGGCGACGTGGTGACGTGCCCGCAGTGCTCGCACCAGTTCAACCCGAACAACCCGGCGCCGGTGCGCGTGACCGAGGCGGCGGCGCCAGCACCGCCGGTGTCGGCAGCGCGAGCGTTCGCGGATCCGGCGCACCAGTTCCCGGTCAGCACGGAGACCGAGGCGCGGGGGTCGTGGGCCCGGGTCGCCGAGGCGGATCGGCTGACCCGGGCGCGGATCAAGGCGGCGCTGCGCCGGTTCGACATCGCCGTCACCGAGAACGCCGCCACCGAGGCGCTGATCAACGGCAAGCGGTCGTTCGATGACGTGCGCGAGCTGGTGCGCCGTGCCGTGCGGGCGCACCTGAACACGATGTACACCGACCGGTACTGCTGGGCCTACATCGTCGACCTGACCGACACCGACCTGGTGTACATGCAGGACGACGACCGGCTGTACCAGTGCGGCTACACCCTGATCGGTGACGAGGTGACGCTCGGCGAGCCGGTCGAGGTCGCCCGCACCTACACCCCGGTCACCGTGCCCGTCGACGCCGGCGGCGACGTCGACACCGGGATGGTGACCGAGGCGGCCGGGCGGGGCACGCGGGTCGAGCTGGGCGGCACGGCCCGTGTCCTCGAGGCGAAGGGCACCGACGAGGCCGGCAACCGGATCTTCCGTGTGCGGGTGATCCGTTACGGCGACAGCAAGAACGGCCGCCGCTACCCGGAGAGCGTGCTGCGTAAGGCCGCGCCGCTGTATGAGAACGCCAAGGCGTTCGACCACCACCGCACCGTCGAGGAGATGACCAGCGGCACGATCCAGGGCCTGGTCGGCTACTACCAGAACGCCACCGCCGAGGCCCTGGGCATCGAGGCCGACCTGGTGCTGCTGCCCTCCGCGAAGCACGCCGCCGAGGCGCTCGACGCCGCCCTGGCGCTGGAAGGCGTCGACCCGCTCGTCGGTATCAGCCACGACGCCTACGCGCACTTCCGGTCGGTGCAGGAGAACGGCCGGCAGATCCAGGAAGCAACCGCGATCACCTCGGTGAACTCGGCTGACATCGTCGCCCACCCCGCCGCCGGCGGCCAGGCCACACGTGTGGTCGCTGGTGGTGACGACCCCAACGACCCGACGGGCACGACGCCCGCGGGGAGCACGAAGGAGAACGAAGTGGTGGACACCGCTGACGTGCTCGCTGCGCTGAAGGAGGCCACGGACGAGCAGCTCGCCGGGGTCGGTCTGGCGCGGGCGAGCGAAACCACGGCCGGCCCGGTCACCGAGACCGCGCCGGCGCCGGTCACCGAGACCGACGATCTGCAGCCGAAGGGTTCTTTCCTCGGCAAGATGCTGATCCGGTCCAAGGTGGAGGAAGCCGGGCTGCCGGCGGCGATGGTCGAGGCCGTCGCCGCGGCGCTGCCGGACCGGATCGGCGAGTCGCACGTGGACACGCAGATCGCCGCGCAGAAGTCGGCGCTGGCCGCGTTCGAGCGTGCCGGGCTGGCCGCGCCGGCGCGGGTGAAGGTGACCCAGGAGTCGCACGAGAAGAAGGTCGCCGCGCTGGACGCGTTCTGGGCCGGGAACTACCGCGAGGGCTACCGCAGCCTCAAACACGCGTTCCAGGACTTCAGCGGCAGGCGGTTCGCGTTCGACGAGGACGACAACAAGGTCATCCTGCGCGAGTCGCACGGCCGGTTCGACTCCGGCGACAAGCGCTCTACGGAATCGCTGAACTCGGCCAGCTGGGACCAGGTGCTGGGCGACTCGGTCACCCGCCGCATGATCGCGCTGTACAACCAGCCGAGCCTGCAGTCGTGGCGGCAGGTCGTGTCGGACATCGTGCCGGTGAACGACTTCCGCCAGCAGCGCCGGACCCGGATCGGCGGCTACGGCCTGCTCCCTCAGGTCAACCAGGGTGCGCCCTACCAGCCGCTGCCCTCGCCGACGGATGAGGAAGCCGTCTACTCGGTGATCAAGCGTGGTGGCACGGAGGACCTCACGCTGGAGATGATCGCCAACGACGACATCGGTGCCATCCGGCAGATTCCGCGGCTGCTCGGTCTCGCCGCGGCGATCACCCTGTACCGGTTCGTGTGGGACATCTTCCCGACCAACGCCGCCACGACCTTCGACGCGACGGCGCTGTTCCACGCCAGCCACAACAACACCACCGCGGCCGCGCTGTCCCAGACGGCGCTGGACGCGTCGTGGGTGAAGATGCGTCAGCAGGCCGGCTACGGCGACTCGGCGAACATCCTGTCCACCGAGCCGAGGACGCTGATCGTGCCGACGACCCTGGGGCCGCTGGGCTTCCAGCTGACCAAGAGCGCGGTGGCGATCCCGTCCACGAGCAACGACCCGGCTGACCGGCCGAACATGTACCAGGGCATGAACCTGATCGTGATCGACTACTGGACCGATCAGAACGACTGGTTCCTGGCGGCCGACCCGAACATGTGCCCCACGATCGAGGTGGGCTTCTACCAGGGCCGGGAGGACCCGGAGCTGTTCACCCAGGCCGACCCGAGCGTCGGCTCGAACTTCGACGCGGACAAGGTCACCTACAAGATCCGCCACATCTACAGCGGCACCCCGCTGGAGTACCGCGGCCTGCAGCGCAACACGCAGTGACCCGCGAACTCTGACCCCAATCCCCTCAGTCCACCGGCCGGACGCGCCCCTCCGCTGTGCGTCCGGCCGGTGACCTTCCAATCTGAGCAAGGAGTAACCCATGCCCACAGTCGCTGAGCTGCGCGGCGATCAGATCTTTTCCGCCGAGGTGCCGCCGACCGCGGCCGGCACCCCGGTCGAGGTCCCGATCGTCGTGCTGCCGTTCAACGCGAAGATCACCGGCTGGAAGTGGGTGCCGGGCGCGGCGATCACCGCGAACGGCACCAACTACTTCACCCTCACCCCCCGCAACCGCGGCACCGGCGCGGGCGTGGTCATCCCCGCCACGGCGCGTGCCTACTCCTCCGGCAACGGTGTCGCGACCACCCCCGAGGCGCTCACGCTGTCCTCGACGGCAAGCGACCTGCTGGCCACCGCCGGCGACGTGCTCACCGCGCACTTCACCCACTCCGGGTCCGGGCTGGCGATCCCGGCCGGCCTGGTGCAGGTCGCGGTGCAGGTCCGCTGATGACCGCGCAGGCCAGCGCCAAGGCGGTGACCGGGGACGGCGCGGTGAGCGCCGTCCCCTGCGCGTTCCGTGGGCTGTCCATCCGGGACGCCAGCGCCGGCGCGAACACGGTCGTGCTCTACGACAACGCGTCGGCCGCGTCCGGGACGGTGATCGCCACCGCACAGCTCGCCTCGGGCGAGGACGTCCAGATCAGCGTGCCGGACGGGGTGCGCTGTACGGCGGGCCTGTACCTGGACACCACCGGTGCGGTCACCGGCAGCGTCTGGGTGTCCTGATGCTGACCCGGGTGCTGCGCACCGCCGCCGCGGCGATCGACCACACCTTCGTGGTGGGCGAGACCCCGACCGACTCGTCCACCACGCCCGTGGCCGTCACCATCACCGACGCCAACGGCGACAGCGTGCAGACCGGCAACGCCACCTCCGCCGGTGCCGGCACCGGCCGGTACACGTTCGCGCTCACCCCGCGGGCGAGCCTGGACCTGCTGACGGTGGAGTGGTCGGCGACGATCGCCGGCGCGGCGGTGGTCGAGGTCGACGAGGTCGAGATCGTCGGCGGCCGGCTGTTCACCCTCGCCCAGGCCCGCGCGTCGGACCCGATCCTGGCCAACACCAGCAAGTACACGACCGCCGACCTGGCGGCCGCGTTGCTGGAGACCGAGCAGGAGCTGGAGGAGATCACCGACCGGTCGTTCTTCGGCCGCTACCGCCGCGAGGTCCTCGACGGCACCGGCACCGGCGAGGTGCTGCTACCTGGCCACGACCTCCGCACGATCCGCGCGGTGCAGCTCGCCCCGCGGGTCGACGGGACGTTCGTGCCGCTGTCCGCCGGCGCGCTGGCCGCGCTCGCGCTCACCCCGGACAACACACTGGTCCGCACCGACGGTGCTGTGTGGACCGAGGGGCGCCGCAACGTCATCGTGGAGTACGAGCTGGGCCTGTCCCGGCCGCCGGCGGACCTGGTGCGCGCGGCCAAGACCCGGTTCCGGACGTGGTGCAACGTCACCCGCTCCGGCGTCCCGGACCGCGCACTGTCCTTCACCACCGCCGAGGGCACCAACTACCGGCTCGACCAGCCCGGCGCCTACAAGACCGGCATCCCCGAGGTCGACGGCGTGTATGGCCGGTACTCGCTGCGCGACGGTGCCGGTGCCGGCGATGGCCGGTCGGTGCCGGCGAGCCGGCCGCTGAACTTCGACCCGCAGTACAACAGCCTGTTCCACGGCGGCGTGCGCTGATGGCCGGCACCAACGCCCGCCGCGCCAAGAGAGCGCTGCTCGACAGTGTCGCGTCCTGGCTGGCCGCGGACGAGACCACCACCGAGGTGACGGTCACCTACGGGTACCGAGGCCACGAGCACGGTCGGGAGCTGGTGCACACCGACCGCGTGTTCGGTCAGCAGTCTTACCCGGTCATGGGCGGCAGCCGGGCCCGGTTCAAACGGGACGAGACCCTCACGATCAAGCTGAACGTGGTGGTCGACATCCCGGGCGGCGACCAGGACGAGGCCGAGGCCCGCGCGACCGCGATCGGCGCGGTGATCGAGAACAACATCGCCGCCACCGCCAGCCTGGCCGGCTACGAGCCGGGTGAGGTCATCTGGGTCGGGGTCACCGCGGTCGACCTCGATTCCGACGCCGACGACGACGGCGCGCTCGCCGTGCTCACCTACGACGTCGGCGCCAACTTCCGGCTCTCCTGAGCCACGCATCCCCAACGGTTTCTGCCCGTGCGGTCGCGCGGGTTCTTCGGCATGCCAAGGAGTCCCCTGTGCGGATCACCTATCACGGACCCCATGACGGGGTCGAACTCGCCGCCCTGCATGACGTGGTCGTGCGGCGCGGCCAGACCATCGAGGTCGACGACGCGCTCGGCGCGAGCCTGGTCGAACAGTCCACCTGGGACACCAGCCGCGGGGAGATCCTCGGCTGGCTCAACCACGTCGAGGACCTCGACGCCCGTAAGGACTGGGCGCGGCGGCTGCTGACCGCCGAACGGAACGGTTCGCAACGCGAGGACGTGCTGGAGGCCCTGGAGGTGTGGCTCCAGGCCCAACAGGTCGCCGACACCCCGCCGGACGGCGACGACCCGCCGGACGGCGGCGGCGACCAGACGCCGTCTGTGACGCCGTCCGTGCCCGACGAGAAGCCCGCTGAGACGCCGCCTGCCGGCTCGGCGGGCGCCGGCGGCGACAACACCGCGAACGGCGACCAGCCGGCCCGCACGACCCGGAAGGGGGCGAAGTAAGTGGGTATCGGAAGCGGCATGTCCGCGCAGCTGATGACCGCCGAGGAGACCGTCTACGGCACCCCGGTCACTACCGACCGCGGGTTCGAGTTCCGGTCGGAGTCGCTGAAGCTGGACATCGAACGCATCGAGTCTCAGGGCATCCGCGCCGGCCAGCGCGTGCTGCGCTCCGCCCAGTGGTACCCGGGGAAGAAGTCCGTGTCCGGCGACGTGGTCATGGAGATGGGCAACAAGGGCTTCGGCCGGTGGTGGAAGCACGCGCTCGGCGGGACCGTCACCTCCCAGCCGGACGCCGCGAACTCGCCGACCGTCTACAGGCACACCTTCACCCCCGGTGATCTCCCCACCGGGCAGACGATCCAGGTCGGTCGCCCCGACGTCACCGGCACCGTGCGGCCGTTCACCTACCACGGCTGCACCGTCGCCTCCTGGAAGCTCGAGGCGGCGGTGTCCGAACTCGCGGTGCTCACCATGAGCATGCTCGGCGAGGACGAGGACACCGCCACCTCTCTGGCCGCGGTCTCCTACCCGACCGGGCTGAGCGGCATGACCTTCGTCAACGGCACCCTGTCGGTCGCCAGCTCCAACCTGGACGTCAAGTCGGTGTCGGTCGAGGGCAAGAACGGCATCGCAGACGACCGCTACTTCATGGGCTCCCAGCTGCGCAAGCAGCCGCTGGAGCAGGCGCTGCGCGAGTTCTCCGGCACCATGGAACCGGAGTTCGAGTCCCTGACCGCCTACAACCGGTTCGTCAACGGCACCGAAGCCGCGCTCGTGCTCACCTTCGCCGGCGGCATCATCGAAGACGCCCTGACCTTCCAGACCGTCCTCACCGCGAACATCCGGTTCGACGGCGAAACCCCCGCCATCGGCGGCCGCGAGATCGTCAAGCAGACCCTGCCCTGGAAGGTCATCGACAACAGCACCACCTCGATCAAGGTCGAGTACCAGACCTCGGACGCCACCCCGTGACCGACCAGGCCGCCGGCGGCTTCGTCCCCACCGGACACACCTACCTGCTCGGCGAGCTCGGCTGCACCCTGCTCATGCCGACCCGCGAGTACCGACGGTATGTGCTCGGCGAGCTCGGCCCGCAGCAGGTGGTGCCGGTCGCGGTCGGTATCGACGTCGCGGCCCGCCCGCGTGTGCGTGCCCAGGCCGTGCGGCTCGACCAGCGGCGTGAACTGCCCGCCGGCGGGCAGGCATAGACGTGGTTGCCTACCTGCGGGTTGAGGGCACCGAGGAGTTCAGCCAACTCGCCCGCGACCTGAAACAAGCCGGCGACGGCAGCCTGCTGCGCGAGGTGCGGGACTCGATGCGCGCCAACGCCAAGCCGATCGAGGACGCGCAGAAAGCCCGCGTGCAGGGCATCAAGACCTCGACCACCACCCGCGGTGGCGCCTCGGCCCGCGCCGCGCGATCGGCGCGGCTGCTGGGTAAACGCAAGGCCGGCCCCGCGGCCAAGCTCCGTGCCCACCGCGCGTCCGGGCTACGGGAAGCAGCGGCGCGCACGGTGCGCACGCAGGTCACGACCGGAGGCAACACGGCGTCGGTGCGGATCCGCTCCGACGCCAAACGGATGCCCGCCGATCAGCAGCAGCTGCCGCAGTCCATGAACCGCGGCCGCTGGCGCCACCCCGTGTTCGCCGACCGGGAGAAGTGGGTCAACCAGACCGTCGCGCCGGTCGAGTGGTTCGACGAGCCCGCGGAGCGGGGCGGCGAGGTCGTGCGCGAGAAGGCGCTGGACAAGGTCGAGGAATTCCTTGACAAGATCTGAAGCGGAGGAGATCTCAACCGAATGTCGAAGTTCATCGATCCGAACGGGCGGGAGTACCCGATCACCCTCGCCGAGGTCACGAACCGGGAAGCGAAGCTGCTCCAAGAGGTGACCGGCGTTCCCTACCACCGGCTCGTGTCCGAGCTGGCGCTGCACGGTCCGGATGGCATGGCGGCGTTCTACTGGCTGGCGATGCGCAAGAGCGACCACCACGTCGAGTTCGCCGCGCTGGAGTTCCCCATGGGGAGACTGCATTTCGTGATGGAGGAGCCGGACCCTACGAAGGGGTCCGACGCGACCCCCGCACCGGCAAAATCCTCCTCCCCCCGGTCCACGAGGTCGACCAAACCGCGTGGCCCTCGCTCCTCTCCGAGCTGACGCAGTACAAGCGGGTCTTCTTCGAGCTGTTCGAATGGCCACCGTCCTTTGTGGACGAAATGAGTCGTACGGATTTCCAGCTGTTCAAAGCGATCGCGGATGACCGCCTTCGCACGATCCGCGCGAAGGCCGATGCAGCTCGCAAGTCGGGCAGGTAGTTCGAGGGGGTGAGGTAGATGGCCAGCCGCTCACGTGACCTGATCTTCACCATTCTGGGTATCGACAGGGGCAGCCCGGCCTTCAAGAAGGTCGCGAAGGCAGCGGACGACGCCGCCAGCCGGCTCGACCGGTGGGGCAAGATCTCCACCGCTGCCCTCGGCGGGTCGGCCGCGGCGGCCGCGGCCGCCGGCCTGGGGATCGCGGCCGCGCTCGGCGGCACCGCGCTGGTCGCCGGCTCCGTCGGCCTCGCGGTCGCATCGTCCAATCAGGACGTCAAGGACAGCTTCAACGACCTGTGGAACGAAATCTCGACCGGGACGAAGTCCGCGGCCGAGCCGCTCGCGTCGACCCTGCTGGGAATCCGTGACCAGATCGGCGGCACGTTCGACGCGCTGCAGCCCCGCATGGCCGGGCTGTTCCGCGACAGCGCGCCGGCGGTCGAGGCCTTCGCCGACGGCGTCGACGGCCTCATCCGGGAAGCGTTCCCCGGGCTCGAAGCCGCCGTCGAGTCCTCGCAGGCCCCGATGGAAGGCGTACGGGACCTGCTCATCGACGTCGGCAGGGGCACCACCGACTTCTTCGTCAACATGTCGAAGGGCTCAGACTCATCCGGGAAGATCATCCGAGAATTCGGCCAGATCATCCGTACCGCGCTCGGTTTCGCCGGCGACCTGTTCGCCCGGCTGGCCAACGAGGGCGAGCCCACAGTGAAGCGGCTGGAGCAGGTGTTCGACCAGCTGACCGGCACGATCTCCGGGCTGTCCAGCGGCGCGCTGCCGGTGCTGTTCGGCGCGGCCGGCCAGGCGCTGAACGTCCTGTCCGGCCTGCTGTCCATCGTGGGCATGGCGCCCGCACAGTTCGGCGCCTTCCTCGGTGTGGTGCTGACGGCCGGCGCCGCGCTCAAGGGCTTGGACACGATCACCTTCGGCGGGCTCTCCGCCCAGTTCGCCAAGGTGAAGACCGACATCAGCGAAGCGACCGGGTTCGGCGGCAAGGTCAAGGCCGGCCTGTCCGGCCTCGCCGGCGGATTCGGCATGCTCGGGGTCGCCGCCGCCGGCCTCGGCGTCATCCTCGGCGCGCTCGGCCACGAACAGCAGCTCGCCGCACAAGCGGCCGCGCAGCACGAGGCGAACGTGGAAGACCTGGCCAAGGCGCTGGCCGCAACCAACGGCGTGGTCACACAGTCCATCCGCGCACAGGCCGCGAAGCAACTGCAGGACACCCAGGTCGCCGACACCGGCAAGAACGTGCTCGCGGTGTCACGCGAGCTGGGCCTGAGCCTGCCCAAGGTGACCGACGGCTACCTGGGCAACGTGAACGCCCAAAAGGACCTCAACGCCCAACTGGACAAGATCATCCAGAACGGCACCTCGTATGTCCAAAGTGGAAACAGCTCGGTCGAGGTGACGAGCTACTGGGCCACACAAGCGAAGCTCCTCAAGGAGGTCCTGAACAACACCAACGGCACGATGGCGGATGCCACGGCCAGGTCGAAGGAACTCTCGGACGCATCCGCCACCAACGCCAGCAAGACCGAGGAGCACACCGCGGCGCTGATCCGGCTGAACGAGGTCATGCTGGGGTTCGTCGACAAGAACCTCGCCTACCGCACAGCCGTCAACGCGGAAACCGAGGCCCACCAGCGGGCCATCGACGCGATCAACGAGCACGGCATCAGCAGTACGGAGGCCACGGCGGCGATGTTCGGGTGGGAGCAATCGGTCGTGCAGTCCGTGGCGGCGGCCGGAGCTCTGGCCGAGGCGAACTACATCGGCGCGGACGCCGCGGAGAAGGCCCGGTTGAAGATGGAGGCGCAGAACAACGAGATCTTGCGCTTGGCGTCGATCTCTGGCAACGACGCGCCGCCCGCACTGCGACAGATGATCGGCGGTATGGACGCCACCGCGCTGGCCGCGCTCGGCGTCAAGATCAAGGTCAACGAGGCAGGGACCGCGATCGCAATCCTCCCGAACGGCAAGGAGATCACACTCACCGCGCAAGACCTCGCCAGTCCGGTCGTTGGTGGCGTCGAAGACGCCCTGGCGCGAGTGAAGAACAAGACGGTCTACCTCACGGTGAAGACGACCGGTGACATCCTCTCGTCCTCTGGTGGCCGTTACATCGCTGGTCTGGCGAGCGGTGGCCCGATGAAGGCCGGCGAGCCCTACCTGGTCGGCGAGGAAGGGCCCGAGCTCGTTTTCCCGAATCGGGACGGGTGGGTCGCTACGGCGGACGAGACCGATCGGCTGATGGCGCGTTCAGGTCGCGGTGGCGGCGGGGGTATGGGCGGTTCGGGAACAGTGATCAACAACTTCAACTTCGGGCGGTACTTGGGTAGCAGGGACGAGTTGGTCGCCGACTTGCGGGAGGCGATCAGTCGCCAGGCTCGCGGTTCGGCCGAACGATTCTTTGCGACGTCATGAGTGCGCCCGACGCGCGTGTCGAGGTGTTCTACGACGGCGCGTGGAACACGGTTTCGGCCCAGGACCTGGACGCGTCCCGGTCGTCGATCGGCGTCACGTTCGGCATGCAGGACTCGCACAGCGAGGCGGTACCCACTGAGGTTGGGTTGACGTTGGAGAGTCCGGGGTCGAAGTGGGCGCCACTGGATCCGCGCAGTCCAGTGCACGCGAAGGTGGGTGTGGGGTCGCCGCTCCGAGTGCGGATCGGCAATCCGCAGGTCGGATTGTCGCTGCTGGGTATGAATGGTACTTATGCGTCCACACCGGACACCGCGGTATTGGACATCACGGGCGACATTGACGTGCGTGTCGAACTGGAGCCGGTGACGTGGCGGCCTACGTATCTGACAGTCCTCGTCGCGAAGGTCGACGCCCAGTTCTCGTATGGGTTCTTCCTCGCCGGCAACGGGAATCTGCTGCTCGTGTGGACTACCGACGGCACGACCGGGACGCTGGTGTCAGTGGTGTCCACCGCGCCCGTGTCTGCCTCGGCGGGCAGGCTCGCGGTCCGGGCCACGCTCGACGTCAACAACGGTGCCGGCGGCAAGACGGTCACCTTCTACACCGCCTCGGCTATCGGTGGATCATGGACGCAGCTGGGGGCGGCGGTGACTACGGCGGGCACAACGAGCATCTTCGCCAGTACTGTGGATCTCGCCGTTGGTGCGAGTAGCCTCGGTGGCACCGTGTTCGCCCC
>NZ_DASQCC010000066.1:0-29372 GCF_035634895.1 Actinophytocola sp. | reverse complement strand
ATGCGGTGATCAAGTCGGTGGATCCGGGTTTCTGCTGGCAAGGCGCCGGTTCGTCCTCGTACTGGGTCGTACTTGGGCGAACCGGCAACGCCGCCAGCAGGAAGCTGGGCCGCCGAATTAGTTGCCTGATTTCCGGCGCGGAACACTAGATGGTCAGGTCCTCTGCGGACTCCTCCACCGACTCGTCTCCGCCGGTCGCGCCGTACTCGCCGGCCTTCCAGCCGTTGTTGGCGTTGCGGGCGACCTTGCCGGGGTCGGTGTACTGCCCCTTCACGCTGGCCAGTCCGGTCTCGCCAAGCCGCTGCGGGAACGTCTTCACGCCGTCGAGGTCGTCCAGCAGCTTGCCGGCCGCGTCGCCCCGCTCACGGGCGCCCAGCTTCGACTGCATCCGGACGGTCTGTCCGAACGTGCTGCTCGCGGTCCCGGCCTGCTTGAAGAAGTCCTTCGTCCTCGTCATCAGCGTCCTCAGCTTCTCCAGCAGGTCCTTCAGCATGTTCAGGACCTTCTGCAGCTTGCTGACCTGCTTGGTCGCCTTCGCCGTCGTCGTGGCGCCCTTGGCGAACGTGCCGGTCCACGCGGTCGCGATCGAGCCGCCGAACGTCGGTGCGGCCGCCGCCAGCGCGGGGATCCAGATCAGGATCAGCCACTCGGCCAACTCGGTCAGCAGCGCCTTGACGAACTCCTCGATGACGGTCATGACCATGCTCGAGATCTGCAGCAGCTGCGCGATGTCACCGGACTGCCCGGCGGCGCCGCCGATGCCGGTGGCGAACCGCTCCAGCCGGGCCTGGGCCGCGTCCTTCGCCTGCCCCTGCCAGTCCTTCAGCTGCTCCCGCGTGTCCGCGATGAACTTCTCGCCGTACTGCGCGAGCCCCTGGCCGATCTTGTTGAAGTTCGACGCCGCGTTCATCAGTGCGGGACCGTCGCCGCTGACGAAGTGGATCAGGTCCTGCAGCGGCTGCACCACGGTGATCAGGAAGCTGAGCCCCTGCCCGATGAGCCAGCCGAGCGGGTCGGTCGCGATGCCGGACACCGTGTCCTTGCAGGACTGGATGAACGAGACCGCGCCGACGGTCGTGCCGCGCCAGTCACCCGCGTCCATCGCGAGGCCGACGCTGACCGCGCCGCCGACCACGGGCAGGCCGCGCGCGACCTTCTCGCCGTAACCCATCTCCTCGCTGATGGTGATGCCGGAAAGCTGTCCGGTGTGCGTCTCGGCCATCACTTGCCGCCCTTCAGCACGTCGTTGAAGATCTCGGCGATGGCGGTGTCGATGTCCCGGTAGGTCTGGGCGCACGCGGCCATCTTCTCCGCGCCGGCCGCCAGGCCGTCCTTCATGTCGCCGAGCAGGTCGTCGAGGTCGCCGAGCATCTCGGTGTACTTCGACTTGACGAACAGGCCGACGATGCCCCACGACTGGTCGCCGACGTCCGACTGGTTGACGAGGCCGCTGACCTCGCTCGCCAGCGCCATGTCGCCGGACAACTTGCCGGAGTACCCGTCGATGCCCTTGAGGTCGACGTGGAATCCGTCGTCACTCATCAGTCCTCCTCGTGGTCGAAGTCACGGAGGTAGTCGTCGTCGGGACGGCGCACCTTCTCGCGCAGCTCCTCGACGGGGATGCCCGTGACCTCCGCCTGCGTCTCCAGCACCTGGTCGAGCACGGGCCCGCCGGCGTACTCCTCGACGACCGCGGCCTGCTGCCTCGCGGCGTCCGCGACGGCCTCCCGCAGGGTGGCCATCAGCTCGGCGCCGAGCCGCTCCGCGCCGAGGCGCAGCGCGTCCTCGGTGAGCCGGATGTCGAGCACCGAGCCGCCGGGCCCGGCGACGACGGTGACGGACTCGTCGGCGGACAAGGCCCTGACCTCGAGGTTCGCCAGCTCGCCCCGCATGCCGGCCAGGTGCTCGAACCGGTCGTCCATGTTCTTGATCTGGGCCTGGAACTGCTCGAACTCGGACAGCAGCTGGTCGAACTCAGCGGTCATTCACGACTCCCCGACGGTTGGCGTGGCCACGTGACGGCCGATCAGACGCACGCCGACGCGTGATCGTTCCAAGTTGTTTGTCCGAATTGGTCAGACCCGCGCGAGGTGCGTTCTCGCAGGTTGCGAACCTCGCGTCAGCGTCTCGATGTGACACACGCGTACCGTCATGCGTACACTTCGTCCATGACGGTGGACGACTTGGCACGTGTGGGGATTCGGGAACTACGTGACAACCTCAAGGACTACCTGGAGAAGGTCGAGCTCGGTCAGACGATCGAGATCACCAAGAACGGGAGGACGATCGGCATGATCGTGCCCAAACCGAGCGCTGACCCGGTGGACCAACTGGTCGCCGAGGGGCGGCTCCTGCCGCCGCGCAGCGGCAGCAGCACCATCCGCCTGCCGCGACGCGTGCGGCCGTCACCGGGCAGCCCGTCCAGCGCGGAGGTCCTGGACGAGCTGCGGTCGGAGCGGTAAGTGATCTATCTCGACACGTCCGCGCTGGTCAAGTTGGTGATCGAGGAGGTCGAGTCCCCGCATCTCGAACAGTGGCTGGTCTACCAGGAGCAGCCGTTCACGACCAGTGTGCTCGGCAGGGTCGAGATGATCCGGGCATGCCGCCGCATCGACCCCGCCGCCGTGGCGACGGCCAACCTCCTGCTGGCCGACCTCCCGGTCGTCCGCATGACCAGCCTGATCTACGAGACGGCCGAGAACATCGGCCCACCGACCCTCCGCAGCCTCGACGCACTGCATCTGGCAGCGGCATTCGAGATGGGCGAGGCGTTGACCAGCTTCGTCGCCTACGACAAGCGCCTCCGCGACGCAGCCGCACTGGCCAACCTGCCCGTGAACACCCCTGGGGCCTGCTAGAGGAAGGCCGACAGGGCCACGCACACGACCCAGGACACGCCCAGTACCTGCAGCACCCGGTCGCGGAGGGCGATCTCCTCCGGTTCGCCGGCGTTGCCGCCGTCCACGTCGACCGCGTAGCGGAGGACGGCCACCACCATGGGCACGATCGACACGGCCGCCCACACCGAGTTGGTGCCGGTCCGCTGGCGGATCTCGAAGGCCCACAGGGAGTAGGTCATGATCATGATGGCCGCGGACGTGGCCCAGACGAAGCGCAGGTAGCTGGCCGAGTACTTCGACAGTGACGCGCGGATCTTCGCGCCGGTCCGCTCGTACAGGACGATCTCCGCGTACCGCTTGCCCGCCACCATGAACAGCGAGCCGAACGCCGTGACCAGCAGGAACCACTGCGACAGGGGCAGTCCGGCCGCCGCGCCGCCCGCGATGGCCCGGAGCAGGAAGCCCGACGCCACGATGCACAGGTCGATCACCGGCTGGTGTTTCAGGCCGAGGCAGTAGCCGATCTGGACGGCCGCGTACACGCCGATCACCAGGAGCAGACGCCAGCTCGACACCAGGGACACCGCGAACGATGCCAGGAACAGGGCCACCGAGACCCCGTACGCCACCTGGACCGGCACGATGCCGGCCGCGATGGGGCGGTTGCGCTTGGTCGGGTGGGCACGGTCGGCCTCGACGTCGATCGCGTCGTTGATCAGGTAGACGGCGGAGGCGACCAGGCAGAACGCGGCGAACGCGATACCGGCGTCGACCACCACGTCCCAGCGGAACACCGGGTTGGCCGCGTACGCGGCGAACGGGGCCGCCAGCACCAGGACGTTCTTGACCCACTGCCTCGGCCGGGCCGTCCTGACCAACCCGCGGACGAAGCCGCCCGACGACGCCTCAACGACGGGAGGCACCGCAGTGTCCCCTGCGGCGTCGCTCTCCGCCGTACTGCTCAACGCGCCCGCTTCCTCTTCAGCACTCGCCGGACCACGCCGCCGACAGCCGCACCAAGGGTGGCGCCGGCCAGCACGTCACTGGGGTAGTGGACGCCCAGAACCAGCCTCGAGACCAGCATCGGCGGCACCAGCGCCGGCACCAGGTTACGCCCGGTCAACCCCGAGTACACGACCGCCGCCGCCGCCGTCGACGTGGCGTGCGACGACGGGAACGACAGTCTGCTGGGCGTCCTGACCAGCACCTCGACCGAATCGTCCATCGGGCGCTGCCGGCGGACCACCCGCTTCACCGCGATGGACGCGCCGTGTGCGGCGACCACGCCGGCCGCGCTCGCCAGCCAGTCCCGGCGGCGCTTCCGGTCGACCGCCGCGCCGACCAGGCCCACGGCGACCCAGCCGAGGGCGTGCTCGCCGAAATGCGACAACCCACGGGCCGCACGCACGACCGGCGGGCGGCCGATCGCGCGCTGGATCCCGGAAAGCGCCCTGACCTCGATCGACCGCTCCGGCTCGGCCGGCGGCACACTCCGCACGTTCGGCGCACGGTCCGAGACGACCCGCGGCCGGGCCGGAGCAGTCGCGGTCATCAGGCGTCCAGGGAGCCGTCGAGCGGGGCGCCCTCGGTCAGGTGCGGTGCGACCTTGTTGTCGAACACCGACAGCGCCGAGCCGATGGCCATGTGCATGTCGAGGTACTTGTACGTGCCGAGACGGCCGCCGAAGATGATGTTCTTCTCCTTGGCCTCGACCTTCGCCAGCTCGCGGTACCGCTCGAGCTTCTCCCGGTTCTCCGGGGTGTTGATCGGGTAGTACGGCTCGTCGTCGTCCTTCGCGAAGCGCGAGTACTCCCGGAAGATGACCGTCTTGTCGGTCGGGTAGTGCTTGCGCTCCGGGTGGAAGTGCCGGAACTCGATGATCCGGGTGTAGGGCACGTCCTCGTCGTTGGCGTTGACGACCGAGGTGCCCTGGAAGTCACCGGTCTGCACGACCTCGGACTCGAAGTCGACCGTGCGCCAGGTGAACTTGCCGGCCTCGTAGTCGAAGTACCGGTCGAGCGGGCCCGTGTACACCGTGGGAGTGCCCTCGGGGATGTTCTCGCGCACGTCGAAGTAGTCGACGTTCAGCCGGACCTCGATGTTGTGGTGCGCGGCCATCTTCTCCAGCCACGCGGTGTAGCCGTCGACGGGCAGGCCCTCGTAGGTGTCGTTGAAGTACCGGTTGTCGAACGTGTAGCGGACCGGCAGGCGGGTGATGATGTTGGCGCCGAGGTCCTTGGGGTCGTTCTCCCACTGCTTGGCCGTGTACCCGCGGATGAACGCCTCGTAGAGCGGGCGGCCGATCAGCGAGATCGCCTTCTCCTCGAGGTTCTGCGCGTCCTCGGTCCGGAACTCGGACGCCTGCTTGGCGATGAGCTCGCGCGCCTCGTCCGGCGTGTACGACTTGCCGAAGAACTGGTTGATCAGGCCCAGGTTCATCGGGAAGGAGAAGACCTGGTCCTTGACCTTGGCGAACACGCGGTGCTGGTAGTTCGTGAACTCGGTGAACTGGTTGACGTAGTCCCAGACGCGCTTGTTCGACGTGTGGAAGAGGTGCGCACCGTACTTGTGCACCTCGATGCCCGTCTCGGGCTCGGGCTCGGAGTAGGCGTTGCCGCCGATGTGCGGCCGGCGCTCCAGCACCAGGACACGCTTGTTCAGCTTGGTCGCGACCTGCTCGGCGACCGTGAGTCCGAAGAACCCGGAGCCGACGATGACCAGGTCGTAGCCGGAGTAGTTGTCAGAGTTGTTTGCTGGGGCGCTCACGAAATCAGGCTACCGGCGCGGTTCGCGCCCGCCGGCTCCGGTCCCGCCCAGTCACGCTGCGCACACGAGGCCCACGAGCGGTGCACGCACGGTGTCCGTGAACGCCGAAGACCCTCGTACCTTTCCCCCTTGGTACGAGGGCCTTCAACCCCTGGCGTCCCCCTGGTTTCCCCTTCCGGCTTTTCAGCCTCGCCCTTAGTGACGCCTGGGAGCCCCCGAACGTTCCCGTGCGCTGGGTCACTTCGTGCGAATTTCTGGTAAAACCTCGCTGACCACTCGCTCCAGGGTGCTCATGCGTGCCGCGTAGACGCCCTCGTCGCGGGGCCAGTGGCAGACGATGTCGGTGAAGCCCAGCTCCGCGGCGCGCCCGGCGGCCTCGCGGAAGTAGTCCACGCTGGACAGCGCCAGCACCGGTGCCGAGTCCAGGCTCAGGTACCGGTCAAGACTCTCGCTACCAGGCGTTTCCGTGAACGTCCTGGCCAGGCCCGCCACCCCGGCCCACCACTCCTCGACGGTCTCGCCGCCCTTGCCGGTGGTCACCCAGCCCTGGCCGAAGCGGGCGGCGAGCCGCATCGAGCGCGGCCCGTTGGCGGCGACCACGAACGGTATCCGCGGGTGCTGCGCGCAGCCGGGCGCCGAGCGGGCGTCGACGGAGGTGTAGTACTCGCCGGCGATGCTGGTGCGTTCCCGGGTGAGCAGCGAGTCGAGCTGCTCGACGAACTCCTCGTACCGGTCGACCCTGGCCTTCGGGGCGAGCGGCTGGTTGCCGAGGACGAAGTTGTCGTAGCCGCCGGTGCCGCCCGAGCCGACGCCCAGCACGAAGCGGCCGCCGGAGATGTCGTCCATGGCGAGCAGGGACCGGGCGAACGGCACCGGGTGGCGGAAGTTCGGTGACGCGACCAGCGTGCCGAGGCGGATCCGCCTGGTGACGGTCGCGGCCGCGGTCAGGGTGGGCACCGCGTCGAACCACGGGCCGTCGACCAGCGACCGCCAGCCGAGGTGGTCGTAGGTCCAGGCGTGGTCGAAGCCGTAGGACTCGGCCGCACGCCACCGCTGCTCGGCCAGCAGCCACCGGTACTCGGGAAGGATCACGATGCCAACACGCACGAGAGGCACCGTAACCCGTCTCAGTACCGCGGGTAGCCCGGCGGCGGGTACCCGGGCGGGCCGGTGGGCGGGCGGCGGCGCATGGCGCGACCCGTCGCCGGCAGGATCGCGAGCACCGTCCCGACTAGCCACAGCAGCCACGACACCAGCACCATCGCGATGTACTCGCCGCCGTCGTGCGACAGGACCCAGATGATCGCGTAGAGGTAGTACGCGGTGGTCAGCGCGCCGACGATCGCGAGGATCCAGCGCGCGAACTCCAGCCGCGCGAACAACAGGGCCGCGAACAGCAGCGTCGTGCAGGCGACCGACATCGTCACCGAGATGGCGAAGTCGACGTTGCCGGTGGTCTCCTCGGTGAACGCGGCGCCGATCAGCGCCGTCAGCATCGTCAGGCTGTCCGCGGTGCCGTCCCAGCCGACGATCGCGAGCATGAGCGAGATCGCACCGCACACGATGAACACGATCGCGGTGACGTACGCGAGGGCCGTGCTGGGCCGGCCGGGACCGTACGGTGGGTAGCCGGACGGAGGCGGGCCGTACGGCTGGTAACCCTGCGGGCCATACCCCTGTGGTGGGTAGCTCACGAAACGCACCGTAGTGCATTTCGGCCAGGGAGTATGGAGGTGTGGACAAACCCAGGCTCGTCGCCTCCGACGTCGATGGCACCCTGCTGGACCCGGTCGAGCGGATCACCGACCGCATCGCGCGGGTCATCGAGCGGGTACAGGCGGATGATGTCCCTTTTGTCCTTGTCAGCGGACGGCCGCCGCGGTGGATCCCGCGGGTCGCGCGGGCCGCGGGTCTGTCGGGCTACGCGGTGTGCGCGAACGGTGCGGCCGTGTACGACATCGGCGCGGACGAGGTGCTGACGGTGCGGGAGATACCGGCCATCACGCTGATCGACGTGGTCAACGCGGTCAGCGCCGTGCTGCCCGAGGTCCGGGTGGCGGCCGAGCGGACGGTGCTCGGGCGTGCGCAGCCGGACCCGTTCGCGATCGAGGCCGGCTTCCGCAACCCGTGGGGCAACCCGAGCGGTGAGGTCGACGAGCCGGACCTCGCGCCGCGGGCCGAGGTGCTCGGCCGGCCGGCGACCAAGCTGCTGCTGCGGCACCGCGGCATGACGAGCCAGCAGATGGCGAGCGCCGTCGAGAGCCTGCTGGCGGACACGGACCTGGAGATCACCTACTCGTCGAACAGCGGGTTGATCGAGGTCTCGGCGCCGGGGGTGACCAAGGCGTCCGGGCTCGCCTGGGTGTGCGAGGTGCTGGGCGTGCCGGCGGACAAGGTGGTGGCCTTCGGCGACATGCCCAACGACGTGCCGATGGTCACGTGGGCCGGTCATGGCGTCGCGATGGCCAACGCGCACCCCGACCTGCTCGCGGTGGCCGACGAGGTGACGGCGCCGAACTCCGAGGACGGCGTGGCGCAGGTGCTGGAACGCTGGTTCTAGATGAGCAGGCTGACACGCCGGCGACACCACGGAGCTTGTGCGGGAATGTCACGGGCGGCGTGCCATTCTGGCGGGTATGGACCGGACGCTCGTGGTCGTGCGCCACGCGAAGTCGGACTGGCAGCACGACCTCGCCGACGAGGAGCGCCCGCTGGCGCCGCGCGGCAGGCGTGAGGCGCCGCTGATCGGGCCGTGGGTGGCAACCCACGCCGGCGAGCTGGACCTGGTGATCTGCTCGACGGCGGTGCGCGCCAGGCAGACGCTGTCACTGTCCGGTCTGTCCGGTACGGTCAAGCACGACGAGCGGGTGTACGCGGCGAGCTACCAGGACCTGATGTCGGTGGTGGACGAGGTCCCCGACGAGGTGTCGACGCTGGCGCTCGTCGGCCACAACCCGGGCCTGTCCGATCTGGTGCGGATACTGACGAACGAGCCGGTCGAGCTGAAGACGGCCGCGGTCGCGGTGCTGGCGTGGCGGGGCGGCTGGCCGGACGTGTGGTCACGCAGGGCGAGCTTGGTCAGCCACGCGGCGATGCGTGGCTGACCGGTTGTCTGTCGTTACTTGGGGTTCTTGACCTCACGGAGCGCGATGGGTGCGCCCGCGAGGTCCTCGTCGTTGCAGAGGAGCTTCACGTCGTAGTACGGGGAGTCGCCGCTGTCGTCGTAGTCCAGGTGGATGGCGATGACGTCGACCGGTTCGCCCAGCCACTCCTGGGTTCGTCGTAGCCAGGCGGCCGAACGCTCGAGTGCGGTCGGCAGGTCGTCGTCGCGGAACTCGACCGGGCGGTACGGGACGCCGTACACCTGGTCCTCGCGGTGGGCGGGACGGGGAAGGTCGACCGAAACCCCTGCTTCATCGAGGTCGAGCGCGATTGATTGGGGCTGGTCACTAGCGAGCTCACTCACCTTACGACTGTCTCCCAGCCTGTGATCTGCCGCAACCCTTCTAGTGCGTTGTGTCGGTGCCTTGTGGTTCACTGTCTCCTGGTCGTTTTGAGTTCGTGTTCGATCACGCTCGCGAACTATTGCGGGCGCGCGGGTTAGCTCCAGGTTGAGTCGCCGTCTGAACCGGCCAACAGGTCGTCGCAACCGCGGCGGCTTGCACAGCAGTATCAGGAGATATGTAGTGGCACAGGGAACTGTGAAGTGGTTCAACTCCGAGAAGGGCTTCGGCTTCATCGCACCCGACAACGGTGGCGATGACGTCTTCGTCCACTACTCGGAGATTCAGGGCAACGGCTTCCGCAGCCTGGACGAGAACCAGCGCGTGGAGTTCGAGATCGGCCAGGGCCAGAAGGGCCCGCAGGCGACTGGCGTCCGCGCCATCTGATCTCGACAAACGCTGAGTGAGGCCACCGGGTTCACGCCCGGTGGCCTTTCTTGTTGTCGGGATCGGCTCGACCGTGGGTCGCTGTCGGGTCGGCGCCACGTCCGGCAGCGATGCGAGACCGGCACTCGACCCTTCCGGCAGCCGACGCGAGACCGGCCCTTGACGGCCAGGCAAGCTGACGCGAGACCGGCCCTTGACGGCCAGGCAAGCTGACGCGAGACCGGCCCTCGACGGCCAGGCAAGCTGACGCGAGACCGGTACTCGACGGCAGGCAGCTGACACGAGACCGGTACTCGACGGCAGGCAGCCAGCGCGAGACCGGCCCTCGACGGCCAGGCCGCCAAGCCACGCGAACGGACTGTTCGCACGGGTTTCGAGCCGAGTCCGGGCCGCTGCTGCCCCCGGGGGCCCCCAAGATCGAGCCTAGTCCACGTCACCGACGAAAACGGCCCTTGACCAGCACGAACGGACCGTTCGCACGGACATGACCCGGAAGTGTGACGTGGGCGGCCGTCGGCCCGCCGAGATCCAGCCTAGTCGCGGGCACCGACAGAAACGTGCGCTGACCTGCGCGAATGGACCACTCGTGTGGGAAAGAGTCCCGGCATGGCACGAGGGCGGCCGCAGCAGCGGCCGCCCTCGTCCGGGTTCTGTTCGTCAGTTCGAGAAGACCTTGCGCCAGCTCTCCACCGAGGTCAGCTCCGGCACGGCCGCGCGGTACTGCTCCACCAGCTTGGGCCACTCCGCGATCAGCCGCTTGTAGTTGTGAGCCGTCCGGGCCGCCAGCTCGCGGAACACCTTCGGGTCCCGCCGCCGGAACGCCACGCCGCTGCCGTCCGCGTTCGACACGGTCGCGCTGTCGAGGTTGCCCAGGAGGAACCACAGCGCGGAGTTCGCCGAGATGTTGACCTGTGGGCGTTCGACGGCCGACGACTCCGGCGAGCGCAGGTTGTGTACCAGCGCCTTCCCCGCCCGCAGCGCGATCCGCGCCGGGTTGACCGGCGGGTGCAGCATCTGCTCGGCCTTCACCATGTCGAACGACGGCGGGGGGAACTCCCGCGCCGACGGGGCGAACTGCGCGTCCGTGTACTCCTTGCGCAGGCGCTGGATCTCCGGCAGGCCGTTCGACAGCGACTCGAACAGCCGGTCCGGGCCGGCCATGAAGTCTTCCAGCGCCTTGTTCTCCAGCGCCGCCGTCGAGTACTCCATCGAGAACAGGCGGCGGACCGCCACCCTCGCGCCCTGCAACAACAGGGTCTTCCGCAGGTCATAGGGGCTGTGCAGCGCCGCCATGATCAGCCGGTTGCGCAGGTGGAAGTACGCGGTCCAGTCCTTGGTGTCGTTCTTGTCGGTCCACGGCTCGTGCCACACCGCCGAGCCCGGCAGCGTGACCGTCGGGATGTCGCGGGCCAGCGCCCGCAGCGAGTACTCCGCGTCGTCGCACTTGATGAACAGCGGCAGCGGCAGGCCGGTCTGCTCCACAACCTCGCGTGGGAACAGGCACATCCACCAGCCGTTGTACGTCGAGTCGATGCGCCGGTGCAGTTCGGGGCTCTCCCGCAGGGGGTACGCGCCGAAGTCGTGGTCGGACTTGGCGCCCGGTGCCGCCCGCCACACGCACGACGCCAGGTCGACGACCTCGCCCATCGTGTGCAGACGGGCCTTGGCCTGCAGGTTCAGCATCTGCGAGCCGACGATCACCGGCTTCGCGCAGGCCCGCGCGAACATGTTCGACCGCAGGATCGAGTCGGTCTCGATCGCGATGTCGTCGTCCATCAGCAGGATCTGGTCGACCGTGCCGGGCTTCGTGTGCTCGACCGACTCGTACAGCGCACGGGTGAAGCCGCCGGCGCCGCCCAGGTTGCCCTGCTCGATGACCTCCAGCCGGTCACCCAGTGCCGCCGTCAGCTCGCCGTACCGCTCGTGCGAGCGCATCTTCTTCGGGCCCTGGTCGGCGACGTAGACCTTGCTGACCACGTCGAGCACGGCCTGGTCGTCGCCGAGGGAGAGCAGCGCGGCGACGCAGTCGTCCAGACGGCTGAACGTCGTGGTGCCGATCGCCATCTTCTTCTTCGGCAGCGGCTTGTCCGACAGCCAGCACGCGTCGGTGATGTCGATCGGGATGTTCTCGGTGAACACGTCGAACCACAGCCAGCCGCCGTCCTCGAACGGGGTCAGCGCGACGTCGAACTCGAGGGTCTGCCACTCGTCCTCGGCGTGCACCGCCGTGCCCTTGAGGTGGACGAGGTCGCCGTTCGGCTTGGAGCGGTACACCTCGACGCGGCCCGCGCCCCGCACCTTCAGGTGCAGCGTGACCGTCTCGACCGTGGTCCAGCGCTTCCAGTAGCTCGCCGGGAACGCGTTGAAGTACGACGCGAACGACACCCGCGCCGAGGTCGGCACCTGGACGTGGCGACGGGAGGTGACCGTGCAGTTCACGTTTTCCGGCTCGTCCAGGTACAGCGGACGGACGTCCAGCGGGTCGCTCTCCTTCGGCAGGATCACCCGCCAGAGGACGCGATCGACGTCAGGTCTGCTGGCAGTCGCCTGCTCGGCCACGGTTCTGCTCCTCCAGTGAACTACGACGTGCGGTCGGCGACCAGCACGAACTCGTTGTAGGTGAACGCCTTGCCGGCGACGCGGGGCAGCGGGAAGGACTGCCGCTTGGTCTTCTGGAAGCCGAGCTGGTAGGCGACGTCGGTCAGCGCGTCGAAGTCGGAGAACGCGACATGCGTGCTGTCGGACGCGTAGCCGCGTTCCTGGGGGCAGATCAGCACCAGCCGCGCGTCCGGTGCCAGGTACTCCAGGTAGCCGGAGAGGATCTTGACGGCTTCCTCGCGGGGCATGTGCTCGACCAGGTGCGCGGCCAGCATGCCGCCGAACCGGCCGGGCTTCGCGTACTCGGTGTCGAAGAACTCGTCGGTGGTGAACGCCGTGAACCCGCGACGGCGGCACTCCTCGATCGACGTCTTGTTGTGGTCGACACCGACCCCGTGCGGCGCGAGGTGGGCGAGGCAGCGACCGATGCCGCAGCCGACCTCCAGCACCTCGCGGTCACCGAACTGGCGACGGAGGTTCCAGCGGTACGGCGCCTGGACGTCGAGTACCCGCTTCCACAGCGGCATCTCGAGCCGCTTGAGCCGGTCGGTGTACTCCTCGCCCTCGGTTGAATCCAGGGAAGCCATGACTGTCAGGTCCTCACCGATCCGGTTACGGCCGGTCGTATGTCGCCGGCCGTCTTCGTTTGTATGGCGCCGGGCACCCCGTCAGCATCCCGTCCGCGCAACGGCATGGTAGCCGTCCGTCGCGCAGCGGCGCCCTTCGGGACGGCCAGGCACCGTCGCCGCACGGTGCTCGCTCCGCCGGCTCCGCTCAGTCCAACCCGTAGAGCCGCCGCCAGTTGTCCCGGCTGGTCAGCTCCGCGGCGGCGGCCCGGTACTCGCCACGCAGGCGCGGCAGTTCCGTGACCAGCCGGCGCACGACCTTGGCGGTCTGCCTGGCCAGCTTGATCGTCAGCTCGCGGTCACGCCTGCGCACCCGGACGCCGCCCTGCGAGCCGTCGGTGACGACCACCGTGTTGAACTGTGAGACGTGCCACCAGGTGGCGTCGTCGAGGTTGACGGCGCCGACCTCGTGCGCGGTCTTGCCGAGCGCGAAGTGGATCAGCCGCTTGAGCAGCACCACCCGGCTCATGCTCGGTGTCGGCCCGGCCTGGACCATCGGCACCTCGCCCGACTTCAGCCCGGGCAGCTCACCGGGCGCGTGCATGACCGTGTCCGGATAGTCGGCCCGCAGCGCATGGATCTCCCTCGCGGCGGACGCGCCGCCGTCATGCAGGAACTCCGGACCGCGCAGGAAGTCCTCGACGGCCTTGAGCAGCGTGGCGGCGAGGCCGTACTGCATCGACAGCAGGCAGCGGACGACCCGGGAGATGATGACCCGCGCGGTGTGCCTCGGCTCGATGTCGGCGTGCAGCGTGGCGACGATCATCGCGTTGCGGACCGCGAAGTACTCGTTCCACTTGTCCGCGTCCTTCCAGTCGAAGTCCGCGTGCCACAGGCCGGCGCCCGGCAGCGTCACCGTGGCGAAGCCGGCGGCGCGGGCGCGGTAGCCGTACTCGACGTCGTCCCACTGGAAGAACAGCGGCAGCGGCAGGCCGATCTCGGCGACCACCTCGGCCGGGATCAGGCAGGACCACCACGCGTTGTAGTCGGCGTCGACGCGGCGGTCGCCACGGTTGGGCTTGCCGGTCGGCAGGCCGTCCTCGTCCTCGGCCTCCTCGGTCAGGTCGACGTCGTCTAGCGCGCCCTGGACGACCTGGCCCGGCACGAGCTGCGCGAAGTCCGCGTACTCGGCGCCGGCCAGCAGCATGGTCGGGTGCAGCAACCGCAGCATCTGGCCGCCGACGATGGTCGGCTCGGCGGCGCGGTTGGCGAACGCGGTGAGCCGCACGGCGATCTCCGGCTCGCACAGCACGTCGTCGTCCATCAGCAGCACGTTCGCGTGCGCGGAGCCGCGTTCGGTGACCTCGTACATGCCGCGCCCGAACCCGCCGGCGCCGCCGAGGTTGGGCTGGCGCAGGTACCGCAGCCGGCCCGCCAGGTCCTTCTCGATCTGCGGGAACGCCTCGCGCGACTCGACGGTGTCGGTGCCCTGGTCCACCACGTAGATGGCGTCGAGCACGTCCAGGGCCTCGTCGTCCGCGGCCAGCGACTGCAGGGTCTTGGTGCAGTCGTCGGCCCGGTTGAACGTGCAGATCACGACCGCGGTCGGGCGCAGCAGCTCGGGCGCCTCGACGGTCCACCGGAGGCGCTCCACGACGAGCTCCTCGTCGCCCGCGGCGAACTCCAGCCACAGGAACCCGCCGTCGAGGAACTTGTCGAGCGTGACCCGCAGCGTGACGGCGCCGCCCTCCTGGCCGGTGACCTCCTCGGCCGCGACGGTGCGGATGTCGCCCCGGCTGTCGGAGGCGACCAGCGCGATCCGGCCGGCACCGCTCACCGTCACCTCGGCATGCACCTCGCTGATGACCGTCCAGCGCTGCCAGTAGCTCGCCGGGAAGCGGCCGAAGTAGGTGTCCATGGAGACCTCGGAGCCGGCGTGCACCACCAACCGCTGCCGCTGCCGCGTCGCGGTGCCCTGGACGGCCTGTGCGTACAGGTCGACCGGGCAGACCGGGTCGGGACCGCGGAACAGACCGCGCTGGGCGATGAGGCGACCCGCGGGCACGTGCTCCACGAGGCGCTCGTCCGGAGCCGAGGTCTCACTTGTGGCTGTGGGGCTGCCGAGCATGTCGAGTTAGTCCTCCAAAAGGGTGAGTTCCGCATCCAGGGTACCCAGGAAGCAGCTCGGTATTACCTTTAGGTCACGGCTCGGATGCTCCCCGGACACAGCCGGCTCACAGAGTCGGGCGACAACCCACATGTGTGGGTGATGACGAGGGCCGGGTCTGGCCTTCCTAGAATCGGCGCGCCCGATGCTGGGGATCCAGGCGAAGATACGAGGTTGCCACCGACATGAACTGGTTCGAAGCCGTGCCCGCCATCGGTGTGACCATCGCCTGGTTGCTCCTGCCGGGTCTGGTCATCCACTACCTGGCCGGGCTACGGGGTATCGCGGCGTGGGGGCTCGCGCCGGTCACGAGCATCGCGCTGATCGCGACGAGCGCGGTCGTGCTGGAGAAGTTCGGCGTCGACTGGAACGCGCTCGTCGTGCTGGTCGTGTGCGTCGCGGTCATCGCGGTGGTGGGCGTGGTCGCCTTCCTGCTGCGGCGCAGGAAGATCTTCGCCGCCGAGGCCGACCCACGCGGGGTGTCGGTCGCCGGGTTCGTCGGGCTGCTGCCGGGCGTGGTGCTCGGCATGATCACCGTGCTGATGGCCATCCGCACGCCGGACGCCATCTCCCAGACCTACGACGCGCTGTTCCACTACAACGCACTCGCCTACATCGCCGACTCGCACCAGGCGTCCTCGCTGACCCTTGCCACGCTGGGCAACCCCGAGGTCACGGGCGTCTTCTACCCGGCGGGCTGGCACGACGTCGCCTCGCTGCTCATGATGTCGACCGGCGTCAGCATCCCGGTGGCCGCCAACCTGGTGACCGTCGTGGCCGCGGTGGTCATCTGGCCGCTGTCCTGCCTGCTGCTGGCCCGCCAGCTCTTCGGCCGCCACCTCGGCGCCCTCGCCATCACCGGCACGCTGAGCGTCGGGTTCGGCGCCTTCCCGTGGGACCTGCTCGGCTTCGGCGTGCTGTGGCCGAACACCCTCGGCATGTCGTTCGCGCCGGCCGCGCTCGCGATCGTCTTCACGGTCACCCGGTTCGTGAAGGACGACGCGATCGGCGTCGGCCGGGGCTGGCTCGCCACGTTCGTGGCGGTGCTCGCGGCCGGTTTCGCGCACCCGAACGTGCTGTTCTCGGTCGGCGTGCTCGCGTTGTTCCCGGTCGGCGCGCGGCTGGGCGCCCGTGCGTGGGAGCTGCACAAGGCCGGCCGCACGTGGCGTGGGGTGATCGAGCTGGTCGTCGTGCTCGCGTTCCTCGCGTTCGTGTGGTGGTACACGGCCACCTCGCCGGCGTTCGCCAACATCCGCGACCAGTACTGGCCGCCGTTCGAGACCCCGCCCAACGCGGTCGGCGAGGTGCTGCTGAACGCGACGAACCGCTCCGACGCGCTGTGGATCCTGTCGGTCGTGGTGATCCTCGGCGTGGTCGCCGCGGCCCGGGACTGGCCGATACTGCGGCTGGTCGTGGCTGGGCACCTCGCCACCACGTTCCTCTACGTGCTGACGGCGTCGATCAACCGGCCGGACACCAAGAAGTTCACCGGCTACTGGTACAACGACTCGCACCGGCTCGCGGCGGTCCTGCCGATCACGGCCGTGCCGCTCGCGATCGGCGGCATCCTGTGGATCGCCTCGAAGGTCCTCGTGCGCACCGCCGAGACGGCGACCCAGGGGCGCACCGCCACGCTGGTCACCATCGGGGCCGTGGTGGTGCTGGTGGCGGTGACCGGCGGCCTGTACCCGCGTGACCGCGAGCACCGCGTGGCCGCCGGCTACGCGGTGGTGGAGAAGGAGCAGCTCGTCAACGACGAGACGCAGGCGTTCATCAGGCGGATCCGCGACGAGATCCCCGCGGACGCCCTGGTCGCGGGCAACCCGTTCAACGGAAGCGCCATGCTGTGGACGCTGGGCGACCGCGAGGTGCTGTTCCCCCACTTCCGCAGCGTCCAGAGCCGCGAGCAGGACTACATCGCCGGGCACCTGGACGAGGCCGGCACCAACCCGAAGGTGTGCCGCGCGGTGGAGGACCTGGACATCGACTTCCTGTTCGTCGGCGGCAGCAAGTTCCGCACGGTCGACCCCAAGTGGGAGTACTACGACGGCCTCGACGACCCGGGTTCCAGGCCGGGCTTCGAGCTGGTCGACTCGGACGGCCACAGCAAGCTGTACCGGATCACCGCGTGCGGCGCGCCCAGCGAGGACTCCGACGGCTGACCGGCACGACGAAGAGGTCCTCTGAGATCTCTCAGGGGGCCTCTCGCAGGTCGGTCAGCCGCGGCCAGGCCCGAACGCGTGGCGGACCAGCGGCTTCACCGCGTCGCCGCCGACACGCAGGGCCTGCGGGAGCTTGGTCAGCGCGAAGATCCGCGACGACAGGTGCAGGCGGGCGGTGCGGGCCGCCCGGTGCCAGCCGTGCGCGGCCATCTGGTCGGCCGTGTCCGCGAAGAAGTTGCCGGCCTCGGTGAAGCGGGAGCCGTCGAACGCGGTGGCCGACGACTCGCTCGCGTCGTGGCGGCGGTACTCGAAGCACAGGGTGCTGTCCGCGATCAGCCGCTCGCCACGCTGGACCAGCTCGAGCAGCAGCGCCAGGTCCTGGATCACCCGCAGTTCGGGGCGGAACCGCAGGCCCTTGAGCGCCTCGGCGCGCCAGCAGATGGACGGGAAGTACAGCCAGTCGCCACGCAGCAGGCTGACCGCCAGGTCCTCGCCCACCAGCGCCGTCCGGTGGGTGAACTTCGGCGCGTACAGCCGCCGCTTCGCCTCGTCGACCAGCGTCTTCGTCTCCCTGCCCGTGCCGTCGATGACCCGCACGCCTGGCTGGATGATGCCGGCGTCCGGGTGGTCGGCGTGCACCGACTGCACGACGGACACGTAGTTGGGCAGCATCAGGTCGTCGCAGCCGATGAGCACGGCCAGCTCGTGCTCGACCAGTTCGAGGCAGCGGTTGAAGTTGCCGGTCAGGCCCAGGTTCTCCGGGTTGTGCAGGTACCGCACCCGCTCGTCGTCGATCGTCGCGAAGAACTCCGGCACGGCCGGGTCGGTGCTGTCGTCGACGACGGTCAGCCGCCAGCGCGGGTCGGTCTGGGCCTGCACGCTCCGGACGGAAGCCTGCATCAACCCGACGTCGCCGTAGAACGGCATCATGATGTCGACGGTGGTCATTCGGCCACGTTCTCGCCGCGCTTGTCCTTCTGCAGCTGCTCGACCTCCAGGCGCAGGATGGCCTGGTCCTCGGCCAGCTTGCGGGTCTCGCTCTCCAGCCGGGACACCTCCCACGACAGGTGCAGCACCACGCCGACCAGGAACACGATGCCGACGAAGAACATGAGGTTGGTCGGCACGGCCACGCCGAGCCCGTGCGCGAGCGAGGTGGTCAGTCCCGGGAACACGGTGAAGACCAGCAGCAGCAGGCCGACCACCAGCCACAGGACGGCGTACTTCTCGGTGAGCTGGCGCCTGCGCAGCAGCTCGATGATGCCGGCGAGGACCAGCACGCTGCCGATCATCGCGACCAGGTACGTACTGCTCATGACTGAACGACGCCTTCCTTCACGGGACTCGGGTTCACCGGCGCCGGCGCGTCCTCCACGAGGTCGTACCGGCGGATGAGGGCGAGCAGCAGGGCGAAGCCGGCACGGAAGAGGTAGATCATCGACTTGATGGGGCGGTGGCTCGGCGTGCCGCCACGGCGGGGCCGCATGTGGGCCGGCACCTGCACGACCTTGCAGCCGGCACGGACCGCGATCACCATCGACTCGACCGTGTCACCCAGGTACTCGACCGGGTAATGCTCGGCGAACACCGGCAACGCCCGTCCACCGGTGGCCTTGAACCCGGACGTCGCGTCGGTGAGCTTGGTCTTGGCGAGCCTGGACAGCACCTTCGAAAGCACGACCATCGCCCACTTGCGGGGGCCGCGCACCTTGTAGGTCTCGTCACCGTCGGTGAACCGGCCACCGATCACGACGTCGGCCTCGGACAGCTTCGCCAGCAGCCCCGGCACTTCCTTGGGGTCGTGCTGACCGTCGGCGTCCACCTGCACGGCGGCGGTGTAGCCGTGGCGGACGGCGTAGCGGAAGCCCGCCCGCATCGCCCCACCGACGCCGAGGTTGAACGGCAGCTCCAGCACGAGCGCGCCGGCCTCGCGGGCGCAGTCGGCGGTTCGGTCGGTCGATCCGTCACTCACGACCAGGACCGGAATGTCAGGTGTCGCGGCGCGGATCTCCCGCACCGTGTCACCAACGTTCAGCTGTTCGTTCCAGGCGGGGACGACGATGATCGCGCGGGCGGCTGGCACCTTGCTTGACACGGGGCAAAAGCCTAGCCGGAAGTCGTGGTTACCCCGGCACCGGCCGGGGTGACGCTCGGTTGCCGCTCGCCACGCAGCGCCTTCGACAGCGCACGCAGCATGATCACGACGACCAGCGCGCCACCGACGAGCTGAGCGAGGACGCCGGCGCGGATGGGGTCGCCGGGCAGCGCCAGCAGGGCGACCAGCGCGACCGTGCCGGTGGCCCACCCGGCGGTCACCGACTTGTGCCGGCCCAGCGCGATGAGGCCGGGCTGCAGCACCATCCCGGTCATCAGGCCGACCGTGCTGACCCCGAGCAGGCCGACGACCACGCCCGAGAGCCGGACCTCGGCGCCGAACAGCACCTGCACCGCCCACGGCCCGACCGTGAACGACGCCAGCACGCCTAGGAGGCCGATCGCGAGCACGGCCATGATGATGACCCGCAGCCGCGCCCGCACGGCCGCGAGGTCGTGCGCGGCCGCCGCCCTGGTCAGCGAGGGCAGCAGCATGGCCTGGACCGGCGCGAACAGGAACAGCGGGATCCGGGCGAGCACGAACGCCGACGCGAACGCGGCCGCGGTGGCCGCGTCCTCGGACAGCCGCGCGGTCACCACGATCGGCGCCACGTTCATCACGATCAGCATCAGCAGCGTGCCGCCGACCAGCAGCGACAGGGAGCGCGCCATGCGCCTGACCGACGCGGGCTCGACGGCGACGTCCGTGGGTTCGACGCTCGGCTGGGCGCTGGGCCGGCGGCGCAGCCAGAACAGGCCCATGAGCGCGCCGAACCCGGAACCGACCGCGAAGATCAGCGCGTAGGTCGTGCTGTCCGGCGTCCCCAGGGCGGCGATGACGATGCACGGCAGGATGCGGGTGAGTCCCTCGGCGGTGAGGGTCGTCGAGTAGCCGGTGAACCGCTGGGTGCCGCCGAGCAGGCCGCGTACCACGTAGACGGCGGCCGAGGTGACCACGCTGACGAGCACGGCGACGAACAGTCCCCACTGCCCGGCGAACGCCTGGTCGGTGAGGATCGGCGACACCGCCAGCAGGATGACGAGCAGCACGGCCAGCAACGCGGCGGCGAGCAGCCACGCGTGCCGAGCGACCACGCCGATGCCCCGGCCGGCGGCCGCCTCGGCGCTCACCGAGCGGCTGGTCTCCTGCTCGAGCGCGGAGAACACACCCGGCCCGATGATGTTGACCATGAGGTAGAGGCTCGCCAGCGCGGCGGCGTCCGCCGGGGCGAGGGTGTGCCCGGCCAGCGCCACGAAGCCGTAGCCGGCGGCGCCGACCACCGCGAGACCGCCGGCCATGTAGACGGCGGGACCGAGACGTGTACGCAGGCTGACCACACCGCCCACGGTATCCGGCAGCAACCCGCCGCCATCCCCCGGTGTGGTGAGTCCGGACCGCTGCCGTTGTTGTTGCCCGCCGGTGCCACTCGGCCCGACGTGTCCGCGAAGGGCCTGATCGCGAAAGCGCTGGGTAGGTGGTCGAGTCGAGGTCGCGCTAGCGTTGCCGGCGTGCGGCGTGTAGCGGTTGTCGGTGGCGGCATCCTGGGCCTGGCGGTCGCGCGTGAGCTGACCACGCGCGGCGACGAGGTGACGGTCCTGGAGAAGGAGGGGCGCTGGGCGGCCCACCAGACGGGACACAACTCGAACGTCGTGCACGCCGGGCTGTACTACGAGCCCGGGTCCTTCAAGGCGCGGATGTCGGTGGCCGGCAACCGGTCGATGGTCGAGTTCGCCAAGACCAACGACGTGCCGGTGGACGTCTGCGGCAAGCTGGTGGTGGCGACGACCAACGAGGAGCTACCCGGCCTCCACGCCCTGGCGGAGCGGGCCTCGGCGAACGGCGTCCCGGCCAAGCTGGTCACCCCGGCGGAGGCCCACGAGTACGAGCCGGAAGTCGCGTGCGTGGCGGCCCTGCACGTGACCACGACAGCGGTGATCGACTTCGGCAGGGTGTGCGAGGTCCTGGCGTCCCAGCTGACGGCGGCGGGCGCCGACCTACGACTGTCCACGCCGGCGCTGGCCATCCGCCCAGGCAGAGCCGGCGGTGTGGAGATAGCCACCGGCCGTGACGTGGTCCGCGCGGACGCCCTGGTGAACTGCGCGGGCCTGCACTCCGACCGAGTCGCGACGCTGGCGGGCCTGACCCCGGCGGTCAGGATCGTCCCGTTCCGGGGCGAGTACTTCACCCTCCGCCCGGAAGCGGCCCATCTGGTGCGCGGACTCATTTACCCGGTCCCGGACCCGAGCCTGCCGTTCTTGGGCGTACACCTGACCCGAATGCTGGACGGCAGCGTCCACGCGGGCCCGAACGCGGTGTTGGCCCTGCGTAGGGAGGGCTACCGCTGGCGCGACGTGTCAGCAGGTGACCTGGCGGAGGTGGCTCGTTTCCCGGGCATCTGGCGCCTGGCCCGCAAGTACCCCCGCACAGCGGCGGACGAGATCCTGAGGTCCGTGTCGAGGCAACGTTTCGCGCGAAGCCTGGCCCGGCTCGTGCCGGGGGTGGGCCGCGAGGACCTGGTCCGGGCGGGGGCCGGTGTGCGGGCGCAGGCCCTGCGCCCCGACGGCACCCTGGTACAGGACTTCGTCATCGAGACCACACCGAACCAGGTCCATGTACTCAACGCCCCGTCACCGGGCGCGACGTGCGCACTGGAGATAGCGAAGCACGTGGCCGACCAGGTTGGTCACAGGTAGTGGAGAGCGAGCGCGCCCACGATCAGAAGTGCGCCCGCGATGCCGGAAGGCGTGAGCCGCTCCCCGTACAGGCCCACCGCCAGGAGCGTGGCGGTCAGAGGCTCGAGCATGGTGGCCAGCGCGGCGGCGGTGGGCTGCGCATGCCGAAGCCCAAGAAAGTAAGCCCCATAGGCGATGGCGGTAGGGACCAGCCCGAGATAGAGCACGAACGCAAGCACGCATGCGTCAAGCGGTAGCCCCATTCCACCCGCCAGGAGCCCGAACGGCGTCAGCAGGATCCCGCCGAGCAACAGCCCGGCGGAGGTGGTCGCCTGCTGCCCGGCAACGGGCCGAGCGGCGAGAAGGGTGAGCAGCGCGAACCCGGCCCCAGCAAGAAGCGACATGGCGACGCCCTGAGGCATCCGAGCCGTGGGTCCGGCCCCACCGGTGAGCAGGGCAAGCCCCACCAACGCCCCACCGATGGCGAGAAGCGTCCGCCACCCAGGCGTCCGCCGAGCAAGGAGACCGTCGACCCCGGCAACGAACATGGGGACGGACCCAATAGTGATCAAAGTGGAGAGACTGACCCCGATCCAGGCGACGGCAACCTGGTAGGCGGCCTGAAAGGCAGCAAGCAACCCACCGGTGACCAGAAGCCGACGGAAGGCCGCGGACGTCCGCAACTCCCGCAGCCGCGAAGCGGTGAACAGGACGGCAACGCCCCCACCGACCAGGAGCCGGTAGGCGGCAACGGCGACAGGCCCAATCCCGGTGGCGGACTGGAGAAGGGCACCGGCAAGCCCACCGGTCCCCCAGAGCACCCCGGCGAGTACGAGCAGCGCAGCGGACAAGCGCACGGAACGACAAGACAAAGAGGACAAAACAAACGCTCCCAGGCGTCGAAGAAGTAGATGACCCTTGACGCGGGGCGTTTTCAAGACAGCATCAAGTAGGCGCGGCGACAGACAGCCACACCGTCAGAAGACCACCCCGCTCAACCGCAGGGCGGCGGGGTAATAGGAAACATCCGATGCACGCCGCGCACACTACGACGCCCACAACCACCAACCCGAACGATTTGTTCGTCAAGCCAGTGGTTCGGGTTGTCGTTGGCTCCTGCTGTGATCGGAGCGCCTACGGGCTGGCCGACGCCAGGCCGATCGAATGTTCAGGACCGTGTAGATGCTCAATGCTGCAAGGCCCTGTGGGACACGCATCACCTGACCAGCGGCAGCAAGCACCACCTCAGACCGAGACCGAAACCGAAACCAAGACAAGGACACATCGGTCAGTCGTAATCGGGTCGGACCACAACCTGAGGCGGCACGCCTTGATCATCACAGTCATAACGTCCGGCCGTTGACGCTTCCCGATCCCGGCCCCAGTCGCGGTCCCGGCCCTGGTCGCCCAAGCCTCGGCCACCAGTTCGGCTTCCTGTCTTGTCCAACCTCCGCCCCCGGCCCGGCCTACCCGGCCGCCACCCAGACCACCTGCCACTCCCCCGCTGAGGCCCCGAGCCTCCCCTACCCGGGGCCTCGCCTGACCAGACCTCCACCACCCACGGCCAGGAACTTCCGGAACCGTCAGCGCTTCCAGAACGGCCGGCGCAAGCGCCCGTGACCGTTGTTGGCTAAGGACTCCAGGATCGCGATGGTGTTCCGCCAGCGACGGTCCACCTCCGCAGGGTCGGCGGTTGGAACGGCGAGTTCGGTCGACAACGCACCCAACTTCTTGCGGGCGTCGGCCGGCTCATTGGCCTGCTCCCAGGCCGCCAACTGGAGGCGGATGCGTTCCGACAGCGCCGTCAGCAGTCCCGCTCGCAACCAGACGTCCTGACCTTCATTGCCATGCAGGCGCGCCAACTCCTCCGTCGCGAACTTCGTCAGCGACACGGCGTCGCCCGTCCCCGGGATCGGCGGGATCGGCGGGGGCGGCGAGAGCGGTGGGGTCGGCTTCGCGCCCGGCCGCGGTGCCACTGGGGGAACCCACGGGATGCCTGGTTCGCTCGGTGCGCCTGGGGCCGATCCGCCAAGCCCGCCGTCTGGCGCCGAGCCGCTGTAGCTGCCGGGTGCGCTTGGCATGCCGCCAGGTGCGGGAGCGCTCGGCGGGCCTCCCTGGATGCCGGGCAGGCTTCCCGGTGCGCTGCCGTAGTCACCCTGCGTTGGACCGCCATAGCCGGAGCTGTGGCCGGCCCTGTGCGACTGGGGCGCGCTGAAGCGGGCCATCGCGCCGAAGGTTCGCGCACCTGCTGCCGGCATCGCGGTTGCGGGCGCGGTCGTCGGCACCTCCCAGCCGCTTGGCGTATCCACCGGTTGGGTCACCTGGCGGACGGTGCCGCCCTCGTTCACCACCCGCTGGTCGATCGCCACGAACGCGGTGAAGCGGGACAGCACGCCGTACTTCAGCGACGTGTCGACGATCCGCTGTTCCAGCGAGGTCTGGCCCGTCACGTACTGGTCCTCCAGGTCACGGACCGACGCCTGCGCCCACAGTGCCGCCAGTGCCGGGTTGACGCTCCGGGTCGCCGACACAGGTGCACGCCAGTTCGGCATCCCGCTCACCACGACCGCTCCCTCGGCACTGCCGGTGAAACGGCCCATCACCACGACCGGCGCACCCGGGTACAGGTCAGGCAACGGCGCCGGAGCAAGCGTGCTCAGGTCGACCGCCAGGCCGTCCTGCGTCACCTGGAGCTCGGTCACCAGTGGGGTCCCGATCCTGCGGTGGATGTTGTGCATTGCCTCGTCGAGGCGGTCCTCGGACTCGACCAGCTCGCACCGGCCCTGCGACCCGGCCAGCCGCTGCAGGAAACCCTCGTTCACCGCGCGGTCGATGCCGACCGTGTGGACCCGCACCCCGGAGAGGCTTGGTGCCAGTTCGCTCAGGATCTGGTCCTCGTTGCCGATCTGGCCGTCCGTGACCAGCACCAGGACCCGTTCCCGGTCCGCCGCCTCGCGGAGCAGGGACGTGGCGCGGCGCAACGGGGACAGCATCTCTGTGCCGCCGCGTGCGTTCAGGCCGGCCAGGAACTCGACGGCCTGGAACCGGTTGCGGTCGTTCGCCTCGACCAGGGTGTCCGCCTGGCCCGGCGGCGCCTCGGTCTCGAAGTCGAACGCCAACACCGCGAACCGGTCGTCGCCGCCGAGTGTGTCCACGATCCGCGCGGCGGCCCGCCGCGCGGCGACCATCTTCCAGCCACCCATCGACCCGGACCGGTCCAGCACCAGCACGACGTCGCGGCCGCGTCGGGCAGGCTCGTTCGCCGGTGGCAGCACGGTCAGCGCGAACGTGCCACCTTCCTCGTCCTCGTCCGGCAGGACGGCCAGCGCCGTGCTCACCGCGTCCTCGTCACCGAGGCGGAGACGCAGCAGGAAGTCGCGGTCGGCACGCTCTCCGGGACTGAGCCGGATTCGCAGACCGGTCGACGTGTCCTCGGTGGCCACGGCGTGCAGGCTCGACCTGATGCCGGCCAGCGGCAGGCCCGCTGTGTCGACGTCCACTTCCAGCGAGAGTCGCACCGGGTTGGGGAAGCCGGGCAGCAGCACGGGTGGGGAGATACGTGAGGCGTCCGGCACCGCGTCGGTGTCCTCCGCCGTGCCGTCGCCGACCTGATCGCCCTCCAGCGGCGTGCCCGGGATGTATCTCGGCGCCACCACCAGCGGGAACCGGAAGGTCGCCTCGCCGTCCTCGTACGGCAGCGCTCCGGCGAGCGTCAGATGCACGGTCACCCGCTCGCCCGGGACGATGTTGCCGACGCGCATGGTGAACACGCCGGGGCGTTCCTCCTCGGCGATCGACGCCCGCTTGCCTTCCTGGATGGCCTGGTCGTAGTCGGCCCTGGCCCTGCCACGCTCCTTGAGCACGCCCTCGACCACCCGCCCGTCGGCCTCCATCCGCATGGCGGTGACCGCGGCACGTGGCGGCAACGGGAAGACGTACGTGGCCTCGAGTGGCTCGTCATGCGTGTTGCGGAAGCCCTGCGTCAGCTCCGTGTGCGACGCGAGGCCGGTGATCCTGGTACGAACGTCGATCGACTCGAGCGGCAGGTTGCCGCGCTTCGTACGCAGGCAGCCGAGCCCGTCGTCCTCGGTCGGCCGGGCGGTCACTTCCGCCTGGTCGATCAGCTGGATGTCGGTACTCATCGGCGTTCCTTTCGTGGAGACAGGCCGAGCCGGTCGATCGCGTCGAGGAGCGGCCCGGCGGCCGCGGTCAGCTCAGCGATGTCGGCCTCGTCAAGAGGTCTGGTCGTGCCGTCCAGCAGGACGGTGACACTGTCACCTACACGGAACGCGGGGACCACGTTCGTGACAGTGTCGTTCTTCTGTTCGGTTCTGTCCTGACCGTCCTGCCGCCAGAAGCCGGTGAGACGTATCGGCGGGCCTGGCGGCGCCGGGAAGATGTCGAGTCTCGTCTGGGCGATGCCGGCCAGCTCCTCGTCGGAGGCGCCGAGCAGCCGCTCCTGGACCTCGGCCAGTGTCATGCCGCGAGCCTGCAGCCGCTTGACGGCTGCCAGCTGTAGCGCATGTCGCTGACCGTAAAGCGCGACCCTTCCCCTGGTCGCCAGCGGTCGGTCGACGAGACCGATGGTCGTGTACCACCGGATGGTGCGCCCGTTCGGCAGCTCACGGATCCGCCCGTTGCGCTGACCTTCGTAGCCGTCGGCGAGGAGGTTGGCGACGCGGTCCGAAAGCTGCTCGAGGGTCCACGGCTCGTCGCTCATGGTGCCATGTTGACAGTGTCAGATGACAGTGTCAAGCTATCCCCAGCCGAGCTCGTGCAACCGAGCGTCATCAATACCGAAGTGGTGGGCAATCTCATGAACGACCGTGATCGCGACCTCCTCGACCACGTCCTGCTCGTCGTGGCAGATGTCGAGGATCGCCTCGCGATAGATGGTGATCCGGTCCGGCAGCACGCCGCCGTAGTGGGACGTGCGCTCCGTCAGCGCCACGCCGTGGTAGAGCCCGAGCAGCGTGGGGTTCTCGGGGTTGCGGTCCTCGACCAGGATCACGACGTTCTCCATGGCGGCCACGAACTCGCGCGGGATGAGGTCGAGGGCGTCGCCGACCAGCTCCTCGAACCGCTGGCGCGTCATGGCGAAGCCCATGGCCGGTTCGCCTCTACTTCGACGGCTTGGCGCTGGTCGAGGCGGGCTGGGCCCGCACGCTGCCGACCACCGGACGCAGCGACCCATCCTCTTCGAGCGCGCCGACCTTGCAGTTCACCTTCCGCGAGCCGGCCGCCCAGCTCTCCTGCTTCAGCGTGTCCGAGTACAGCGACAGGCTCAACGCGGCCAGATCCTTGTTCCCCGAGTACTGCGACGCCACTGGCGGGCACAGGTCCACGGTCTTCTCGCGCTGCTGCTCCTCGGTCGGGTAGTCCGCGGGGAACGCCTGGGAGAGGTCGACGTTGCCGACCACCTCGAACGAGTGCGCCTTCGAGCAGTCGACCGGGTCGCCGACCTCCTGCTTGTTCACCAGGGCGAAGCAGGTGCCCGGGTCATGGATGTTGGACTGGTCCTGGTTAGCGGCGGTCCCCGTGGTCGCCAACAGACGCTTGCCGGACGGCGTCACCCGTTGGAGGCCACAGCGCAGCTTGCGGTCGCCTTCCTTCCACTGCTGCGCGGTCGGCTTCAGCGCTCCGACCGTGTACTTGCCGTACGGGTCGAGCGTGCCGCCGTGGACGTATTTGGCCCCTACCGTGGTGCAGCGGTCGGTCACGATCTGTTGCCAGCCCTGATCGTTCGGCGGCGGGGCGCTGCCCGGGTAGTCGGCACCGATCTCGACGTTGCGGGTCACCTCGAACGTGTGCGGTTGCGTGCACGGGACCCGGCGCATGTTCTGCGGAGCGTCGTTCGGCCAGTCGAGACATGTCCCACTGGGCGAGTCGAACGCGGCGGCGGCCTCTTCGGCAGCCGTGTCCGCCACTCCCTTCACTGACACAGGCCAGGAGAACAACATGCTCATGCTGAGTACAGCCAGGGCACCAACGAAGGCGCCTGCCATCACCAACCGTGTTTTCAGCGTGCTCCCTCGGGAGCTCGGCCGCCCGACGCGTTCAGACATCGCGTCCATGATGCCAGCGTTGCGTCCCGGAGGACGGGCCGAATCGACTTGCTGTCAGAAATCATCTGACGAAGGTGCTCACTTCACGTCGTCCGCTGCCCGCTGGGCATGGCCTCACGCTGGTCGATCGTCGTGGTGTTCGCCGGGACAAGCGCTGATCATGGAGGTCTGGTCGCCGGGTTTCGACGGGCAGGGAACGAGGTGGCGGATACGCTCCTCGCCGTGATCGACCTGAGGACACTGCGTGAGAATCCCGAGGCGGTGCGCGTGTCGCAGCGGACACGCGGTGAGGACGAGGCGGTGGTCGACGCACTGCTGACGGCCGACGAACGGCGCAGGTCCGCGGTCGCCGCCGCGGACGGGTTGCGGGCGGAGCAGAAGCAGCTGGGCAAGCAGGTCGGCAGGGCCCACGGCGAGGAACGGGACGCGCTGCTGACCAAGGGCCGGGAGCTGGCGGCGAACGTGCGGGCTGCCGAGGCGGCGCAGTCGGCGGCCGAGGCGAAGCTCGCCGAGTTGCATGCCGTCGTGCCGAACGTGGTCCATCCAGCCGCGCCGGCGGGCGGTGAGGACGACTACGTCGTGGTCAAGGAGGTCGGCAGGCCGCCGGTGTTCGACTTCGAGCCGGTTGACCACCTCGACCTCGGGGTGCGGCTCGGTGCACTGGATGTCGAGCGGGGCGCGAAGGTGTCCGGTTCGCGGTTCTACTTCCTGACCGGGGTCGGGGCGCAGTTGCAACTCGCGCTGCTCAACCTGGCCGCGGCGCAGGCGGTCGCGAACGGGTTCACGTTGATGATCCCGCCGGTGCTGGTCCGTCCGGAGATCATGGCCGGGACGGGCTTCCTGGGCGCGCACGCGAACGAGGTGTACCGGCTGGCCGAGGACGACCTGTACCTGGTCGGGACGTCGGAGGTGCCGCTGGCGGGGTACCACGCCGACGAGATCATCGACCTGTCGGCGGGGCCGCGACGGTACGCGGGTTGGTCGTCGTGCTTCCGGCGCGAGGCGGGGACGTACGGGAAGGACACGCGGGGGATCATCCGGGTCCACCAGTTCGACAAGGTCGAGATGTTCGTCTACTGCCAGCCGGAGGACGCGGACAGGGAGCACGCCGGGCTGCTGGCATGGGAGGAGGAGATGCTGGCGAAGATCGAGGTGCCCTACCGCGTGATCGACGTGGCGGGCGGCGACCTCGGCGCGAGCGCTGCGCGGAAGTTCGACTGCGAGGCGTGGGTGCCGACGCAGGGGCGCTACCGGGAGCTGACGTCCACGTCGAACTGCACGACGTACCAGGGCCGCCGGCTGTCGATCCGCTACCGCGACGAGAACGGCCGTCCCCAGGTGGCGGCGACGCTGAACGGCACGCTGGCGACGACGCGCTGGATCGTCGCGCTCCTGGAGAACCATCAGCAGGCGGACGGCTCGGTCCGAGTGCCGACGGCGTTGCAGGCCTACCTGGGCAAAGAGGTGCTGGAACCGGTGTAGCCGGTAGCCGGTAGCCGGTAGCCGGTAGCCGGTAGCCGGAAGCCGGAAGCCGGAAGCCGGAAGCCGGAA
>NZ_DASQCC010000065.1:0-34666 GCF_035634895.1 Actinophytocola sp. | reverse complement strand
CCGCTCGTGTTGCTGGCGCGCACGCCGGTCGGCCTGGTCGACACGGTCACCGCCGACAACGAGCGCAGCGCCCGCGACCTCACCGCGCACCTGCTCGGCCACGGCCACCGGACGTTCGCGTTCCTCGGCGACCCGGACGAGTCGCCCGACGTCGCGGGCCGGTACACGGGGTTCCGCCAGGCGCTCACCGAGGCCGGGCTCGCCACGCCGGACCCGACGCCGTGCGCGTTCGACGTACGCGCCGGCTACGCGGCGGCCCGCGACCTGCTGTCCCGCACCGTGCCGGAGGCGATCGTCTGCGCCAACGACGAGGTGGCGCTCGGCGCGCTGCGGGCGGCGGAGGACCTCGGCCTGTCCGTGCCCGGCGACCTGGCGCTGACCGGCTGGGACGACATCATGGCCGCGGACTACGCGCGGCTGACCACCGTGCACCAGTCCATGCGTGCGCTCGGCGCGACCGCGGCCCGCTGGCTGGACGAGCGAATCCAGGGCACCACGACACAGGCACGCCGCGAGGTGTTGCCGACCCGGCTGGTGGTGCGGACCAGCTGCGGCGCCCACGAATCGGGAGGTACGACATGACCAGGCGATTACTGGCCGCGGTCGCGGTGGCGGCGCTCGCGCTGTCGGCGTGCGGTCGCGGCGGCGACGACGGTGCCGCGCGGCAGGGCGACGCGGTCGACGGCGGCAAGGCGGCCGGCGACATCACCGTGTGGGCCATGGGCACCGAGGGCGAGAAGCTGTCGCTGCTGGCCGACGCGTTCATGAAGGACAACCCGGACGCGAAGGTCACCGTGACCCCGGTGCCGTGGGACGGCGCGCACAACAAGCTGTCCACCGCGATCGCCGGTCAGAAGACACCGGACGTGACCATGCTGGGCACCACGTGGGTCGGCGAGTTCGCGAAGACGGGCGCGCTCGACGTCGTGCCACCGGACTTCGTGCGGCAGAAGGACTTCTTCCCCGGCGCGTGGGAGACCGGTGTCGTGGACGGCACCTCCTACAGCGTGCCGTGGTACGTGGAGACGCGGCTGCTGTACGTGAACAAGGCGATCGCCGAGAAGGCGGGGGTCACCTCGGCGCCGAAGACGTGGGACGAACTGACCCAGGCCGTCAAGGACATGCAGGCCAAGGGCGGGGCCAAGTACGGCATCTACCTGCAGCCCGGCCAGACCGGCGCGTGGCAGACCGTGATGCCGTTCGTGTGGCAGAACGGCGGGGACATCCACGACGGCCAGAAGTTCACCCTGGACTCGCCGCAGGTGGTCGAGGCGCTGGACTACTACCGGTCCTTCTACGACAGCGGACTGTCCTCACGGGACCGGCTCCGCGAGGGCGAGCCGGAACAGAAGCTGCTGGCGAACGAGGTCGCGTCGTTCGTGTCCGGGCCGTGGCACATCGGGCTGCTGAACGAGCTGGGCGGCAAGGGAAAGTACGAGCTGTGGCCGATGCCGAGCGGCTCGGGTGACTTCACGTCGTTCATCGGCGGCAGCAACCTCGCGGTGTTCAAGGGCACGAAGAACCGGGACGCGGCATGGAAGTTCGTGTCGTACCTGATGAAGCCGGACGTGCAGGTGAAGTGGTACCAGACGGTCTCGGACCTGCCGTCGGTGCAGGCGGCGTGGAACAACGAGGCGCTCGCCGGTGACGCGCAGCTGAAGCTGTTCGGTGACCAGCTCGACAAGGCCAAGGCGCCGCCGGCCATCCCGACGTGGGAGCAGATCGCGGCGGGTGTGGACACCGAGCTGGAGAAGATCGCGAAGGGCACGGAGTCCCCCGCCGACGCGGCGAAGGCCATGCAGGCACAGGCGACCTCGATCGGCACGGGTGGCTGACATGCCCCGACGGCCCGACGCGGCCGCCAACTCCGCACCGGGCTCGCCCCCGGATGCGGCACCGAGCCGGGCGCCGGCCGAACCGAGCGAGGCCGCTGGCACAGCCTCCACCGTGGAACACGGCGGAGCGCCAGCCGCGACCTCCGGCAAGGCGCCCGGCCCGGAGGCCGCCACGACCGCCGGACCCGCACCCGGCCAGGCACTCGACGCCGAGCCGAGGACGGCGACCGGGTCGCGGAGCGTGCCGGGCATCGCGCCCGACCGCACATTCACCCCCACCGCGACCGCCGGCAAAGCACCCGGCTCGGCGGCCGAGCCAACCGCGAGCGCGGCTCCCGGCCCGGCAACGGGCGAGGCACGGACGACGGCCGGATCCTGGGGCGAGCCGGGTTCTGACGCGGCGTCGAGCCGGGCCGGCTCAGGTGGGGCCGGCCGGACGGCACCTCGTCGGGAGCCCGGCCCGGCATCCACCGACGGTGCGACGGTCGAGGCGAAGCCCGGCAGGATGTCCGGTGCGCCTGGCACGGCCACCCGAGTGGGTTCCGGAGCGTTCTCCCGTGCGCTGACCGGGTGGGGCTTCGCGCTGCCGTTCGCCCTGCTGTTCCTCGTGTTCACCGCCGGGCCGGTGGCCGCGTCGCTCTTCATGAGTGTCACCGATCTGCGCAGTGCGGACCTTCTCCATCCCTTCGACGTCAACGTCGTCGGGCTCGACAACTACGTCCGGCTGTTCGGCGACGAGAAGTTCCTCACCGCCGCCGGCAACACCGCGGTCTTCGTCGTCGTCGGGGTGCCGCTCACCATGGCGCTGGCGCTCGTCGTCGCGCTCGGGCTCAACTCGGGGCTGGTGCGGTTCCAGACCCTCTTCCGCGTCGGCTACTACCTTCCCGTCGTCACGAGCATCGTCGCGATCTCGGTCGTGTGGCGGTTCGTGTTGCAGCCGGACACCGGGCTGCTCAACGAGTTCCTCGGCCTCTTCGGCATCGACGGGCCGAACTGGCTCAACAACCAGACGTTCGCGCTGCCGGCCCTGATCGTCATGGGCGCCTGGCGCAACCTCGGCTTCGGCATGGTGATCTTCCTGGCCGGGTTGCAGGCCATCCCCAAGGACCTGTACGAGGCCGCGACCATCGACGGCGCGCGGAGGTTCGCCCAGTTCCGGTACCTGACCGTGCCGATGCTGCGGCCCACCATGCTGTTCGTCGCGGTGATCACCACGATCGGGTACGTCCAGTTCTTCGAGGAGCCGTTCGTCATGACGCAGGGCGGGCCGCTCGACTCCACGCTCTCCGTGGCCTACGCCACCTACAACCAGTTCGGGTTCGGCAACTACGGCTACGCCTCCGCCATGGGCTACGTGCTGTTCGTCGTCGTGGTGCTGCTGTCGATCGCCTGGTTCAGGCTGCTGAGGAACAACGTTGACTGACACCCTGCGCGCACGTGACCGGGTCGCGAAAACGGCCCTGTACCTGGTGCTGGCCGGCGGCCTGGTGCTCGTCGTCGGGCCGTTCGTGTGGATGCTGCTGTCCTCGTTCAAGCCCGAGGCCGAGATCCGCGCGAACCCGCCGACCTGGTGGCCGCACGACCTGACCCTCGCGAACTACGGCAGCCTGTTCGACCGCCTCGACTTCCCCACGTACTTCACGAACTCGGCGGTCGTCGCGGTGGTCACGACCGTCGGCAACCTGCTGTTCTGCAGCGCCGCCGGGTACGCGCTCGCGAAGCTGCCGTTCGCCGGCAAGCGCGTGCTGTTCGGCGTCGTGCTGGGGACTCTGATGGTGCCGAGCATCGTCACGATCGTGCCGCTGTTCGTGCTGTCGTCGAACCTGGGGCTGGTCAACACGGTGGCCGGGCTCATCCTTCCCTATCTGGCACAGGCGTTCGGCGTCTTCCTGATGCGGCAGTTCATCCTGTCCATTCCCGACGACCTGCTGGAGGCCGCCCGCATCGACGCGGCGTCGGAACTGAGGATCTACTGGCAGATCGTGCTTCCGCTGTGCCGGCCGGCGCTCGCGACACTCGGCATCCTCACGTTCCTGGCCTCCTGGAACAACTTCCTGTGGCCGCTGGTCGCGGCGACCGAGGAGGAGACCTACACGCTGCCGGTCGCGCTCGCGCTCTACGCGATCGGGCAGAACCGGACCGAGTACGACATCCTGCTGGCGGGGGCCGTCGTGGTCGTGCTGCCGGTGCTCGTTGTTTTCGTCCTGCTACAACGTCATTTCGTTCGCGGCATCGCGACGACCGGACTGAAGTAGGTGCCATGTCCCGATTACGACTCGCCGTGGTCGCGATGCTCGCGGCCGTCCTGCTCACCCCTGTCACCCAGGCTTCCGCCTCCCCGCAACTGGGGTTGGTGCGTGACACGTGGCGTTCCTTCACCGCGATGACCGTGCCGGCGACCGGGCTGCCCGCGGACAACATCGGCGGCGCGCTCGACCCGGCCACGCGTGCGAGGTACACGTCACCGACGAACATCGGCGCCTACCTGTGGTCGGCGGTGGCGGCCGAGGACCTCGGCGTGATCTCGCACCGGGAGCTGGTGTCCCGGGTGCGCACCACGCTGTCCTCGGTGGCACGGCTACCGCGCCACGCGGCGTCCGGCCAGTTCTACAACTGGTACGACCCGGCGACACTGGCGCTGCTGCACACGTGGCCGGAGGACGGGTCGGTGGTGTACCCGTTCGCGTCCAGTGTGGACAACGCGTGGATGGCGGCCGCGTTGATGGTGGTGGGCAACGCGGTGCCCGAGGTGCGGTCGCAGGCACGGAACCTGTTGGCGCCCATGGACTTCGCGTTCTACTACGACGTCGCCGCACGTGGCCCGGACGTGCCGGCCGGCCTGATGCGTGGCGGCTTCTGGGACGCGGCCCCGCCAGCACCCCAGTGCTCGCTGCCCGGGAACTACACCGGCGCCGGTCCTGAGGTGTTCTACACCTGCCACACCTACGGCTCGTTCGCGTCGGAGACGCGGATGATCACGTACGTGGCGATCTCGCTCGGCCAGGTGCCGGCGGCGCACTACTTCGCGCCGTGGCGGACGTTCCCGGACACGTGTGACTGGGGTTGGCAGGAGCAGAAGCCCGCCGGCCGGTTCGTGGACCACCTCGGCGTGCCGGTGTTCGAGGGCAGCTACACCTACCGGGGACTGAAGTTCGTGCCCACGTGGGGCGGCGACATGTTCGAGGAGCTGATGCCGGACCTGTTCGTCCCGGAGGTCGCGTGGGGCCGCGACTCGTGGGCGCGGCAGCATTCGGTCTACGTGCGCGGCCAGATCGAGCACGGGCTGAACGACGCGAAGTACGGCTACTGGGGCTTCTCCCCGTCCTCCAACCCGGACGGCGGCTACCGGGAGTACGGCGTCGACGTCATGGGGCTGGACACCCCCGGGTACACGAGCGACCAGGAACGGACGTCGGTCGACGTCGGCTTCGAGGGTTGCCGGGACAGCCAGCCGCTGCCGGCCGCCTACGGTGACGGCGTGGTGACCCCGCACGCGGTCGTCCTGGCGCTGCCGTACCAGCCGCGCGCGGCGGCCACGGAGCTGGCGAAGCTGCGCCGCGACTTCGACAGCTACGGCCCCGGCGGCTACTACGACGCCATCGCCGTCCGCAGCGGCAAGGTGGCCAAGCGGTACCTCGCCCTGGACCAGGGAATGATCATGGGCGCCCTGGGTAACCTCCTGGGAGACAACGTCCTTCGCGACGCGTTCACCCGCGGTGGCCCGGAGAACCGGCTACGCCCGGTCATGGCGATGGAGGAGTTCAACCTCCCCCGTCACCAGTGACCCAGTGACGCTGGGGCGGGTGGGGGTCACCCCCTTCCCTCATCCGCCCCGGCTCGTTCCGCCTCCCGAATACCTGCCAGCGCCGGAACGGGCCTCAACGGCCCTTCCGCGCGATGATGCGGCGCGCGGCGAGCCGGGCCACGAGGATGAGGATCCAGCAGACCCTGCCCCAGGCGTGGCTGAAGAAGCTGACCGGGATCGAGATGAGGAAGCCGACGGCCGCCGCGCCCGCGCCGACCATCAGCTCTCGCATCGGGTGTGGCGGTGCCCCCGGGCGCAGCAGGCCGCCGCGGATGGCGTGCCAGGCCATCACCATCATCACCCCCGCGACCAGGGTGATGACCACGGCGTACAGGACCGGGCCGAGCACGAAGTCGCCGTCCTGGCTGTCCACCTTGGTGGCGAAGGGAACCAGGACGATGAGGAGCAACCAGACGAGGTTGAGCCGCCGCAGCGCCGGGTCCACCGCGTGGATCTTGCGGAAGAACTGGTGGTGAGCCATCCAGAACACCCCGATGACCACGAAGCTGATCACGAAGTTCAGGTACTCGTTGTGCAGCATGTGCGCGAACGAGTGCCAGACCTCGGCGTCGGTCTCGCCGTGCGGCACGGGGAGCTCCAACGCGAGCAGGGTCATCGCGATGGCGATCACCGCGTCGGAGAAGTAGATCAGCCGATCGCTGATGTACCGGCGGTCCTCGTCGTCGGTGTAGTGCGGGCTCACTTGGGTCGCGGTGCTGTCCGACATGGGTCGAGAGTGTGACTCAGGGCGTCCGCGGGACGTGGATCGGGGGTTCGATCAGCTCGGCGGTGAGCGGCTGCGCGGGGAGCAGCCACGGATCGGTGTCCGCGCCGTCCGGGTTGGCACGCCACTCGCGGCAGACCTTCTCGACCTTGACCGGGAAGATCGTGAGCGTGCCGTCGGCGGCGATGCGCATGCGGAGGAAGCCCTTGTAGTCCTCGATGCTCTGGCCCGCCATCACCTCGTTCAGGTTGATGCCGAAGCGGCTGGCGACGAGGAGGTACAGCGCGACCACCTCGGCGTCGAGGAAGCCGATCACGACCGGGGTGCCGACCGCGGCGATGAGGAAGGCGAGCCAGTCGCTCGCGGGGCCGTCTGGGAGCACGTCGTGGTACAGCCAGCGGATCACCAGTGCCCACCCGGCGCTCAACGCGAGGTGGCCGGCCGCGTGCAGCCCACCCGCGACGAGATGTCGCTTGTCGGTGGCGGGCAGGTCGATCCGGGCGAACGCCACACCGCCGAGCACCAGCACGGCCGCGACGACGAGGGCCGGGGACCACGCCGCCAGCAGGCCGAAGACACCCGACCGGACCGCGGACTCGGTGAGGCCGTGGAGCATGGCCAGCGTGGCGACGAGCTGGGTGAAGCCGGTGAGGCCCCAGAAGCCGGGGTTGCGCCAGGGCAGCGTGACGATGCCCGCGGTGAGACGGTCGGTGTGCGCCGGGTAGCGCGCCGCGAGGCCGAAGCGGGTGGGGTGGACGGGCTCGCGGACGCGTGAGTTGGGCGGCGGGAGCGTCAGCTCCTTGGGGAGGCGGTGGGTGGCGGCCAGGTAGGCACCGCCGTGGCCTGCGGTGATCTTCTGGGCGGTGCCGGCGCGTTCGGTGTAGCGGGCGTAGTGGTGCAGGTCGCCGGAGAGCATGACGCGGACGGTCGCGCCGCGCGGGCGGATGACCTCGCGCTGGAAGAACTCGAAGGTGTCGTAGCCCTTGGTCGCACCGCCGGAGCCGGCCGGCACCCAGGCGGGGGTGGAGGTGCAGAGGATGACCGCGTCGCCGTGCTGGAGGTCTTCCGAGGCGGCGCGGAAGTACTCGAGCTGGGGGGCGTCGACGTAGTCGTTGAACTGGGTGTCGACGGCGTAGAGCCACCAGCGGTGCGGGAGCTTGACGGCGAAGTAGCTGCGGGTCTGCGCGGTCTGCCAGCCGCCGAAGGGCCGGCGCTGGGCGAAGACGCGGAGGAAGGACGTGAGCCCGTCGTACCAGTCGTGGTTGCCGGGGAGGGCGAGCAGCGTCGGCGGGTCCGGCGGGCTGACGGGCATGGCGGCGCGGTAGACGCCCTTGGAGCGGTCCTCGTAGCCGCTGGTGGAGGCGGCGGGGTAGACCTCGTCGCCGCCCATGACCAGGAGCTGGCCGCGGCTGGTCGGCTCGCCGAGGTCGAGCTGTGGCGCGGCGAGCAGGGAGGCGACGGAGAAGGTGGCGTCGAACCCGTCCCCGAGGTCGGCCACGTAGTCGAGCCACAGCTCGTCGTGGTGGGCGTGGTCGTGGACGGTGGTGGGGAGGCTGCCCTGAAGCTCCCGCTTGTCCGCGTACGACCCGAAGATCTCGGCGACGAAGGACTGCGCACCGGTGGTGACGAGGACCTTGGGGGCGAGCCAGCGAACGGCTTTCCTCGGTTGAAAGCCAAGTTGTGCCTCGGACATGTCCTGGGGTCGCGGTCGTGCCATCCGTTCAGGGTGGAGCAAGATCGTCGGTATGTCCACGCCGAAACGGTTCCACCGGTTCTTCGGCGTGTGGAGATTTCGCCGGTTCCCTCCGGTCCAGGAAAGACAGCCATGGGGCGGTCATGATCGTCGTCACAAGGGCCACCAGGACCAGGGCCGAGAACAGCGACGGCGTCGCGATTCCGTTCTGCAGGCCCACGTTCAGCGCGATGAGCTGCATCAACCCGCGCGCGTTCATCAGCACGCCCACCCGCATCGCGACCGGGCGGGGTTCCCCCGCCAGCCTCGCCGCCGTGAAGCAGCCGCCGAACTTGCCCACGATCGCGGCGAGGACGAAGGCCACGGACAACAGCAGCAGCGCCGGGCTCACCAGAAGTCCGAACTGGGTGTTCAGTCCGGAATAGGCGAAGAACAGCGGCAGGAAAACGGTCTTCGTCACGGGGCTGATCGCCGCCACCACGCGGTCGGCCACCGGGCTGGACGGGAACACGTAACCCAGACAGAAGCCGCCGAACACGGAGTACAGGCCGATCGTGTCGGTGTACCACGCCGCCGCGAACAGGCCCACCGCGGTCACCAGCACCAGCTGCTCGGTCGCCATCCCACGCCGGTTGAACGCCCACGCCAGCGCCGGCCGGGCGACGAACGCCAGAAACAGTACGAAGAGGACGGTTCCGCCCGCGGTCAGCACGATGTGGCCCGGGTCCCCGGTCGCCGCGCCGATCACCACGGCCAGCAGCACCCACGCGACGCCGTCGTCCAGTGCGCCGCAGGCCATCGCGAGCGACCCGAACCGGGTGCCGGTCAGGCCGCGCTCGCTGATGATCCTCGCCAGCATCGGGAACGCGGTGATGGCCAGCGTCACCCCGACGAACAGCGCCGAGACCCACAGCGGCACACCGGGCGCCAGCACGTTCGACTGGTTGCCGACGCTCAGCACCAGCAGGATGCCCAGCAGCAGTGGCAGGGTCACCCCGGCCGAGGAGATCAGGCCGGCCGAGCGGCCGACCCCACGCACCCGCCGCGACTTGAACTCGTGCCCCACCTCGAACATGAACGCCACCAGGCCGATGTGGCTCACCACATAGAGCAACGGCCGGACGGCGTCGGGGAACAACGCGTCCTGCACGCCCGGGAGCACCCACCCGAGCAGCGACGGTCCCAGCAGGACACCCGCGATCATCTCACCGATCACCGGCGGCTGGCCGATGCGGCGCATCAACACCGTCACCCCTTGGCACACCACCAGAACCACAACCGCGGCAAGGAAGAACCTCGCCGTGGTCGACGCGATGTCCATCAAATCCCTCCCGACTCGAAGTACCGCTGACACAGGCGTTTGCGCCGCGCGTCCCACACCATGTACGTGCCGAGCACCAACTGCGTCACGCTGCGCGGGACGTCCGCCCAGCGGTCGAGCACCCGCATCAGCACCAACCGGACGGTCGGCCGGGCGCCCGAGCGGACCAGCAGCGCCGGCCCGCGGTTGGGCATCGACCGGGTGTGCGCGGCGGACGAGCGGACCTCGAACCGCCGCAACACCTCGAACGTCACCGCGCGCATCGCCAGGGGGACGAGTCCCCGTGCCGGGCAGGCCCGGTTCTGTGTCACTCCGAACGGAACGTGATTGGCATTCGACACCGTGCCCCACCGGTCGGGCTCGAACCGGTCGGCGTGGACGAACCCGCTGCGGTGGAACGACGGGTAGTCGAACAGGACCACCGAGCCACGCGGGATCGACAACGAGTCCACCGTGATGTCCGCCGACGTGATCCGGTGCGCGATCCCGAACAGCGGGTACAGCCGCCACGCCTCCTCCATGACCTTGTCGAGATGGTCCGGCTCCGACCGCACCCGCGCCTGGGTGCCGGGATGCTGTGCCAGCGCCATCAGCAGGTGCGCCATCCCCTCCGACGACTGCACCACCGCCGTGTTGAAGAACGCGCCCTGCAGGTAGAAGACCTTGTCCTCGAACGAGAGCAGCGACGGCAGCGGGTGCGCCACCTCGTCGAGACGCGCACGCAGGTAGGCCGTCAGCCGCTGGCGCCTGCGCATGTGCCGCAGGGACGTGCACTTCAGCGCCGACGCCACGTCGTTCGCGTTGCCCACGATGAGATCGCGTGCCTGGCGCGGACACGGGCGGCCGAACACCAGCTCGTAGTAGAACTCCGCCCAGATCGGCATCATCATGTCCCGCAACCGGACCGCGGTCACCGGTCGGTCGCCGAGCCCGTCCAGCACCCGCGCCGCACACTCCGTGGCCAGCCGCTGTGCGTCCCGGTGGCCGGACGCGAGGATCCGCCGCGTCGTCCGCGCGACGTCGGTGTACCGCTCCCCCGGTTCGATGTGCTCCTGGTGCGCGTGCGGGCCCGGCGCGAGCCAGTACCAGAACAGGTCCGACAGCGCGGCGCCCCGGCTCCGCCCGTCCGCGGCCGGACTCCGGTACACGGCAAGGAACTTCGCCGGCTCGACGCGCACCCCCTCCGGCCCGTTGACCCAGGTGAAGATCCGGTTCCGCAGCACGACGACCGTCCCGGGTAACCAGAACGGCAGGCTCGCGAGCAGCACCGCCACCGCGAGACCCACCAACACCCCCGTCACGGCGCCACCACCAGCTCCGGCGTCAGCTCGGCGACGGAACCCGCGCCGCACAGGGCAAGCGCGCGGTCCAGCTCGTTGCGCAGGGTCGACAGCACCCACTCGACCCCGGTCGCGCCGTCCAGTGCGAGCCCCCACACCACCGGCCGGCCAACCGCCACGGCGGTGGCGCCCAGCGCGCACGCCTTCACGACGTCGGTGCCGCGCCGCACGCCACCGTCCAGGATCAGCGGCACCCGCCCGCCGACCGCGTCGACGATGCCGGGCAACGCCTCGATCGTCGTCACCGTCGTGTCCAGCTGCCGGCCGCCGTGGTTCGACACGATGATCGCCGCGACGCCGTGTTCGACCGCCAGCCGCGCGTCGCCGGGGTGCAGCACGCCCTTCACGACGACCGGGAGCCCGGTGACCGACCGCAGCCAGTCGAGGACCGACCAGTCGAGGCTCGTGAACGCGATGTCCCGCACCGCCCCGTCCGCGTCGCGCATGTTCTCGCACACGAAACCCGGTGGCAGGTCGGTGAAACCGTTGCGCAGGTCGCGGGTGTGCCGGCCGAACACCGGCGAGTCGACGGTCACCACGAGCGCGCGGCAGCCCGCCGCCTCGGCCCGCTTGACGACCGTCGCGGTGAACGCGCGGTCCGGCTGCGGGTACAGCTGGAACCACAGTGCCGCCCCGGTCGCGGCGACGTCCTCGACGGCGACCGTCGACGCCATGCTGACGATCATGATCGTGCCGGTGGCCGCGGCGGCGCGCGCGGTCGCGGCCTCCCCGTCGGGATGCGCGAGCCGGTGGAACGCGGTCGGCGCGATCAGCACGGGCCAGGACGCCGGCGTGCCGGCCAGCACGACCGCCGGCGTCCCGCCGCCGCTGCCCCGCATCACCCGCGGCAGCAGTCGCAGCCGCGTGAACACGTCCTCGTTCGCTCGGGTCGTCAGCTCGTCGTCGGCCCCGCCCGCGAAGTAGTCGTACCGCGCGGGATCGAGCCGCTCGCGGGCCGCGTTCGCCAGCTCCGCGAGGGAAAGCACCTCCATACCCGGCTATCCGACGGTCAGGGCGGACAGCTGCCGCGCGAAGAAGTCACGCAGCGGCTCGCGATGTGCCACCTCGTTCGTCCAGTCGTTCTCCAGGTTTTCGGCGACGTGGTGCACGCCGAGCAGCGCGCCGGCCCGGAAGTGGCGCACCACCGGGTGCAGGTACGCCGCGTCGTGGGCCCGGCCGGGGTTGTCCTGGGCGACGCGGCGCACGGTGATGTCGAACGGGTCGACCTTGTCGTGGTCGGGGCCGTACTCGAGCGTGATCACGAAGAAGTCCGCGTCCCCCGCGAACTTCGCGTCGTGCACGAAGTCGACCGGCATCTCCTCGTGGTGGGTCGCCGAGTCCCCCGCCAGGACGATGACATCGCCGAGGAACCCGAACTCCTGCCACAGCGCGGAGGTCCGGTTCACCCGGTCCAGCACGGCGTCCGTGAGCGTGGCCGGGTCGGCGCCGATCGTGACCCGCGGCCACGCCACACCGTGGTGGCGTTGCTCCAGGATCCGGTGCAGTGCCCGGACGCAGTACCGGAACCCGTGGATGAACCCGCTCGTCGACTTCCTGAAGTCCCGGACCTGCATCAGGGTGCCCGCGAAGTGCAGGTCCGGGACGTTGCGCGACTCCCAGGCCGAGCTCTGCGACGGGAAACGGTCGTTGATGACCAGCGCGGGCCGCGCGGAGCCGGTGAAGATCGAGTGGTCGAACCGGAAGCCGGTCGCGCGGATCACCCGGTCGTAGCGCAGTTCCTTGGTGACCTCGTCGGCGCGGGAGAAGCTGACCGTGACCACGAACCCGTCACCGTCCCGCGCGATGTTCAGGATGTGACCGTCCAGCAACGCGTTCTGGGACTTCAGCTGGTAGGTGTCGAGGAAGTTGTTGTTGACCGCACGCAGGTGGCCGACGTAGTGCGACTGCCACGCCATGCGGATCGAGTGCGGGCCGGCGAGGTGGATGACCGCGGCGGTCTCGACGAGGTTGTCCGCGGTCTCGAACGCGGAGTTGCCCTTGCCGATGATCAGCACGCGCTGGTCGGTGAACACCTCGGGGTCGACGGACACGGACTCGTAGCCGTCCGCGAGCTCGATACCCGGAATGTCTGGGATGTAAGGCTTCGCCGGTCCCGTGGCGACGACCAGGACGCGCGCGGTGTGCGGCTCGCCGTGCTGGTCGGTGACCGTGAAACCGTTGTCGTCACGCTCGACCCGGGTGGCGCGCGTCTCGTAGCTGATCTTCAGGTCGGTGGCGGTGGCGTAGTCGGTGAGATAGCGGACCATGTCGTCGGCGGCCGGAAAGTACCGCTTCGAGTAGTCCGTGAAGAGCGGCCCGCCGTCGCTCAGGATGGAGTTCCAGTCCATCCTGAGGTTGAACTCCGCGTCGTTGGTGCCGGTGAAGCGCTTGTTGATCGAGATCAGCTGGCGATGGCGCGGGAACGTGCGGAAGAAGGTGCCGGGCGTCGGACCGGCCTCCAGCAGGCGGTAGTCGCGGCCGGCGCGGGCGAGGTGGTGGCCGAGCTGCAGGCCGGCCGGTCCCGCGCCGATGATGAGGTAGTCCGTGTCCGTCGCCATGCGCAGCCCTCTCGGGAGGTCGGCCAGGTACCCCGGCCACTACGCGCCCCGGTCACGGAAGGTTCATCGAACAGGCACTTTTTTCGCCCAGTGATAGGAGATCACTGTCTCCACTGGTCAGGAAGGGGCCTTCTCACGGACCGTTGACGCCGGGTGTCCAGCTCTCCGGGAGGCCGCTCTCGGTGAGGACCGGTTGCCACACGTCGAACCCGGGCGGCGCGTCGGCCTCCCAGGGCCAGTCGTCCTGCGGGGTGGCGGTGATCAGCTGCACCGCGTCGAAGTCTCCTTCGGGGTGGACGAGGAAGACGCTGCCGAAGAACTCGAAGTAGTGACCCTTGTTGACCCGCTCGACGGTGACCAGCACGCCTTCGAGCAGGTCGTCCCAGACCTGGCCGGGCGGGAACTCCTCACCCTGGCTGGCGCGGTGGATGTAGGTCTCGACGAGGTACCGGCCGGCGCCCTCGGGCAGCCCGATGGTCACCGCCTCCGGGATGCCGTACCGCCGCCACGCCCCGACGGAGAAGGTGTACGGCGCGCCTTCCTCGTCACCGGCGACCTCGATGATGGCCTGCCCTCGGACGTTGCCCTCGGCGATGAGGCGGTCCCGCAGTTCGAGGTCCTCGGGGCTCAGGTCGCTCACGGCTGCCTCGCCCGCACCGCGCCGGCGGCCTTGGCGACGCCGTAGAGCACGTAGCCGGCGGCCACGATCGCGAGCAGGAACGCCGCGACGACGCCGAGGAAGTCAGCGGCGTGCGGATCGAGGAAGCTGCCGTACAGCCCGGGGTCCGCGGCGACGAAGTAGGCGAGGTACGCGGCCGGGAACACCACCCAGGTGAGCGGGTGCCACCAGCGCACGTTGACCTGGTTGCGGCCGACGAGAAGGAAGTCGGCGAGTACCGCGAGCGGCGTGACCAGGTGCTCGAACATCGACCAGGTGCTGTCGAGGCTGCCGTCGATGACCGTCAGGTAGGTGACGCAGACCAGCAGCAACAGCACCGCCGCCGCGCCCCGCAGCCACGGCGACCTCGGCTCGTGCGCCCGCCCGCCGGTGAACAGCGGGTAGAGCGCCAGGCCGACGTACACGACACCGGCGAACAGGCTGGCCTGCTGGGACAGCGCCGGCCACGGGTCGCTCATCGCCGAGAGGGCGCCGGCGAGGCCGATGAAGGCGCAGGCCGCGACCGCCAGCCGCCACGCGGTGACGCCGGCCAGCACGCCGGCACCGACCCGCGGCGGCGTCCCCGCCAGGGCGGGGCTATGCATCAACCTCGGCCATGACGTCGTCGGAGATGTCGAAGTTGGCGTAGACGTTCTGCACGTCATCGCTGTCCTCGAGGGCGTCGATCAGGCGGAAGACCTTGCGGGCGCCGTCGGCGTCCAGCGGGACGCTGACCGACGGGAGGAAGCTCGCCTCCGCCGACTCGTAGTCGTAGCCCGCCTCCTGCAGTGCCTTGCGGACCCCGACCAGGTCGGTGGCCTCGGAGACGACCTCGAAGCTCTCGCCGAGGTCGTTGACCTCCTCGGCGCCCGCCTCGAGGACGGCCATCAGCACGTCGTCCTCGGACAGCCCGCTCTTCGGCAGGATCACCACGCCCTTGCGGTTGAACAGGTACGACACCGAGCCCGGGTCGGCCATGTTGCCGCCGTTGCGGGTCATCGCGGTGCGGACCTCGGACGCGGCCCGGTTGCGGTTGTCGGTGAGGCACTCGATCAGCACGGCGACGCCGTTGGGGCCGTAACCCTCGTACATGATCGTCTGCCAGTCGGCGCCGCCGGCCTCCTCGCCGCCGCCGCGCTTGCGGGCCCGCTCGATGTTGTCCTGCGGGACCGAGTTCTTCTTGGCCTTCTGGATCGCGTCGAACAGCGTCGGGTTGCCGTCGGGGTCACCGCCGCCGGTCCGCGCGGCGACCTCGATGTTCTTGATCAGCTTGGCGAAAAGCTTGCCCCGCTTGGCATCCAGTGCGGCCTTCTTGTGCTTCGTAGTCGCCCATTTTGAGTGGCCGCTCACGACTTTCCCTCCACCATCTCCACGAACAGTCTGTGTACCCGGGTGTCCCCCGTCAGCTCGGGGTGGAACGCCGTGGCCAACACAGAGCCCTGACGAACCGCGACGATCCTACCGGCGGCGGCTTCACCACCCGGGACCTGCGGGTCATCGCCGATCCGGGCCAGCACCTCGACCTCGGGGGAGGCGGACTCGACCCACGGCGCCCTGATGAAGACGGCGTGGACCTTGTCCGCTATTCCCACGAAGTCCAGGTCCTCCTCGAAGGAGTCGACCTGCCGGCCGAAGGCGTTGCGCCGCACGATCATGTCGAGGCCGCCGAGCTGGTGCTGGTCCTCACGCCCGTCGAGCACCTTGCTGGCCAGGAGGATCATGCCGGCGCACGAGCCGTACACGGGCATGCCCCGCTGGACACGCGCCCGCAGCGGTTCGAGCAGCTCGAAGATGTCGAGCAGCCGTGACATGGTGGTCGACTCGCCGCCGGGCAGCACCAGCCCGTCCACTTCGGACAGCTCGGCCGGGCGGCGCACGGCGATCGCCCTGGCCCCGCTTTCACCGAGCGCGGCGAGGTGCTCGCGCACATCACCCTGCAGCGCGAGCACACCGACCAGCGGACCAGCGGACACCTGTTGACCTCCTGCGATCACTCCAGCTTACTTAGGGCACGCCAAGCGCCCGCAGCCCGGCCGCGACCACGGCCGCGGCGACGACCACGACGACGAACGGCGCCTTCCGCCACGCCAGCAGACCGCCGGTGAGCACGCCAGCCGGCAGGGCGATCCCGGCGAACTTCCCCCCGTCGGTGAGGGCGGCGGTCGCGATGAGCGCGACGAGCAGGACGGTGGCGGCGGTGGACAGCAGCTCGGCGAGCCGGGGCGGCAGTTCCGCCTCGCCACCGTGTGCCTTGGCGAGCCGCGCCCGCAGCAGCGGCCCGGCGAGCCGGAAGGCGTAGGTGCCGGCCGCGAGGATGAGGATGGCGGTGATGTTCATCCGAGCACCTCGTCCCTCGTGGCGGACGGCGGCGGGCCACCGGCGGTGATCATGCCGGCACCTCCGCGTCCTGCTCCGCCTTCGCCGGCCGCTTCGGCGTGGGGAGCAGCACCGCCAGGCCGACCAGAGCCAGCAGCACCGGCACGCCCGCCGGCAGGAACGGTGTCGTGGCCAGCGCGACCACCGCCCCGAGCAGCGCCGCGTTCCTGGGCCGCGCCTTCTTCAGCGACGGCAGCACCAGGGCCAGCAGCGCCGCCGGGAACGCCGCGTCCAGGCCGAACGCGTCCGTGTCACCGATCACCTGACCGACCGCCGCGCCCGCGATCGTGCCCAGGTTCCACACGACGAACGCCAGCAGGCCGAGGAACCAGAACACCGCCCGCGCCCGCTTCGGGTCGTCCTTCTGCGCCATCGCGAAGGCCACCGACTCGTCGATCAGCAGGTGCGAGCCGACCATCCGCGCCACCAGCCCGCGTCCCATGATGTCGCCCACCGCGAGCCCGAACGGCAGGTGCCGGGCGTTGAGCACCAGCGCCCCGGCCACGGCCGCGAACACCCCGCCACCCGCGGCCAGCACGCCCACCACCATGAACTGCGACCCGCCCGCGAACACGAGCACGGACAGCGCGGACGGCATCCACCAGTCCAGCCCGCTGGACACCGCGATAGCGCCGAACGACACGCCGACCACCGCGATCGCGCTGGCCATGGCCAGCGTGTCTCGTCGCAACGACGGGGTGAGTGTTCGCCAGATCGAACGCATGACTCTTATGATGAACACCGGGCCGGTGTTCGTCAAGGCGAACGATCGGTCTTACAGAACGAACACGGGAGCTGACCCATGGCACACGCGCCCCTCGATGTCATCGCGTTCTCGCTGCGCCGCGAGCGGGAACGCGTCGGACTGTCGCTGTCCGAGCTGGCCAAGCGCGCGGGCATCGCGAAGTCCACGCTGTCCCAGCTGGAGGCCGCGAGCGGCAACCCGAGCGTGGAGACGCTGTGGGCACTGGGGGTCGCTCTCGACGTGCCGTTCAGCCGCCTCGTCGACCCGCCACGGCCGAAGGTGCAGGTCATCCGCGCCGGCGAGGGGCCCGCCGTGTTCTCCGAGCGGGCCGACTACGTGGCCACCCTGCTGGCCTCCTGCCCACCCAACGCCCGCCGCGACGTCTACCTGATCTCCGCGGAGCCGGGCTCCGTGCGCGAGTCCCAACCGCACATGCCCGGCGTGGTCGAGCACGTCGTGCTGTGCTCGGGCCGGGCACGGCTCGGGCTCACCGACGACCCGGTGGAGGTGGGCCCGGGCGACTACGTGGCCTACCCGGGCGACCTCCCCCACATCTTCGAGGCGCTCGAACCCGGCACCTTCTCGGTGATGGTGTCCGAGCACTGGTGAGTGGGATTCCGGGGCTACCAGCCGCGTTCGGCCAGCCGATGCGGCTCCGGGACCTCCTCGACGTTGATGCCCACCATGGCCTCGCCGAGGCCACGCGACACCTTCGCGATCACGTCCGGGTCGTCGTAGAAAGCCGTGGCCTGGACGATCGCCTTGGCGCGGGCCGCCGGGTCGCCCGACTTGAAGATGCCCGAGCCGACGAACACGCCCTCGGCGCCCAGCTGCATCATCATCGCCGCGTCCGCCGGGGTCGCGATGCCGCCCGCGGTGAACAGCACGACCGGCAGCTTGCCGAGCGAGGCGACCTCGCGGACCAGCTCGTAGGGCGCCTGTAGCTCCTTGGCCGCGACGAACAACTCGTCCTCCGGCAGCGACGTCAACCGCTTGAGCTCGCCGCGGATCTTGCGCATGTGGGTGGTCGCGTTGGACACGTCGCCGGTGCCGGCCTCGCCCTTGGAGCGGATCATGGCCGCGCCCTCGGTGATCCGGCGCAACGCCTCACCCAGGTTGGTGGCACCACACACGAACGGCACGGTGAACTGCCACTTGTCGATGTGGTTGGCGTAGTCGGCGGGGGTCAGCACCTCGGACTCGTCGACGTAGTCCACGCCGAGCGACTGCAGCACCTGCGCCTCGACGAAGTGCCCGATGCGGGCCTTGGCCATCACGGGGATGGAGACCGCGTCGATGATCCCGTCGATGAGGTCCGGGTCGCTCATCCGCGCCACGCCACCCTGCGCGCGAATGTCCGCCGGCACCCGCTCCAGCGCCATGACCGCCACCGCGCCGGCGTCCTCGGCGATCCTGGCCTGCTCGGCCGTGACCACGTCCATGATCACGCCGCCCTTGAGCATCTCCGCCATACCCCGCTTGACCCGCGCGGTTCCGGTTACCGCCTCGGTAACGGCAGGGGTCGAATCGGTAGTCACGAAGCGTCCCTCCTCAGTGGATTCCCCGACAAGTGTAGGTCTCATGTGGCTATCACGAAGCGGCCAATTCGCCGGTAATTCGCCAGGCCACTTCGCGCGTTGGGGTTGTCTGACCTGGTAAACAGGTGTGAGATCGGGCACATAAGAGACACGCCGAACCCGGCTGACAGTGCGGTCAGCGGAAAGGGTGAGTGGGTATGGCCAGCAAACACTCGGAAAACGGTGATGGCGGAGCCGCGGTCGCTGTAGACGACCCGGCCAAGGTGAGAAACATCGTTCTCGTCGGGCCGTCTGGCTCGGGCAAGACGACCCTGACCGAAGCCCTCCTCGCGGCGGCCGGCGTCATCCCACGAGCGGGCACCGTGACCGAGGGCACGACCGTGTGCGACCACGACCCGGCGGCCCAGCGCCAGCAGCGCTCGGTCGGCCTGTCGGTGGCCCCACTCGTGCACGGCGACGTCAAGATCAACCTGATCGACACCCCGGGGTACGCGGACTTCGTCGGCGAGGTGCGCGCCGGCCTGCGCGCGGCCGACGGCGCGCTGTTCGTGGTCTGCGCGGCCGAGGGCGTCGACCCGGCGACCATCGCGCTGTGGGCGGAGTGCGCCGCCGTCGGCATGCCCCGCGCCGTGGTGATCGCCAGGCTGGACCACCAGCGCGCGGACGCGATGGCCGAGATGCGGGCCTGCCAGGAGGCCTTCGGCCAGGGCGTGCTGCCGCTGTACCTGCCGGCCGGCGGCGGCAAGTCAGGGCTGCTCGGGCTCATCACCCGCCGGTTCATGGACTACTCGGGCGGCTACCCGCCCACGGCCGCCGAGGCGGACGAGGCCGACCTCGTGGAGATCGACGACGCACGCAACGAGCTGATCGAGGGCATCATCGCCGAGAGCGAGGACGAGACCCTCATGGACCGCTACCTCGAGGGCGAGGAGATCGAGACCGAGACGCTCATCGACGACCTCGAGACGGCCGTCGCACGCGGCACCTTCCACCCGGTCATCCCCGTCTGCGCCTCCAGCGGCGTCGGGCTCGCCGAGCTGCTCGAGGCGCTGACCGGCGCGTTCCCCTCGCCGCTCGAGCACGGCGTGCCGGACGTCACCGAGCTCAACGGCAACGGCTCCGGCTCGCTGCGTGCCGACCCCGACGGCCCGCTCGTCGCCGAGGTCGTGCGTACCGCCATCGACTCCTACGTCGGCCGGGTGTCACTCATCCGGGTGTTCTCCGGGACGCTGCGGCCGGAGCGGCCGGTGCACATCTCGGGGCACGGCATGTCCGAACGCGGCCACGAGGATCACGACGTCGACGAGCGCGTCGCGCACATCTACTCCCCGCTCGGGTCGAACCTGCGCGAGGTGACGCACTGCGTGGCCGGCGACATCTGCGCGCTGACCAAACTGGGGTCCGCGGAGACCGGCGACACCGTGTCCAGCCCGGAGAAGCCGTTGCTGATGCGGCCGTGGACGATGCCGGAGCCGCTGCTGCCGGTCGCGGTCGTCGCGAAGACCCGCAGCGACGAGGACGCCCTGTCCCGCAACCTGAACCGCCTCGTGGCGGGCGACCCGACCCTGCGGCTGGAACGCAACGCCGAGACCCACCAGCTCGTGTTGTGGTGCATGGGGGAGGCCCACGCGGACGTCGTCCTCGCGCGCCTGCGTGCCGGAGGCGCGGACGTGGACACCGAGCCGATCAAGGTCGCGCTGCGCGAGACGTTCGCGGCCCCCGCACGCGGAAAGGGCCGGCACGTCAAGCAGTCCGGCGGGCACGGGCAGTACGCCGTGTGCGACATCGACGTCGAGCCCCTGCCGGTCGGCGCGGGCTTCGAGTTCGTGGACAAGGTCGTCGGCGGCTCCGTGCCGAACCAGTTCATCGGCTCGGTCGAGAAGGGCGTGCGTGCCCAGATGGAGAGGGGCATCCAGGCCGGCTATCCGATGGTCGACATCCGCGTGACCCTGTTCGACGGCAAGGCACACAGCGTCGACTCGTCCGACGCCGCGTTCCAGACGGCCGGCTCGATGGCGCTGAAGGACGCCGCGGCGAACGGCCGCGTCTCGTTGCTGGAGCCGGTCGACGAGGTGGCCGTGCGGCTGCCGGACGAGCACCTCGGCACGGTGTTGGGCGACCTGTCGTCCCGGCGCGGCCGCGTGCTCGGCACGGAGGCCGACGAGCAGCCGGGGTACAGCATCGTGCGGGCCGAGGTCCCGGTGACGGCACTGCTGCGGTACGCGATCGACCTACGCTCGATGACGTCCGGCTCGGCGACGTTCACCAGGTCGTTCGCCCGCTACGACCCACTGCCCGAGGCACTGGCCGCCCACATGACCTAGGCCGACCGCCATGAAGGCGCGTTCGGTCGCCGAGCGCGCCTCTCATGGCCCGTCCGGTCGCGGGAAGGTCAGGATCTCGTCGCGGTAGGGGCCGCCGACCTCGCTCGCCGGGTACACCAGCGCCACGAAGTCGGGCAGCGCGTGGGGCGCCGGCTTGCCGTCCTCGTTCGTGCTGCCGGGCTCGGCGTGCCAGTCGATAATGTGCAGCACCACCTCGTGCTCGCCCTCGCCGACGGCCAGCTCGACCGCGTCGTCCGCCCAGCCGACGCCCTCGATGCCGGACAGCCGGACGTCGCCGCTGGACGCCAGCAGGTACGGCTCGGACGTGACGACCAGGCGCTCGGTCTCACGCTCGGTCAGCACGGGCTCGTTGCCGTACCGCACCAGCACCTCGAACGCACCGTCGCTCTCGATGTTGATCGGCACGAGGTCGCCCGCCCTGACGTGCCGCTGGATGTCGTCGTCCAGGCACAGGGCCGACTCCCACGAGTCGTAGTCGACGACCTCCGCGAACGGCTCGGCGTCCCAGATTGCCAGCATGCCGGAGCCGGTCTTCACGACCGCCTTGATCTCGATCGTCAACGGACCGTCCTCACTGTGCCGTCCCACTTCTTCGTCAACACGTCAGGTAGCAGCGTCGGTAGCTGCACCGGGTAGACGGTCTCCTCCGTGTCCCGCAGGTCGCCGACGGTCCACCAGCGGTGGCCGTCGACCGTCTCCGTCTCCAGCTGGGTGAACCCGGACGTGTCGACGGCGATGTCGGCGGCGAGGTCGGCCACGAAGAACCACTCCTCGCCGTCGTAGGTCCGGCCGTCGAAGCTGAACGCGACCCGCCGCCGCCACACCGGGCCGACCAGTCCGTCGTCGCCCAGCCGCACGCCGGTCTCCTCCGCCAGCTCACGCAGCGCGGCCGTGCGCAGGTCCTCCCCCGGCTCGACGCCGCCGCCGACGGTGAACCAGAACCTGGCGTCCGGGCGGATCGGGTCGTGGCCGTTGAACAGCAGCACCCGCTTCTCGCCGTCGATCAGGAGCACGCGAGCGGACGGGCGCGGCAGCGGCATGTCGCCGTGGTCGGCCAGCTTCGGCTCGACGATCTCGAAGTACTCCGGCCGCGGCGCGGTCCCGGCGAGCTTCAGCCAGCGCACCAGCCGGCGGCGCCGCTGGGTGAGCGTGTCGCGCACGGCGTCGTTGTGCACCCGGCGCGCGATCACCACGCGGTGCTCGGCGTCGAGCAGCTCGGCCGTCAGCGCCAGCGGCAGCTTGGCCCGGTCGACGCCCGCGAGCTGCAGCGAGAGGCGGTTCTCCGCCTCCTCCCGCTCGTCGCGCGGCGCGACCTCCGCCCGTTCGGCCTCGGCCCGCAGGCGGTCGGCGCCGACGTCGTCCAGCCGGATCGCCGCGGCGACCGTGCGTGCCACCACCGCCCGGCGCGCCAGTGCCGCGTCCAGTGCCGCCCACGCCGCGTCGGTGCGCACGTGCAGCCGGTCCAGCCGGTTCGCGGTGGCCGCCAACCACACGATGACCATCGCCACCAGGACGACAAGGACAAGCGCGGTCACCAACGCTGTCACGACGCTCCCCTACCCAGACTCGACACCGGCATCCGACTCGACGATCCCCCGCGGGTCCGCCGCGATGGCCTGCTCGTACACCCGCAGCACCTGACCGGACAGCACCGTCCAGTCGAAGGCGGTCACCCGCTGGCGAGCGGCCGCCACGTACGACTCGCGGCGCCGCGGGGAGACAAGCATGCCGCGCAACGCCTCCGCGAGCGCAACCGGGTCGCCGACCGGGAACAGGGCCCCGGCGCGGCCGTCGTCGAGCACGCGCCGGAACGCGTCGAGGTCGCTGCCGACCACCGCCGCACCGGCCGCCATGGCCTCGGTGAGGATCATGCCGAAGCTCTCGCCGCCGGTGTTGGGCGCGCAGTAGACGTCGACACTGCGCAGTGCCCGCGCCTTCACCACGTCGTCGGCCTGGCCGAGGAGGTTGAGCCGCACCGGCCCGGCCTGGCGCCGCAGCTCGTCCTGGTCGCCGCCGCCGACGACCAGCAGCTGGAGGTCCGGGAAGTCCGGCGTGAGGATCTTCAGCGCGTCGAGCAGGATCGGCATGCCCTTGCGTGGCTCGGTGAACCGGCCGACGAACCCGACCGTGCCGCCGTCGCGCGGGTAGCCCGGCAGCGGCGTGGACCGGGTGAAGAAGTCGACGTCCACGCCGTTCGGGATCTCGACCGCGTCGCCGCCTGCGTGCTCGACCTGGACGCGGCGGGCCAGCGCGGACACCGCGATGCGCGCGGTGATCTTCTCCAGAAAGGGCCGCAGGACGGGCTGGAACGCGCTGAGCGTGCGGGACCGGGCCGTGGACGTGTGGAAGGTCGCGACGATCGGACCGTCGGCGATCATGAGCGCGAGCAGCGACAGGCTGGGCGTGGTCGGCTCGTGCAGGTGCAGCACGTCGAAGTCGTGGTCACGGATCCAGCGGCGCACCCGCCGGTAGGAGACCGGGCCGAACGACAGGCGCGCGACGGAGCCGTTGTAGGGGATGCCGACCGCGCGGCCGGTGGGGCGCACGAAGTCCGGCAGCGGCGTGTCCTCGTCGGCCGGCGCGAGCACGTCGACGTCGTGGCCCTTCCCACGCAGCGCCTTGGCGAGATCGACGACGTGTGACTGCACTCCCCCGGGCACCTCAAAGGAGTACGGACACACGATGCCGATCTTCACCTGGACTCCGTGTCGGTTCGGCTCGCACCGCTCGCTGGGTGAACGGGCCCGTGCCCGGCTTCCCTCCCCGCTGTGCTCGGCGCGGGTCGCTTCGCTCCCGGGCGCCGCCGGGGCTCGCCCGGTCCGCTCACGAGGGCCTGCTGCCTGTCCTCGTCCAGGTCCGCCAGCCAGAGCTTCTGCATCATGTGCCAGTCCACCGGGTGGTTGGCGATGTCGGCGGCGAACGCGTCGGCCATCCGCTGTGTCGTCGGACCGACGTCCTCGCGGCCGTGCACGAGCAGCGGCGTGTGCGCCCGCACCCCCCAGCCGTCGTCGGTGAACGTGTTGTCCACGACCAGGATCTGGGCGCCGGTGGCGGCGGCGAGCCGGGCCGGGCCGGGCGGCATGCGGGTCTCCGCACCGAAGAAGGTGACCGGGATGCCCCGCTTCGACAGGTCCCGGTCGGCGACCAGGCAGACGATCTTGTTGGCGCGCAGGCGTTCCATCAGCAACCGGTAGGCGCCGCCCGCACTGGGGAGGATCTCGAACCCGAGTGACTCGCGGTATTCGACGAACCGCTGATAGACGGACTCGGGCTTCAGCCGTTCGTTGACGGTGGTGAACGAACCGGCGTGACCGACGAGCCAGATGCCGGAGACGTCGAAGTTGCCGGTGTGCGGGAGCACCATGATCAGGCCCTTGCCGCGCTCCAGGGCGGCGTCCATCAGCGGCTTGCCGATGAACACGTCGTCGACCTGCCGGTAGATCGCCTCGTGGTCCATGGCCGGCAGGCGGAACGCCTCCCGCCAGTACCGCGCGTAGGACCGGAGTCCCGCGCGGACCAGCTCGTCCAGCTCCGCGGGTCCCGCCTTGGGCACGACCCGCGCGTAGTTGCGACGCATCTGCTGGACGCCCGGCCCGTTGCGCCGGGCGGCGAGGTCGGCCGAACCGCGGAACAACGCCTTGGCCACCGGCTCGGGCAGTCGTCGCACGGCGCCCCAGCCCGTGGCGTACGCGAGGTCGGACAACCGCTGGCTGAAACTCATGTGGCCTCCGCTGCCGACTGGTGGACGGCCACCAGCCGTTGTCCCACCGTGATGACCGAACCGGCGACGAGCAGCCAGAGCGCCACGTCGACCGCGTAGGGCACGCCGAACCCCTGCAGGCCGGTGCCCACCAGGGCGATGATCAACCGTTCGGCCCGCTCGACGAGCCCGACGTTGGCCGAGAGCCCCGCGGCCTCGGCACGTGCCTTGATGTAGGAGATGACCTGGCCGAGCACCAGGCAGATGAGCGCCGCCACGCCGAGGTGTGGCCGCTCGGCGTTCTCGAGCGCGTACCAGGCGATGCTGGCCATGAGCGCGCCGTCGGCGATCCGGTCGCAGGTGGAGTCGAGGACGCCGCCGAACTTGGTGCCGCCGCCCCGCGCGCGGGCCATCGCCCCGTCGAGCAGGTCGAGCATGACGAAGCCCCAGACCGCGAACGTGCCGGCGAGCAGGTGTCCGGTGGGGAACAGCCAGAGCGCGGACCCGACCGCCCCGACCGTACCGATGACCGTCATGCCGTTGGGCGTGAGCCCGATCCGAACGAGCACGGCCCCGATCGGATCGGTGACCCGCGAGACCGAGGCTCTTGCGAAGATGTTCAGCATGGCGCGGACGAGCCTCACGACGTGCGGCGACAGGTGGCTACGGCAGCCTAACCGAAGGTGTCGCCCCGGCCCGCCCCACTGGAGCGAAGCCCACGCCACGAATGTCACTTTTGGTCGACCCCACCGGGTGAAAGTTATCCACAGCCCTCGCTGACCAGCACTTTTGTCACCCCAGCCGAGTAGACTGGCGTGGCGGGGTGCCCCCGGGATCGGGTGGGGGCTGCCTACTCAACCAACTGCGTTGGCGTTGATCATGAAACGTTCACCCTTTACGCGGGCTCGGTCTCCTTCAGCTCCCGGCCGTCGCCGGTCAGGCTCGGGCAGGTCACCTCCGGTACCGAACCAAGGCCACGCTGGATGGCCGCGCTGATCTCGCCCAGTTGCCGCACCTGCTCGGGTGTGAGCTGGTCGAACAGCTTCTCCCGCACCTCGGTCACGTGTCCCGGGGCCGCCGCCGCCAATGCCGCGAAGCCATCCTCGGTGAGGATCGCGTACGAGCCGCGCTTGTCGGTCGGACAGCCACGGCGGCGCACCCAGCCGGTCTCCTCCAGCCGCGCGATCGCGTGCGACAGCCGGCTGCGGGACGAGCCCCGGATGCCGGCGAGCTCGCTCATGCGTAACGTGCGGTCAGGGGCCTCGGACAGGGCCACCAGGATCTCGTAGTAGGCGTGTGGCATCCCGGCGTCCCGTTGGAGCTGCCGGGCCAGCGCGTCGGTCAGCCCAATGGTCGCCGACATGAAGGAGCGCCAGATCTGCTGCTCACGCTCGCTCAACCAGCGGGTCTCGGACATACCTCACAGTGTACTTGTTGAACTCTCAATCACGTAGGTGTAAGGTCGCGGTTGATCGCTCAACAGGTGATCGTTCAACTTTTTCTATCGGAGGATCTTCACCATGAGCAGTGCCACCGCCCTCAACATCCCGGGCTACGCGGCCGGTACGTGGGACATCGACCCGGCGCACTCCGAGGTCGGCTTCGTCGTCCGCCACCTGGTCGTCACGAAGGTCCGCGGGCGGTTCGCCAGCTTCAGCGGCACCATCGTCACCGCGGAGAACCCCCTCGAGTCCTCGGTCGACATCAGCGTCGACCTCAGCTCGATCACGACCCACCAGGAGCAGCGCGACGGCCACCTGCGGTCCGCCGACTTCTTCGAGGTCGAGAAGTACCCGACGATGACCTACAAGGCGTCCGGCGCCCGCCAGGACGGCGACAAGTTCGTGCTGGACGGCGAGCTGACGCTCAAGGACGTCACCAAGGTCGTACCGCTGACCTTCGAGGTGAACGGCATCGGCGAGAACCCGCTCGCGGGCGGCACCGTCGCCGGCTTCTCCGGCACCGCGTCGATCAACCGCAAGGACTTCAACGTCAACTTCGAGGGCGTCCAGAACGGCATCGCCATCGTCAGCGACAAGATCGAGATTCACATCGAGGTTGAGGCCAACCTCCGCAAGCCGGAGGCCTGAGCCCGACTCCGGCACGCGCTGACGGCTCCCTCCCCCACCGCGGGGAGGGAGCCGTCGGCGTTCTCAGGACGTCTCGGCCCAGGCGTCGGCCAGCAGCGTGCGTGTCTGCCCCAGCAACTGCGGCAGCACCTTCGTGTGACCGATCACCGGCATGAAGTTCGAGTCGCCACCCCATCGGGGGACCACGTGCTGGTGCAGATGCGCCGCGATCCCCGCCCCAGCGATCACACCCTGGTTCATGCCGACGTTGAACCCATGCGGCGCCGACACCGATCGAGCGACCGTCATCGCCTTCTGCGTGAACTCCGCCAGCTCGACGGTCTCCTTCGGCGTCAGCTCTGTGTAGTCGGCCACATGCCGATAGGGCACCACCATCAGATGCCCGGGGTTGTACGGGTAGAGGTTCAACACCCCGTACACCAGCACCCCACGCGCGACGATCAGCGCGTCGGCGTCGGCCATCCCGGGCAACCGACAGAACGGACAGCCGTCGGCCTCCTCACCGACGGGCTTGTTCTCCCCCCGGATGTAGGCCATCCGGTGCGGGGTCCACAGGCGTTGCAAGGCATCGGGCACCCCAACACCATCCTGCTCAACGAACTCCGCACCGCTCATGAACCGATCCTAATGTTCCGGTCCACGCGCCCCGGGCGCCTGGCAGCCGCCGCCTACTGAGAAACCTTCACCGCCTCAGCGGACGGGGAGGCGTTCTCCCGCCGCTCCACCCACTCGACCACCGTCCGGACCGCGTCGTCGACCGGCACCCCGTTGATCTGGCTCCCGTCGCGGAACCGGAACGACACCGCGCCGGCCTCGACGTCCTTCCCACCGGCCAGCAGCATGAACGGCACCTTCTGCGTGGTGTGGTTGCGGATCTTCTTCTGCATGCGGTCGTCCGAGGTGTCGACCTCGACCCGGATGCCCCGCGCCCGCAGCTTCTCGGCCACGTCCAGCAGGTGCGGGACGTGCTCGTCCGCGATCGGGATGCCCACCGCCTGCACCGGCGACAGCCAGGCCGGGAACGCGCCCGCGTAGTGCTCGGTCAGCACGCCGAAGAATCGCTCGATCGAGCCGAAGAGTGCCCGATGGAGGACGACCGGCTGCTGACGAGAACCATCCGAAGCCGTGTACGACAACTCGAACCGCTTCGGGTGATTGAAGTCCACCTGGATGGTCGACATCTGCCATGAGCGGCCGATGGCGTCCTTCGCCTGCACCGAGATCTTCGGGCCGTAGTACGCGGCGCCACCCGGGTCCGGCACCAGCTCGAGGCCGGAGTCCACGGCGGCCTGCCGCAGGGTCTCGGTGGCCTCAGCCCACTCCTCGTCCGAACCGATGAACTTGCCGCCCTCGCCCTTGGTGGACAGCTCCAGGTAGAAGTCCGACAGGCCGTAGTCGGCCAGCAGGTCCAGCACGAACCGCAGCAGGGACCGCAGCTCGCCCGGCATCTGCTCCTTGGTGCAGTAGATGTGCGAGTCGTCCATGGTCAGGCCGCGAACCCGGGTCAGGCCGTGCACCACGCCGGACTTCTCGTACCGGTAGACGGTGCCGAACTCGAACAGCCGCAGCGGCAACTCCCGGTAGGACCGCCCGCGCGAGTCGAAGATCAGGTGGTGCATCGGGCAGTTCATGGCCTTGAGGTAGTACTCCTCGCCCTCCAGCCGCAGGGGCGGGAACATCGTGTCGGCGTAGTACGGCAGGTGGCCCGAGGTGTAGAACAGGTCGCTCTTGGAGATGTGCGGGGTGTTGACGAACTCGTACCCGGCCTCCTCGTGCCGCCGCCGCGAGTAGTTCTCCAGCTCACGGCGGATGATGCCGCCCTTGGGGTGGAACACCGGCAGGCCGGAGCCGATCTTCTCCGGGAACGAGAACAGGTCCAGCTCGGTGCCCAGCTTGCGGTGGTCGCGCCGCTCGGCCTCGGCCAGCCGCTCCAGGTAGGCGTCCTGCGCCTCCTGCGACTCCCACGCGGTGCCGTAGATGCGCTGGAGCTGCGGGTTCTTCTCGCTGCCGCGCCAGTACGCGGCGGCCACGCGGGTCAGCTTGAACGCCGGGATGTGCTTGGTGGTCGGCACGTGCGGGCCGCGGCACAGGTCGCCCCACACCTTCTCGCCGCTGCGCGGGTCGAGGTTGTCGTAGATGGTCAGCTCGCCGCCGCCGACCTCCATGACCTCGTCGGTGTCGACGTCGGACTTGAGGTCGACGAGCTCCAGCTTGTACGGCTCGTCCTTCAGCTCTTCCTTGGCCGCGTCGACCGACTCGACGACACGGCGGGAGAACCGCTGGGAGGCCTTGACGATCTGCTTCATCCGCTTCTCGAGCGCCTGGAGGTCCTCGGGGGTGAAGGGCTTCTCGACGTCGAAGTCGTAGTAGAAGCCGTCCCGGATCGGCGGGCCGATGCCGAGCTTGGCCTCCGGGAACTGCTGCTGCACGGCCTGGGCCAGCACGTGCGCGGCGGAGTGCCGGATGACCGCGCGGCCGTCCTCGGTGTCGGCGGCGACCGGCTCGACCTCGGCGTCGGCGTCCGGGGCCCAGGACAGGTCCCGCAGGTCGCCGTTCGCGTCCCGGACGACGACGACCGCGTCCGGGCCCTTGCCGGGCAGGCCGGCCTCGCGGACCGCGGCGCCCGCCGTAGTGCCGGCCGGCACCACCACGCGCGGGGTGGGTTGGGCGGCAGGCGGACGCGGCTCAGACACGGTTACTCCTCGAAGTGACGACGCTGGTGACGCCCACGCGGTACGGCGGGGCGGTGTCGATGCTATCGAGCCGTGGCCGGTCGTGGCCTGCGGGTTTCCGCTGGCCGATACCGCGGTGCACCTCAGTAGCCCGTCAGCCAGCCCCGCATGCGCTGGATCTCGTCGGTCTGCTCGACGACGACGTCGTCCGCGATCTCCTGCACCCGCACGTCGACACCCTTCTGCCGGACCTCCTCGGCCATGGTGAGCGCGCCCTGGTGGTGGGCGATCATCAGCTGCAGCCAGAGCTTGTCGAAGTCCCTGCCCTTGGCGTTCCGCAGCTGCTCAAGCTGCTCCTGCGTCGCCATGCCCGGCATCGAGGCGTGGCCGCCGCCGGAGTGGTGGTCGGGCGCCGTCGGGTTGACCGTCGGGATCGTGTGCTGGGACAGCCACTGGTTCATCCCGTTGATCTCGAGGCCCTGCACGTCGGAGATGCGGCTTGCCAGCTCTTTTACGTCTCTTGACGATGCGCGCTCGGGTGCCAGGTCCGACATCCAGACCGCCTGTTGGTGATGAACGATCATGTCCTGCATGAACGTCTTGTCGGCGTCGTTGGGCTCCGGCACGTCGATGCCGGTGGCCTGCCCCGGGGGGATTGTCTTTGCCTCCTCACCAGGTTTACCTGGGACGATCACCGGCCCGGGGTTGGTCGGCGGGGGCGGCGTACTGCTGCAGGCGGCCAGCGGACCGAGGGCCAGGACGGCGCCGACAGCCACTATGAGACGGCGGTATGTCCAGTATGTCTCACTCACAGGAAAACGGTTTCCCATCTTCGGGCACATCATCGGATTAGATCTAGTTTATTCCTGACTTACCTGCTCATAATGTGTCATCCGAACGGCACAAGGAGGGGACCCCTGTCGTGAGCTCGACCCTGCACGGCTGGCGCCGAAGAGTGTCCGTCGCCGCGATCGGAGCGGCAACACTGACTCTCGGCCTGATCACGGCCCCCGGGGCGTCCGCCCAGGACATCCCGGCACCGGACCAGATCGTCACCAGCCCGAACATGAAGCACGAGCTGAACATCCCGCAGACGACGCCGCTGGCCAACAGCACGTCGGTGGGCACCGACATCGCGTTCCAGGGTCGGTACGCGTTCGTCGGCAACTACGACGGCTTCACCATCTACGACATCAGGAACCCCAAGAAGACGAAGATCGTGAGCCAGGTGCTGTGCCCAGGCTCGCAGAACGACATCTCGATCATGGGCAACCTGCTGTTCCTGTCCACGGACTCGCGACGCAGCGACAACTCGTGCGCTTCCACCGCCCAGAGCGACGGCACCAAGGCCTACTGGGAGGGCATCAAGATCTTCGACGTGACCGACAAGCGGGCGCCGCGGTACATCAAGTCCGTGGAGACCGCGTGCGGCTCACACACGCACACACTGGTGCCGTCGAAGGACAAGCGGACGGCGTACCTCTACGTGTCGTCCTACAGCCCGTCGGCCTCGATCTCGAAGTGCCAGCCGCCCCACGACCTCATCTCGGTCGTCGAGGTGCCGCTGCGCAACCCGACGTCCGCCAGGGTCGCGGCGACCCCGGTGCTGTTCCCGGACGGCGGCTACCCAGGCAACGGCGGTGGCATCGGCGTCCCGGGCGGTGTGGACACCTCGGGCTGCCACGACATCACGGCGTACCCGTCGAAGGACCTGGCGGCCGGCGCGTGCATGGGTGACGGCGTGCTGTTCGACATCTCCAACCGCCTCGCCCCGCGCGTGATCAACCGGGTCGAGGACACCCAGCACTTCGCGTTCTGGCACTCGGCGACGTTCAACAACTCCGGCACCAAGGTCATCTTCACCGACGAGCTCGGCGGCGGCGGCCTCGCCACGTGCAACGCCGAGGTGGGCCCGGAACGCGGCGCGGACGGCATCTACGACGTCGTCGGCCGCGGTGACGCCCGGAAGCTGACGTTCCGCAGCTACTTCAAGATCGACCGCTACCAGGACGCGTCGGAGAACTGCGTGGCCCACAACGGCTCGCTGATCCCCGTGCCGGGCCGGGACATCATGGTCCAGGCGTGGTACATGGGCGGCGTGCAGGTGTGGGACTTCACCAACTCCGCACACCCGAAGAAGATCGGCTTCTTCGAGCGCGGCCCGGCGTCCGACCCGGCCAAGAGCGGCGGCACCTGGTCCGCGTACTACTACAACGGGTACATCTTCGCGTCCGACCTGAGGATGGGTTTCGATGTGATCAGCATCAACGACCCACGGACGAACCCGGCCAGGTTCGTGCGGATGAGCGAGCTGAACGTGCAGTCGCAGGGCAACTACTACGGCCACTGATCTCTCTGTGGTCAAACGGGGCCCCGCAGGCGACCTGCCTGCGGGGCCCCGTCATGCCGCTTCCCCAGGTCGCCCAGGATGACGATCGTTTGGGCACCCCTCCGTACGGCACCGACTGCGGCGTCCGGTAGTCTTTCGCCACGTTGAGAGGGCGATTAGCTCAGCGGGAGAGCGTTCCGCTCACACCGGAAAGGTCACTGGTTCGATCCCAGTATCGCCCACCAAAGCGGCCCTACTCGAACCATGGTCCCCCAAGGACCAGGTCAGTAGATCCGCCTCGGTAAGACGATCTAGAGCAGGCCCTTCCTTCCGGAAGGGCCTGCTGTCCTTCCAGCCCTCTTCATCCCAGGAGTCGTCCTCCCAGCCGCTGAGCGTGTCGCTGCGGCGGTACTCAGTGCGGCGCTGCTGCTCAGCCTCCACCAGCCCAGAGATACCGGGCGTCAGCTCATGCTCACTGACCGTGACAAGCTCTCGGGCGTCGAGGTAGAGCTTGGCAAAGATGACCTTGGTCAGGGCCTTCTTGATGCCCGCTCCACCCTTCATGAAGAAGGCTTGCGGGTCTTTGAGCAGCTCCAGAGCAGTCAGGAAGAACTGTCGGCCGGTGTCGAGCTTGGTCGTGGTGTCGGCCAGTTGGCCCTCAATCTCAGCCCGCTCAGCCGCGAGGCCGGCCAACTTCTTCTGGATCTTGGCCTTGGGCCAGCCCGGCTCCCCAACGAGGTCGAGGTACTGCTCCTCTTTGGCGTCCAGTTCGCCCAGACGGGCCTTGAGGCGCTTCTTCAGCGCTTGGATGTTGCCCAGCTCACTCAGCAGGGTGTCATCGAGCTGTGCCCGAACCTTGGCCCGGAAGTCCTCGCTGAGCCGCACCGTGGCGTAGTGCTGTTCGACGGCTTTCAGAACCTCCTGGACCTTGAGATAGGGCAAGTCGCAACCGCGGGCCTGGCGCCCTCGGCAGAGGAAGTAGAAGTAGGTGCCGCCGTTGCCCCGGCCAGGTGCGACGATGAGCCGCTTGTCACAGCGTCCGCACCACAGCAGGCCCTTGGCCCAATGGTCGTGCTGACGCTTGCGGGTGCCTCCGCCCCCGCGTAGGACCAGTACGCGCTGGACCCTTTCGAATAGTTCGGGCGTGACCAGCGGCGTGTGTCGGCCGGGATACTCCGCACCTTCGTGCTCGACGAAGCCGAGGTAGTAGCGGTCGCTGAGGATGTCGTAGAGCTTGCTGAGTGACAGCGGCTTGGCCGACCGTTTGCGGGTTGCTCGAGTGGTGAGTCCAGCGGTGATCAGGCGGTCCAGGACTTGCTGACCGGAGTGCTGGCCGGTGCCGAACAGCTCGAAGGCTTGCGTGATCAGCGGACCACGCTCCGGGTCTACGGCGATGGTGCGGATCTCGCCGCCTTCGGGCTTGGGTTCGCGAACGTTGAGGTAGCCAAGCGTGGCCTGACCGACAGTGCCGCCGTTCTTGACCTTCTGGCCCATCTTGTAGCGGATGTCGGCACCGCTGGCTTGGGACTGGTACTGGTCGACGGCGTGGATGATGGACTCGACCATGGCGCTCTCGGGTGTCTCACCCATGTCGAGAATGGTGGAGACCACCCGTACGCCGTACTTGGCGAGTTCCTTCTTGGTAATGGCAGCGTCGATGCTGTTCCGGAAGATCCGATTGAAGTGGTAGACGATGATGAAGTCCGGCAGTGCATCGCGCGGGGTAGCCCGGATGGCGGCCATCATCTCCTGGAAGACCGGCCGCTTGTCGATGCTGGTTGCGGTCCGGCCTGGCTCGATGAACTCGTCCACCACCATGGCTCGAAGGTCGGCCGCCTTACGGGCCCCGGCTTCCCGCTGGGCGGGAATGGAAATGCCTTCCGGGTTGTAGTCGGTGTGCACCTGGCCGGGCGTTGAGACCTTCCGGTCATGGAGATCGGCTCCACCTTGTTCACCGCCGGGCTGCTGGCTGTTGCCCTTGAGTACCTGGACCGCCAGGACGCTGAGGTCCGGGCTACCGAACGCCTGCGCAAGATCTTCGACGAGAAGACACCAGCGCTCCGCGATGCCGTCTATGACGGCCTCGCCTTCAACACCGACGTGTTGAAGGCCCATGCCTCACCCGAGACCCTCGACCGGGTGATTCGCAACTCCTTATCCGTCCGCCTCGGCGACGAGGCTCTGGCCGCAGACGTCTACACGGATCTGTACCAGCAGGTCGTCCGGGCACCGGAAAGGCACCGCGACGCGCGAGTATCCATCTCGTTGTCGCCATGGGACGACGGACCTGCCAGCGGTCACGGCTCAATGTTCGTCGCGAGTGTGCGTTGGGAGTACCGGGTAACGCCGACGACCGCGCGCCGGCACTTTACGTGTGTCTCTGATCTTGCCGAGTACCGCCGCCTGGTCGGCGAAGGCAAGGATTCCATCTGGTACTTCGAGCCGGTAGCGGGCTTGACTGCTGGCTCGCCGCAAGTGTTCGAGCTGGCGCAGTTCACCGCAGACGGCAAGCCACTGCCCATCCGGCAACGTACGCAGGCCGATCACCAGATCTACACTACGGAGCTTCGACCTGAACACCTCGGACACGAGATCAAGCTTGCCTTCACCTACCGAGTGCTCGTCCAGAAGCACGGGCACCTGCTCTACCTGGACATCGCCAAGCCCACCCGCGGCCTGAGTGTCGAACTGAACTACGCCCATGCCGGCATCCGTCACGTCAACGCCCTGGACTTCATCGCCAGTGCGCGCCAACCGCACACCCTGCGCTCGCCGAAGTCGCTGCCGGGTCGCTCAGGGGTCTGTGTCGTGATCGGTGTGTCCGGCGTTGTTGATCAGTAGGTTTCGGCTCCCGGCCAGCGGTCACCGAAGGTGATGGCGAAGGCGTTGAGTACTGGTTTCCAGCGCATCGTCCATCGGGTGCGGCCTGTGCCGGTG
>NZ_DASQCC010000064.1:0-75013 GCF_035634895.1 Actinophytocola sp. | reverse complement strand
GGCTTCGGCGGCATGTTCGCCGTCTACTCCTACATCTCACCGATCACCACCGAGGTCACCGGGCTGCCGGACTCCGCGGTGCCCTGGATGCTGGCGGTGTTCGGCCTCGGCATGACCCTCGGTGCGGCGGTCGGTGGCCGCTTCGTGGACCGGTCGGTCATGGGTGCCGTGTTCGGGGCGCTGGCCTCGGTGACGGTGGTGCTCGCCCTGTTCGGCCTGACGGCCACGATCCCGTTGGCCGCCTTCGGTTCGGTGTTCCTGATCGGCCTGGTGTCGCAGGTCCTCGCCTCCGCGTTGCAGGTGCGCCTGATGGACGTCTCCCCGGACGCGCCGTCGCTCGCGTCCTCGTCGAACCACTCGGCACTGAACATCGCGAACGGCGCCGGCGCGTGGCTGGGCGGCCTGGCCATCACGGCCGGCTGGGGGTACGCCGCCACCGCCTGGGTCGGCGTGGCACTGAGCCTCGCCGGCCTGACGGTGGCCGTCGCGTCGACGAAGGCAGGTCGAGCCGGGCGACCGGTGCCGGCAGCGGCCTGACCTCGGTTCGGTCAGTGGGCGTCGACTGCCTCCGGGGCGGCGAGGACGGCGGGCTTGAGCGTCGCCGCGCACCACCGCGCGAACCCGGTGGCCGGGCCCGTCCGCGGCGCGCGGTCGACACCCGAGTCCAGGCCCTGGTCCTTGGCGCGCTTCATGTCGACGACCCCCTCGACGAACGCCTCGTCGAGGCCGTAGCCGAGCAGGGTGGACCGCAGCTCGTCGAGCGGCTGGCGCTGGTAGCGGACCGGCCGGCCCAGCTCCTCGGTCATGATGCGGGCCAGGTCGTTGGGCGAGAGGTCCTCCGGGCCGAGCACCGGCACGCTGCCGACGCCGGTCCAGGAGCGGTCCAGCAGCAGACCGGCCGCCGTCGCGGCGATGTCGGCGACGGCCACCAGCGGGGCACGGCGGTCCGCGGCGACGGTGTCGGTGAAGACGCCGTGCTCGCGGATCGACTCGGCTTCCTCCAGCAGGTTCTCGAAGAAGGAGGGACAGGCCAGCGCGCGGTAGGCGACCCCGGAGCCGCCGATCAGGTCGTCCATGGCCAGGGACGCGGTGACCAGCCCAGCCCGGGCGGCCTGCGGGGTGCCGCGGCCGAGCGCCGAGACGCCGACGACATGACCGACACCGTGTGCCGCGAACGCCCGCGCGGCCGGGCGGGTGAAGCCGCTGTAGGCCTCGTCGGGCGTGGCCGAGGAGTCCGGTGGCACCAGCCAGAAGACGGCGTCGGCACCGGAGAGGGCGCGGTCGACGGTCGCGGCGTCGCCGTGCGAGCCGGTGACCACCTCGATCCGGCCGCGGACGGCCTCGGGGAGCCGGGCAGGGTCGCGGACGACGACACGCAGGTCCTCTCCGCGTGCGGGCGCGGCCTCGACCAGCAGTGACAGCAGCCGCCTGCCGATGTTCCCGGTGGGGGCGGTAATGACGATCATGAAAACCTCTCGGTCGGGTCGGATCGGTCCAGCCCCCTCAGCGTGCGGACCCGAATGGCATTGCCACAATGGGAACTTCAGCATCCAATCATTGCCCGAAACGGAATAACGCCGGTGAACAGCCCTGCCTCGAACCTGGACGCCAACCTCGCCGTCGCCCTCGACGCGCTGCTGACCGAGCAGAGCGTCACCCTGGCCGCCGCGCGGCTGCGCACCTCCCCCGCGGCGATGAGCCGCACCCTGGCCCGGCTGCGCCGGGTGCTCCAGGATCCGCTTCTGGTGCGGGCGGGTCAGGCGATGGTGCCCACCCCCCGCGCCGAGGCACTGCGGGACGAGGCCGCCGCGGTGGTGCGCCGGCTGGCGGCGTTGCTCACCCCGAGCGGCCGGATCGACCCCGCCGCACTGCGGCGCGCCTTCACCGTCCAGGCCTCGGACCTGGTCGGCGCGGCGCTCGCGCCGGGCCTGCTCGCGCTGGCCCGGCGCGAGGCGCCGGGCGTCTCGCTGCGGGTGCTGGCCGAGGAGTGGGAGGAGAGCCCCGCGCTGCGCGACGGCCGGATCGACCTGGAGATCGGGGCCATCGACCACACCGACCCGGAGACCCGGGTCGAGGAGCTGGTCACGCTGCGGATGGCGGCCGGTGTCCGGGCCGGGCACCCGCTCACCGAAGGAACACTGACACCCGCCAGGCTGGCCGCGGCCCAGCACGTGGCGGTCAGTCGTCGAGGACGCTTCACCGGCCCGCTCGACGCGGCCCTGGCCGAGCAAGGGCTCAGCCGGCAGGTCAGCGCCGTCCTGCCCGGGCATCTGGCGGCGATGGCGCTGGCCGCGGCCGGCGACGTGGTCTGCCTGGTGCCGACCGCGCAGCCGGGCGAGCCCCCGTCACCACTCGGCGACGCGGCAGCGGCGATGGGACTGCGCCTGCTGGAGATCCCCCTGCCGCTCCCACCGCTGACGATCGGCATGGCCTGGCACCCGCGCCACACCGCCGACGGCGCCCACCAGTGGCTGCGGGACGCCGTACGCCGGGTACTCCGCCCGGCCCGGGCGGAGTAGCCCTGGCGCGGTTCATGCCTACCCGTCCACCTGCTGCCCGCTCGCCAGGTCCCCGGTCTCGGTGTCGTCTGCCGAGCTCACGCCGAGGCCGAGTCCACGTGGTGTGGCAGGCGTTGGGTGAGCACCCGCGGGCCGGTCTCGGTGATCGCGACCGTGTGTTCGGAGTGGGCGGTGCGGGAGCCGTCGGCCGAGCGGATGGTCCAGCCGTCGGGGTCGAAGATGATCCGGTCGGTGGTGCGGGCGAACCAGGGTTCGAGTGCCAGGGTCATGCCCGCGCGAAGCTTGAGGCCACGGCCGGCGCGACCCCTGTTGGGGACATGCGGGTCCTCGTGCATGGTTCGTCCGAGGCCGTGGCCGCCGAACTCGTTGTTGATCGGGTAGCCGTAGCCGGTGGCGACCGTCTCGATCGCCGAGGAGATGTCACCCAGCCGGTTGCCCGGCCGCGCGGCCTCGATGCCGGCGACGAGCGCCTCCTCGGTCGCGCGGAGCAGTCGCAGGTCGTCGTCGGACGGGGTGCCCACGATGATGGTGCGGGCGGCGTCCGCGACCCAGCCGTCGATGCCGACCGCGAGGTCCATGGTGAGGATGTCCCCGTCGCGCAGCGGGTAGTCGTGGGGCAGTCCGTGGAGCACGGCGTCGTTGACCGACAGGCAGATGACGTTGCGGAACGGGCCGTTGCCGAAGGACGGGGCGTAGTCCCAGTAGCAGGACTGGGCCCCGCGCTCGCGAATCCGGTCACGGACGTGGTGTTCCAGGTCGAGGAGGTTGACGCCCACGTCGGCCAGTTCGCTGAGCTCGGACAGGATCTGGGCGATGAACTGCCCGGTGGTGTGCATCCGTTCGATCTCCGCGGGCGTCTTCAGCTCGATCATCGGTTCCCTCGCATCGTCGGTATAATAATACCAACGTAGCACTTGCGGTATTAAAATACCAGCCGTATGCTGGCGGCGTGGTCCGCAACCCGCTCACGTCCGAACAGATCGAGGCCGGCAGGCGTCTGGGCAGGCTGCTCCGTGACGCGCGGGCGGACCGCGATCTCGGTGAGGTGGCCAATGCGGCCGGCATGTCGCCGGAGACGCTGCGCAAGATCGAGACCGGTCGGCTCCCGACCCCCGCGTTCGGCACGATCGCCTGCCTCAGCGAGGTACTCGACCTGCCGATACAGGACCTCGCCGCCGCATGGCGCAACAACCCGCCGCTCGAAGCGGCGTCCTGACAGCCGCCCCAGCCGGTTCGCGCCCTCGTACTCGTCCGTGCGCTGAACGGGACCGGCGCGGCACTTCCGTGCCGGACTTCCGGGTGGCGACCGGCGCGGCCGGGTCGCTGCGGCAGGATGTGCACCTCGACGAAACTGGAGGGGTTCGAGGTGCTCTCAGCGCTCGCGGGGTGGTGTGGGCGCCACCGCAAGCTGGTGGTGCTGTTATGGGTCTTGCTCGCGGTCGGGTTGTTGGCCGGCGCTCGGCTGGTGGACGGCACGACGGCCGACGACGTCGTGGTGCCCGGCAGCGACAGCGAGGCGGCCAACGCGCTGCTGTCCGCGGACAAACCGTTCGGCCAACAGAGTTCCCAGCTGGTGCTCACCGCGCCGGCCGGCACGCGCGTTGACTCGCCAGGACTTCGGGCCGCGATACGGGACACGGTCGTCGCCGTGTCGGCGGTGCCGGGGGTCGGCACGGTACCCGCGCGGGTCGAGCCGAGCCCGAACCGGACCGCGGTGCGGTTCACCGTGCCGCTCGACCCCGGCGTCACCGCCGGCAAGGCACTGGGACAGCAGGTGCTCGACGCCACCGGACCCGCGCGTGCGGCGGGGATGGACGTGGCGCTCGGCGGGACGCTGGGACGTGAGCTGTCGGCGCTGAACTCCCGGCCGAGCGAGATCATCGGGATCGTGGCCGCGTTGGTGGTGCTGCTGCTGGCGTTCGGCTCGGCGGTCGCGGCGCTGCTGCCGATCGTCTCCGCGGTGGTCGTGGTCGTCGGCGGGCTCGCCGGGCTGGACATGCTGAAGAGCGCCGTCAGCATCCCCGACGTCGCGCCGACGCTCGCCGCGATGATCGGGCTCGGGGTGGGCGTGGACTACACGCTGTTCCTGGTCAACAGACAGCGCAGGCTGCTCGCCGCCGGGGTGCCCGTGCCGGACGCCGTGGCCCGTACCGCCCGGTCGGCCGGCGCCGCCGTGTTGTTCGCCGGCGCGACCGTGGTCGTGGCGATCAGCGGGTTGATGCTCACCGGCATCGACTTCGTGTCCTGGCTCGGCTGGAGCAGCGCGCTGCTGGTCGCCGGCGCCGTGCTGTCGGCCGTCACGCTGGCCCCGGCCGTGCTCGCCATGGCGGGCACCAGGCTGAGCCGCGGCCGGCCGGCCGCGGCCACGGACGACGACCTCGACCGCGGCGCGTGGGGCCGGTTCGGGTGGTGGGCCACCCGCCGGCCCGTGGCCGTCGCGGTCGCCAGCGCGGTCGTGCTGCTCGGGCTCGGTGCGCCGGCGCTCGCGCTGCGGCTCGGCCAGTCCGACGCCGGTGACCGCGGCACCGACCAGCAGACCGTGCTGCACTACAACGCCACCGCCGCCGGGTGGGGGCCGGGTGAGAACGGCCCGCTCACCGTGGTGCTGACCGACCCGGCCCAGGCCGGGCCCGCCGCGGCCGCCCTGGGCGCGACCGCGGGTGTCGCGTCGGTGGCACCGCCGCGTCGGCTGCCCGCCGGCGCGGTGTCCCTGCGGGTCGTCCCGGACACGCCCCCTTCCGACCCCGCGACCGGCGACCTCGTCGAGCGGCTGCGGACCGAGGTGCTGCCCCGGTTCGGCACGGCACACGTCGGTGGCGGGACCGCGACACGCCTCGACCTGGCGAACCGCATCACCGAACGGCTGTCGTGGCTCATCCTCGTGGTCGTCGGGGTGGCGTGTGTGCTGTTGCTGCTGGCGTTCCGGTCGGTGCTGCTGCCGGTCAAGGCGGCGCTGATGAACATCGTGTCCGTGAGCGCCGCGTACGGGGTGGTCACCGCGGTGTTCCAGTGGGGCTGGGGCGCGGGCCTGCTCGGCCTCGACGGGTCGGTGCCGATCGACAGCTACGTGCCGATGGTGCTGTTCGCCGTCCTGTTCGGACTCTCCATGGACTACGAGGTCTTCCTGCTCTCGGCGGTCCAGGAACACTGGGCCCGCACCGGCGACAACCGCCTGGCCGTGCGCCGCGGCCTCGCGGAGACCGGTGGCGTGATCACCTCCGCCGCCCTGATCATGGTGTGCGTGTTCGCCAGCTTCGTCCTGGTCGACAACCCCACCGTCAAGATCTTCGGCCTCGGCCTGGCCACCGCCATCGTCGTCGATGCCACCATCGTGCGCTGCCTGCTCGTGCCGGCGACCATGGTCCTGCTCGGCCGCTGGAACTGGTGGCTCCCACGCTGGCTCGACCGGTCACTCCCCCACCTGCTCGACCACCGCGATCCCGTGCCGGAGCCCGGAAACGGCGGCCAGGGCGAGCCGGACCAACGCGCCGACGTCACCTCACCGAGGCCGCCGACTTCCGGCGGCACGGCGTCCCACGCGGGTGAGGGTCGATCACCGGAGCCGGCCGGCCAGCCAGCGAGCGACGCCGGTGAGCAGGTCGGCGTCGACCGGCTGGCGTAGCAGGCGGCGGTAGGCGAACACGGAGCCCGGGCCGTCGGTGCGGCGGAGGATGTGGGTGAGGCCGGGAACACGGTGGGTCTCCGCGCCGCCGGGGATCAGGCGGGCGATCACGTCCAGGTCGGCGGGATCGACCTGGACGTCCTTGTCACCGGTGACCGCCAGGACGGGAACCGTGATGCGGGCGAGGTCCGCGCTGGGGTCGTAGGCCAGCTGCTCACGCCACCACCGGGCGTTGAGCCGCATGCCGCCGATGCGGGCCGAGTCGGTCGTGGTCGCGGCCAACCGGGCCAGCTGCCGGGTGGCGACGCGACGCAGGACGGGCAGCAGCGGGCGGACCGGACGCGGCAGCGAGGCGGCGAGCTGGCTCCCCTGCCAGCGCACGGCCTCCTCGCCGGGACGCGCGTAGCCGGACAGCAGGACGGCAGCCGCGGGCTGGGCATGAGCGGCCAGCCACATCGCATGCACCGCGCCCTCGCTGTGCCCGAGCACGCCGACGGCGCGCGGGGCGACCTCCGGGTGGCCACGCAGGGCGTGCAGCGCGGCCACGGCGTCGGCCCGGTTGTCGAGGAACCCGACCGTGTGCCAGTCACCGGGGGTGGCGCCCACGCCGCGGCGGTCGTAACGCAGTGAGGCGATGCCCTGCGCGGCAAGGGCGTACGCGAGCGGACGGCCAAGCTCCATGCGCACGCGGCCGGCGTTGGCGTCGCGGTCGATCTTCCCCGAGCCGGGCAGGCACAGCACCGCCGGGTGCGGGCCGGGCGTGGTGGGCAGGGTGAGCGTGCCGGCGAGCGCCACTCCGTCCGCCGCCGGCGCGGCCAGCTCGATCTCCCGCACGACGCCGGTCTCCGTTGTTGTGTCGGCCCCAGACATGATCTACCTCCATGGTTATCAATTTTGATAAAAGTACCAGACGTTGGAATGATGTGTCCATGGCGACTCTCGACGTGCTGCTGCACCCCGTTCGGCTGCGGATCCTGCGCACCTTCCTGGACGGCCACCCCGCCACGACCGCGCAGCTACGCGAGCGGCTGCCCGACATCCCGCCCGCGACGATGTACCGGCACGTCGCGGCGCTGGCCAACGCGGGCGTGCTCGAGGTGCTCGACGAGAAACGGGTCCGTGGCACGGTCGAACGCACCTACCGGGTGAGCTGGCGCCACGCAGAGATCGACCCGGCCGACAAGGCCACCATGACCGCCGACGACCACCGGCGGGCGTTCACCGCGTTCGTCGGCGGGCTGCTGGCCGACTTCGACCAGTATCTGGTCGGCGAACCGGTCGACCCCACCACCGACGGCGTGACCTACCAGCAGGCCGCACTGTGGTTGACCGACACCGAGATGAATGAGCTGCTGACCGAGATCCGCGCGGTCGTCACCGCCCGGCTCGGCCGCGATCCCGACCAGGACCGCACGCGCCGCATGATCAGCCTCATCGCCATGCCGGCGCGGACGTGAGCTGCGCACGTTCCGATGTGGACGCCTACGCCGATGGGCACCCCGCTCAGGCGGGCAGGCCGAAGGTGCCTCTTGGCGGGGACGGTGACATCGTGGCGGTCTCGTCGGTGACGGGCCGGGTGCCGCCGGTGAAGCGCGTCAGGGACTCGCCGTGTTCGATGCGGCCGGGAAACGGGTCGCCGGCCGTCCTGCGGGTGAGGTCCGCGACGGGCAGTTCCACCCGGGAGCCGACCAGGATGAAGTTGCCGAAACGCCGTCCCCGGAACACGGCGGGCTCGGCGAGGACGCAGACGTGCGGGAACACCGCACACACGGTCGCGACCTGCGCTCTGGCGAACGCCAGTGACGTGCCGTCGGTGATGTTGGCCGCGTAGACACCGGCCGGGCGCAGCGCGTCGGCGGCCAGTGACACGAACTCGACCGAGGTCAGGTGGGCCGGCGTGCGGGCGCCCACGAACACGTCGGTGACGATGAGGTCGAACGAGCCCACCTCCGCCGTGGCCAGCTCGGCGCGCGCGTCGCCCTGCCGGATCCGGATGCGCCACGAGCGGTCGACGGGCAGCCGGGTGCGCACGAGGTCGATCAGGGCAGCGTCGATCTCGACCACCTGCTGAGCCGAGTCCGGGCGCGTGGCGGCGACGTAGCGGGGCAGCGTCAGGGCGCCTCCACCCAGGTGCAGGGCCCGCACCGGAGCGCCGGCCGGCGCGACGAGATCGGCCACGTGTGCCAGCCGGCGCACGTACTCGAACTCGATGCGGGCGGGGTCGGCGAGGTCGACATGGGACTGCGGCGTGCCGTTGACGCACAGGGTCCACTCGTCCGGCACGTCCGGATCCGGCAACAGCTCCGCGACACCGGAGTCGATCTCCCACGTCACCGGCTCGTGGGCCTTGCGGCTACGTCCCACGCCACACAACCTAGTGCCCTGCCAACCTGGTGCCCTGCCAACCTGGTGCCCTGCCTTCGAGTCAGGACACCAGCCCGCGCCCGGCGGACCGGCTCAGTCACGCCCGCGGACCGGGTCAGTCGAGCTTGCCCTCCCGTCGGGAACGGGCCACCAGCGCACGCACGTTCGTCAGCGTGCCGCAGTTGTCGTCGATCTGGCGGTTGCGCTCCCTGACGAACTCCGCACCCAGGTCGGCCCGCGCACGGGAACCCAGCTCGCTCCGCGCGGGGTTGAGGATCGTCAGCTCCTCCTCGACCAGGTGATGGTTGACCTTCGCCGACAGCTCCTCCACCGCGTCGTCGAACGCCTTCGTGTCGGTGCCCTTCAGCTCCAGCACCTTCAGCAGCGCCTCGTGCCCTTCCGCGTGCTCCTCCGCGCCGTGTTCCGCCTCGTGCGCGCCCACCGCCGAACGCTTCCGCAGCTTCGGGTAGACGAACTTCTCCTCCGCCTCCGCGTGGGCGACCAACACGTTGGCCAACGCACCCCGAACCGCGTCACGGTCAGCACTGGCATCCCGCAACTGCCGCAACAGCAGCTCGAACAACGCATGATCGGCCAGAATCAAGTCGATCACATCACCCGAAACCGGACGATGCACATCCACGACATCAGTCATACGGACAGTTCTACCGCCCACACCCCAACTCGGCTCAACGACACCACCACCCCCACCACCCGCGAGTCCCGCATTCACCCACACCGAGTCCCGCGTCCACCCACCGCGAGTCCCGCGTTCACCCACCCACGAGTCCCGCGTTCACGCATACCGAGTCCCGTTTTCGGGCATACCGAGTCGCGTTTCGTGTACCGAGTCCCGTTTTCGTGCACACGCCCGGGCCATGATCTGCACGAACCCGCAGGTCGGTGTGTCCGAACGCGGGACTCGCGGTGTTTCAACGCGCGACTCGCGGTGTTTGGACGCGGGACTCGCGGTTGGGTCGGTGGTCAGCTCAGGGCGATGCCGACTATGCCGGAGAGGACGATCACGGCGCCGATGAGACGTCGTAGCGGGTTGGGTTCGCCTAGGACGCGCCAGGCGATGAGGCTGCCTATGACGATGCTCAGCTCGCGGACCGGTGCGACCACGCTGACCGGGGTCGTTCGCAGGACGTACAGCACGAGGAGGTAGGCGAGCGGGGAGAGCACCGCGATGACCAGGATCTCGCGGCGGTGGCCGGCCCACAGGCGGCGGCGTGCCGCCGGGCGGGCGAGGGCGTACGGCGTGAGCAGGACGGTCTGCAGCACGGAACCGGCGGCGAAGTAGAGCAGCGGGGGCATGCCGATGGCGTTGACGGAACGGGCGTCCCACAGCGTGTAGCCCGCGATCGTGGCGCCGGTGAGCAGGCCGTAGAACACGCTGGTCAGCCGCGGGTCACCGCCCGCGGGACGGCCCGCGCTGATCACCAGCACGCCGGCCACGACCGCGCCGGCGCCGGCGAGGCCGAGCACGCCGGGGCGCTCACCGAGGACCAGCACGGCGACGATCACCGACAGCAGCGGCCCGGTCCCCCGCGCCAGCGGGTACACCACCGACATGTCGCCGGCGGCGTAGCCGCGCTGGAGCACGATGCCGTAGCCGACGTGTAGTACCGCCGTTCCGGCGGCGGCCACGAGCCACCACCACCGCGGGCGCAGGTCGTCCGACAGCAGCAGCTCACCGACCGCGAGCGGGACACACAGGACGGCGGAAACCGTGTAGTACCACCAGACGAACACCGCGCCGCCGTCGCCGACCCGCTTCGCCGCGAAGTTCCAGGCAGCGTGGAGGCACGAGGCCGTCAGCAGCAGCACGAGCGGGACGGCGTGCACGACACCCCCTCCACGAAGAAATCCCGTTTCCAATCGATGCTAGCATCGGAAACATGGTTTCCGGCATCCCCGGCGGGCTGCACGCGACGATCGCCGCCCTGCTGCCCGGGCTGCGGCCGAGCGACGCCAAGGTGATGCGGTTGGTGCTGACCGACTCGGCGTTCGTACAGGCGGCCACCACCAACGAGGTCGCGGACCGGGCGGGTGTCTCGCCCGCGACGATCGTGCGGGCCGCCCGTGCCGCGGGGTTCGACGGGTTCGGCGAGCTCAAACGCGCGCTCGTGCAGGATCTCGCGCTGCGGCCGGGCGCCGCACCGCCGGACGAGCTGACCGCCGAGTCCACAGTGGACGACATCACCGAGCTGGTGCTCGGCAGCCACGCCAGCAGCATCGGCGCCACCCGCGCGACGCTCGACCCGTCCGCACTGCGGCATGCCGTCGACCTGCTCACCCGCGCCGAGAGCATCGTCGTGTTCGGCGTCGGCACGTCGGCCGCCCCCGCCGCCGACGCCGCCTACCGGTGGACCGCCATCGGCTGCCGCGTCAGTGCCCCGCACGACGCACGCACCGCACAGCTGCAGGCACGGTTGCTCAAGCCGGACTCGACGCTGGTCGCGATCAGCCACAGCGGCCGCAGCGAGGAGACGCTGTCCGTCGTCGACGCCGCCCGGCAGGCCGGGGCCGGCGTCGTCGCGATCACGAGCTTCGCGTCGTCCCCGCTCGCCGGGCGGGCCACCGCACTGCTCGTCGCCGGCGGACCGGACCTCGGCCTGCACATGGCCCCGTCGAGCAGCCGCCTGGCCCACCTGGCGGTCGTCGACATCCTCCACGCCGCGATCAGCCTCGCGGACCCACCGCGGTCACGCCGCGCCCTGGCGGCCGCGGCCGACATCTTCGCGGCCAAGAGCCGGTGACGAGCACGCCGGAGCACTGGCCGCCGAACTTCCGGACATGGACGGGTTCTTGGCCGCGCTCGCGTCCGGCGCGGCGGTGACCGCCGGGCTCACCAGGTGGCTATGAGTGCTGCGCCACGACCGGATCGACCGTTGTCCGCGGTGGTGCCGCGGCTGACGTGCGCGGCTGATCAGGCTGGAACTGGAGGTCCGGGTCGGTGCGGGGCAGCAACGTGAGCTGCTCGAGATCCAGCAGTGCCCGCTTGCGCCGCAGTCCCCCGGCATAGCCGGTGAGCTTGCCGCCGCTACCGACCACCCGATGGCACGGGACGAGGATGCACAGCGGGTTGCGGCCGACGGCCGCACCGACCTGCTGCGGGTCGAGGTCGTGGCCGAGCCGTCGGGCGAGGTCGCCGTAGGTCGTCGTCTGCCCGAACGGCACCTCCGCGACGAGGCGCCACACCCGGCGCCGCAGGTCACTGCCGCGGGGGTCCAGCGGCAGGTCGAACTCCGTCCGGTCGCCGGCGAGGTACTCCTGGAGCTGCGTCACCACCTCGCCGAACCCTTCCTCGGTGCGTGGGCCGAACGTGCTCGGGTCGGGCGGGTACCAGTGGTGCGGGAAGTACAGGCCCACGATCGCCTCCCCGTCCCGCACAATGGTCAGCTCCCCGAGCCGTGTCGGCAAGATCGTGTGCACGGTGTCCCCTTCGTTCGGCGTCGTTCGGCGTCGTTCGCCTCGAAGACGTTCGCCGCCGGTCGAATGTGAGAACCCGCTACGGCCGGATGGCCACCAGCACCGCGGTCGCGGTGAGGAGGACGGCCAGCGCGCCCAGGCCCAGCCCGAGGGTGCTCGTCGCGGCGATCGCGCCGACCAGCAGTGGGCCACCGGCATCGCCGATCTCCCGGCCCACCTCCGCCGCGCCCATGGTCTGGCCGAGCCGCTCGACGGGTGTGGCCGCGGCCAGGTGGGCGAACGCGACCGGGGTGGCGAGCCCGGTGCCGGCGCCGATCGCGGCGGCGGCCAGGACGAGGCCGCCGACACCGGGAAGCACCACGGCCACCGCCGTTCCCGCCGCGGCGAGGAACAGGCCGGCACCCATGCCGACGCCGTCCCGCAGGCGCCCGGCGTCACGAGCCCGGCCGCTCCAGGGCTGGACCACGGTGGCGCAGGCGGCCAGCACCGACACCGCCGCACCGGTCAGCAGGGGCTTGACGCCGTGTCCGGCGCCGACCACCGGGAGGAACCCGACCCCCGCGGCGAGGGCGGCGGTCGCGGCGGCCAGCGCGAGCGTCGGCTGGAGGAAGCTGCCGGTGGTGAGGCGGCGGGCCAGGTCCAGCACGGTCTGACGGGTTCGCGGCAGCGGCTGGACCGCGGGCACCGCAAGGCCGGCCCAGGCGGCGACCGCCAGTGCGAGCACGGCCAGCGTGGCGAACAACAGGGTGTACCCGCCGACGGTGATCAGGATGCCGCCGAGGAGCGGCCCGAGGGTGTAGCCCAGACCCTTCCACGCCCCGTACCCGCCGAACGCCCGGCCGTGTTGGCGGCTCGGGGACAGCCGGGCGACCAGGGTGCCGGCGGCCGGGGAGAACGCCGCGGCGCCCGCACCCTGTCCGAGCCGGGCGACGCCGACCAGCGCCGGGTTGCCGGCGACGACGAACACCGCGGACGCGAGGGTGAACGCGAGCAGCCCGCCGAGCAGCACCGGCCGCGGGCCGACGCGGTCGGCCAGTGAGCCGAACAGCGGCTTCAGCACCACCTCGGCGCCGTCGTAGACCGCCAGCAGCACGCCGAGGGTCAGCAGCGAGGCGTGTTCGGCCTCGGTGTACCCACCGAGGCTGGCGGCGATGCTGTGCGCACCGAACGCCGTCACGAACCCCGCCGCGTACAGCGGGAACAAGCGGCTGTTCGTCGATGGCATGTCCCGCCCATCATCGCGCGGCCGGTCGGGTCGGGGCGAGAGGGCGCCGGCGAAACCGCGCCCGTCGAGGCCGGCGTGAAGTCAGGAACTCCCCGGCTGTGTCAGGTCGGTGAGATAGGCACGCACGACGTCGTCGAAGGACTTCTCGGTCGTGAGGCCCAGTCGTTCGGCGCGGCGGGCACGGACGTCGGCGGGCCAGGTGCGCACCATGGCGTCGATGGCGGGATCGACGGTCCAGTCGATCAGGTCGCTCGTGCCCGCGCCGGCGACACGATCCAGCGCGGCCGCCATCTCCCTTGGGGTGGTGGACAGTCCGGGCAGGTTCATCCCGGTCCTGCTCCCCCACGTCTCGTCGTCGAGCTCCGCGGCTCGCACGATCGCGGCCAGGGTCGCGCGGGGCGAGGACAGTGCGACGGGTGTGTCCGGCGGCACCGGGCACACCGCAGGCTGCCCGGCGACCGGTTCGCGGACGATCCCGGACAGGAACCCGGACGCCGCCGCGTTGGGCTTGCCGGGCCGGACGGACACCGTCATCAACCGCACGGAACGGCCGCGGACGAAACCCCTGCGCGTGTAGTCGGCGACGAGCTGCTCGCCGACGAACTTCTGGATGCCGTAGCTGGTCTGCGGCCGCGGCAGGGTGTCGTCGTCGACCGTGCCGAGCGGGCCGAGCGCGGGATCGGCGCCGAACACCGCCACCGAGCTGGAGTACACCAGCACCGGCGGCACCCGGTGGCGCCGCCCGTACTCCAGTACCGCCCGCATGCCGTCCACGTTGGTCCGCATCCCGAGGTCGAAGTCCGCCTCCGCCGCGCCGCTGACCACCCCGGCGAGGTGGAACACCGCGTCCACCTCGCCCACGTCGGCGAGCACGGACGCCAGCTCACCGGTGAGAGGCCGGACGCCGTCGGCCGAGGCGAGGTCGGCCGACGGCGCGGCGAGGTCGACCAGAACCAGCTCGTCGAGCCGCTCGGCCGTCCCGCCGCCCAGCGCGACCGGCGCGGCCAGCAGCCGGCGCGCCAGCAGGGAACCCAGGAAACCCGCTCCCCCGGTGATGAGAACTCGTGCGCCCACACCGCCTCCTTCGACCACGTCCGCGGTCATTCTTCCCGCCGGTGGGACCGACGGCCATGACCCGAGGGTGCGGCGGACGGGGTCATGCGTCCCTGAGGTGTGCCAACGTGGTGATGATGTGGTCGGCGATGTCAGGTGGCCACGGGAAGGCCACGGTCGACGCTCGCTGGTGGGCCAGCCCGTGCAGGCCCAGCCACAGCGCGATGGTGTCCGTGTGCAGGTCGGCGCTGGTGGCGAGGCCGGCGGTGACGCAGCCGTCCAGTGTCCCGGTGAGCAGCTCGATGCAGGCGTCACCGAGGGTGGCCACGTCGTCCCTGGTCACGGACGTGTCGTTCAGCGAGGGCATCCAGAGGCCGCCGAACATGAGGCGGTACCGCTGCGGATGTTCCTCGGCGTAGCGCAGGTAGGCGTGGCAGCCGGCGAAGAGCCGTCGCCGGGGATCGTCGCCGGCGGCCGCCACCTCGTCGCGTAGCAGTGCCGTCAGCTCGGCGAACGCCTGGCGCACGACGGCCAGCATGATGGCCGGCTGGTCGGGGAAGTGTCGGTAGATCGAGGGCGCGGCGATCCCCGCGCGGCGGGCGACGGAGCGCAGGGTGATGGCGCCCTCGTCGCCGGTCTCGTCGAGCAGCTCGACCGCGGCGGCCACGATCTCGTCGCGCAGCCGGGCACCCTCCCCACGCCGGTTGCGGGTACGGGTGGTCGCCGTCCTGTCTGCCATGCCCGTGAGCTTACATCACAAAACTTACATGCGTTAGCTCTTGCCTCACTTAAACTTACATGCGTAACCTTACTGGCGTAACCAAACAGGGACCCAGGAGCACAGCCAATGAACAGCAGCGTTGTCACCCACGCCACCGAGATCGTCCTGCCGGGCAAGGTCGAGGCGAGCGGCCTGCGGGTCCGCACCCGCGAGCTCCCCGCTCCCGCCGCGGGCCAGGTCGTACTGAGGATGGACGCCACGGGCGTCTCGTTCGCCGAACAGCAGATGCGGCGCGGCAAGTACTACGACCAGCCGGCCTTCCCGTTCGTGCCCGGCTACGACGTGGTCGGCACCGTGACCGCCGTCGGCCCGGACGTCGACACCGGCATGGTGGGCCGCCGGTACGCCGCCGTCACCAAGGTCGGCGGCTGGGCCAGTGCCCTGCTGCTCGACGCCGCCGACCTGGTCCCCGTGCCTGACGACGTGTCGGCGGCCGCCGCGGAGACCGTGGTGGTCAACGGGATCACGGCCTGGCAGATGCTGCACCGCACCGCCCGCGTGCCCGCGGGCGGGACGATCGTGGTGCTCGGCGCCAACGGCGGCGTCGGCTCGACCCTCACCCAGCTGGCCCGCCACGCCGGGATCACCGTGCTCGGCACGGCCTCGCCGCGACACCACGACCTGGTCCGTGAACTGGGCGCCACCCCGGTCGACTACCGAGACCCGCACCTGTACCAACGCATCCGCGAGCTCGCGCCGGACGGCGTCGACGCGGTGTTCGACCACGTCGGCGGCGCCGGACTGAAGGACTCGTGGCGGCTGCTGCGCCGCGGCGGGACGCTCGTGTCCTACGGCACCGCGGCCACCAAGGACGACGACGGCAACTCGCGCCTGCCGGTCCTCAGGTCGTTCGTCCGCCTGCTGGCATGGCACTACCTGCCGAACGGCAGGAACGCCCACTTCTACAACTTCTGGGCCGGCAAGCGCCGCCTGGACACCTTCCGCGCCCGGCTGAACGAGGACCTCACCCAGGTGCTGGCGCTGGTCGCCGCCGGCGTACTCACCCCACAGGTCGCCGCGGAGTTCCCGCTGACCGACGCCGGGGCCGCCCTCGCGCTGGCCGAGTCACGCACCGTCGCGGGCAAGGTCATCATCGTCCCGCAGCCGGTTTCCTGACTCCCCCTACTCCCTGACGCCCCGCCATCTCACTGACGCTTCCGGAGGAACCTGCCGTGACCACACTCGCGCTCCCCGCCCCCGCCGCCGCCCGTGTCGGCGAGGTCGACAACCGTGGCGCCTACCTCAGCTTCGGCCTCGCCTACGTACTCGGGCACGGCAGCACCGCCATCTCCCGGAGCGCCGACCCGTTGGTCGCCCTGCCCGGCTGGCTGCCCCCGGCGTTGCTCGGCGCCGGCCTCGCCGCCGGCACCGTGCTCGCCACCCGCGCGGCCGCCCGCGCCCAGCGCGGCGCCGACAGGTCCGGTGTGCTGACGGGGAAACTCCTCGGCCTGTCCTGGATCAGCGGGTTCGCCGCCCTCTTCCTCGCCATCACCGGCCTCACCGCCATCGCCGACGCGCCGGAGCTCCAGACCGTGCTCTGGCCCACCGGCTCGGGTCTCGTAGTCGGCCTGCTCTACCTCGGTGAGGGCATCGCGCGGCGCAACCTCGTGCACTACTGCCTCGGCACCTGGCTAGCCCTGATCTCCACCCTCGCCCTGACCCTCGGCACCCCGAACCTGTTCTGGCTACTGGCCATCGCCGGCGGAGGCGGCTACGCGGTCGCGACCGTCGCCGAACATCACCGCCTGACCGGTCCCGTGCGGTAGCCGCGATCATGGGATGGTTGTCGCACCAGACCGGACATGGGGAGCGACGATGAAGATCGAGAACCTGCTGGCCCGCGCCCGCGACTCGTTCGACGCCAAGATGGTGTTCGGCGAGCCCGTCGAGAAGGACGGCGTGACCGTGATCCCGGCGGCCCAGATAGCCGGTGGCGGCGGCGGCGGAAACGGCGACGACAAGCAGGGCCGCAGAGGTGAGGGCGGCGGTCTGGGACTGATCGCCAGGCCGGTCGGCGCGTACGTGATCAAGAACGGCGAGGTCTGGTGGCAGCCCGCCATCGACGTCAACCGCATCATCGCGACGGTCGGGGCGGTCGCGGTGGCCGGGCTGTTCGTCGGCAGCCGCCTGCTCCGGCGCGGTCGCGGGAAGTAGCCGGGCCGGGTGTCCTTCCACGCGATCGGCCGGCCGACGAGGTAGCTTTACCCCCACCGGGTATTCGGAGGAGGTGGGGCATGCTCGTGCTGGCGGTCGCGGCGCTCCTGCTGGCCGGGGCGGCGTACGGCGTCGCGTTGCTGGTGCGGCTGGGCCGGGTGGCGGACGTGCGACCGTTCCTGTCCGGCCACGAGCCGACCGAGCATGCGGTGTCCCGCTTCCATGTCCGCTGGTACACGGTGACGATGGTGTTCCTGGCGTTCGACATGGAGATGGTGTTCATGTACCCGTGGACCCTCGTCGTGGCCGAGGAGGGGACGACCGCGGTAGTGGAGATGTTCGTGTTCCTGGGCATCCTGTTCGCCGGCGTCGCGTATGCGTGGCGGGAGGGTGCGCTGCGGTGGGCGTGACGTCGTGGCTGCTGCGGCACACCCGGCCGAGCCTGCTGGTGGTGACGGCGCCGGGCGGCACGGGGGCGCGGGTGGCGGCGGAGCGGTACGCGCGGGAGCGGGGTTGGCGGCTGGCGCTCAACCCGGCGGAGGCGAACATGCTGGTGGTGGCGGGCGGGGGCCTGGAGCCGTACGCGACCCGGGTGTGGCGGACGGTTCCGGCGCCGCGGGTGCGGGTGGACGTGGCGGTGAGCGCGGCGGTGCCGGGCGCGCTGGCGGCCGCGCTGGAGCTGCTCCACGACGCGGATGAGCAGCGCCGGCAGGCCCAGCCCGCCGGGGCGCCGGAGCACGCCCACGCCGCGACAAGTCAAACCGGCCACGAAGAGCACGCCGGCTGCGGCGGCCCCAGCCACGATGCCGCCGATCACCCTCATGCCGCCCACGGTTCCCAGCCTGCCGGCCACTCCCACCACGGCGACGCCTCCGGCCACGGCGGACACGAGCACGGCGACGGGCAGCCGAGCCACGGCGGACACGAGCAAGGCGACGCTTCCGGCCATGACGGACACGAGCACGGCGGCGGGCAGCCGAGCCACGGCGGACACGACCATCACATGGCCGGCATGGCGTCGCCCGGCGGTGTGCCCATGGCCGACCGTGCTCCCGACCGTGACGGGCTCATGCTCGACCAGCTGCACGTCCCCCTCGGCCCCGCGCTTCCCCTGTGGCCGCCGGGTCTCATCGTCCACACCAGACTCCAGGGCGACGTCATCCAGGACGCCACCGTCGAGGTGCTCGACGGCACCCACGACTCCTTCTGGGCAGCACACCCGGTCGCCCGCCGGCTCGACGCCAGTGCCCGCCTGCTCGCCCTCGCCGGCTGGGTCGACGCCGCCACCACCGCTCAGCGCCTCCGGGACCAGGCCCTGGACGGCACCGCGCCCCAGGAGCCGTTGCGGCGCTGGGCCAGCAGGGTTCGCCGGTCCCGGTCGCTTCGGTGGCTGCTCGCCGGCGTCGGCCGGACCGAGTCCGGGGACGCACTGGACCGCCTCCACGGCTGGCTCGACCGCCGCGACGAGCCACAGTGGACGGTCACGGGGCTCCCAGACCTCCTCGCGGGCACCGAGTTCGCCGCCGCCCGTCTCACCGTCGCGAGCCTGCATGGCTAGGGTCGCGACGACGGATGCCGCGGTCGAGCCGACCGCCTGGTGGAGCGCGCTCCCACTGCTCGCCCTGCTCTGCCTGTTCGCCTTCGCGGCCACCGCCTTCGACGCCGTCCTCGCGGCCCGTGCGGCGGGGCGGTCCACCAGGAGCGCCGCCCTCGAGCCTCTGCGGACGGTCACCGGGTTGCTCGTGCAGCAGCGCAGGCGCACCCTCGCCGCCGACGGTCTCCTCTGGCGGGGCGCCGGGCTCGTGCTGCTCGTGGCCGCCGTGCTGGCCTCGGGAGTCACACCACTCGGGCGGTGGGCCGTCGCGGACCTCGACGTCGGGGTCGTGTGGTTCAACGCCATGGAGATCGTCGCCTGGGCGGCCGTCTGGCTCGCCGGCTGGGGGCCCAACTCCGCGTTCTCGCTCGTCGGCGGGTACCGGTTCGTGGCGCAGGGCCTCGCCTACGAGCTGCCGCACATGTTCGCGCTCACCACCGTCGCCATCGGGGCCGGGTCGCTGCGGGTCGCCGACATCGCCGGCGCGCAGCGCGGCCTCTGGTTCGTCGTGTGGATGCCGGTCGCCTTCCTCGGGTACCTGGTGTCCGTGCTCGCGATGTCGTTCTCCAGGCCGTTCGACCAGGCGACCGGCAGCGACCTCGCCGGGGGCGCCGGCGCCGAACTGTCCGGTGTGGACCGTCTGGTGTTCCTCGCCGGGCGGCAGGTTCTCCTCGTCTCCGGCGCCGCCATGGCCGTGCCGCTCTTCCTCGGCGGTGGCGCCGGTCCGCTGCTGCCGGACTGGTCGTGGTCGCTCGTCAAGACCGCCGCCGTGCTCGCGCTCCTCGTCCTCGCCGGGCGCCGGATGCCGACCGTCCGCGTCGAGCGGTTCATGGAGGTGGCCTGGATGGTGCTCATCCCCGCCACCCTCCTGCAGGCCCTCTTCGTGTCCATCGTGGTCAGCTGAACGGAGGATCATGGACGTCGTCTTCTGGGTGTGTGCCGCCGGCGCCGTCGCCTCGGGCATCGCTGTGTTCCGGGTCGACTCCATGGCTCGGGCCACCTTCGCGCTCCTCGCCTCGTTCGTCTTCGCGAGCGTGACGGTTCTGCTCGCCGACCTCACCTACCTGGGCATCCTGGTCATCCTCATGATGGTCATGGAGATGGTGATCATGGTCGTGTTCATGGTCATGTACATGATGAACCCGGCCGGACTGATGCCGATGACCATGGTGCACAACAAGAAGGGCGCGCTCGTCATCTCGGTGGCCACCTTCGGGGTGCTCGCCGCCGGCAGTGTGCTCGTCGACTGGCCCGGCACCGACGCCGCGCGCCCGGCGGACCCCACCATGGCGCTCGGCCAGGCGCTCATGGGGCCCAGGATGCTCACCATGGTGGTCCTCGGCCTCGCCCTCTTCGCCACGATCGTCGCCACCGTCGTGCTTGCCACGCACCGGGGTCGCTACGACCGGTACGGTGACCGCCTCGACCGGAGACCGCCCGACGACCCCGTCCGGGGAGGACTGGGGCGATGACCGAGTACCTGCTCCTCGCCTCCGCGCTGTTCAGCATCGGGCTCTACGGCGCGCTTTCGCAGCAGTCCATCGTGATGATCATGATGGGGCTGGAGCTGATGATCAACGCGGTGATCGTCGGGGGTGCGGCGTTCTGGTACTACACCGCGCCGGACCGGCCCGACGGCCAGGTCGTGATCGTCGTCGCGATCACCGCGATGGCCGTCGAGATGGCGGCCGGTTTCGCCGTCACCACCGCGATCTTCCGCGCCAGGGACGTCGACATGACCGACCTGGCCGCGGATCTCCGGGACTGACATGGCCTTCCTGGACGGGATCTCCTTCGAGCTCGGCGTGGACGGGCTGTCCGCGGTGATGATCGTGACGGTCCTGGTGGTCCTGCTCGCGGTGCTGGTGTTCGCGGCCGGGGAGCTGCGGTCGGTCCGCTTCTACGGTCTGATGCTGCTCTTCGCGGCCGCGATGCTGGTGACCGTCACCGCGACGACACTGCTCACGCTCCTGATGGCCTGGGAGGTCATGGGCGCCACCTCGTACGCGCTCATCGGCTTCTGGTGGCGGGAACCGCGCCGGGTCCGGTCGGGGCTCGTCGCCTTCCTGACCACGCGGGCCGCGGACCTCGGGCTGTACCTCGCTGCGGGCGCCGCGCTCGCGGGCGGTGCGCACGGCCTCGAGCTCGACCGGCTGGCCGGGCTTCCGGCCGGTTGGCGCGACGTCGTGGCGGCCGGGCTGGTGGTCGCCGCGCTCGGCAAGTCGGCCCAGCTGCCGTTCAGCTTCTGGCTTTCGCGCGCGATGGACGGCCCCAGCCCGGTCTCCGCGCTGCTGCACTCGGCGACCATGGTCGCGGCCGGCGCGTACCTGTTGCTACGCATGGAGCCTCTGCTCGATGCCACCTCATGGGCGGCGGTGACGGTCGCGTGGGTGGGCGCGGCCACGGCGGTGGCGCTGGGCGCGGTGGCGGTGGTGCAGCGGGATCTCAAGCAGCTGCTGGCGGCATCCACGTGCGCGCAGGTCGGTTTCATGGTGCTGGCGGCCGGCACGGGCGGCGTCGCGGCCGGCACCTGGCAGCTGGTGGCGCACGCGTTCACCAAGAGCCTGCTGTTCCTGTGCGCCGGCGCGTGGCTGACCGCGCTGGGGACGAAGGACCTCGCCGGGCTGGGCGGCGCGGCCCGCGGGTACCGGCTCGTCGGCATCGCCTTCACCGTGGGCGCCCTCTCGCTCGCCGGGGTTCCGCCGCTTTCCCTGTGGGCGACGAAAGATCACGTGCTCACCGCGGCGCTGCACGAGTCCGTGCCCCTGTACCTGGTGGGACTCGCCGCCGCCGCGCTCGGCGCCGCGTACGCCGGCCGGGCGCTGGCGCTGGTCTGGGCACCCACGGGGCGCGCGAAGAAGCCGGTCCCCCGGCCGCAGCTGGCGGCCCTGCCACCGCTCGCGGCCGGCGCCGCCGGGCTCGGTCTCCTTGCCCTGCCTGGCCTGTGGACGGAACGCGGCACCGAGCCCGCCTGGTGGGAGCTGGTCGTCTCCGGTGTGCTCGCCCTGCTCGCCGCCGGGCTGACGGCACGGGTGGTCAGCCGGCGGGACCTCCCCGCACCCGCTCCCCTGCTCGGCTGGCTGGGCCTGGAGAGGCTCGCGAACGCCGTCGTCGCGCGGCCCACCCTGGCACTCGCGAACGGCCTCGCGCGGTTCGACGACAGGGCCGTGGCCGGCACCGTCCGGACGACGGCCGCGGTCGGCACGGCGTTCGCGCGGCTGGTCGACCGGCGCGTCGAGTGGTCGGTCGACGGAGTCGTCCGACTCGTCGCGCGGGGGTTTCGCGCGGTGGGCCGGCTCGCGCGGCGTCCGCAGACCGGGCAGCTCCACCACTACTACGCCCAGGCGGTGGTCGCGCTCGCCGCGCTCGCCGTCCTGCTACTCCTGGTGAGGTGAGCGTGCTCAGCATCGTCGTCTTCCTGCCGGTCGCGGTGGCCGTGGCACTGCTCGTGGCGAAGGCCGGCGACGCCGTGGTGCGGTGGGCGTGGGTCGGCGCCAGCGCGGTCGAGCTGGTGCTCGTCGTCGTGCTGTGGCTGGGTTACGACGGTCCGGGTTACGGCTACGAGGTCAACCGGCGGTGGATTCCCACCGTCAGCTCCGGCTACCACCTCGGTGTCGACGGGCTGAGCCTGCCGCTGGTCGCCGTGACGGCCGTGCTGTTCCTCGCCTGCGCTATCTACGCGTTGCGCCGCACCGGGTCGGGCACGGGCCGCGAAGCGCCGAGCGGGCCGAGGCAGCCCGACAACGACCGGATCCGGTCGTTCGCGGCGTTGTTCCTGTTCCTCGAGACAGTCTGCATGGGCGTGTTCGTCTCGCTGGACCTCGTGCTGTTCTTCGTGTTCTTCGACCTGTCCATCGTGGGCATGTACTTCGTGATCGCCGGCTGGGGGCACCGGAACGCGGCACGGGCGGCACTGCAGTTCTTCCTCTACACGTTCCTCGGCTCACTCGCGCTGCTGCTCGGGTTCATCGGCCTCTACCTCGCCGCCGCGCCGCACACGTTCGACATGGTCCAGCTCACCGCGCAGAACCCCCTACAGGGCAAGGGGACCGTCGCGACGCTCGTGCTCGTGGCCATCGGCGTCGGGCTCGCGATCAAGACGCCGACCGTGCCGTTCCACACCTGGCTGCCGCCCGCGCACACCGAGGCGCCGGCCGAGGGTTCCGCGATCCTGGCCGGGGTGTTGCTGAAGCTGGGCACGTACGGCTTCGTCCGCATCGCCATGCCGATGCTGCCGGACGCGTGGCGCGACTGGGCCGGGGTGGTCGTCGCCGTCGGCGTGGTGAGCGTGCTCTACGGCGCGCTGGTCGCGTTGGCGCAGCGGGACTTCAAGCGGATGGTCGCCTACACCTCGGTCAACCACATGGGGTACGTCGTCCTCGCCGTCGGCGCGGCCGGCCTGCTGTCCACTTCGGACCCACTGGCGCACGACCTGGCCGTGGCGGGCGCGGTGACGCAGATGGTCAGCCACGGCCTGATCACCGGGGCGCTGTTCCTGCTGGCCGGCGTACTGTACGAGCGGGGCGGCACCTACGACCTCGACGCGTACGGCGGCATCGCCGCCGGCGCGCCCCGCTTCGCCGGCCTCACGGCGGTCGCCGCGTTCGCGTCGCTCGGGCTGCCCGGGTTCTCCGGGTTCGTCGCGGAGTTCCAGATCCTCACCGGTTCGCTGCCCGGCGCGCCGGTCGCGACCGCGTTGGCGTTCCTCGGGATTCTCGTCACGGCCGCGTTGTTCCTCCGCGCCTACCAGCGGCTGTTCCTCGGCGAGCCGGCCGGCGGGGTCGGCGACCTGACCGTGACCGAGACGCTGTCGATCGCGCCACTGATGGCGCTCGCGGTGGTGCTCGGGCTGTTCCCGCGCTTCCTGCTCGACCTCGTCGAGCCCGCCGCCCGCGTGCTCGGCACGCTGGTGCGCCGGTGAACGCCGGGCTGGACATGGCCACCGACCTCGGCCGCCTGCTGCCGGAGATCATCCTCGCCTGCGCGTCGGTCGTGGGGCTGCTGCTCGGGTCGTTCCTGCCGCGGCACCGCCAGTGGGTGGTCAGGGTGCTCGCGGTGGTCGCGTGCGTGGCGAGTCTGGTGTGGACGGTCACCGGCGGGACCGGGATGGTGTTCGCGGACACCTATGCCGTCGACACCGCCACCAACACGACCAGGATCGTGGTGTGCGTGTCGGTGCCGCTGGTGCTCGCCATGGCGCGGATCGGCGGCCACGCGAGGGAGACCGAGTTCGTCGTCCTGCTGTTGCTCGCCGCGCTCGGGGCGGTCGTGCTGGCCGGCGCGAACGACCTGCTCCTGCTGGCGGCCGCGTACCTGTTGGCCAGCGTGCCGCTCTACGCGCTCACCGGGTTCGCCAAGGACGGTCCGGGCACCGAGGCGAGCCTCAAGTTCTACCTGCTCGGCGCGTTGCTGGGCACCACGATGCTGTTCGGCGTCATGCTGCTGGCCGGCGCCGGCCGGGGCAGCGACTATCCGACGCTGCACCACATGCTGCCCGGCGCGCCCGCCGCGGCGGTCGCGGTCGGGGCCGTCGCCGTGCTCGGCGGGCTCGTGTTCAAGGCCGGCGCGGTGCCCGGTCACTTCTGGGTGCCGGACGTCACCGAGGGCACGCACCCGGCGGTCGGCGCGACGGTCACCACGATCCCCAAGATCGGCGCGGTCGTCGCGATCCACCGGTTCGTGACGGTCCTGCCGCTGAACTGGCCGCTCCTGATCGCCGTGCTGGCCGCGGCGACGATGACCCTGGGCAACCTGGCGGCGTTCTTCCAGCGGGACGTCCGCCGCCTGCTCGCCTACTCGACGATCAGCCAGGTCGGCTACCTGCTGATGGCCGTGGCCGCCGCGCGCGCGTCCCTCGCGCTGCCGAGCCTGCTGCTCTACCTCGCCGCCTACGCGGTGACGAACCTCGGCGCCTTCGCGGTCGTCTGCGCGCTCCCCCGGGCCAGAACCCTGGACGACTACGCGGGTCTGCGCGGGCACCGGCCGTGGCTCGCGGTGAGTCTCGCGGTGTGCCTGCTCGGTCTGGTCGGCACCCCGCCGACCGGCGTGTTCGCCGGCAAGCTCACGATCTTCACCGCGACCTTCGACGCGGGCCTCGGGTGGCTGGTGGTGGTCGCGGCGGTCAACACCGTCGCGAGTCTCTTCTACTACCTGCGCTGGCTCGTGCCGGCGCTGCGCACGCGCGACGAGTTCCCCCGGCCCGACCGTGCCGCCAGCCTCACGGCCTACCTCGCCGCGCCGGCGTCGGTGCTGGTCGGCCTGCTCGCCGGCCCGATCCTGGCGCTCACGGGACCCGCTGGCTGATCACCAGCGAGCCGGCGACCGCGCAGAGCAGGACCAGGGTGCCGAGGATCAGCCAGGGGCGGCTGGCGTCCATGTGCTTGATCTCGAAGCCGATCTGCTCGCCCAGCGTCTCGTAGACCTGTCTCAGCTCCTCCGCGCTGGCGGCCTTGTGGAACTCGCCGCCGGACAGCTCGGCGATCTCCCGCATCGCGGCGTCGTCCACCGGGACGTCCGTGGTCTTGCCGTTGATGGTGACGGTGCCGTTCTCGGTGCCGAACGAGATGGTGGAGATCGGGACGCCGCGGTTCTTCGCCACCCGCGCCGCGGCGAAACCGCCGCGCGGGCTGTCCGGGTCGGTGTTCGGCACGGTCTGCTTGCCGTCGGTCATCAGCACGATCCGTGCCGGCGGTGGTCCGTCCGCACCGCTGATGACCGTGGCGAAGCCGTCGATGGCGTTGAGGGCGGCGAAGATCGCGTCACCGGTGGCGGTTGCCTCGGCCAGCTCGAGGCGCTCGATGGCCCGGACGACGCCGTCCCGGTCGGTCGTCGGCGACACCAGCACGGTCGCGGTCCCGGCGAACGAGATCAGCCCGAGGTTGATGCCCGGCGTCATGTTCTCGACGAACGAGGTGGCGGCGGCCTGGGCCGCGGCGAGCCTGCTCGGCCGCACGTCGGTGGCCTCCATCGAGAGCGACACGTCGACGACGAGCATCACCGTCGCCCGGTTGCGGGGCAGCCGCTGCTCGGCGGTCGGGCCGGCCATGCCGATGACGAAGAAGATCAGCGACACGAGCAGCAGAGCCGGTGCCACATGGCGGATCCCGCCCGGTCCCTTCGGTGCCACGCGTTCCAGCAACGGCAGGTTCGCGAAACGCAGCAACCGCCGCTTGCGTTCGGCCATGACCACGACGTAACCGGCGATCAGCGCGGCGACGAACACGAAGAGCAGCAACCACCACGGCGCGCTGAAACCACCCAGACTCATGGCACCCCCGGTCGCCGAGCCGATTCCGTCCAGTGAAGCAACCGGCGGGTGTGTACCCGGTGAGCCTCTCCCCGGCCCGGGTACGTAGAAAGTCGTAGTACGTACCCGCCGTGCGCCGAACAGAAGGCGGAAAAGTACCGACGCGCCAGGTGATCTTGACTGCGAAAATACCGCGCGTGCTCCTCCCGTCACCGGGTATCGCGGTCGCGGTGCTCGCCCTGCTGGTACTCGGTCTCCTGCTGGCCCGGCAGCACAACATCACCCGGAACCTGGGCGCGCGCGTGGCCGCCTACCAGCGTGGGCTCCGGGACCTCGCCGAACGCCAGCTGCCCGCCGCGCTCGACCCCGCCGGCCGGTTCCACGGCGGCGCCCCGGACCTCGACGGGTACGGCGAGCAGATCCTGGCCCTCGCCCGCGCCGCGGCCACCACGGCGGCGACCCGAGGAGCCGAGGACGCACAGGCCGCCCTCATGGGTGTCACCCGCACGCTCCGCGCGCTGGTCACCGAACAGCAGTCGGCCATCGAGCAGATGCAGCGGGCGTTCGACGACCCGAACGTCCTGGCCGGTCTCATGGACATCGACCTCACCGCCGGGCAGCTCGCCCGCCGCGTGGTCGGCGTCGGCGTGCTGTGTGGTTCCGGCACGGGCATCCAGCGCGACGACACCACGGTCGAGCAGGTCATCCGCGGCGCCATGGGCCGCATCCGCGACCACCAGCGCGTCGAGCTGGGTCCGCCGGTGCCGTGGGCCGTGCGCGGCCAGGCCGTCGAGGCCGTCGCGCTCGTGCTGGCCGAGCTGCTGGACAACGCCGCCCGCTGTTCCTCGCCCAGCACCCGCGTGCATGTCGCGTTGTTCCAGGTCGACCGGGGCGTGGTCGTGCAGATCGACGACGCCGGGGTCGGGATGGCGGCCGAGCAGGTCGAGCGCGCCGCGCGGCTGCTGTCCGGCCAGCAGCCGGTGGACGTGCGCGACCTGGGCAACCCGGCGCAGGTCGGCTTCCCGGTCTGTGGCGTGCTTTCGGCCCAGTACGAGCTGACCGTGACGGTCGGGCGGCCCTCGCCGTTCGGCGGCACGCAGGCGATCGTGCTGGTGCCGGGCGCCATCCTCGTCCCCGCGCCGGAGCAGGTGCCGGAACCGGCGCCCGTCCCCGCCGCCCGGGTGGTCGTGCCGTCGCCGCCGCCGATCCCGCACGGGGACACCACGCCGGGCGGGTTGCCCATGCGGCGCCGGCAGCGGGCCACCGAGCCCGACCGGACGGACGGCGCGCACTGGGTGACCCCGCCGGACATCCGCCCGGCCGTGCTCGGGGCGTGGCAGCGGGGCACCGCCACCGGACGCGAGGTACAGCCCCAGGAGAGGACGCCCTGATGCCGACCACGATCGAGCAGGACACGAGCTGGATGCTCGACGAGGTGCTGCGGGTGCCGCATGTCCAGCACGCCATCCTGGTCACCAGCGACGGCCTCCTGCACAGCTCGCGCGGCGACCTCCCCCGCGACCGGGCCGACTCGCTGGCCGCGGCCGTCTCCGGGCTGGTCTCGCTGGCCAAGAACTGCGAGCGCACCCTGCGTTCGGACGCCGGCCAGTGGTGGCAGGGCCTCGACGAGTACCCGTGGGGCTACCTCATGCGGGTCGCGGCGGCGCGGAACACCGTGCTGGCCGTGGTCGCGGGCCGCGAGGTGGACATGGAGACGCTGTCGGTACGGGTCCAGCAGGTGGTGCAGCGGCTGGGGCAGGCGATGGCGGCCGCGCCCCGAGCCGGCCAGTGACCGCCCGGCGGCGGCCGGCGCTGGTGCGTTCCCACGTGATCACCGGTGGGCGCGCCGCGCCCGTGCTGGGCACGCTGGACCACGTCACGCTGGTCACCGTCGGCACCGAGCAGAACCAGCACTCGCACTCGCCGGAGCAGCGTGCCCTGATGCGGCTGTGCGCCGGCGGGTGGCTGTCCATCGCCGAGATCGCCGCCCATCTCGCGCTGCCGTCCAGTGTCGTCAAGGTGTTGGTGGCCGACCTGGTCGTGAGCGGGCACCTGCTGACCGGTCCCGAAAGGCCCCCGGACCGCGGGGTCAACGTCGACCTGCTCCGCCAAGTCCTGGAGGGCCTGAATGCGCTCGTCTGAGCCGCGCTACCTGAGCGGCGGGGTGCACCCGGTGAAGATCCTCGTCACCGGGCCGTTCGCGGTCGGCAAGACCACGCTGGTGGGCACGGTGTCGGAGATCCCGCCGTTGCGCACCGAGGAGGTCATGACCCAGCGCGGCGAGCTGGTGGACGATCTCGTCGGCATGCGGGGAAAGTCGACCACCACCGTGGCCATCGACTTCGGCCGCCGCACGCTGCCGGGCGGCGCGCTCGCGCTGTACCTGTTCGGCATGGCGGGTCAGGAGCGGTTCGTCCCACTGTGGCACGACTTCGCGCACGGCGCGCTGGGCGCGCTCGTGCTGGCCGACCCGCGGCGGGTGCAGGACTCCTTCACCGCCATGACGCGGCTGGAGGAGATGGGGCTGCGGTACGCGGTGGCGGTCAACCAGTTCGACGACGCGCCACACCATCCCGACCACGAGTACCGCCAGGCGTTCGACCTGGACCCGACGACACCGCTGGTGCGTTGCGACGCCCGCGACCACGGCTCGGTCCTGCGTGCGTTGATCGCGCTGGTCGAGTACCTCCTGGTCGCCAGGCAGGAGGCTTCATGACACAGCAGTACGCCCCGGCCACGCGGCTGTTCGGGCCGGAGTTCACCGCGCATCCGGAGCGCACCTACGAGGAGCTGCGGGTCACCTTCGGCGACGCCGCGCCGGTGGAGCTGTCGCCAGGGGTGCGTGCGACGCTGGTGCTCAGCTACCGCGCGGCGCTGCGGGTGCTGCGGGACCCGGTGTCGTTCCGGCGGGACCCGCGGCCGTGGCAGTACAGCGCGCCGCGGGACAGTCCTGTCCTGGGCACGATGATCTACCGGCCGAACGCCATGTTCGCCGACGGGCACGACCACCGCCGGCTGCGTGGCGCGATCACCGAGGCGCTGGGGCAGATCAACCACGGCGCGCTGCGCCGCGACGTCGTCGCGGTGGCCGACCGGCTGATCGACCGGGTCGCCCCGGAGGGCCGCGCGGACCTGATGGCGGGCTACGCCCTGCCGTTGCTGATGATCGTGTTCACCCGCATGTTCGGCTGCACCGACGAGCTGGCCGAGCGGATCATGCTGGGCGTGCAGGCCCTGTTCGACGGCGACGACCCGGTCGAGGCCGACCGCCGGCTGAACGAGACCATGCGGGACCTCCTCGACCACAAGCGCGCCGCGCCGGGCAACGACGTGGTGTCTGCGCTGATGGCGAGCGGCGCCAACCTTTCCGAGGACGAGCTGAAGCAGACCGTGCTGGTGCTGATGGGCGCCGGGTCGGAGCCGGCGGCCAACCTCGTCGGCGGCGCGCTGGTCGAGCTGCTGACCAACCCGGACCTGTCCGAGGGCCTCGCCGGCGGCACGGTCGCCGTCGACGCCGCGATCGACGAGATCCTGTGGCGGCGGCCGCCGATGTCGAACTACTGCATCAGCTACCCGGTACGGCCGTATCCCTTGTACGGACAGGTTTTGCCACCCGGCGAGCCGGTGGTGGTCAGCCTCGCCGCGGCCAACGCCGACCCGGCGGTGGCCGGTGACCGTGCCGGCAACCGGGCGCATCTCGCGTTCAGCACCGGCGCGCACGGCTGCCCGGTGCCACAGATGGCGTTGCTCCTGGCCTCGACCGCGATCGAGCGGGTGGTCGAGCGGCTGCCCGGCCTGACGCTGGGCTGCCCGGTCGACCAGCTGCCGTGGCGGGTCAGCCCGTTCAGCCGCGGCATACGGGCGCTGCCCGTGACCTTCCCACCCGCCCCGGTGCTCACCGGCCGTGCCATCACCGGCGCGCCGGCCACCACACCGGCCAGACACAGCGAGCCCCGTGCGTCGTCCGCCGTGCGGGTCCGTTCCGGCGTGCTGGCCGCGCTCGCCAGGTGGTGGCACGGCCGGTGAGCACCGAACCCACAGGAGAACCGTTGCTCCAGAAACTGATTCCCCAGCTGGACGGGACGCTGGTGGCGACCCCGGCCGCGCTCGCCGAGCACGGCCGCGACCTGGGCAACCTGGTGTTCGGCGAACCGTCGGCGGTGCTGCTGCCGGGCAGTGTCCGCGACATCGAGGCGATGGTCCGCTTCTGCGCCGCGCACGGCATCCGGACGGCCGCGCGGGGCGAGAAGCACACGACCTTCGGCCAGGGGCTCACCCCGCACGGCCTGGCGGTCGACATGCGCGGGCTCGACCGGATCCACCACGTCGACCAGCACGGCGCGGACGTGGACGCCGGTGTGCTGTGGCGGGACCTCGTGACGCAGGCGCACTCGGTCGGCGCCCGTTTCCCCGCGCTGACGGGATATCTGCGGTTGACCGTCGGCGGCACGCTCAGCGTCGGCGGAATCTCGCCGGCGTACAAGCTCGGCGCGCAGGTGGATCTGGTGCGGGAGCTACAGATCGTGACGGGTCGCGGTGCGGCGGTGTGGTGCTCCCGGGAGCACGAACGGGACCTGTTCGAGGCGGCGCTGGCGGGGCTGGGGCAGGTCGGGATCATCACGCGGGTCCGCCTCCGGATGGCCTCCGTGCCGGCGTCGGTGCGCCTGCACCTGCTGGACTACGCTTCCGGCGCCGACGCGTTCGCGGCCATGAAGCTGTTGTGCGACAAGGGACAGGCCGACGAGCTGTACTGCATGGTGTTGCCGGGTCCGGTCTACCGGCTGTTCGTGACCGAGTTCGGCGCCCCCGCCGACCTGTTCGGCGGCGTGCCGGAGCCGGCCGCCCGACAGGAACTGGACATGCCCTACCTGGACTACGCGCTGAGCAACGACGTCATGATCGACGCCGTCCGCGCCGACGGCACGTGGGACGGGCTGCGCAAGCCGTGGTTCGACGTGTTCGTGCCGGAGGAGCACGCCGCGCCGTTCATGACGTCGGTGGTGGACCGGATGACCCTGGCGGACTTCGCCCCGGGCACGGGTTTCGTGCTGGTGTTCCCGCACAACGCCGACGGGTTCACCCGGCCGCGGCTGCGCGTGCCGGCGGGCACGCGGCGGGTGTACCTGTGCGACGTGCTGAGCACGGACTCGGCCGACGAGGGCCCCGCCGCCACCTACCCGGAGCGGGCGCTGGCCCGCAACGCCACGTGGACGCGGGAAGCGCGGGCACTGGGCGGGTACGTGTACCCGATCGGCTCGCTGCGGTGGACGGCCGCGGACTGGGCCGAGCACTACGGCGAGACGTGGGCCGCGGTGCGGGTGGCCAAGCTGCGGTGGGATCCCGCGGGGGTGCTGACGCCGGGGCCGGGGATCGACTTCACGGACGGGCCGGACGAGCACGGTCCCGGGTGGCGCTAGCCTTTCGGGCTCATGACGGTGAACTACCGGCTCGCCAGCACGATGTCGTCGCTCCTGGTGGGGCGCGCCGAGGCCGTCGAGGAGGTGCTCACCGCGCTGGCCGGCGAGCGGCTGGTCACGTTGCAGGGGCCACCCGGCATCGGCAAGACCCGCATGGCGGTGGAGGTGCTGTCCGCGGTGGCCGGTCAGGGCCGGCGCACGGCGTTCGCGTACCTCGTCGACGTGGACGGTGAACCGCCGGAGGGGTGGGACTACGACGACGCGCCGGACCTGGAGAGCATCGCGCGGGCGGTGCAGTCGGCGCTGGGGGTCACGCACATCTCCTCGTCCGATCCGGTCGAGGTGCTGGTGTCACACCTCAGCGGCGACACCGAGCCGCTTCTGCTGGTGCTGGACAACTGTGAGCGGATCCGCACGGCGGTCGGGGACCTGGTGGCGATCCTGCTGGACGTCGCGCCGGGCCTGCAGGTGCTGGCGACCTCACGGGCCGAGCTGGGATTGCCGGTCGAGCGCCTGATCCCGTTGCGGCCACTGTCGATCCCGGCCGGCGACGCGGACGACTCGGCCGGCTCCGAGGCGATGTCGTTGCTGGAGCACCTGGTGAGCTCCGGTGGCATGCGGATCCCGGCGGACCAGGCGGCACAGGCCCGCGCGCTGGTGCGGTGGTCGGGCGGCCTGCCGCTGGTGCTGGAGTTCATCGCGGCACGGCTGCGGTCGGGCCTGACCCCGGACACGGTGCTGCGCCGGCTCGACGGCGGCGGACTGCTGACCACGCACGGCACCCGGCGCCGGGCGCAGCCGCACCAGCGGACGCTGCGCCAGGTCCTCGACGACTCGTTCGAGCTGTGCCTGGCCGCCGAGCGCACGCTGTTCCTGCGCACGGCGTGCTTCGCCGGCGGTTTCGACCTCGCCGAGGCCGAGGCGGTGTGCGCGGGGAACGGCATCGCGCCGGCCGAGGTCATCGACCTGCTGGGCGGGTTGACGGAGAAGGCGCTCTGCACGGTGGATCCGGCCACCGGCCGGTACGGGATGCTGCCGCCGATCGCCGAGTACGCGGTGCGGAAGCTGCGGGAGTGCGGCGAGGAGGACCAGGTGCGGCGGGCGCACGCCGAGCACTTCGCGACGCTGGCGCGGCAGGCGGCGGACACCTGGCTGGACAGGTCGCGCGAGCTGGCGTGGCTGGCGGTCGTCGGCCGTGAGCTGGACAACCTGCGTGCGGCCATGGCGTGGCTGCGTGACCACGGCAGCCCGTGGACGGCACTCGAGATCGCGCTGAACCTGGCGCGGCTGCGGTTCTGGTGGTTCAGCGGGTTGCTTGCCGAAGGCGCGAACCTGTTGCGGCGCCTGCTGGACGAGTGCCCGCCGGACCCGACGCCGCTGCGCGTGGCGGCGACGGCGATGCGCAGCTGGATGGTGCTTTGCCAGGGCGACCAGGAGGGCGCGGCCGCGGCACTGACGGCGTGCCGGCGGCTGGTCGACGGGGAGCCGCCCGCGATGCTCGACTTCCTGGAGGGTGCCCACGCGCTGCTGGTGCGCGCCGACGCGGAGACCGCGCTCCCCCTGCTCCGCCGCGCGGTGGCGAAGCTGACCGCCGCGGTCGAGTCCGGGTTGCCCCTGGCCGGCGACCGCCACCAGGCGCACATGATCCTCGGCCTGGCCGTTGGCCTGATCGGCACCGACCGGCGGGAGGCCGAGGAGGTCAACTCGGCCGTCCTGGCGGAGGCGCTGGCGGCCGACGCACCGTCCGCGACCAGCTGGGCCCGCTGGGACATGGGCGTGGTGGCACTGCTGTTCAAGGAGGATCCGGCGGAGGCGCTGGCGTACTTCCAGGAGGGCCTGCGGACGCAGGTGGAGATCGGCGACCGCTGGGGCACGGTGTGGACGGCGACGGCCATCTGCTGGGCACTGGCGCGGGCGGCACGCGGCCGGCGGGCGGCGGTGCTGCACGGGGCGTCGACGCGCCAGCAGGAACGGGTCGGCTCGAAGGCGACGGGCCTGAAGCCGTTCCGGAACCAGACCGACATAGCCCGGCGGATCGTGGTGGACCAGACAGGCCCGGCGATCTTCGAGGAGGAGTACCGGCGGGGCCGCGAAATGGGGCCGGCCGAGGTGTACGAGCTGGCGATGCGGCCGCTGGAGGGCCCGCGGCCGCCTGCCCTGCCGCGGACCGAGGAGATGACCGAGGAGATGACGCTGGCCGACCTGACGCCCGCGGAGGCACAGATCGCCCGGATGGTCGCGGAAGGGTTGCGTACCAACGACATCGCGCGGCGGACCGGGCGCTCGACGCGGACCGTCAACACGCACATCACGCGCATCTACCAGAAGGTGGGCGGTGTGAACAGCCGCCCGGAGCTGGCGATGTGGGTGCAGCGGGTGCTGTTGGGGCGCGACCACTGAGCCACCGAGGTGGCGCAGCTCACACGCCTTGTTTCCGGCATTCACGACATCTCGGTGTAACACAGTCGCCATCCCAGAGTTACATAGGTGTCTAATGGACCTGCACGTTCAGTGACTTGCCGTGTACGCAAGGAGGGAATATGTGCGGGATCACCGGCTGGGTCGCCTTCCAGCACGACCTGCGGGGGGAACAGGCCACGCTCGACGCGATGACCGAGACCATGGCGTGCCGGGGACCGGACGACCGGGGCACGTTCACCACCGAGCACGCCGCGCTGGGGCACCGGCGGCTCGCCGTCATCGACCTGCCCGGTGGGCGCCAGCCGATGCGGGTGGACACACCGGAAGGCCCGGTCGCGATGGTGTACTCCGGGGAGACCTACAACTTCACCGAGCTGCGCGAGGAGCTGGCCGGGCGGGGCCACCGGTTCACGACCTCCTCCGACACCGAGGTCGTCCTGCACGCCTACCTCGAATGGGACCTCGCGCTCGCCGACCGGCTCAACGGCATGTACGCGTTCGCGATCTGGGACGGCCGGCACGAGAAGCTCGTCATGGTCCGCGACCGCATGGGCATCAAGCCCTTCTACTTCCACGAGACCGCCGACGGCGTCCTCTTCGGCTCCGAGCCCAAGGCGATCCTCGCCAACCCGGGTGTCGAGCCGACCGTCACGCTCGACGGCATCCGCGAGCTGTTCGCGTTCGTCAAGACCCCCGGACACGCGGTGTGGGACGGCATGCGTGAGGTCGAGCCGGGCACGATCGTCACCGTCGACCGCACGGGCTCACACACCAGGCGGTACTGGGCACTGCGGACCCGTGAGCACACCGACGACCGCGACACGACCGTCGCCCGCGTCCGGGAGCTGCTCGACGACATCGTGCGCCGCCAGCTCGTCGCGGACGTGCCGCGCTGCGTCCTGCTCTCCGGCGGCCTCGACTCCTCGGCGTTGACGTCCCTCGCGGCCCGGCAGCTCGACGAGCGGGTCCGCAGCTTCGCCGTCGACTTCGTCGGGCAGACCGAGAACTTCGTGCCGGACGAGATGCGGTCCACTCCGGACACTCCGTACGTGCACGACGTCGCCGAGCTGGCCGGCACCGAGCATGAGGACATCGTGCTGAGCGCCGAACAGCTCGCCGACCCGGCGGTGCGTCGTCAGGTCATCCGCGCCCGCGACCTGCCCAACGGCATGGGTGACATGGACACGTCGCTCCTGCTGCTGTTCACGGCGATCCGCGGCCACTCGACGGTCGCGCTGTCCGGCGAGTCCGCCGACGAGGTGTTCGGCGGGTACCGCCAGTTCTTCGACCCGGAAGCCCGCAGGGCCGCGACCTTCCCGTGGCTCGCGCTGCTCGCGCGGCAGCGCGGCGCGCGGGGGCAGATCCTGAACCCCGCGCTGGTCGAGAACCTGCGGCTCGACGAGTACGTCCGCGACGCGTACCGCACCTCACTGTCCAAAGTGGAGGCTCTGCCGGGCGAGTCGGCGCTGGAGTCGCGGATGCGGGAGATCTGCTACCTGCACCTCACCCATTTCGTGCGGATCCTGTTGGACCGCAAGGACCGCGCCTCCATGGCCGTCGGGCTCGAGGTGCGGGTGCCCTTCTGCGACCACCGGCTCGTCGAGTACGTCTACGGCACCCCGTGGTCGATGAAGTCCTTCGACGGCAGGGAGAAGTCCCTCCTGCGGGCGGCGACGGCCGACGTGCTGCCGCGGTCCGTGGTGGACCGGGTCAAGTCGCCGTACCCGTCCACGCAGGATCCCGAGTACGCGCGGCGGCTGCAGCGGAACGTCCGCGAGTACCTGTCGACCGACCATCAGGTGTTCGACATCGCGGACCGGAACTGGGTACGCGAGGCGGCGCGGGCCGAGCGGATCGACCAGCCCGTCCGGTCCGGGTTGGAGCGCATGCTGGACATCGCGCTGTGGCTGGACATGTACAAGCCGGTACTCAAGTTGTCGTAGTGACGTGGTGAGCCCCCGCCGAGTACGATCTGGCGCTGTTCGTGCGTCCTGATCGTGCTCAGTGGGGGTTCGCGGTGGCTCATGCCGACAAAACGGTCGATGTGCTCATCGTCGGCGCCGGACCGACCGGAAGCACGCTGGCGATCGACCTCGCCCGCCGCGGTGTCGGCATTCGCGTCATCGACAAGGATCCGCACGCCTTCGACGGTTCACGCGCGAAGGGTGTGCAGCCACGCACGCTGGAGGTCCTCGACGACCTCGGCGCGGTCGACGATGTCCTGGCGGGCGGCAGCGAGTACCCGAAGCTCGGCGTGCACATGGGCCGGTGGGTCGTGCCATGGCGGATGTTCCCCCACCACGAGGCGACCACGGACGTCCCGTACCCCAACACCTGGCTGGTCCCGCAGTTCCGCACCGACCGCGCGCTGCACGCCCGGCTGGCGAGCCTGGGCCACAGCGTGGAGTTCGGCGCGGAGCTGGTCGGGCTGACCCAGGACGACGAGACGGTCACGGCGACACTGGCGAGCGGCGAGCGGATCACGGCCCGGTACCTCGTCGGCGCCGACGGCGGGTCGAGCACGGTCCGCCACCAGCTCGGCATCGGGTTCCTCGGGTCGACCGACGAGCTGGAACGCGTGCTGCTCTTCGACGCCCGGACCACCGGGCTGTCCCGTGACCGGTGGCATGTGTGGGCCAGGATCAAGGCCGGCGCGTGCCCGCTGCCCGGCGGCGACCTGTTCCAGTGGATGTTCCAGCTGAAGCTAGACGAGGAGCCGCCCGCCGACGAGGACGAGATCAACCGGCGCCTCGCCAGGTACGACGTCAGGGTGCACGACATCCGGTGGAAGTCGTTGTTCCGGCCCAACATCCGGCTGGCCGAGGCGTTCCGCCGCGGCCGCGCTTTTCTCGCGGGCGACGCCGGGCACGTGCACACGCCGGCGGGCGCGCAGGGGCTGAACACCGGCATGCAGGACGGGTACAACCTGGGGTGGAAGCTCGCGCAGGTACTGGCCGGCGCCAACCCGGCACTCCTGGACACCTACGAGGCCGAGCGGCTGCCGATCGCCGCGAGCGTGATCGGCCTGTCCACCAAGAAGTACGAGGGCATCGCGAAGCTCGACCCGTCCAGTGTCAAGCGGGGCAAGGAGGTGCAGCAGCTCAAGCTCACCTACCGCGGCGGCCCGCTGGCCCCGGCCGGCGCCGAGAGCACCTCGACCCTGCGGGTCGGCGACCGCGCCCCGAACGCGGAACTGGTCGACGCGAAGGGCGAACAAATCCGCCTGTTCGACGCCTTCCGTGGCCCCCACTTCACCGCCATCGCCCACGGCGACCGCGCAACCACAGCCCTGGCGGGCCTGCTCTGGCCGACAACAGGCGCCCCACTGAAGTCCATCGCAGCCACCAACTCCCCAGAGTTCACCCGCCTCTACGGCCTAACCACCGACACCCTCCTCCTAATCCGCCCCGACGGCTACATAGCCCACATAGCAACAAAAAACATCCTCCCCACAACCCAAACCGCCGCAACCCCCATGACACCCCCAACCCCACCCAACCAACCCACCCGCGAGTCCCGCGCCCAAACATAGCGAGTCCCGCGTTCGCACATACCAAGTTGCGGTTTCGTGCACACGCACCCTGGGGCGGTTCCAAGATCTGGGACGGATCTATCGCAGAAACGGCTCTGGCGCAATTCGGTGGTCGCGAAGCGTGACAGCAAGATCAGCTTGTGAGTGTGGCCACGATTTCCGCCCGCCTGCGTGTTCGGAGGGTGTTGCCGCAGGTGATCGCTTCAGTCGACGTTGACGGTAAGCGGCCGGCGGTGCGGGCGAGCATGATCGACCACCCAACGTCATGTCTCGTTGCGGGGGATCGGTGCTCAGGTGCGTCAGCCATCACCTGCCGACAGGGCTGATCTCCCTGACGATGGACACTCTGTGCAGCGCTGGTTCCGGCGCGGTGGCTCCTTCGCTTCCGCATCCTGCCCGGCTGAACACAGCACGCCACCACCGAAAGTGCGCCAGAGCCGTTCCCGCGACAGTCCCTCTGGGACAGACCCGCCACCTGCACGAAACCGCAACTCGGGGTGTCTGAGCGCGGGACTCGCGGTGTTTCAACGCGGGACTCGCGGGTGGTTTGGGCGGGTGGGGTTGGCTAGGGGGAATGGGTGGTTAGCCAGGTTAGGGTGGGTTCGGCGTGGTTCAGGGTGGAGATGTGGCCTTCGCCGGGGCGTAGCCAGAGTTCGGCGGATGGGATTTGGTTGGCTAGCCAGATGCTGTGGGATGCGGGGACCATGCGGTCGGCGTCGCCGTGCATGAGGAGGACGGGGGCGGTGATGTCGGCAGGGTCGAAGCCCCAGGGGCCGACGTTGGCCAGGTCGTCGTCGATCAGTGGGGCTGGTCCGGCCGCGATGGCCGGTGGGACGATCTCGCCGAACCACGACCACGGGCCGTCGAGTGCGGCGTGGTCGGCGGGAGTGAACGTCTCGGGGTCGAACTCGGCCGCGTAGGCCTCCTTCGCGGCGCGGCCGCTGGCGGCCGCGCGTAGGGATCCCGCGCTGCCCGGTGCCATGCCGGCGAACCAGTCGAGACCGTCGGCGTCGAACGGGGCGAGCCCGGAGACGCTCACGGCGGCCAGGACGCGGTCAGGCAACAGTGCAGCGGTCGCGAGGGTGTGGGGGCCGCCGCTGGAGTGACCCATGACCGCGAACTCGCCGATGTCCAGTGCGTCGGCGACGGCGGTGACGTAGGTGGCGGCCGAGGCCATGTCGCGGCCGGGGCGTGGGGTCGAGGTGCCGTAGCCGGGCCGGTCGTAGCCCACCCAGCGGATGCCGAGGCGGTCGGCGGCGGCGAACAGAGGCTTGGGCGGTGCGCCGATGTTGGGGGTGCCGTGGTGCCAGAAGACGGTGAGCCCGGCGCCGCCGGTGTCGTAGACGTGCAACGTGCTGCCGTCGGCGAGGGTGAGGTCGGTCTCCACGCCGAGAAGCTTAGGGGCCCCGCGATGCCAGAACCTGCCGCCGGACGGCCGACAGCGTAGAACTGGGCGCGGAGGTCACGACGAAAGGAGAGAGCGAGTGGAGATCCTGCCCAAGCAGGAGACCGTGAAGGGTCCGGCCGAGCTGTTCAGCGGGGACGTGTGGTTCGACGTCATCGCGCGCGGCGAGGAGCCGTCCCGCCTGCGGGTCAACACGGTCCGGTTCTCGCCGGGCGCGCGCACCGCGTGGCACGCGCACGCCGTCGGCCAGACGCTGCACGTCGTCGACGGCGTGGGCCGGATCCAGGCCCGTGGCGGCGAGGTGCTCGAGATCCGGGCGGGCGACACGATCCACACCCCGCCCGGCGAGTGGCACTGGCACGGCGCGGCGCCCGGCCACTTCATGGTCCACCTGGCCATGTGGGAGTCCCCGGGCGAGGGCACGGAGACCGAGTGGGGCGACCACGTCACCAACGACGAGTACATAGGCGCCTGAGTCGCCCTGTGCCGCGCCCGGGGTGTGAGAGCCTGGCGGCGTGCGAGTCGGACTGCTGGGGGCGCTGGAGGTACGCGACGACGCCGGCCGCCCGGTCGAGGTGCCCGGGACGCGGCTGCGGACGTTGCTCGCCCGGCTCGTGCTCGGCGCGGGGCGGCCGGTGTCCGGCGCCGAGCTGATCGACGCCGTGTGGGGTGCGCATCCCCCGCGGGGTGCGGCGAACGCCCTGCAGACCCTGGTCTCCCGCCTGCGCCGAACCCTCCCCGGCCTCCAGTTGGCCCACTCGGCCGCCGGCTACCGGCTGGCCGGCGTCGACGCCGACGTGACCACGTTCGAGCGGCTCGCGGCCGAGGGCCGGGCCAGCCGCGACGCCGGGGACCCGGCCGCCGCGCGGGACCGGTTCACCGAGGCACTGCGACTGGGGCGCGGTGACCCACGGGCCGACCTGCCCGACGCCACCCGGCTCACCGAGCTGCGGCTGCGCACGGTCGAGGACCTGGCGGACCTGACGTCCGGCGGCGAGGACATCGCCGAGCTGGCCGGCCTCGTGGCCGCGCACCCGCTCCGGGAACGGCTCGCCGCCACCTACATGCGCGCGCTGGTCGCGGCCGGCCGCCCGGCACAGGCGCTCACCGTCTACGCGGACCTGCGCCGCGCGCTCGCCACCGAGCTCGGCACCGACCCCTCCCCCGAGATCCGGGACCTGCACACCGCGATCCTGCGTGGCGGCAACGAAAGGCGCGCCGGCCCGCGTGCTCCGGTGACCAGCTTCGTCGGCCGCGAGGACGACATGGACCGGCTGCACGCGCTGCTGGCCGACGCCCGGCTCGTCACGCTCGTCGGCCCCGGCGGGGCGGGCAAGACGAGGCTCGCGGCCGAGCTGGCCGGCCGGCACACCGACGTGTTGTGGGCCGAGCTGGCCGACGTCGCCGACGCGGACCGGCTGCCGGCCGTGGTGTCCGGTGCGCTCGGCCCGCGCCACGCCGGCCTGCCCGGCACCCGCGCGGGCGACCCGGTCGCGATGCTGACCACCGACCTCGGCGACCGGCAGGCGTTGCTGGTACTGGACAACTGCGAACACCTCGTCGACGCCTGCGCCCGGCTGGCCGACCGGATCCTGGCCGCGTGCCCCGGCGTCCGGATCGTGGCGACGAGCCGTGAGCCGCTGGGCATCGGCGGTGAGTTCCTGCATCCGGTCGGTCCACTCGCGACGCCGCCGGAAGGCGTGGCCGCCGCCGGCTACCCGGCGGTCCGGCTGTTCGCCGACCGGGCCGCCGCCGCGCGTCCCGGTTTCGTCGTCACCGCGGACAACGCCGGCGCGGTGGCGGAGATCTGCCGGCGCCTGGACGGGTTGCCGCTGGCGATCGAGATGGCGTGCACGCGGCTGCGCTCGATGCCGCTGGCCGAGGTCGCCGCCCGGCTGTCCGACCGGTTCCGGCTGCTGACCGGTGGGAACCGGACCGCGTTGCCACGCCACCGGACACTGCTCGCGGTGGTCGACTGGAGCTGGCGGCTGCTGACCGGCGAGGAGCGGGCGCTGGCCCGCAGGCTGGCGGTGTTCACGGGCGGGGCGACGCTCGCGGCGGCGCGGGCGGTGTGCGGCGACGTCGACGACCTGCTCGCCAGCCTGGTGGACAGGTCGTTCCTGCAGCTGCTGGACGTGCCGGGCCGGCCGCCGCGGTACCGGATGCTCGACACGATCGGCGCGTTCGTGGCCGGCGAGCTGACCGACGACGAGGCGGCGCGGGTGCGCCGCGCGCATGCCGCGTACTTCCTCGCGCTGGCGGAGGAAGCAGAGCCGAACCTGCGCGGGCCGGCGCAGCTGCGGTGGTTCGCGGAGCTGGACCGTGAGTACGGCAACGTGTCCGCGGCGTTGCGGTGGGCGGTGGACGCGGGCGACGCGGCGACGGCGCTGCGGCTGATCGCGGCGCTGGGCTGGTACTGGACCCTGCGCGACAGCCACGACGAGGCGGCCGGCTGGCTGCGGCGGGCACTGGCACTGCCCGCCGGCACGATCCCACCGGCGGTGCACGCGTTCGACGCGATGTACCACGCGGAGAAGGATCCCGAGCGCGGCCGGGCCGCCGCCGAGGCCGCTCGCCGGTGCGCGGGGCCGGACCCGCGCACGTGGCATCCGGCGGTGGCGTTCATGACACTGGTCCTGGGTGGACCGGCCGGCGCCGCCGCCACCGCGGAGCTGGCGTCCCACCCCGACGACTGGGTCGCGGCACAGGCGGAACTGATGGCCGGCCACACGGCGGGCGCCCGCGGCGAACTGCCGGCGTCGGCAGCTCACTACGCGGCGGCGCTGACGAGGTTCGAGTCGTCCGGGGACCGGTGGGGCATCGCGTCGGCGGCGAGCAGTGTGGCGGGCGTGCACAGCGTGTACGGCCGCCACGAGAAGGCGATCGAGGCGGTCGACCGGGCCCTGTCGCTGACGGAGTCGCTCGGTGCGACGACGGACGCGCTGTGGCTGCGGGCGCAACGCGGCCGGTACCGGCTGCGGGCGGGGGACATCGAGGGCGCCAGGGCCGACCTGACGCGTGCCGGCGAGGACAGCCGGGCGAGCGCGGTCGTGGCCATGGCCCGGATCGGTCTTGCCGCGCTGGCGCGCCGCACCGGCAGGCCGGCCACCCTCGCCGGGTTGCTGTCCGAACTGGCCGGCAACCCGGGATGGCCGGAGACGTACCTGCTCGTGCACGCGCTGATCGAGGCCGGCCGCGGTGCCGCGGCCGCCGGTGATCCCGCCGCGGCGGACGAGCGGCTGACCCGGGCGCTGCGGCTGGCGGGTGTCAACCTCGCGGCGGGGTCGCTGACCGCCGAGGCGGCGGAGGCCATGGCCCAGGTGGCGATGGCTCGTGACGACGCGCACGCGGCGGCCCGGCTGCTGGGCCTGGCCGCCGCGGTGCGTGGCGGGGTGGACATGGGCGACCCCGACGTCCGGGACACGGAGTCGGCGGCCCGTGCGGCACTGGGGCCGGCCTTCGACGAGGAGTTCACCACAGCGTCCACAGTGGACTCGGCGGCGGCCCGCGCCGAGCTGCTACCGCCGGCGGTAGGCGAGCACCGCGAGGGGCGCGAACACCACGATGATGGCCACTGTCCACAGTAGACACCAGGTGACCGAGTCGCCGGCGGGCCGGTCGAGCACGAACGCCCGCACGGCGTCGGAGACCTGGGTGACCGGGTTGACGCGTACCCAGGCCTGAAGCCAGCCGGGGAGCTTGCCGGTGGGCACGAAGACGTTGCTGCCGAAGGTGAACGGGAAGATCAGCACCAGGCTCAACGCCTGCACGACCTCCGCCGTCCGCGCCACGACCCCGATCAGGGTGGCGATCCAGCACATGGCGAACGCGAACGCGAGCAGCAACCCGAGGGCGGCGAGCAGGGCCTGTGGGCCGCCGTGCGGCCGGAAGCCGAGTACCGCGCCGAACCCGAACACGAGCGCGATCGACAGCACGTACTTGAGCGCGTCGCCGAGAATGTGGCCGACGAGCGGCGCGGACCGGGCGACGGGGAGGCTGCGGAAGCGGTCGAAGATCCCCGTGCGGAGGTCTGTGTTGAGGGAGACGGCCGTGCCGAGCGTGGCGAACATGAGGGCCTGCACGGCGATCCCGGGGATGACGAACTGCAGGTAGGTGCGCCAGTCGCCGGACACCGCGTTGCCGAACAGGAAGACGAACATGAGAACGAAGGTGACCGGCATCAGCAGGACGTCGAGCAGCTGGTCCGGTGTGTGCCGGAACTTCGTGAGGTTGCGCCGGGCCAGCGTGAGCGAGTGCCGGGCGGCACGGACGGGGCTCATGCGCCCTGTCCCGTGAGCGCGAGGAAGACCTCGTCGAGACTGGCCAGCCGAACCCCCAGCTCGGCGACCTCGATCCCGGCCCCGCCGAGCCGGGTACCGATCTCGGCCAACACGGCCCCGGCGGAACCACCGGGCGGCAACGCCACCGACACGGACGTCTCGTCGGGCGAGTCCTGTTCGTGGAGGTTCCCCCGGACCGCGGCGACCACGATCCTCCGGACCTCCGCCAGGCGGTCGTGGTCCGCCGGGCGGACGTGCAGGGTCTGCCCACCGACGGCCGCCTTCAGCTGGGCCGGGGTGCCGGTCCGCACGACCCGCCCCTCGTCGAGCACCACGATGCCGTTCGCGAGCTGGTCGACCTCCTCCAGGTACTGGGTCGTCAGCAGCACGGTCGTCCCCTCGCGGACGAGCGAGCGCACCAGGTCCCACACCTCGCCCCGCGACCGAGGGTCCAGGCCCGTCGTCGGCTCGTCCAGGAACAGCACCGCCGGGGCCGCCACCAGGCTGGCCGCGACGTCGAGCCGTCTGCGCATCCCGCCCGAGTACGTCTTCACCAGCCGTCCCGCGGCCTCGGTCAGCCCGAACCGGTCCACCAGCTCGCTCGCCCGCGCGCGGGCGAGCCGCCGGGGCAGCTCCAAGAGCCGCCCCACGAGCACCAGGTTCTCGAACCCGGTCAGCGCCTCGTCCACGGCCGCGAACTGCCCGGTCAACCCGATCAGCCCACGCACCCGCTCCGGGTCCTCGGTCACCGAGAACCCGCCGACGCGCGCCGCGCCGGCGTCCGGGTCGAGCAGCGTCGCCAGGATCCGCACCACGGTCGTCTTCCCGGCGCCGTTCGGTCCCAGCAGCCCCGACACCGTGCCGCGCGGCACGGCGAGATCGACACCGGCGAGTGCTGTCGTACGGCCGTACCGCTTCACCAGGCCCTCGCACTCCACAAAAGCTGTCATGCCGGCAACGATCGACCTCGGCGCTGACACGACACGCACACGCCGGTAACACGACGAAGCCACCCTGACAGCGATACCGTCCGGTCACCCCTTTGAGGAGAGGAACGCGTGTGAGCGTCGTCGCGGACGTACTGGTCGGGCTCGTCGCCCTGATCCACGTCTACATCCTGGTCCTGGAGATGTTCCTGTGGACCGCACCACGCACCCGCGCGGGCTTCGGCCTGACCGCGGAGTTCGCCGAGGAGACCAAGGTGCTGGCCGCGAACCAGGGCCTGTACAACGGTTTCCTCGCCGCGGCGCTCGTGTGGGGCCTGGTCGCGGATCAGTTCCAGCTCACGCTCTACGGCCTCGTCTGCGTGATCGTCGCCGGGCTGTACGGCGCCGCGACGGCCACGAAGCGGATCCTGTTCGTCCAGGCGCTACCCGCCGCGCTCGCGGTGGTCGCCCTGCTGATCGCCCGCTGAGGAGGCGACCCGCCTCGCCCACGCGATCTCCACCTTGCCGGTCGGCGTCCGCGCCAGCTCGGTGAGGAGCACGACCGTGCGCGGGACCTTGTAGCCGGCCAGGTGGCGGCGCACGTGCTCCCGCAGCCCGGTCACCGCGGGGTTCGAGACGGCGACGACCGCGGCGACACGCTCGCCCCAGGTCTCGTCCGGCACGCCGACGACGACCGCGTCGGTCACGTCCGGGTGAGCCAGCAGGACGTCCTCGACCTCCTGTGGGTGAACCTTCTCACCGCCCGTGTTGATGACACCGGAGCCGCGGCCGAGGAACCTGATCGCGCCGTCGGACTCGACCTCGACGAGGTCGCCGGGAACCGAGTACCGGACGCCGTCGATCACGCGGAAGGTGGCCGCGGTCTTGGCCGTGTCCTTGTGGTAGCCGAGCGGCATCGGCCCGCTGTAGCCGAGGACGCCCACCTCTCCCGGCGCGGCCTCCCGATCTCCGTCGGCGAAGACCCTGGTGGCAGGGACCGGGCGGAACCGGGACGGGAGGTCGTCCACCGACGAGGTGACGGCGAACGCGAAGGGACCGCCCTCGCTGGACGCGATGGCGTCGAAGATCGTGACCTCGGCACGCCGGTGCAGTGCGTGCTTGAGGTGGTCGCTGAGCGCGGTGCCCGAGCTGATCACCGACCGGAGCGAGCTCAGGTCGTGCGTACGCACGGCCAGCTCGTCGACGAGCGGCCGGCAGACGGCGTTGCCGGCGACGATGAGAGTGCTGACCCGTTGGCGGGCAACGGTTTCCCAGACGTGCCGGGGGTCGAGCCGGCCGGGGCGAGTGGTGATCACCCGGCCGCCGACCAGCAGGGCGCCCATCGAGTTGAACAGGCCGGTGCCATGCATGAGCGGGACGACGGGCAGCGTGACCGGTGCCCTCCCGGCGTTGGTGACCGCGACGGCGACGGCCTCGTCGAGGGTGGCGGGGAGGCCGGGGACGCCCAGGGGACCGTAGATGGGCACGACCACGGCGTGCATGAGGTCGCTCTGGCGCCAGATGACGCCCTTGGGCCTGCCGGTGGTGCCCCCGGTGTACATGAAGAGCTGGTCGTCACCGGGGCGGGTTTCCGCCGGCCTGGGTGGTCTCGTGGCGAGGAGGCGGTCCAGCTCCTCGCCACCCGCCTCGATGGCGACGCGGAGGGTGGGGACGTGCGTGACGGCGTGGGCGACGTTGGCGGCGAGCTCACGGGCGAAGACGAGGGCCGCGGCGTCGGCGTCGGTGAGCAGGTCGGTCAGCTCGTCGCGGGTGTAGCGGTAGTTGACGTTGACCGGCACCGCCCCGATCTTGAACGCGGCGAACACGGTCTCGAGGTAGGCGGCGCAGTTGTGGAGGTAGCAGGCGACCTTGTCCCCCGGCCCGACCCCGGCGTCGGTGAGCACGGTCGCGAGGCGCGCGGCCCGGTCCTCGAACTCGGCGTAGGTGCGGTCGCGCCCGGCTCGGAAACCGCCACCACCTCGGGCATCTCCCGGGCGACGGCCTCCCAGATGGTGCCGAACGACACGTCCATCCACCCAGGGTAGGAGCTCGCCCGGTCCCGCGGCCCGGGACGAATGACGTAGCCAGACCCGGTCCGCGAGCGGCGGCGTGACCATGGCCATATGGCCGGACGGACCCGCCCGGGAGCAGAGTTGAGGGGTTAGGAGCAGGTCGGCGGGAGGGTGTGCGGGTGCGGTACGTGGCGATCGGTGACAGCTTCACCGAGGGGGTAGGCGACGAGCTTCAGGACGGCACGGTGCGTGGCTGGGCCGACCTGGTGGCCGCGGGCCTGGCGGCCGGCCGCGAGACCGTCCAGTACGCCAACCTCGCGATCCGCGGCCGCCTGCTCGAGTCGATCGTCACCGACCAGCTCGACGCGGCCCTCACGCTCGACCCGGCACCCACGCTGATGACGTTCAACGGCGGCGGCAACGACATGCTCCGCCCGAACACCGACGTGGCACGGTTGATCGAGCTCACCGAGCTGGCGGTGCGGCGCTGCGCGGAGGCAGGTGTCCGGCTGGTGTTGCTCAGCGGTGGGGATCCGTCGGACGGGCTGCCTTTCGGCAGGACGATCCGCCGCCGCGGCGAGGAACTGACCATCGGGGCCGCCGAACTGGCCGCCGCCAACGACATCACGTTCGTGGACTGCTTTCGCGACGTCGAGCTGCGGCGGCCGGGCTACTGGTCCGCCGACCGGCTGCACCTCAACGCGGCCGGGCACCGGCGGGTGGCGAGCCGCGTGCTCACGGCCCTCGGGTATGACGCGCCGGCGGGTGACCGCGCCAGGTCGCCGCTGCCGCGTGGCGCGCTCGGGGAGGCCAGGTACTACTGGGATCACGTGCTGCCGTGGATCTACCGCCGTGTCCGCCGCCGTTCCTCCGGCGACGCCCTCAACGGCAAGCACACCGGCTGGACGGTCATCGAGAGCGCACCGGTCCAGTAGCACCGGCCCGGCGCGCTCGAAGCCCCGTTCGACGGCGGTCCCTGGCGCGCGTCCCCGCCCTTCTGTGCGCTTTTGCGTGTGCTGGGTTGCCCACTCACCCTCCCTCGCCCCAGTCCACAATCCCAGGCAAAAAATTTGGACATCTATATAGTCAATACAGGATGTTTCGTTGCGGGAGCAGAGGAGTGGAACCAGGAGACAAGGCTTCGGAGAAGTTCCACCTCGCCGAAGGCCTGACCTCGGAGAGGCGAGGGAGAGCCGCGGAAGCGGGACCCCCGAACGCGAACCGGTCAGGAACGCGCGGTCGCGAAGATCGGCTGTGTCAGGCGACCGTCAGCAGAGTGGGTCGCTGAGCAGGTCGACCGCGGGTTCGACGGCGAAGCAGCTGGTGATGGCGTAGTGGCGTACGCCGGCCGTGACCAGCGGGTCCAGGTCCAGCACCCGCGCCAGCTCGGACCGGGAGGCCGTGGCGAAGATCGTCAGGTTGTCCGCCGGCACCTCGCCCGGCAGCAACCAGCCACGTTCGCGCTGGTCGAGACACCACATGCGGTGCTGGTCGACCAGGTCGCGGTTCCAGGGTGCGTCCGGGTGGAAGTCACCGCGGTTGTGCCCCAGCGCCACGTACAACCGCTCCGGATCTTCGGGACTCACCCCTAGATAGTGCACCACCCGCCCGCATCCGTGCCGGCACGCCCAGAAAAACTCCAGTCGGGTCCCAGGCACATCCCGCCGTCGGACGCGTAGGGGTCCGTGTCGAGCCACCGCGAAATCACCCGACACGGGTGAACGGCCGCGCCGTGCGGAGAGTTACGGCCGGGCACGTCCCGCGACGAGCTTGGCGTACCGCGCGCCGGCCGCGAGCAGCACCAGCCCGGCGACGAGGAACGCCGCGACACGTGCCATGCCGTCCAAAGAGGACAGATCGAACAGGACGAGCTTGGCGAGCGCCGCGACCACCAGCGACAGCCCGGCGAGCCGCAGCGGCACCGAGTCGATTCCGCGTAGCAGCAGGACGAACGCGGCGACGGTCCACGAGACCGTGACGAGCACGTGACCGAGCAGGAAGCCGTCCCGGTCCGGCGAGACCAGCAGTCCGGCGGCCAGGAACGTCGCCGTGGAGCCGTACAGCGCCAGCAGTCCGGCGGGCACCCAGCCATGCGGCGCATGATCGTCGCCGGCCAGCACGCCGAGGCGGAAAACGGCCCAGCACAACGTGATCGCGACCGCGGCGTACAACGCGCCGGTCACCCCGAGGGACACGGCCGCGCCGGCGTCCGTGCCGCCGGGCCGGGGTCGCACGAGCAGGTCCGGCCGCGCGGTGAACACGAGCCCGAGGACGTACCCGACGAGCGCGAAGAGCCCGGCCGGCGCGAGCGCCGGAACGAGCCGCAGCCGGGCGGCGACCACGGTGAGTACCAACGCCTCGGCGAGGAACGCGATGGGACGGGCGTCCCCGTCGAAGAAGGTGGCGGTGGCCTGGAGGAAGGCGAGCGACGCGAGACCGCCCGCGATCAGCCCGAACGTGCGCGGAAGCCGGGCGCCGAGCAGCCAGACGGCGAGGAGCAGCACACCGACGGCGGCGGCGAGGATCGTGGCGCCGGTGCGGGGCAGCAGGATCGCGGCGATCAGCCCTGGCACGGGTGCGAGGCACAGCATCACGACGGTGAAGCCGTCCTCGGGGCGGCGCAGCGCGGTGACGACCGCGAGCAGGATGACGACTCCGCTGGTGATGCCGGCGAGCACCGCGGTGGTCACCGCGTCCCGGTCGAGGCGGTGGTCGGCCGCGAGGCCGATCTCGACGAGGCAGACCACGACGGGCGGCAACCCCGCGGCGAGGAGCAGCCCGCTCCAGCGCTTGGCGAGCTGGACGGGTGTCGCGCCGAGGAGGAGGACGAGCAGGAAGCTCATGAGGAGCGCGTCGAACCCATTGGTGATGATCGGGGCCGACACGGCGCAGCAGACGACCACGAAGACCGCGAGCGGTTGCGAGTCCCAGAGCCCGGCGAGGGCGATCCCGGCGGCGGTGACGACGAGGCCGGCCAGGAGCCCGCCCCAGGGCGGGAGGAACCCGTAGAGCGTGGTGGCGGCGACCACGGCGAGATAGCCGACGGCGACCCCGGTGGCGGCGAGGGCGTAGGCACCGGTGCGGGCGGTGGGACTGCGGTGCAGCCACATGCCGATGGCGGTGAGGACGACGCCGAGACCGGCGCCGAGCAGGACCCGCGGCAGCGGTCCGAGGTACCCGCGCTGGATGGCGAGGACGAGAAGCAGCACGACACCGGCGAGGGTGACGACGCCGCCTGCCCAGGCGAGGATGCGGCTACCGGCACCGTCGCGGCTGAGGCGCTCCCAGAGGGTGGGACCGGGCGGAGGCGGTGGGGTGGGCGGGCCGTACGGGTAGGGCTGCGGGGCGCCCCAACCGGGGAGGCCGCCGGGAGGCGTTCCCGGGGGCGGCTGCTGGCCGTGGGTGGCGGTGGCCGGCCACCCGCCGACGGGCTGAGCGGGGCCACGGTGGCCCGTCCCGGTGGGCACTCCCGGCCACCACTGGCCCGGCGCGAGCACCCCGGGCCCAACGTGCGCGGACGGAGAGCCGGTCGCGGGAGGCGCCTGGCCCGCCGCGGAGCGAGCGGACGAGTCGGGCTCGGCGGGACCGGCGGCGGGCGGCCGGTCACCCGCGGACGACTCGGGTCCAGGCCGCGCGCCGGCCTCGCTCGGCCGCGGCCGGTCGGCCGGTGCGCTCGCGCCGGACACGGAAGGTCCGTGCCCCAACGGAATGCCGCCGGGAGGGGCGGGCTCGTCCGGCCGAGGCGTGAGGGCGTGCAGTTCCGCGCCGATCTCCCCCAGACGGGTGCCGACCTCCAGGAGTGCTTCGGCCAGGCGCGGAAGGGACGCCGAGATCTGGTCAGCCATATCCGCCAGTACACCAACCTGCCTCGGCCGGCGGATGCGTACGACTACTCAGGAGCCCATCACGATGTGGTCACCGCACGGGATAGGCGTCGATCACGGTCTGCGCGACCGCGCGGCCCGCCGCGGCCGTGGCCTCCGCCCGCACCGACACCGGCTGTCCCGACCGCGTCAGCACCCCGGGCACCACCACTCGGTACGTCCCGTCCCGGTTCGGCACCACCAGGCCCGCGTGCCAGCGCCGCCCATGGTCCACCGACGCCCAGAACCGCAGCGTCCCCGGCTCCAGCCGGAGACCGTCGCCCCAGGACGTCACGCGCACGCCCAGGTCGAAGATGCGCCGGGACGGCAACCGTCCCATCCCGTCGGCGCCCGGCTGGTAGTCGATCGACAACAGCCTGGGCACCGTGGCGAACTGGTCCGGGTCCGTCGGCGCCTGCGACGGGAACGTCCACACCGTCGACGTGCTGGCGCCGATCGCCAGCAGCGACCTGTCCGGTCGCGAGGTGTGCTCCAGGCGGAACGTCGCGGGCTCCGGCGGGGTGTCGAAGTACCAGCTGTCCCCGAACCTCGGCTGCTCGACGCCGTTGCGGTACAGGCGATAGACGTCGTCGCCCGCCGCGGCGACGACACGGACCGAGCCCTCGTGCGTGCCGTCGCTCAGGTCCACCGGCAGCTCGATCCGCGTCCGGTTGTGCGTCGCGGACGTCACGGCCGGGACCGGACCGCGGAACCACACCGCCGGTCTCCGCTCCCCCGCCCGGTACGTCGTGGTCGGCTGGCACAGCACGGCTACTCCCTCCTGAGGGCCGGCAACGCACTGCCGCCACCGCACGTCGGCGGTCACCCACTCCGTCCGCTTCACCGGCGCCGCCAACGGATGCACGAACACCCCCGTGGCGTACACCAGGTCCGTGAACGCCGTCCGGTACGTCAGGTACGAGTCCGTACGCCCCAGCGTCCGGTACTCGGCGTCCAGGCGGGCGAGGCTCGACCGCCGCACCCGGTACGCCGGCGGGTCCGGCACCGTCGGCGCGCCGAGCACGACCGCGTAGGTGTCGTCGCCGCTGTCGAGCTCCCAACGGGTCTGGAACGTCGCCCGGCCGGTGCGCACCGGGCCGGTCGGCTGGACGAAGACACTCGCCAGCTGGTCGCCGGTCGCGTAGATCCCGTCGCTGATGCCGCCGTCACCGAGCGCGTCCTCGCGTCCATAGTGGACGGACGCGGTGGACACCGTGGTGCGGGCGCCGTCGACGCGAACCGGTCCGAGCGGCTTCGCCTTCCGCGCGTCGATCGTGTAGGAGACATCGCGGTCCACCGTCAGCTCCGGTGTGCCCGCGAGGGAAACCGTCTCCGGTGTGTCGCCGGACGCGGGCGTCACGACCCGCGCCACCGCGCTGATCGGGCCGGGCGCAAGCCGCGCGGTCCCCCGCCCGTTCTCGTCCAACTGCAGGATCTCGAAGCCGCCGCCGGTCGTCGGGTACATCGCCGCCATGTTCGCGAGCCACACTGTCCCGTACGCGTCGGGCTCGCCGCGCCGGTTCAGCACGGTCACCGAGACGTCCCGCCGCGGCGCCTCCTCGTACAGGCCCAGCGGCAGCCGCGTCGGCTGCTTTCCCGGCCGGGTAAGGGTCACCGCGCCGCCGAACACGCCGAGTACCGACGGGGTCAGGGTGACGGTCACCGACGAGCTGCCGCCCGGCGGCACCGTCACGGACGCGGGCGTCACGGTCACCATCCCACCGGGCGCGAGCCCGCCGTCGATGTCGCGCTCCTCGTCGGTCAGCGACACCGTCTCGGGCGCCGTGCCGTCGTTGTCCAGCGTCAACGTGACCGACCGCGGCCCCGTGTTCTGGCCGTACCTGAGGTAGCCGAAGTCCACGTTGCCGCGGTCGAGTTGGAGCGTGTCGGTCAGCGCCCCGGGAAGGTCCAGCTGCCCCGCGCCCTCCACGTACGGGCTCGGCGTCGGGAGCTTCGCGTCCGCGGTCGTCATCAGCGCGTTCTTGAGCCGGCGCCAGTCCCAGTCGGGGTGGCGCTGCTTCAGCAGCGCGGCCGCGCCTGCGACGTGCGGCGTCGCCTGGGACGTGCCGGTCATCCGCGTGTAGCCGTCGGTCCCGTGCAGCGCGCCGGTGACCGACACGCCCGGCGCGGTGATGTCCGGCTTGGCCCGGTAGGTGCCCCGCGCCGGCCCCTGGCCGGAGAAGAACGGCCGCAGGCCGGCGGCGTCGCCCGCGCCGACGGTCAGCGCGCTCGCCGCGATGCCCGGCGTGGCAACGGATCCGAAGCCGGGACCGGTGTTGCCGGCCGCGACCACGAACAGGGTGCCGGTCTCGGCGGTCAGCTTGTCGAGTGCCTGCGCGGTCGGGTCGTCGCCGTTGCCCGCGTCGGCGCCCAGGCTGATGTTCACGATGTCCGCGCCCTCGGCGGCGGCCCACTCCATGCCGCGGATGAGCCACGACAGCTGGCCGCCTCCCGTGGAGTCCAGCACCTTGCCGGACAGCAGGCGGGCGCCGTACGCGACCCCCTTGCGTGCGCCGCCCGCCGCCGCCCCGGTGCCGCCGATGACCGAAGCCACGTGGGTGCCGTGTCCGTGGCCGTCCCCGGCGGTCGGGTCGTCGGTGAAGTTGGCCTGTGCCACGACTTTCCCGCGCAGGTCCGGGTGGTCGCCGTCGATGCCGGTGTCCAGCACCGCGACGTCCACCCCGGCGCCCGACAGACCCGCGTCCCATGCCTGCGGCGCGCCGATCTGCGTGAGGTTCGCGTCCAGGTCGGCGGCGGTCACGCGCCGGTCCAACCACACCTTCGTGCCACCAGCCACCCGTGTGGTGGCGAACCCGCCCCGCTTCGGCAACCGCGTGGCGGTCGCCCCGATGCTGGGCAGGGAAACCGAGTCCGCGGCACGTAGGCCGGCGGTCCCGCCGCGGACGATCACCGGCAGCGAGTCCGTCCGCGCGTCCCCGTACCCCTGGGCGAGCAGGCCGGTGACGTTGAACAGCTCGAGATCGAGCGTGTCCGGCACCAGGTGCTCGACCGACGACGGCACGACGTACAGGTCGTCGCCGTCGCGCAGGGTCGTGAACGACGTCGGGCGATCCCCCGCGGGCGTCACGCTCACCCTGGGTTGGCCCGCGGCGTCGCGTGTCAGGTTCGCCGTGTCGCCGGTGATCAGCGTTACCGCGGCGGCCGACCCGGCGGGAGCCGAGGCCGGGCCGGCCACCGTGGCGGCCGCCGTGGGTGCGGCCGCTGCCGCTGCCGTCGACACGCCGACGCCAGCGACGAGACAGGTCAGCAGCGCCGCGAGACGTGCGGGAACTCGCGGCAGATGCATGGCCCAGTCCTACGGCATCCGAATGGGCGAAGGAACGATCAGGCGTGGCGTGTTGCCGCCATGGCGAGAACTGGCCAGGATGACGCGATGCTTGAGGCACTGGGAATCAGCCAGTTCGCCGAGTCCGTCTACCGCGCACTGCTCGCCGATCCCGGCCGTACCGCAACGGAACTTGCACGTGCACTCGCACGGTCGACGACGGCGACCCGGCGTGCGGTGGCGGAACTCGAGGAGTCGGGCCTGGTCACGCGGGCGCCGGGGCGGCCCGTCCGGCTGCTCGCGGCCCGTCCCGACACGGCCATCGACCTGCTGGTCGCCCGCCGCCAGAGCGAGCTGACCACGGTGCAGGTCAACGCCCGCGCGCTCGCGGCAGAGATGAGCGGGCCGCGGCAGCCCGACGAGCTGCTGGAGATCCTCGTCGGCCGGCGGGCGGTCGGCCACCGGTACCGGGCGCTGGTTCGAGGCTGCGAAAGGGAACTGCTCGTGATCGACCGGCCACCGTACGCCGCGCCGGTCGAGCCGGCCGAGGAGGAGGTCACGACGCGGCTGTCCGACGACGTGGTGGTGCGCGGCTTGTACGCGCCGGAGTCGCTGGAACCGCCCGGCGCGCTGGAGGCGGTGCAGCGGGCGATCGAGAAGGGCGAGCAGTCGCGGCTGCACCCGAAGCTGCCGATGAAGCTCGCGATCGCGGACCGCTCGGTCGCGCTGCTGCCGCTGATGCTCGACGACATGGTGGAAAACGCTTTGGTGGTACGGAAGTGCGCGTTGCTGGACGCGTTGGTCGTGCTGTTCGAGCTGCTGTGGGAGCAGTCGTCGCCGGTGGTGCCCGGCCCGGTCGCCGCGCAGCCGGACGTGGGGCTGCTGACACTGCTGGCGGCGGGCGCGAAGGACGAGACCATCGCGCGGCAGCTGGGGATCAGCCCACGCACGGTGACCCGGCGGGTGGCCGAGCTGCTCGACCAGCTCGGCGCGCGGACCCGCTTCCACGCCGGCGTGCTCGCGGCACGCAACGGCTGGCTCGTCGAATGACCTCCACCCATCCGGGTTATCACTCTTGGTGAGCGATTGAGGCCGGAGCGTTCGGGTAGTCCGACGAGATCCACTCGTGGGAGGAGCACATGGCTGTCGCGGCACAGGCGGGTCCTGCTCACCGGTGGTGACCGGCATGGGCTCGGCAACGTGAACGAACGTCGCGACCGAGGGCCGGTCGAGCTGACCCCGCCATACCTTCTCCTCGCGCGAGCCGACCGTCGTCGAACCAACCGGCGAGGTCCTGGCCGCCTCGGCGCCGAGACCCGTGCGGGCCGAGGAGGAGCTGTGAGAGCCGTTACCTGGCAAGGAAAACGGGATGTGCGCGTCGAGACCGTGCCGGACCCGGAGATCCGTGAGCCGACCGACGCGATCATCCGGGTGACCTCGTCCGGGATCTGCGGGTCGGACCTGCACCTGTACGAGGTGCTCGGGTCGTTCATCGACCCCGGCGACGTGCTCGGCCACGAGCCGATGGGCGTGGTCGAGGAGGTCGGCACCGAGGTCGCCAACCTCAAGCCGGGCGACCGCGTGGTGGTGCCGTTCAACATCTCGTGCGGGCACTGCTTCATGTGCCGGCAGGGCCTGCAGTCGCAGTGCGAGACCACGCAGGTGCGGGATGCCGGCAAGGGCGCGGCGCTGTTCGGCTACACCAAGCTGTACGGCCAGGTGCCGGGTGGGCAGGCGGAGTACCTGCGGGTGCCGCAGGCCCAGTACGGCCCGATCCTGGTGCCGGAGGGACCACCGGACGAGCGGTTCGTGTACCTGTCCGACGTGCTGCCGACGGCGTGGCAGGCCGTGCGGTACGCCTCGGTTCCCGAGGGTGGCAGCGTCGCGGTGTTCGGGTTGGGCCCGATCGGGCAGATGAGCTGCCGGATCGCCAGGCACCTCGGCGCCGGGCTGGTGATCGGCGTCGACCGGGTGCCGGAACGTCTTGCCCTGGCGAGGAAGTACGGCGTGGCCACGGTCGATCTCGACAAGCCCGGCACGGTGGAGGCCATCCGGGCCCGCACGGCGGGCCGCGGCCCGGACTCGGTGATCGACGCGGTGGGCATGGAGGCACACGGCTCGTGGGTCGGCAAGATCGCGCAGGACCTGACGTCGTTGCTGCCCAAGCCGATCGCGGCGAAGGTGACGGAGAAGGCCGGCGTCGACCGGATGGCCGCGATCCTCGCGGCGATCGAGACGGTCCGGCGCGGCGGCACGGTGTCGCTGTCCGGCGTCTACGGAGGCATGCTCGACCCGATGCCGATGATGGACATGTTCGACAAGCAGATCCAGCTGCGCATGGGCCAGGCGAACGTCCACCGGTGGACCGACGACATCCTGCCCCTGCTCGCCGGCGACGACGACCCGCTGGGCACCGAGGACCTCGCGACCCACCAGCTTCCGTTGGCCGACGCCCCGCATGCCTACGAGATCTTCCAGAAGAAGCAGGACGGCGCGATCAAGATCCTGCTCAAGCCGTGACCCGATCAGCCCACGCGGCCGTATGTACACATAGGACAGAGGGGCCGCGTCCCGCGGCGCCGCCCGAGACTTCGGCGGAAAGGTCGGGAACCACGCCCCGCCGAACCCGGGCGGTGCCAGGGGTCGAGCGCGGCGCCGGCGGTCACCGGCAACGGCCAGTCGACGCTGTGCGGCTCCGGCCCGGCGATGCGCACCGCGGTCAGGTCCACGCCTCCTGGCTTTCCTCGGAGCGGGCGCGGCCGGCGGTGTCGAGGTGCCGCCGGCCGTCCGCTCCGCTGCCCGTGCGTCCCGCCGTAACGGGTCGCTCCGCCGAGAGTCTCAGTCGTCCGGCCATTCGCCGGTGACCTTGCGGTAGCCCTCCGCGCCGCCGCGGTCGATCGCGGCCTTCACCACGCCGAAGATCGCTCCCTGGATGGTCGCCGCGAGCAGCACCTGTCCCCAGGTCGCCTTCTTGTCGGTGGCGTCCGGGGCCTCGTCGCCGCCGGCGACCTTGGCCCACACCTTGTTGAACACGATGTTGGCGGCCAGCCCGCCGAGCACCCCGACCAGCATGCCGACCGGTTTGTAGATGATCTTGTTGACGTTCACTCGCTTTCTCCTCTGTCAGGCCGGAATCGGCTGCCGGGTGAGCGCCGTCGCGACCGCGTGCAGGTTCGCCGCCATCGTCACCACGGTCTTCGCCGACCACTCGCTTCGCCGACCACTCGCGTCCATGATCGGTGTCGCCGTGGTCGGGGCCGGGACCGGGTCCCCTGTTCCGTTCGGTATCAGTGCTCGCACGGGGCCCGGGTACCCCCTGTGTTTGCAGGTCACACGCGCGGGTAGCCACCCGGGCAGGAGGTGGGAGTTCATGACCGCGACGACGGAGAAATCGACGGCCGAGCTGGTTCGCGAGCTGACCGAGCAGTTGAAGCACCTGGCGCGGACCGAGGCCACCCTCGCCGTCCGGGAGCTGAAGGGCAAGGCGAAGCACGCCGGCCTGGGCATCGGCATCGCGGGTGCGGGTGGGCTGTTCGCCTTCTACGGCGGCGCGGTCCTGGTCGCCGCCGCGGTGTTGCTGCTGGCGCTGGTCCTGCCGGCGTGGGGTGCGGCGCTGATCGTCGCCGGGGCGCTGTTCGCCGTGGCCGGCGTGGCGATCCTGCTCGCCCGCAAGCAGCTGCGGCAGAGCGCTCCGGTGCCCTCGCCCGCGCTGGAGAGCGCGAAGGAAGACATCCAGGCGGTCAAGCACGACATCCAGGCGGCGAAGGAGGCCCACCGGTGACCGACGAACAGGAGCGGCTGACGATGCCCGGCCAGCCTCCCACCGACGAGGACCTGCGGATGGACGCGGAGCTCACCCGCCAGGAGCTGGCGCGGACCGTGGCCGCGCTCGGTGACAAGGTGGACATCAAGGCCCGCGCCCACGACAAGGTCGAGGCCCTGCGCCACCGTGCGGACGAGCTGACGCAGCGACTGCCGGAACGGGTCCGCCCGGCGGCGGCGACGGCGGTGCACCGGCCGTTGATCCCGCTGCTGGCCGTGGTCGCGCTGGTGCTGGTGTTCCGCCGCGTGTCGAAGCGCAGCTAGTGTCCCGCGCCGGAAATCAGGCAACTAATTCAGCGGCCCAGCTTCCCGCTGGCGGCGTTGCCGGTCCGCCCAAGTACCACCCAGTACGAGGACGAACCGGCGCCTTGCCAGCAGAAACCCGGATCCACCGACTCAATCACCGCATTCCCGGCGCGGGACACTAGTCCCGCTTGCGCGGGCGGCCCACCTGGCGGCGCATGGCGTCGACGAGGTGGTGGCGGAGGGTCTCGTCGTCCATGTCCACGAGGATCGGCGAGCCGCCGACCATCGCGACGCCTGCGAGCGCCACCTGGCACGCGACCTGGGCACCCTCGTCCGCGCTCGGGCCGGTCAGCATGGCCTGCAGACGGCTCAGGATGCTCTCCTCGCCGACCAGGATCCGGTCGGTCGCGCGGATGATCCCCGGGTCGCTGCACAGCACGGCCACGAGCACCCTGTTGCGCACGACCAGGTCCACGAACTCGTCGATCACGTAGTCGGTGCGCGGGCCGGGGCGGCTCATCGTGGCCGCGTGGTCGAGGATCGCCACCAGCTCGTCCAGCGCGGGCTGCGCGACCGCCTCGGTGATCTCGTCCTTCGTCTTGAAGTGGTAGTAGACCGCGGCCTTCGTGACCCCGAGCACGTCGGCGATCATCTGCAGCGAGGTGCCCTCGACGCCGTGCACGGTGAACAACCCGAGTGCGGTGTCCAGCAGCCGCGCGCGGGTCTCACCTCTCACGGCCGTCATCGCGCCCTCCTCGATGAGTCGCTGAGAGTTCAACGGTACCTCCTCAGTTTACCGTTCGGCAAGCTCACTGCTTGCTGTTCGGCTAGTCACATACTTGCCGATCGGCTTGGCCTCTACTTGCCGATCGGCTAGCTTCGGTAACCGTAACGAACGACGACGAAAGATTGAGTGGGGGTCCAGGGGTGGCCACATTCCTTTACCGGCTCGGGCGCGCGTCCTTCAGGCGACGGTGGCTCGTCACCGGTGTCTGGGCGGCGGTGCTCATCGGCATCGGCATCGGCGCGGTCGGGTTCTCCGGCACGATGTCCAACTCGGTCTCGATCCCGGGCACCGAGTCCCAGCAGGCGATCGACCATCTGAAGAAGACCTTCCCCGAGGCGCACATCGGCGGCGGCACCGCCCGCGTCGTGCTGCAGGCGCCCGAGGGCCAGAACTTCGTCAAGTACCCGGCCAACCAGGCCGAGCTGCGCGAGGTCTACACGGCGCTGCGGAACGCGCCGGAGGTGGCGAACGCGGTCGACCCGTTCCAGGCGCAGTCCTTCTCCCGTGACGGTACCCTCGCGCTCATCCAGGTCAGCTACCCCAAACAGGCGGTCGAGCTGACCGACGCCGACCGCGAGGCACTCCTCGCCGCCGCACATTCCTCCGGCCTGCACGCCAAGATCGGCGGTGACGCCGTGCGTGGCGCGCCCGAGACGGGCGCCACCGAGGGTCTGGGGGTCGTCGTCGCGGCCATCGTCCTCGTGATCACCTTCGGGTCGCTGCTGGCCGCCGGCCTGCCGCTGCTCACCGCGCTCATCGGCGTCGGGATCGGTCTGAGCGGGCTGCTGACGCTGTCCGGCCTCACCGAGCTGAACAACAACACGCCGGTGCTCGCGCTGATGATCGGCCTCGCGGTCGGCATCGACTACGCGCTGTTCATCGTGTCCCGCTACCGCACCGAGCTGGCCAGTGGTCTCGACCACGAGCAGGCCGCCGGCCGCGCGGCCGGCACCGCCGGGTCGGCCGTGGTGTTCGCGGGCCTGACGGTGATCGTCGCGCTCGGCGGGCTGACCGTCGTCGGCATCCCGTTCCTCGGCGAGATGGGTCTCGCGGCCGCGGCCACGGTGGTCATCGCCGTGCTCATCGCGCTCACGCTGCTGCCGGCGATCCTCGGCTTCACGGGTGACAAGATCCGCGGCCGGCTCCGGGGCCTGCGGGGCGGCCCGAAGCCCGGCAGCGCCAGCATGGGCGAGCGGTGGGCCCGCTTCGTCGGGCGACACCGGGGCGCGGTGCTGGGCATCGCGGTCCTCGGCCTGGCCGTGGTCGCCATCCCGGCCGCCAGCATGCAGCTCGGCCTGCCCAACGACGCGACCGCGGCACCGGAAAGCTCGCAGCACAAGGCGTACGAGCTGGTGACCAAGGGCTTCGGACCGGGCGCGAACGGCCCGCTGATCGTCGTCGTGGACACCGCGGGCGCGCGTGACCCCCAGGGCGCCGTGGCCGACACGACCAAGCGGATCAACGAGCTCGGCGTCGCGGCCGTGCTCCCGCCGCGGCCCAACCGCGCCGGCGACACGATGATCATCAACGTGATCCCGAGGACCGGTCCGAGCGACGCCGCGACCGAGGGCCTCGTCGCGGACATCCGTGGCGCGGCGGCCAAGGTCGGTGACGACACCGGCGCGAAGGTCTCGGTGACCGGCCAGACGGCGGCGAACATCGACGTGTCGCAGAAGCTGGCCGACGCGATGATCCCGTACCTCGCGCTGATCGTCGGGCTCGCGTTCCTGTTGCTGATGCTGGTGTTCCGGTCGGTGATCGTGCCGCTGAAGGCGACGCTCGGGTTCCTGGCGTCGGTGGCGGCGACGTTCGGCGCGGTGGTCGCGGTGTTCCAGTGGGGCTGGCTGACCGACCTGCTCGGTGTCGAGTCGACCGGGCCGATCATGAGCATGCTGCCGGTCCTGCTGATCGGCGTCCTCTTCGGACTCGCGATGGACTACCAGGTGTTCCTGGTGACCAGGATGCGCGAGGACTACGTCCACGGCACCGAACCACGTGAGGCGGTCGTGTCCGGCTTCGCACACGGCGCCCGGGTGGTCGTGGCGGCGGCGTTGATCATGACGAGCGTGTTCGCGGGCTTCGTGTTCGCGGAGGACTCGCTGATCCAGTCGATCGGCTTCGCGCTGGCGGTCGGTGTCGCGGTGGACGCGTTCGTCGTGCGGATGACGATCGTGCCGGCGCTGATGTGGATGCTCGGCAGGCGGGCGTGGTGGCTACCGCGCTGGCTGGACCGGATCCTGCCGAACGTGGACGTCGAGGGCACCAGCCTGGACGCGGTCTCGTCGGGTGACGGCGGCGAGCCGCCCCGCGAGCGGGTGCCGGTGGGCGTCTAGCCCAGGCTGGCACGCAACGCGTTGACCCTGGCCAGCGCCTCGCCGAAGGCACCGCTGTCGAGCGTGCCGTCGGTGAGGGCGCCGGCCAGGGCGTCCGCCGCCGCGGCGCCCTGGCTCACGTCCCGTGCGGACGCGAGGACGAGGTCGTCGCCGGCCTGGGCGGCGAGCACCGCCCGGTCGCCGGTCGAGCCGTAGTCGCGCAGTGCACCGGCCTCCAGCGCGTCCGTGCACGTGACGCCCGTGAACCCGGTGCGGGACCGCAGTTCCCGCACGACCGTCGCCGAGAGTCCCGCGGGCCGGCCGGCGTCGAGCGCCGGGTAGACGGCCCACGAGAGCATGACGAGCTTCGCCCCGGCCGCGATGGCCCGCTGGTACGGCGCCTCGTCGACGCCGCGCAGCGTGGACAGCGGCACGTTCAGGGTCACCGGCCGGGTGTCGGTGTTCTCGTCCGCGTTCGCCTTGCCCAGCCCGGGAAAGTGCTTCACGGTCGCGGCGACCCCCACCGCCTGCTCCGCGGTGACGTAGTCGGCGCCGAGGGTCCCGGCCACCGAGGCGGTGCCGCTGAACGACCGCTCGTAGGAGTCCATCAGGTCGCCCGGCGCGTGGAAGACGTCGAGCACGGGTGCGAGGTTGACGTTCATGCCGACGCCGGCCAGGTTCTGCCCCGCGCCGCGGCCGGCGGCGGTCGCGGCGGAGCCCGGGTCGGCGGACTGCCCGATGTCCTTGTGGGACAAGGCGGGCTCGCCGGGGAGGCGGCGGACCAGGCCACCTTCCTGGTCGGTCATCAGCAGGAGCGGGTACGGGTCGGGACTCTGCGCGGCGGCGGCACGCAGCTGCCCCACCACCCCGCTGATCTGCGCGCGGCTGGCGATGTTCTCGCCGAAGAAGATCACCCCGGCCGCCTCGCCGGCGCGGATGCGGGCGAGCAGGCTCTCCGGCGGGGTCAGCCCCGGGTAGGAGTAGACGACGCGCTGTCCGGCCGCCCGCTGCGCGTACGCGACGAGACGCTCGTCCGCGCCGGCCGTGCCGGTGAGCGTGGCGCCGGCGAGTGCCAGGCCGACCAGTCCCGCGACCAACCGCCGACGCCGCATGAGGACCTCCATCAACACAGGGTGGGTCAAGTCTAACGCAGAGTGACAGCCCCCGATCCCGAGGTCGCCGCGGGTGAGAACTGTCCGGGGCGGGGCGGACTGGCTTAGCCTGAACCGATGGCACTGCCCTCCCCCACCGAGGCCATGGGCCAGGGTTGGACGCAGATGTTCGACCTCGGCCTCGCGCTGGTGCTGTCCGCCGCGATCGGGCTGGAGCGTGAGATCCGGCAGAAGAGCGCCGGCCTGCGCACGCACACGCTCGTCGGCATCGCCGCCGCGCTGATGATGCTCGTCTCCAAGTACGGCTTCTTCGACGTGCTCGGCGACCACGTCACCCTCGACCCGTCGCGGATCGCGGCGCAGATCGTGTCGGGCATCGGGTTCATCGGCGGCGGGCTGATCTTCGTGCGCCGCGACGCCGTCCGCGGCCTGACCACCGCGGCGGTCGTCTGGCTGACCACGGCGGTCGGCATGGCCGCCGGCGCCGGCCTGTGGTTGCTGGCGATCGTCGTCGCCGCCGCGCACTTCCTCGTGGTCTTCGCCTTCACGCCGCTCGCCGCCCGGCTCCCCCGGTCCAGGTACGCCCAGACCCGCCTGCGCCTGACCTACGCGGACGGCCGCGGCGTGCTCCGGCTGGTGCTCGCCGCGTGCACGAAACGGAACTTCACCGTCGGCGAGCTGGACATCGACCAGCACGACGAGGCCGGCGCGGTGACCGTGTGGCTCAACGTCCAGGGCGCGGGCTCGGTCAACGACCTCACCGCCGCGCTCGCCGACATCGACGGCGTCCTCTCGGTGCTGAGCGACGACGCCGACAGCCTCTCGTTCTAGGGCACCACGAGCACGGGCCAGTGGCCGGCGCGGATGAGCTTGGTCGCGACCGAGCCGGCGAAGCGGTGTCCCGCGCTCATCGAGGCCCCCACCACCACCGTGTCGACCTGGCACTGGTCGGCCGCGTCGCGCAGCCGGGTGAACGGGTCGCCGTAGGCCTTCAGGAACATGATCGGGATGTCCAGCTCCTCGGCCGCGCGGCGGGCGGTCGACCGCAGCTCCGAGTCGAGCTCCTCGACCGCCTCCTGGGCCGCCGCGACGGCCGGGCCCATGGCGGCCAGCGCCGAGTGGGTCGCGACGAACGCGACGATCAGCCGGTACCCCTGCCGCCTGGCCAGGCCGACGGCGAACGCCGCCGCGCGCATCGCCGTGTCGGAGCCGTCGACGCCGACCAGGATGGCCCGCGCCGACGGCTCCGGCCGGGGACCGAAGTGCTCCACTGTGGAACCGAAGGCGGCCGCGCTGCCGCTCATCTCGCCTCCCTATCCCACGACGGGGTCCGAAACGGGCTTCTCTTCCTTCTTCTCCAGGTCGATGGTGGTACGCAACGTGATCGGCTTCAACAGGAGCGCCGCGAGCACGCCGACCACGGCCACCGCCGCGGACAGCAGGAAGACGTGTGCCGTCGCGTCGCCGTAGACCGTGTGCACGACCTGCTGCACCCCCGGCGGCAGCGCGGTCAGGTTCAGCGCGCTGACCTCACCCGTCGAGGACGTGCCGGCCGGCACGTGCAGAGCCGTCGAGAGGTCGGCGGTGACCCGGTTGGCGAGCACCGCGCCCAGCACGGACACCCCGATCGTGCCGCCGAGCGAGCGGAAGAACGTCACCGCGCCGGTCGCCGCGCCCAGATCCCGCAGTGCGACGTCGTTCTGCACCGCCAGCACCAGGTTCTGCATGGTCATGCCGACGCCGATACCGGCGACCGCCATCGCGGCGTCCACCATCCACAGCGGCGTGCCGTGGTCCATCAGGCCGAGCCCGAGGAACCCGAGCGCCAGCAGGACCGAACCGGCGACGATGTAGGGCTTGACCGTGCCCGTGCGGCTGATCAGCCGGCCGCTCAGGGTCGAGGCGAGCAGCACGCCGGCCATCAGCGGGATCGTCAGCAGGCCGGCCTCCGTCGGCGTGTAGCCGCGGCCGATCTGGAAGTACTGGCCGAGGAACACCGCGCCCCCGTACATGGCGAGCCCGGCCGAGACGCTGGCGACGATGGCCAGCGCGGGCTGGCGCCGGACGATGATCCGCAGTGGCACGACGGGTTCGCGCACCCGCGACTCGACCAGCACGGCCAGCGCGAGCAGCACGACGCCGCCGCCCACCATCGCCGCGGTCTCCCAGGACAGCCAGCCGAACGAGTTGTCGACGAAGGACACCCAGATCAGCAGGACGCTCACGCCGGCGGCGATCAGGGTCGCGCCGAGGTAGTCGACCTGGACGTTCTCGCGGCGCAGGGTCTCCAGCTTCAGCGTCCGCTGCAGCACGGCGAACGCCGCGGCCGCGATCGGCACGCCGACGAAGAAGCACCACCGCCAGCCGAGCCACGACACGTCCACGATCAGGCCGCCGAGCAGCGGCCCGCCGACGGTCGCGACGGCCATGACCGCGCCGAGGTAGCCGTTGTAGCGCCCGCGCTCGCGGGGCGGGATGATCGCCGCCATCACGACCTGGGCGAGTGCCTGCACGCCGCCCATGCCGATGCCCTGGAACGCGCGGGCGGCGATGAGCTGGGTGGTGTCCTGGCTGAACCCGCTGATCACCGAGCCGACCACGAAGATCACGATCGCGGTCTGGAGCAGCGTCTTCTTGTTGAACAGGTCGGCGAGCTTGCCCCAGATCGGCGTGGTGGCCGTCGCCGTCAGCAGCGTCGCCGTGACCACCCACGTGTACTGCGTCTGCGTGCCGTTCAGCTCGCCGATGATCCGCGGCAGCGCGATCGACACGACCGTCGAGCTGATCATGGCCACGAACAGCGCGAGCAGCAGCCCGGACAGCGACTCGAGCCTGCGCCGGTGCTCGGCCGCCACGTCGGACGACACCATGTGACCCCTCCGTTCGGGTTAATTCTTGCGCAATGTGCAAACTTGCGCAATGAGCAGGGTATTCCCTCGCTAGGCTGGACGGCGTGGAGGCCGTCGACACACTGCGGACCAGGAAGAAGGCCGCTACCCGCCAGTCGCTGCACGAGGCCGCACTGCGCCTGGCGATGGCGTGCGGGCTGGACGGCGTGACGGTCGAGGACATCGCGGACGAGGCCGGCGTGTCCCGGCGGACGTTCTCGAACTACTTCGCGAACAAGGAGGACGCGATCCTCCACGCGGACCGCGAGCGTACCGAGCTGCTCCTGTCGCTGCTCCGCGCCCGCCCCGCGGACGAGCGGCCGTGGGAGGCACTGCGCCGCGCGGCGGCCGACCAGTTCCTCGGCCAGGCCGTGCCGTCCCCGGAGTGGGTGGAGCAGCTGCGGCTGCTGCGGCGCCACCCGTCGCTGCTGGCACGCCAGGCGACCGACCAGATGGCCCGCGAGCGCGACCTGGCGGCGGCGCTGACGGACCGGGGCGCGGACGACGAGCTCGCGCGACTGATGGCCGCGAACTACCTGGCGACCATCCGCACCGCGGGCGCGCTGTGGTTGGAGAGCTCGGGCGAGCGGTCCCTGCCGGAACTTGTCGACAGCCTGCTGAGCCGTGTCCACCCACGGTAAGCGGGTGATCGACTTCGCCGAAGTTGCCGCTAGAGTTCCGGTGTGGACGGAATGAGCGTGCCCGCGGAGCTGGCCCTGCTGCTGGAGACCTGGCCGCGGCCGGACCAGGACGAGCAGGCCTTCCCCTTCGTCACGGTCGACGAGGACGGGTACCCGCACGTGATGTTGCTGTGCACCGCCGAACTGCTCGCCACCAACGACCGCGCCGCGATCCTCGTCGCGGTCGCCAGCGTCAACTCACGCGCCAACCTCGCCCGCAACGGCATCGCGACCCTGATCGCCGCCGACGGGGCCGCCGCGCACTACGCCAAGCTGCGGGTCCGCGACACCGAGGAGCACGAGCACTTCACCGTCTACACCTGCCAGCTCGCCAATTACAAGCGTGACTCGTTGGGCATTCCGTTGCGGCCCATGGACTTCCACGCCACCCAGCAGGTCGCCGAGAACGAGCGCTGGGCCGCCACCCGCATGGCGCTCACCCAACGCGTCAAGGACATCGGCTAGTGTCCCGCGCCGGGAATGCGGTGATTAAGTCGGTGGATCCGGGTTTCTGCTGGCAAGACGCCGGTTCGCCCTCGTACTGGGTCGTACCTGGGCGAACCGGCAACGCCGCCAGCGGGAAGCTGGGCCGCCGAATTAGTTGCCTGATTTCCGGCGCGGGACACTAGCTTTGCGTGCCGGGGACGCGGTGGTCGGGTCGGTGGATCCGGGTCGCCCGCACGCACGAGGACGCCGACTCCGGGGAGGCTGACCAGTGGAGCTGCCGGACGACCTGCCTGTCGAACGACGTGCCGCGGTCCGGCTGGTCGTCCTCGACGAGCTCGGCCAGATCCTGCTGTTCCACACCCGCAGCCCGCACCTCCCGGCGCTCGGCACGTGGTGGGAGCTGCCCGGCGGCGGCATCGACCCCGGTGAGTCCTATCTGGACACCGCCGTCCGCGAGCTGCGGGAGGAGACCGGGCTGACCGCGCTGCGGTTCGGTCCGCCGAACTGGACCAGGACGGCCACCTTCCGTTTCCGGGACGGTCGCCGGATACAGGACGAGGTCGTGGTCACCGCGCGGGTCGCGGGGGTCGCGCCGCCGGTCGACGTGGGCGGCCAGCTGGACTACGAGCGGGCCTCCTACGTCGACAGCCGCTGGTGGCCGCAGGCGGAAGTCCTTGCCATGGAACAACGTTGCTACCCCGGCCGGCTGCCGGAGCTGCTGGCGGCCTTCCTCGCGGGCGAGCGTGTCGAGGAACCGTTCGAGGTCTGGTCGTGAACGTCGTCGTGGCCCACACCGCCGACCTGGCCCCCGCCACGCTGACCGCCGTTCGCGCGTTGCTCGACACCGCGTTCGACAACGGCTTCGGCGACGCCGACTGGGATCACTCACTCGGCGGCATGCACGCCATGGCGTGGGACGGTGACGAGCTGGTCGGTCACGCGGCCGTCGTCCAGCGCCGCCTTCTGCACCAGGGCAGGGCGCTGCGCGCCGGTTACGTGGAAGGCGTCGCCGTGCGGGCCGACCGGCGACGCCGCGGCATCGGTGCGGCCGTGATGGCGCCGGTGGAACGGATCATCCGCGGCGCGTACGAGCTCGGCGCGCTGGGCAGCTCCGAGATGGGCGTCCCGTTCTACCTGGCCCGCGGCTGGCGGCGGTGGCAGGGCCGAACCTGGGCGTTGACCCCGAACGGGATCACCAGAACACCCGATGACGACGACGGTGTGTACGTCCTGCCGGTGCGGCCGGTCGAGCTGACCGCGGACCTCACCTGCGACTGGCGGGCCGGGGACGTCTGGTGACCGTCAGCGGTCGTCGTCCTCGTCGGCGGTCGGTTCGGGGTTCATGACCGCCTCCACTCGCTCCGGCTGCTCGCTCCAGTGCAGTAGCCCGATGGTCATCGTCAGCGCCCGCCGCACGGTGTCGACGCCGGTCCGCCGGTCTATGCCGTGCACGGCCAGGTCCAGCTGGAACGAGGCGTCCTCCGGGCTGCCGTTCAGCTCGGCGAGCATCGCCCGGATCGTGGCGCGCACGGGCGGGTCGAGGTCGTCGATGCCCACCTGGTCGTTGGCGTCGTCCCGCAGGTCCACCGCGAACGCCGCGGTACCCGGGACATGCTGGGTGCTGCCACGCACGGCCGCGGTGGCCACGCTGATCAGCTCCGCGACGACCTCGCGAATGTAGGGACGCAGCTCATCGCTCGGCTGGTCCATGACCGTCTCCAGCGTCTCGGTCAGGCCGTCGGAGTCGGCCTCGAGCACGCAGTTCACCAGCTGGTGAGCGGTGGCCTGGGGTTCGTGGTCCTCGCGCATGACACACCCTCCTGAGAGTTTCTCGGGCGGCTACGGATTACCCCGGCCACGCGCGAGTCCAAACATGGCACCGGCGGCCGGGTCACGAGGACCCGACCGCCGGTGCGGTGAAACCGTCCTACCAGCGGTACCAGCGACCGCTACCCGTACCGGCCGGCGACCGGAACACGAACCCGAGGAGCCAGGCGACGAGCAGGATGCCTGCGACGATCCACAGGGCCTTCACGGCGAAGCCGACACCGAACAGGACGAGAACCAATAACAGGACCAAAAGCAGGGGAAGCATCAATCGCGCCTTTCTGTTCTTCCAAAGTGCCCCGACCTCGGCTACCCGGGCACGCCGGCGATAAACACGGCGGTTGAACGGTTTCCTCGCACGACGGGCGGGTACCCACAGGTCCACTCACCGGACGAGAAGGTGCGTAAGCCATGAACAGCAACAGTTATGTGGCATTCCTCGTCATCGGCACCGTGCTGGTCCTGATCGACGGGCAGATCATCTACCGCAACGGCCGCCAGTTCCTCCAGCAGGCCACCCCCAAGGCGTCGGCGGCGTCGTTGACGACGCTCGTGACCGTGGTGTTCCACCTGGGCACGCTGGGCGTGCTGGCGCTGGTGTCGACGATCGGAATGCCGACGGACGACCAGGTCAAGGGCGTCGTGCTGCGACTCGGCATCATCCTGATACTGCTCGGCGTCGCGCACTGGATCGCGGTGTCGACGCTGGCCAGGATCCGCGACCGCGAGGAGTACGAGCAGGTCAGCGTCGAGCGGGAGGCACGCCGGGCCGCGAACCAGGCGGCGATGGAGTCCCCAAGCGTGCGGGTGCAGGCCAGCCACGAGCCGGTCGAGAGCCCCGCCTACACCGGCGAGAGCGCGACCGCGATCGTCAACCGGCAGAACCAGAACCCGCAACGATAGCCGCGTCGAACAGGGCGCTGACGGACTCGCCGTCGTGGATGCGGCGCATGGCCTCCGCGAGCGCGGGGGCGATGGAGAGCACCGTCAGCTTCGTGGAGCGCTCGGTGATCGGGACGGTGTTGGTGCAGACGATCTCGACGACCTCCGACCGGCCGCCGATCCGGCCGAGCGCTCCGTCGGCGAACAGCCCGTGCGTGCAGGCCACGCGAACCGACCGCACCCTGCGCTCGGCCAGCTTGGCCAGCAGCTCGACGACCGTGCTGCCGCGGGCGATCTCGTCGTCGAGCACGATGACGTCCCGGCCGCTCACCTCGCCGATGATCGACGTGATCTCGACGCGGTCGTCGCTGAACCGCTGCTTGGCGCCGGCCGCGACCGGCACGTCCAGGAACCGCGCGAAGTGCGACGCCGCCTTCGCGTTGCCCAGGTCGGGCGACACCACGATCGTGTTGGACAGGTCGTAGCGGCGGAAGTAGAGAGCCAGCTCACGCAGGGCGTGCAGGTGGTCGACGGGGACGCTGAAGAACCCGTGCACCTGCGGGGAGTGCAACGTCATCGCCAGCACCCGGCTCGCGCCCGCCGCGACGAGCAGGTCCGCGACGAGGCGCCCGCCGATGGAGATGCGTGGCGCGTCCTTCTTGTCCGACCGTGCGTAGGAGTAGTGCGGCATGACGACCGTGGTCCGCGCGGCGGAGGCGCCCCGCGCTGCGTCGATCATGAGCAACAGCTCGACGAGGTTCTCCTGAACCGGCTTGACCAGCGGTTGGATGAGGAAGACGTCCCGCTCCCGGCAGTTGGCCTGGAGCTGGACCTCCAGACAGTCGTTGGCGAAGCGCGTGGTCCGCACCGGCAGCAGCGGGACCCTCAGGTGCTCGCAGATCTCCTCGGCCAGCTCGGGATGGGCACTGCCACTGAAGACCGCGATCTCCTGCACGCACACTCCCCTTCGTACGGTTCGGCGTGCCGAGCCTAAACGGCAGGCCGCGCGGCCACCTCCCCGGATGAGGGTTTCTCGCTGGCTGTGGACGCTGCCACATGCCGCGTGGGGCGTGTGCCGCGCCCGGCCCGTACGCCAGAATGACGGCGTGGGTGTGCCCGATCGTGTGTTCCTTCGTATGGTGGACGACCTCGCCGAGGTCACGAGTGCCCAGGCACGCGACTACACGTCGTACAGCGTGTGCGGCAGGCGGTTCGGCTACTACTGGCCTCGCACCAGGACGGTGGGCCTCAAGCAGACCCTGTCCGAGCAGCTGGCACTGGTCGCCGAGCGCCCGGACGTCTTCGAGATCCAGTTCACCGCGGGCGGCTTCGGCTGGGTGGTCGTCTACCTCCAGAAGATCGACCTGGACGAGCTGACCGAGCTGGTCTACGAGGCCTGGCGCCTGTCCGCCCCCGAGGAGCTCGTCGAGGCGAACCCGCTCGGCCGTTAGCACAGGCCGTTGTCGCGGGCGTAGATCGCGGCCTGCGTGCGGTGCCGCAGGCCGAGCCGGCCGAGGATGCGCGAGATGTGGTTCTTCACGGTGCCCTCGGACAGGTACAGGCGCGCCGCGATCTCCCGGTTGGTGGCACCGGCCGCGACCATCCGCAGCACGTCGACCTCCCTGCTGGTCAGCACGTCCGCCGAGCGCGCCGAGAGCGCCGCCGCGACGTGCCGGGCGGCCGCGTGGTCGAGCTGGTTCACCCCGGCGTGCGCCAGCCGCACGGCCTCGGCCAGCTCCGCGGCGGGCAGGTCCTTCAGCAGGTACCCGGCGGCCCCGGCCCGCAGCGCCTGCACGACGTACTCCTCGTCGTCGAACGTCGTCAGCATCACCACGCGGCAGCCGGGTGCCCGGCGGCGCAGCACGGCGACCGCGTCCACCCCGTCCATCTCCGGCATCCGCACGTCCATCAGCACGACGTCCGGGCCCAGCGCGAGGGTCTGCTCCACCGCGTCCCTGCCGTCGGCCGCCATGCCGACCACCTCGATCCCCGGCTGGATGCCGAGCAGCGACGCGATGCCCTCCCGCACCAGCCGCTGGTCGTCCACGACGAGCACCCGCACGGTCATGAGTGAAGTATCGCCGTCCGCGGCACGGTCACCGTCACCCGCGTGCCGGTGCCCGGCGAGCTGTCGACCGTCGACGTGCCGCCCAGCAAGGCCGCCCGTTCGCGTAACCCGAGCAACCCGAACCCGCTGTGCGGTGCGTCCGGCGCGAACCCGCGCCCGTCGTCGGTGACCACCAACCGGGTGTCCTCGGCACCGAACGTGACGGTCACGGTCACCAGCGTGGCCCGCCCGTGCCGCCGCGCGTTGGTGACCGCCTCCTGCGCGGCCCGGTGCAGGGCGGTGACCGCGGCCTGGTCGAGGTCCCGCTCCTCCCCTTCCACCCGCAGCGTGACGTCCGCGAGCCCGGCGAGCGCGTCGACCAGCCGTACCGGCTCGGCCCGCAACGTGCCGACCGACGCCCGGACGTCGTCGAGCGCGAGCCCGACCGAGCGCCGCGCGTCGGCCAGGGCCTGCCCGGCGACGGCCGGGTCCCGCGAGGCGAAGGCGTCGGCCTTCGCCAACTGGATCGAGATCGCGGTGAGGTGGTGGCCGAGGCTGTCGTGGAGGTCGCGGGCCAGCCGGTTCCGCTCGGCCGCGGCGGACAGCTCGGCGATGCGCGCGGCGCCACGCCGCTCCCGGTCGGCGACGCCGGCCATGGCGAGCGCCAGGACGAGCCCCATGCTGAACATGAGCACGTCGGAGACGTAGTTGGCGTCGCGGTACCAGCCGGGCACCCGGACCGCGAATCCGCCGACGAGAAGCGCCAGGCACACCCCGCCGAGCACGAGCCCGACCGTCCGCCCGAAGGCCAGGTAGGCGGCGAAGGGCACGAGCACGAACAACACCCGCGACAGCCCCGACTCGTCGAACGCGACGACGACGATGAACAACGCGAGCCGCACGAGGATCAGGAGCGCCCGCGGCCCGGTCCGGTCGAGCGCCTCGACGACGAACAAGGCCGCGATCGCGGCGACGAACCCGAGCAACCGCAAGGGGTCGGCCGCGCCGAGGCCGCCGAGGGCGTAGTAGAGCCCGGCGAGCAACACGATCCCGTACACCGCGCCGGACACCCACGGCACGACCCGCGTAACCATCCCCCGAGCCTACGGCGGTTCACCGCGACCGACCGGAAGTCGGGCCCAACGACACGTGCCGTCCGGCCAACCGGACTGTGCCCACCCGGCACTGTCGGCACACGCCTCCCGGTTCCTACCGTTTGCCGCGGTATCCCGTTGTCCCCCAAGGAGTTCCACATGCTGACCAGACTGGGTGCGTGGTGCGGCGTGGCCGCCGGCCTGTGTGTCGCGCTGCCCTCCGCGGTGGAGGCCGTGACCGGCGAGACCGCCCCGACGAGTTTCGTCCTGGCGCTGTCCCCGGCACTGGCCGTCCCGCTGCTCGTCGTCCTGCACCTGCGGCAGAGCGCGGCGGCGGGCACCTTCGGCGCGGTCGCGTTCACGGCCAATGCCGTGGGCCTCGGCCTGTTCGGCGGCGCCGCGTTCACCCTGAACACGACCCTGTTCTTCCTGGACGACGCGGTGGTGAAGGACCTGCTGAAGGGCCCGACCGGTGCGGCGTTGCTGGCCAGCGCCCTGATCTTCGCGGCGGGTACGGTCCTGTTCGGCACGGCCATGCTCCGCGCGAGGGTCCACCCCACGGTCCCGGCCGTGGCGTACCTGGTGGCGTTCCCGGTGCTGGCCATCGCCGCGAAGCTCCCCGACACCCCGTTGACGAGCGCCGTCCACCTGGCGGCGGGCGGGTCGCTGGTCTGGCTGTCGGCCGCGGTCATGTCGAGCCGGTCACCAGCCCCAGCGCCGCCAGCAGCAGCGCCGCCCCGTCGGGCGTGAAGGCCGTGACCTCGTAGCGGGTGCTGGAGTAGGGCGTGAGGAACAGCGGTATCTCGTCGACCCGCCCGCCGGGCAGCACGACCGGCAGGATCTTCCGCTGCCAGGTAGCCCGGTCGTAGGCGAGGCGGTCACGCAGGAAGGCGGCCTCGCCGGGCACCCCGTCCCCCGAACCGGCCGGCAGCACCTCCTCGGCACGCGCCCGATAAGCCGTCGACGCGATGACCAGAACGAAATCCGCGGCGAGCACCTCCCGAATGCTCCACAAAGACCAGTCCCGCCGCTCGAGCCCCGCGAACTCGTCGAACCGAATATCGATGTGCAGCGTCAGCAGAAACTCACAGAATTCCCGAACCTGGCGTAGGTGCCGTCCGGACCGCCGCGCGTAGGAAACGAAGACCCGCATCCTCGACCACTCCCCTCGATGCCCACCACCAATTCTTCCGACAACCATGAGAGGCGGACGATTACCGGTCAGAACAGGGCGAAAACTTGACAGCTACTGGCGTCAACCGTTGTGACCGCACCAACCCACCTGACACAATTTGACAGTCCCTGACACATGACGCCGGGACCGTCGAGGGGTGGCGAGTGGCCGACAGCAAAGAACCCGAGCCGCCAACCCGCGAACTGGTCGACTCACTACGCGAACTACACGCCCGCGCCGGCCTGCCGAGCCGGAGAAAGATAAGCCACGACATCCGCCAGCGCCACGACCTGCGCGACACCGTGAGCCACGAAACGGTGAGCGCCATGCTGCGCGGCACCACCCGACCGAGCTGGCTCAAGTACGAGACCGTGGTCCGCTACCTGACCGAGTTCGCGGTCTACCAACCGGACGAACCGGCCCCGGACCTCCCCACGGTGCTGGCCCGCTTCCAACGCCTGTGGCTGGCCTGCGAAGGCGGTGGGACAACCCCCGAACGCGCACCGGAACCCGCACCCCCGGAGCCCACCAGACAACCGGTGAGCGACGAGGTGGGCGGCGACCCACCACCCAGGAACACCCGGTTCGTGGGCCGGGAACACCAACTCCGCGCGATCCACGAGATCCTCCGCACCGGCGCCCCACTCCTGACGCTGACCGGTATAGGCGGCGCCGGCAAGACACAGCTGGCCGCCGAGTACGTGTACCGCTTCCGCGACGAGTACGACGTGATCTGGTGGGTGCCGGCCGAGCACACGCCGCCACTGCGCGCGTCACTGGCGGAACTGGGCACCCGCCTGAACCTCCCGCGCAGCGACACGATGCAGCACCCCGCAGCGCAGGTGCTGGACGAGCTGCGGAGGAGCACCCAGTTCTGGCTGCTGGTCTTCGACAACGCGCGGTCACCGGACCGGCAGCAGCTGATCCGTCCCATCGGCACCGGCAAGATGCTGATCACGTCCCGGGACCCCGACTGGCACCAACACGGCCCGACCCTCGACATCGGGGTGTTCGAACGCACCGAGAGCATCGACCTGCTACGCCTCAGAGCCGCGAACATGGCGACCACCGAAGCGAACAAGGTCGCCGAGAAGGTGGGCGACCTGCCACTGGCCGTCGACCAGGTGGCGAACTGGCACGTGGCCACGGGAACCTCGGTGTCCACCCTCATCAGCCGCCTGGACGAACAGTCCCGGGAGATCCTGTCCGACCCCAGGGCGACGGCGGCCGGCTACCCGGTGACGCTGGCAAGCGCCCTGACGGTGGCCTTCGCCCAACTGACCGCGACGGCGGCCCAACTGCTGGAACTGTTCGCCTGGCTGGGGTCGGAACCGGTGTCGCTGGCGCTGCTCCGCCGAGGCAGACACGGCCAGGCGACCGAACCACTGCGCACCGCCCTCCGCCAGGAACCGGTCATGAACAAGGCGGTGCGCGAACTACGACGCCACGGCCTGATCGACGTCCTCAACGCATCCACCGAACGCATGCAGATGCACCGAGTCTTCCAGAGCGTCCTGCGCGACTGGCTGGACAAGGACAGACTGACCCGCGGCCGGGACAACCTGAGAGCCATCCTGGCCGCCGCGAACCCCGGCGAGCCGGACGACCCACGGTTCTGGCCGCACTACCACGACGTCGGCCCCCACATCCACCGCGCCGACCTGGCCGTCGCCAGCGACTCCGAGGCCCGGCGCGTGGTACTGGACCAGGCGCGCTACCTGTACAAGGTCGGCCACTACGACGAGAGCATGGCCCTGAGCCGGCAACTCGCCGCCGACTCCCTGGAGCGCAACGACCAGATGGACCACGAGTTCACCGTCCTGGCCAATGACCATCTCGCGAACGCGTTGCGCGCACTCGGGAAGTACGCCGAGGCCCAACGGCTGACCATCGAGTCGATGGCCTACATGGACCGCCACCCGGTGTTCGGCGAGGACCACGAGTACCGCACCACGCTCCGCAACCGCCGGGCCCATGATCTGCGCATCGATGGTAGGTACGACGAGGCGCTCGCCATCGAGGCCGACAACCTCGAGCGCAGTGATCCCGACGACCGCGAGACGTCACGCATCAACCGCAACAACATCGCGGTGACCCACCGCCTGCTGGGACGCTTCACCGAGGCCCACAGGATCGACCAGGACATCGTCGCGGAGTGGGAGCAGGAGGGACGTGACCGCTACCCGAGGGCATTGCTCGCCCGCTGCAACCTCGCCAGGGACCTGTACGGGTTGGGCCGGTACCGCGACACCCTCGACGTGCTCGGCGCGACGCTGCCCAGCTATCGCGAGGTGGTCGGCGACAAGCACTCACAGGTGCTGCTCGCCATTCGCGTCCAGGTCATGGCAATGCGCAAGCTCGGGCAGACCACCGAGGCGGTCTCGACGGCGTGGGAGAACCAACACGACGCGGCGATGTGGTTCGGCGACGACCACGAGTACACGCTCTCCGCGGGAATATCACTGGTCAACGCCCTGCTGGCGGCCGGAGACCTTGGCAACGCGACGATCCAGGCGAACCCGGTGCTCGAGGGCTTCAGACGGGTGTTTGGTGACACCCA
>NZ_DASQCC010000063.1:0-24061 GCF_035634895.1 Actinophytocola sp. | reverse complement strand
CGAAGCCGCCTCGATCTCCTCGGCCACGAACGTCCCGAAGCTCGTGATCACCGCCAACAGGTTGTTGAAATCATGCGCCACCCCACCGGCGAGCATGCCCAGACTCTCCAACCGCTGCGCCTGACGCAACTGAGCCTCGGTGGAACCATCAGTGTGATCCTCCGCCAGCGTTCTGGTTTTCGGCTTCGGAATCTTCATCACCCGTCAACTCGATCCCGTCATGGGAGGGGATCGGCTGATCACCGAGAACCAGGACATCACATCCCAGTGTAAAAGTGGGTCAGCCATGTCGCTGACCACCACGGAGTGAACAACCCGGTGCCAGCACTACTCACCGGCACGAATCCACCGGGGAGCTGTAGCCGTCGGGGGACGCCGCCGCCCCGGCCGCGTGGCGTCACCAGTGGCCGGTGCGACACCGACCCTGCCGCGGTCTCGCTGACCGTGGGACTTCGGGCCGGCAGGCGGACGACCTTGTGCCCTGCCGGGAATCCTCCGGTGGCTGGACGCTATAGGTGGTGCCGTCGAAGAAAAGAGGCAGCATGAGACGCGAACTACGGCCACTCTGTGTGCTGGCAACGGTCATCCTCATCGCCGGAATCGTCGTCGGGATCGCACTCCCGGGCGTGCAGGTGGGTCACGTGCTGTTCGGACTGACCGTCCTGTCTTGCCTGGCGGTCGCGCTGTTCCTGTTGGGACGCCGCCACGGTACGGACCAGTCGCACCTGCACGACGGTGACTCCACGTTCGGCATGCACTGGCCGTGACCTCGACCACCGGCCTGGTTTCCCCGCCCGGGCCGGTACCGGGGTGGTTCAGGACCCGCTTCCCCCAACTCGTCCTGGACCACCCCTTGTCGCACCTCGCGGTCCGGCGCCTCGACCGGTGCGGGCAGGGCCAAAGTCCTGTCCCGGAAGAACGTTCGGCCCTGCCGGCGGCCCGGTCCCACGCGTTGGCTGGACGAAAAGCTCGGGAGGACACCATGTCCACACGAGACGAGTTCATGCGAGCGAGTGATGCCTTCTCGTGGTACCAGGAGTCCGACCCGGCCATGCATGCCACGATCGTGGCCCTCGCCTGGCTGGACTCGACACCGGACTGGGCACGCCTCTCGGCGCGGCTCGAGGCCGGCACCCGCTGGTGCCCCGGCTGCGCCAGCGGGTGGCGGAACTGCCCGCGCACCTCACGGTGCCACGCTGGGTGACCGACGAGGACCTCGAGCTGTCCTGGCACCTGCGCCGCACGACCGCGGCGCTGGAGCTCGCCAGGATCGAGGCCATGACCGGGCTCGCCCGCTGTGGGGTGTTCACCCTCGTCGACGGCATGCCCGGCGGGCGCGCGGCGTTGCTCATGAGGCTGCACCACTCCCTCACCGACGGCGTCGGCGCGGTACGCCTCGCGCCGGTGCTGTTCGACACCGTCCGCGAGCCCCGCTTCGAACCACACCCCGACGAGCCGCCGAGGACCGGCGGCGGCACGCTCGTCCCGTCCGGCCTCGCCCACACCGCCGGACAGCTGCTCGGCCTCGCCGGCCAGGCGGCGCGTGTCGGTCAGGTGGTGGTGATGCCGTGCCGTGCGAACCGGTCCCGGACCCGCCGCACCAGGTCCGGCTCGGGGGTCGGGGTGTCCGCCAGCGGGAACGGGATGCCCAGGCCGGCGTACTTGGCCGCACCGAGCTTGTGGAACGGGAGCACGTCGACACGTTCGGCGGTGTCCAGCGTGGCGACGAACGACGCGAGCCCGTCGATGTCGGCCAGGTCGTCGGTGAGTCCTGGCACGAGCACGTACCGGATCCACATCGGCTTGCCCAGCTCGGACAGCCGGCGCGCGAACGCCAACGTCGGCGCGAGGTCCACAGTGGTCAGACGGCGGTAGCGGCCCGGGTCCCACGACTTGATGTCGAGCAGGACGAGGTCGGTGTCGGCGAGCAGCGCGTCGGTGGCGCGGGCGCCCAGGTACCCGGAGGTGTCGAGGGCCGTGTGCAGGCCGAGCCCCTTGGCGCGGTGCAGCAGCTCGGTCACGAAGTCGGGCTGTAGCAACGGTTCCCCGCCACTGACCGTGAGCCCGCCGCCGGCGACCTCGATGAACCGCCGGTACTTCGCTGCCTCGGTGACCAGCTCGTCCACCGACACGCGGTGCCCGTCGCGCATCCGCCAGGTCTCCGGGTTCTGGCAGTACAGGCAGCGCAGCGGGCAGCCGCTGGTGAAGACGACGAACCGGGTGCCGGGGCCGTCCACGCCGGTGGAGATGTCCCAGGAGTGGACCGAGCCGTTCACAGCGAGTCGTGGAACGTGCGGTTGACCACGTCGCGTTGCTGCTCGGCGGTCAGGCGGGTGAAGTTGACCGCGTACCCGGACACGCGGATGGTCAGCCGCGGGTACTTCTCGGGATGCGCCATGGCGTCCAGCAGGGTCGTCCGGTTCAGCACGTTGGCGTTGAGGTGGAAGCCACCGGCGTCGACGTAGGCGTCCAGGATCCCGACCAGGTTGGCCACCTGCTCCTCGGCGGTACGGCCCAGCCCGGCCGGGGTGATCGTCGCGGTGAGCGAGATCCCGTCCTGGGCCTGGTCGTACGGGAGCTTCGCCACGGACAGCGCGGCGGCCACCAGACCGCGGGTGTCCCGGCCGTTCATCGGGTTGGCACCCGGCGCGAACGGCTCCCCCGCCCGGCGGCCGTCGGGGGTGTTGCCGGTGTGCTTGCCGTACACGACGTTCGACGTGATCGTCAGCACCGACTGGGTGTGCACGGCGTCCCGGTAGGCCGGGTAGCGCCGGACCTTCGCCATGAAGTCCTCGACGATCTCCACCGCGAGGTCGTCGGCGCGGTCGTCGTTGTTGCCGTAGCGCGGGAAGTCGCCCTCGACCACGTAGTCGACCGCGAGACCCGTCTCGTCCCTGACCACCCGGACGCGGGCGTGCTTGACCGCCGACAGGCTGTCGGCGACGATCGACAGACCGGCGATGCCGCACCCCAGCAGCCGTTGCACGGGGTGGTCGTGCAGCGCCATCTCGATCCGCTCGTAGGCGTACCTGTCGTGCATGTAGTGGATGATGTTGAGCGCGTCCACATAGGTCCGCGCGAGCCAGTCGGTCATCCGGTCGAACGCCGCACGCAGCTCGTCGTAGTCGAGGTAGTCACCCGTCAGCGGCGGGAAGACCGGGGTGACCTGCTCGCCGGTGACCTCGTCACGGCCGCCGTTGACCGCGTACAGCAGCGCCTTGGCCAGGTTGGCCCGCGCGCCGAAGTACTGCATCTGCTTGCCCACCCGCATGGCCGACACGCAGCAGGCGATCGCGGCGTCGTCGCCGAAGCGGGGGCGGATGAGGTCGTCGCTCTCGTACTGGATGGCGCTGGTGTCGATCGACACCTGTGCGCAGAACCGTTTGAAGCCGGCGGGAAGCCGTGGCGACCAGAGCACGGTGAGGTTCGGTTCCGGTGCGGGGCCGAGGTTGTAGAGCGTCTGCAGGAACCGGAAGCTGGTGCGGGTGACGAGCGGCCTGCCGTCCTCGCCGACGCCCCCGATGCTCTCGGTCACCCAGGTCGGGTCACCGGAGAACAGCTCGTCGTAGGCCGGGGTCCGCAGGAACCGCACGATCCGCAGCTTGATCACGAGGTCGTCGACCAGCTCCTGTGCGTCCACCTCGGACAGTTCGCCTGCCTCGATGTCACGGCGCAGGTAGATGTCCAGGAACGTCGAGATCCGGCCGATGGACATGGCCGCGCCGTTCTGTTCCTTGGCCGCGGCCAGGTAGGCGTAGTACACCCACTGGACCGCCTCCCGGGCCGTGCCCGCGGGCCTCGAGATGTCGTCACCGTAGGCGGCCGCCATCTGCCGTAGCTCGGCAAGAGCCCGCACCTGCTCGGCCAGCTCCTCCCGGTCCCGGATGACCGCCTCGGTCGAGGGCACTTCGTCGAGCGCGGCACGCTCGGCCCGCTTGGCCTCGACCAGCCGGTCCACCCCGTACAGCGCGACCCGGCGGTAGTCGCCGATGATCCGCCCGCGCCCGTATGCGTCCGGCAGGCCGGTGATGACGCCTGCCCGGCGGGCACGCAGGATCTCCTCGGTGTAGGCGTCGAACACGCCGTCGTTGTGGGTCTTGCGGTACCTGGTGAAGATCTCCTTCACCACCGGGTCCAGCTCGTGGCCGTAGGCGGCCAGCCCGGACTCGACCATCCGCAGGCCGCCGGCGGGCATGATCGCCCGCCGCAGCGGCGCGTCGGTCTGCAACCCCACGATCAGCTCGTGCTCGCGGTCGATGAAACCGGGCGCGTGAGCCGTGATCGACGACGGGGTGGTGGCGTCCACGTCCAGCACGCCGCGGCGCCGCTCCTCGACGAACAGCTCCTCCAGCCGCGCCCACAGCCGTGTGGTGCGTTCCGTCGGCCCGGCAAGGAAGTCCGCGTCCCCGAGGTAGGGCACGTAGTTGTCCTGGACGAACTCGCGAACGTCGATCTCGGCACGCCAGCCGTGGCCCTGGAACCCCGCCCATGCCTCGGGTACTGCCGTCGACTCGACTACCGGTGCGGCCATCGGTTCCGTCCTCCTCCGTCGTGTCTCTCACCTCAACTCTCCCCGAACCGAGCCACCCACCACAGGGACCACGGACTCGACCGGCGGTGGCCAAGGTCCCTTGTCTACCCGAGACGTGCCGGCCGGGTTAAACACACCGCCCCAACCAAGCGGCATTGCCGCTAACCCACCGTGGTTCGGGCCCGCTCAACCACGTCCCACCAGATGCCAAGACCCACGCGCGGATCATGCTGAGCCCCTCCGCGTAACCGTTGTTTACGTTGGGTAGCGATGGTGCGTGGGTGGTGTCGGTGACGCGCTGAATCGGTTGCCATACAGCAGAAGAGCGCGGAATCCCGGTATGAAGGTGGGGCAGGTTCAGACGGTCGTAGCATGTGATCTTGGTGTTCGGTGGGGAAGGATTCCCTGTCGTGCGGAGGATGTTGACGTTGGCTGATCGGGAGGAGATCTCCCGTGGTGTGGTGGAGTTGTTGGACTACAAGGACATCGCGGTGCGGATCGGTCGTGACGCGTCGGTCGTGTCGCGTGAGGTGGCCCGTCACGGTGGCCGGGACAACTATCGAGCTGTAGCGGCTGAGGCTGAGGCGGTGGTGGGTCGGTCACGGCCGAAAGGTGATGGCGGTCGACCGGTCTGTGCGGACACGGACACGGGTGTGTTCGTTGTTACGTCGTGGCTGGTCACCGGCCTCGATCGCAGGCCGATTGGCACGCGGCCCCCTGGTCGGGGACTCTTGCCGGGTGAGTCATGAGGCCATCTACCAGTGGGTCTACGCCCAACCGGTCGCGACCCTGCGCCGCGAGTTGATCGCGTTACGCACGGGCCGCACTCGACGGACCGGACCACGTCCCGCGCCGGCGCCGCGGATCAAGGAACCCCGCTACCTCGACGAACGCCCCGACGACGTCGCTGGCCGCGCGGTGCCCGGTCACTGGGAGGGCGATCTCGTGATCGGTAAGGCGGGCAAGTCCGCGGTGGCGACCCTGGTCGAGCGCACCAGCCGGTTCCTCATTCTGGTCCCGCTCACCGGCCGGGACTCGTTGACCGTCACCCAGGCCATCATCTCCGCCGTCGGCGACCTTCCGGCAACGATCAAGCGGTCGTTGACATGGGACTGCGGTACGGAAATGGCTCTACACAAGGAAGTCACCGCGACCGGGTTGCCGGTGTACTTCGCCCACCCCCACTCACCATGGGAACGCGGCAGCAACGAGAACCTCAACCGCATCGTCCGCGAGTTCCTCCCGAAGGGCGTCACCATCCCCAGCGACCCCACCTACCTGGCCGCCATCGCCGCGGAGATCAACGACCGACCCCGTAAGATCCATGACTGGCGCAAACCGAGTGAGGTATTCACCGAACTCCTCGAAGCAGATGCTTCCACCGTCTGAACCCGCTTGGTCCTACTACCTTCAACTTCATCGAGGGTTCAGCGTCGTGTTCCCGTCCGACCTGTACAGGAGCCGGTAATACACCGCAACCAGGGCTTACTCGGAAAGGATCAATCAACCCGACACGCCGACCTGACAAAATACTACCAGTGCGGTGACCTCTAATGATCACGGGGTCGGGACGCGTCGCGTGGGGTGCGTGATTTCGGCCGTGCGCCGCGAGCAGGGAGAGTATTCTGAAATCTCGCCGGAAGCCGATCAAGGGGGCGTCGTGGAATCGGGCTTCAATGTCGATCTGAATGAGTTGCGTGGCCATGCGGCAACCGTGTTCGACATCGCCGGGCAGGTGCGTTCGGCGGGGGCAGGGGCACAGGACTTGGTGGGCGGCGCCTTCGGGCAGATCGCGGAGTTCTTCGCGTCAGGCGTCACCGCGGCCGGTGACGAGCTGCGGGGTGCGATCAGCCAGGCAGGTGACACCGTGGTCGACGTGCACGTCGGCCTGCGGCAGACAGCGGACAGCTATCAGAACACCGACGACCGTTACGCGACCGTGTTCGGAGGTGGAAACAGCGGAAGCGGAGGACAGCGGTTCGCCCAGCTCATGGGAGAAGGAGTTCCCGCCACTCCTGATGTGGGCAGTGTGAACGGCCGCTACGGCGATGACCGCACCGGTTGGATCGGTTCCGCTTCGGACGTGGCCGACCGTATGATGGCTCCGGGAATCCCCGAGCGCGTGGCCAGATTGACACAGGTCGAGTCCCATATTATGGTCCCTGATCCGGAGTCACGTCTCGGCGCGTTTGCCGGAACTCGCGGCTACCCCCACGGAACGGTCGGCAACGCCGTGCATCTGGGAATCGCTGCCATTTATATGTATCTCGGTGACGCCGGGCAGGAAAAAAATAGGCAGGGTCTTCAACTCGCCGGAAGCAAGGGCCTTGTACAGCCAGCCGGTCGATTCGGCCGCGAACCTCGAGATGGCTCGTATCGAATACGACTACTGGAGTAACGTCCACAAGGAAGACCCGTGGTCGATTGGCGCCAAAATAGCCACACAGTTCAGCCCGGAAGTGCGTGCCGAGCTACAGCGTTTGATCTCGGTCGTGCCAACTGTTGTGCCAACCGGCCCGCCGCCAGTCCTCGCCCCGCCCGTCCGCATCACACCGCCGTCCGGGCACGACGGGGACTGACGTCCCGCCAGCGAATCTCACCCGTTCAGGGTGGCGACATGCACGTCGCCGCAGTCACTGGCCGAGGCCACCAACCGCACCACATTGAGCCTTTCCGAGCAACCTCCGGTGGCTTGTGGGATCAACTTCTGCCGGCCGTTCAACCGCCACCACGAATCACCACTACCCACGGTCACCAACGGTTACCCGGAATGACACACTGTCGGGGCTAACTCGTCGAATTCCAACCATTTGCGGGTGCCGGCGAGTTATCGTGCGGCGAGGGCTCCTCACGCATGGGAGGTTGCGACACATGAGGGTTCGTTCTCTGACGTCAATAGCCATGGCCGGCCTGGCCGCCGTGTTGCTGGTTTCGCCGGCCGCCGCGGCGGTCGGATCGCCCGGCCCGCCAGGTATTGGTGACTCGTACTATCCGCTCGACGGCAACGGCGGTTACGACGTCTCCCACTACGACATCCGCCTCAGATATCAGCCCGCCAGTGATCTGTTGTCGGGCACAACGACGATTCTCGCGACGACAACTCAGGACCTGTCCAGGTTCAACCTCGACTTTCTGCTGCGCGTGTCGTCGGTATTGGTGAACAACGTGCCTGCCGCATTCAGCACCGACGGCGGCGAGCTGACCGTCACCCCCGCGGCGGTGCTCCGCGCGGGCCAGGACTTCATCGTCGTGGTCCGCTACAGCGATACGCCTGAGCCGTATCGTCTTTACGGGAACGCGAGCTGGTTCCGCACCGCGACCGGTGCGGTGGCCGCGAACGGTCCCCACATCGCGCCATGGTGGTTCCCCAGCAACGACCATCCGCGGGACAAGGCGACCTTCGACGTGTCGATCGCGGTGCCACCGGGGGTCGAGGCGCTTTCCAATGGCGACATCATGGATGTCCGCCAGACGGCGCCACAGTGGGTGCGCTGGAGTTGGCGCAGCGTGGGACCACAGGCGCCGTATCTGGCGTTTCTCGCGATCGGTCAGTTCGACGCGCGGCTGGTCACCGCCCCGAACGGACAGAACCTGATCACCGCGTACAGCGACGACCTCGGTGCGAGCGGGCCGGCTGCCCGGGCTTCGGTAGAACGAACACCGGAGATAATCCAAACCCTGGAGGATTGGTTCGGCCCGTACCCGTTCGAGGCTCAGGGCGGTGTCGTCGTCGACCCCGGACTGGGTTACGCCATGGAGACACAGACCCGACCGGCGTACGACGGCGGATTCTTCTTCGGTGGCACGAACACGTACGTGGTGGCGCACGAACTCGCGCACCAGTGGGTCGGCGACTCGGTGTCCGTCGACGACTGGCGGGACATCTGGTTGAACGAGGGCTTCGCCACGTACGCGGAATACCTCTGGTCGGAACACGAAGGTGAGGGCACCGCGGCGGAACTCGCACAGTTCCGGTACGACACCATCCCGGCCGACGACCCGTTCTGGCAGGTGCTACCCGGCGACCCGGGCGTGCCGAACCAACTGGACCGCGCGGTCTACTTCCGCGGCGGCATGACCCTACAGGCCCTCCGAACCACCATCGGCGACGATGCCTTCTTCACGATCCTCCGAACCTGGACCGACGAGCACCAGAACGGCACCGCCACCACCGACGATTTCATCGCGCTGTCGGAGAAGGTCTCGGGCCGGCAACTCGACGACCTGTTCACGACCTGGCTCTACACCCCCGGCAAGCCACCAACAGGCCCGAACGGCTCAGCGGCGCCCTTCACGACCACGGCAAAGCCCAAGTCGTACGACAAGATCGAGTTCAACGTGAACCTGATGACAGCCGGGAAGTAACGCGCCCAAAGCATTCCTGGCAGCTACCCCGTCGGTAGCTGCCAGGAATGAACTGCTCACGAGACCAGTGGCCGCGGGTCTCGGCGGCCGTGGTCGTCGGGGATGGCGGGCTAGCGTGGCGTGATGGACACGCCCAACTTCGCGCACGCGCGGGTCAACGTAAGTGATCTTCGTGCGGCGATCGCGTGGTACGAGTCGCTGTTCGGTGTGCCCGCTGAAGGACACTGGCCGCCGGACGAGCCGACGTACGTGCACTTCACCCTCGGTGCCGCGCAGTTCGCGCTAGGGCGCTACGACCCGGTACCGGCCGTAGGCGCACGGTTCAACTTCGAAGTCGACGATGTCGACGCGTGGTGGGCTCGGTTGGGACCCTCGGCCGACGTGGTCGAACCGCTTCACGACACCACGTACGACACACGCAAGTTCACCATCCGCGACCCCGACGGCAACGAACTCGGCTTCGTCAACACCTAGAGACGGCCGACCTGACAGACCACGCGCTCATCGGCTACTTATCGACCGGCGGGAGGCACCGGGGCGTGGCGACGTGGGTGTCGTAACGACCGCGCCAGCGGGCGATGCCACGCCCCGTCTCCCGGACGAGCGCGCCGGCGAGCAGTCGCAGGAGCAGGCCGCTGACCCGGATGCCGTTGGCGGTCTTCCACCTCAGCTCGTCCTCCGCGACCAGGTTGGCGCTGTTGGCCGCGCCGAGCGCCTTCGCGACCGAGGCCAGCCGCCGCTGCCGTTCGGGTTCCGCGACCGTGGTCAGCGCCTGGACCTCGGCCAGCACCCGCACCGCGGTGTGCAGGTGGGCGGCGACGATGTCGTGGGTGGCCTCGTCGATGAGGCCCGCCTCCCGTTTGAGGTCGTTGAGCGCCGCGCCGACCCGGTAGGTGGTGGCGACGATCTGTTCGCGGGTCATCCAGTCGGTCTCGTAGGAGAGCATCTCCTGCCAGGTGGGTCCGAGCATCGCGCCGCGGTGCTCGGACAGCGTGGTGAACCGGCGGCGGAAGCCGAGCTCGGTGGCGTGTTCGTAGGCCCGGCTGCCGGGGTCGAGGAACGGGCCGAGCGGCGCGACGTAGAACTGCAGCCGCGGGTCCGCGCCGAACCTCTCGACGAGATGGCGGCAGTAGTCCACCGTGCCCATCGCGGACTCGGGCGTCTGGCCGGACAGGCCGACCATGAAGAACAGGTCGAGCTTCCCGCAGCCCTCGGCAAGGGCGGCCGCGATGGTCCGCTCCAGAGCCTCGTTGCCGCAGGGGAACTTGCCGTTGATCCGGCGCACCTTCGGATCGTGGGACTCGATCGTGATCTGCAGGCTCCACGCACTGGTGGCACGGCGCACCATGCCGAAGAAGTCCTGTCCCATCGGGAAGAACGCCTCGATGACCAGTTCGTTGGCCACCCCGGCCGCGGCGAACAGCTCGAAGAAACGGCGCGCGCGGGCCATGCCGCCGGCGCGCGGGTCGTGCACCATGAAGATCGGGGCGCGGGAGAACGTCGAGATCAGCCGCGCGTCGGCGACGAGCTTCTCCGGTGACCGCAGGCCAGGACGGGACCGGCCCGCGACGGTGGCGTAGCCGGTGCGGCCGCCGCCGCAGGCCGCGCAGTCGTAGGGGCAGCCGCGGGAGTTGAGCAGCATCGTGGAGGGGTAGCGCAGCCACCGCAGGTAGGGCAGGAAGTCGGACAGGCTGCCGTACTTGAACACCGCGTGCAGCATGAACTCGTAGGCCGGGACCTCGGTCCAGTCCAGGTCGGCCGGCACGAACGACAACGGGTTCTCCACCACTGTGCCGTCGTCGCGGCGCCAGGTCAGGTTCTGCACCTCCGCCAGCGGAGTACCCTCGCGCAGTGCCCGCAGCAGCTGGCGGCACGGCTCCTCGGTGGAGTCACCACGCAGCACGAAGTCGATCGCCGGGTTGTCCATCAGCTCCCGGTGGAAGTAGCTGGCCGACATCCCGCCCACCAGCACCTTCGCCTCCGGGTGGATCTTCTTGACGAGCTCGGCGATGCCCAGCGCTCCGTTGGCGTGCGGCAGCCAGTGCAGGTCGATCCCGAACACCGGCGCGCGCAACCGCGCGATACGGGCGGGCACGTCGAAGCCGGGCCTGCGCAACATGCGGTACGCGAGGTTGACCATGCGGACGTTGTAGTTGTTCGCCTCAAGATAGGCGGCGATGCTGGTCAACCCGACCGGGTACATCTCGAACTCGGTCGTGGACGGGATCACGTCCGCCAACGGGCCGGCCACGATGACCTCGTCACGGAAGTCCCACACCGACGGCGCGTGCAACAACACCATGTCCACACCGAAGATCCGACGTAACCGCGCACCGGCGGGAGACCGCCGTGCGCCCGGCACCGTTCCGAGGCTGTTTCCCATGCTGGCCAGCATCGAACCGACCTGCACCGGTCGGCCAGGGCCGACGTGCCTCAGCGAACCGGCGAACGTCCTGGACAGGGCCGGTGGGTACCGAGGACCATGGACCCGGCGGTCACCGGCTTTCGACACCGACCGCGGCGGGGTCCACGCACGACGCTCCGTGTACGGCCATCCTCATGGTCCGGGTCGACAGGCCAGCGGACCTCGATGTCATCGTCGGGCAGGCGCACTTCACCACGTCCGTCGAGGACCCGCACGAGGCACCCGGCCCGCACCCGTTTTTCGGACCTGCGTTCCGCGAGGCGTCGAGCGCCCGGCTGATCCGTCATCCCGGCAACGACGAGGAGCCACCGCTCGCCGCGCAGGCGATCGGCGCCGGGCACGGTTCACCGTCTTCCTTCGCGAGGGCTGGCCGGCCACCGTGCTGAACGCGGTCAGGCAGGGGCCGGAGGTGTGCACGGTCTTCTGCGCGATCACCGACGCCGTGGAGATCGTGCTCGTGGGCACCCGGCTGGGCCGCGGCATCATCGGCGTCGTCGAGGCCGTCGGCGGCGCGCCGCAACACGGCGTCCAGACGGCCGCGGACCAGGACGGGCGCAGGGCGCTGGCGTGCGGGATTGGCCACGAGGCCTGAGGTCACAGGTGGGCCGGACGTTCTACGGTGTCGACCCCGTGGTCCTCCTGCCGAGCCACAGGTAGGCGATCGGACCGACGAAGTTCACAGCGATCGCCATCGCCCACAACGGTTTCCGGCCGTTGACGGCCTGCTGTGGCCGGCGTGCGAGGTCGGCCCACGCCGCCGCGGCCAGCCCGAGCTGGACCGCGCTCGCTGCCACGAACGCCGCGTGCTGGGGCGTGCTCAGGTCACGCCAATGCTTACGCACCATAGCTTCCTCCTACCATTCAACGACTTCCTCTGCGCCGGTCCGGGACCGGTCCAGCCGCCCATGGCCACCGCGGTGCACCCCGCACTCCCCCGCGTCCGCTGCGACACCGGTGGGGCCACCGGGTTGCCGGACTCGTCGAGCCGTACCGGGGTCTCGGCACCGGCACGCCGGCCGTCCTCGGCCGCCACCAGGGCATCGCCTGCTTCCCTTTCGAACGAGCCCTCGTGTGCTCGGCCTTCGCCACCAGGTCCACCCTCGGCCGCGGCCGGTTCGGCCGGCAGGGCCGGAGGTCCTCGACCATCAGGTCCAAACGCCTCTTCGCCGCCGCCCCGCGCAGGCCGTCGACCCGGTCGCCGATCCGCACCGCGTCCAGTGGACCCCTGGAACGAGGTCCTCCGCCCGTGGCCGGGGGGACCACAGGCTCTGCCCGCTCACCGGACGGCGACAGATCCGAGGGGACGGCACCAGGCAGACCCAGGTACCGCGGCCGAGGACACGAGGCTCAGCTTGGTCCGCGTATCGAGCGCCGGACATCCAGCGCCGGCTGGGCGTCCTTGGCGCGGCAGGGCGGTGGGTGGCGGATCCCGACGGATTCGCCGGTTCGGGTAGCGATGCTCCTGGTGCGAGGTCCCGCTCCGCACACGCGCCCTGTCCACCGCTCGTGGTGCGGCCCGCGCAGGTGCCCTGCACCACCGTCAACTGGAGTACTCGCGGCGATCGTGTTCCACTGTCGAACGGAGGGTTCGCCGACCCGCCGCAAGTCAGGTCGGGACGGCCGGCGACCGGGAGATGGTCATGGAAGACAAGCCGGGCGGCGCGGCGCTGGCCGAAGCACGGGCTTCGCGGCTCGCCCTGAACCCGCCGGGGTGTCCCGCCGGGCCCGTGGACGACGCTCGGTGGGCGTGGGTGCGGCGATGAGCGTGTCCGCGACGACACCGCCGGACCACCTGTCCGCCGGTGTCGAGACCGCGGCCGCGTGGGCGCTCGACGAAGTGTTCGGCGAGTTGGCCGTCCGGCCCGAAGACGGTCTGCCAGACGGGGAGGTCGCCCGGCGACGGGCACGTTACGGTCCGAACGCGGTCTCGTCGCACCGGGCGCGGTTGCTGCCGGTGCTGTGGCACCAGGTGCGCTCACCGCTGCTCGGGCTGCTGATGGCCGCCGCGGTCGCGTCCTACCTGGTCGGTGAGCGCGGTGACGCGGTCATCATCGGGGTGATCGTCGCCGTCTCGGTCGGGCTCGGTCTCGTCAACGAGTACCGGGCGGAGAAGGCGGCCGAGGCGTTGCACTCCCAGATCCGGCACACCGCGGTCGTCGTTCGCGACGGCCACCCGGTCACCGTGGACGTCACCGCGCTCGTGCCGGGTGACGTGGTCATGCTGCGGCTGGGTGACATCGTGCCTGCCGATCTCCGGCTGGTCGCGGTGACCGGCCTGGAGTGCGACGAGTCCGTCCTGACCGGGGAATCCCTCCCGGTCGGCAAGGGCACCGCCGCGGTGGCGGTCGGCACGCCGCTGGCGGAACTGGCCGGGTGCGCCCTGATGGGCACGGTGGTGCACGCCGGGCGCGGGGTGGGGATCGTGGTGGCCACCGGTGCCCGCACGCAGTTCGGCCGGATCGCCGCCGGGTTGGGCACCCATCAGCTCGACACGGAGTTCCAGGTCGGGCTGCGGAAGTTCTCGATGTTGCTGGTGTACGTCGCCGGTGCGCTGACCGCGACGATCTTCGGCATCAACGTGGTGCTGCACAAACCGATCATCGACGCGCTGCTGTTCTCCCTCGCGATCGCGGTCGGCATCACCCCGCAGCTGCTTCCCGCGGTGGTGTCCACCAGTCTCGCCGCGGGATCCCGCCGGATGAGCCGGCGCAAGGTGCTGGTCAAGCGGCTCGTGTGCATCGAGGACCTCGGCGATGTCGACGTGCTGTTCACCGACAAGACCGGAACCCTCACCCTCGGCCGGATCGACTACATGCGTGCGATCGCCGCCCGCGCGGGTGAGCCAGAAGCGACGCTGCGATGGGGCCTGCTGTGCACCGACGAGGCCGGCGGCGGCAACCCGCTCGACCAGGCGTTGTGGAGATCACCGGCCGCGGCCGCGGTGCGGGACGAGCTGGCCGGTTACACGCGGCTGGCGGCGCTTGCATTCGACCACGAGCGGCGCATGATGTCCGTCCTCGTCCGCGACGCCGAGGGTGTCGGGACCCTGGTCACCAAGGGCGCCCCGGAAGCCGTGCTGGACCGCTGCGTCGACGTCCCCTCCGCGGCCCGCGCGGCGCTGGAAGCCGAGTTCGCCGCCGGAAACCGCGTCGTCGCCGTCGCCACCCGTCCTGCCACCGCATCCAGCCAACCGACCACCGCCGACGAGTACGGCCTGCGGCTGGCCGGACTGCTGGTCTTCCTCGACCCACCCAAGCACGACGCCGCCGAGGCCCTCCGACGGCTCGCGAACCTCGGCATCGCGGTCAGGATCGTCACCGGTGACAACCCCGTCGTGGCCCTCAAGGTGTGCGAGGAGCTCGGGTTGAGCGGGACCGAGGCACTCACCGGGGCCGACATCGACGGCCTGGACGACACCCAGCTCGCCGAGGCGATCACGCACACCACGGTGTTCGCCCGGGTCAGTCCCGAGAACAAGGCCCGCATCGTGCACGCCCAGCGCCGCGGCGGAGGCGGTGTCGCGTTCCTCGGTGACGGCGTCAACGACGCACTCGCCCTGCACGCGGCCGACGTCGGCGTCTCGGTCGAGTCCGCCACGGACGTGGCCAAGGACTCCGCCGACGTGATCCTGCTGGCGAAGGACCTCGGCGTACTCGCCGACGGCGTCACCGAGGGACGGCGGATCTTCGCCAACACCATCAAGTACGTGCTGATGGGCACGTCCAGCAACTTCGGCAACATGGCCTCGGCTGCCGGCGCGTCCCTGTTCCTGGCGTTCCTGCCGATGCTGCCCTCCCAGATCCTGCTCAACAACCTGCTCTACGACACCAGCCAGCTGGCCATCCCCACCGACAACGTCGACGAGCAGCAGCTGCGCAGGCCCTCGCACTGGGACATCGGGTTCATCCGCAGGTTCATGTTCTCCTTCGGCCCGCTCAGCTCGGTGTTCGACTTCGGCACGTTCGCGGTCATGCTCTGGGTGTTCCACGCCGGCCCCGCACAGTTCCGGTCCGGATGGTTCGTCGAGTCACTGGCCACCCAGACACTGGTGATCTTCGCGATCCGCACCCGCCGGATTCCGTTCTTCCGCAGCCATCCCAGCCTGCCACTGACCCTCGCGGCCCTCGGCGCCGTGACCGTCGGCGCCCTGCTTCCCGCCACCCCAATGGCACACGCGCTCGGGTTCCAACCACTGCCCGGCGGGTTCTTCGCCGCGCTGGGCGCCATGGTGATCTGCTACCTCGTGCTGATCGAACTCGGCAAACGGGTCTTCTACCGCGCCGTGGACGCCGCCGCCCCCGCCCCGCCCCGGACCTACGGCCGCCACCGCCACCTGCGCCTGCGCGCGGCACGGTTCAGCGTCAACGAGGACCCGGCGGTCCACCGGGTCCAGCCCCCGCGCCGTGGCCGTCCGCGGGCCGGTGTCGGCGGCGGAGAGACCGGCGGGCCGTAGTCGGTCCTCGGCACGGCGACACTCCGGGATCGTCGCGGGAACACGGGACCGGACAGGTCGCGCATCCGTGGCGCGGCGCGACAGGGCGCCGCGCGGCGCTGCGCGCCCACTGCATGCTGTGGTGGAACTCGTGGCGGCCGCGACCCAGAGCGCGATCGGGCCTGCTGGCCTGGCTGGCCTCGATCGTGGCGCTTCGCACGCTGGCGGTCTACCAGGTCCAAGCTGTCCTCGCGGGTTCCCTCGCGGTGACCGTCCTGGGTGCCCGCCTGGTGCTGTCCGCCCGGCTCCGGCGCCGCGACGGTGTCGCGGTGGCCGTCACGGTCCTCGCGCTCGTCGTGCTGGCGTTGTCCGCGGGTCCACAGGACCAGCTTCAGCCCTTGGGTGGGGTGCGGTTCGGTCTGGTCGCGGCGGCGGTGCTGGTCGCGGTCTGCGGCTGGGTCACGGCGCGGGCAGGTTCACCCGGTGCGAGCGCGGCCCTGGCCGGTCTGGCGTTCGGTGGGGCGGCGCTGTGTGCCCGCGCACTGCCGTCCGCACCGGCGACGCGGGGGGTGCCGGCCACGCTGGGTGCCCTGGCCACCGACCCCCTCACCTGGGGGCTGGTCGGTTTCGGGGTGACCGGGATGCTGCTCTACACCCACGCGCTCCAGCAGGGGCAGGTCGGCCCAGTCACCGCCGTGCTGTGGATCGTCGAGGTCATCCCACCGTCCATCATCGGGGTCGCGGCCCTGCACGACACGGTCCGGGACGGATGGGCACCCTACGCGGTGGTCGCCGTGCTGGCCACCGCCGTCGCGGCCGCCGTCCTGGCCACCGCACGGGACCGCCGCCGCGACCCAACCCTGACCCTCTGTCGCGGGAGGTCGGCGTTACTCCGCTGGACCGCCAGGTGGTTTCCGGTGGACACGTCCTTCTGGCCAGGACGGACACGCGCCAGGACCACGGGTGGACCGGTTCACGCCGAGCCGGGGCGTTGTGACGCGGCGGCCTGCGGCTGTAGGTCGGCGAGGGTCAGTGGGTACGCCGGGGCCCGGTCCACCGCGATCTGGCTGGTGAGGCGCTGGTCCGCGGCGACGTGCAGCAGCTCGCCGGGGGCGAGGACGCGCCAGCCGGGGTCCTCGTCCATCCGTTCGCTGGCCACCACGGTCGCCGGTGCGTCAGCGAGGTCACCGGAACGCACCCGTACCGTGCCGGGTGCGCTGGCGTGTTCCAGGTGCCGGTGGCCGTGCTGGCCACCGGCCGGTCGGTGCAGCAGGTAGAGGGGGTGGGTGTCGGGGTAACGCAGCGCCCACAGCTCGGTGGGTGTGGTCAGGACCAGGTTCAACGCGTACACGGGCAGGTTCGCCGCGATCCAGCTGACCGCGTCGGTGACCGCCCGCCCCAGGTCGCCTCCCTGCCGGGCGTGGGCGGTGATCAGCGCGAACACCAGTTCGGAGTCGGTGTCCCCGGCGACCAGGTCGTCGATCGGCTCGCCGAGTCGCTCGCCGACCCGGTCGCGGAGCCGGTCCAGGCCGGTCGCCACACCGTTGTGCGCGAAGAGCCGGCCGTCCTGCAGGAACGGGTGGGTGTTCGCCGCCTTCAGGCCGCCGGTGCTGGCATAGCGGACGTGCGCGAGGAAGGTGCCGCTCGACACCTCCCTGGCCTCCCGGGCGAACTCGGCGTCCTGGTAGGCGGCGACGGGCCGCTTGTGCACCACCGCCGTGCCGTCGGGTTCGAACAGCCCCAGGCCCACCCCGTCGGGCTCGTGGCGGCTCTGCACGGCCAGGCTGTCCGGGGCGTCGATGAGCCAGAACGTGGCGGTGACCCGGCGCGGTACCGCGGACATGCCGAACAGTCGACACATGGCTCGCGTCCTTTCGCCACCCGCCACTCATCGTCGTCGACCGGCTGGTCTCGGCCGCCGGCTCCCGATGTACACGATCCTGCCGAACCGCGCCGGAACGCGCGAGCCGGGCGCTGGTCCCGCGCGGCGGCGCGCCGGCGGCCGACGAGTTCGGCTGGCGCTCGTCGTCGCCGAGCCGGTCGGACGGCGACCGGTTCTCCTGGTGCCTGGCAACCGAACCTCGGAGGAACCCTGCGTGCCCTGTTCGACGACCTCGATGGGGAGAGCCCGGTCGAGTGCCTGCCGGCGGCGTCCTCGGGCCGACCTGCGACCACGGCGGGCCCAGAGCCCGACATGGGACGCCCCTCGCCGCCGACTTCGTCCTCCCACCCCGCCGAACCACCTGTGCCAGCGCGAGGACTCCTGCTGGTGTACGGCGGCGTGTCCGTCAACGGAAGGCTCTTCGCGACGGCGGCAGGCGCACACCGTCGTCGCCGCGCGGCTTCCACGCTCGCATGCCACCATGCACCTGGCTACCGTGACGGGCATGGTCGACCGCGACCTTCGTCGTCCACCCCTACGTCGACCGCGGCCCGCGCGACGGGACCATCGCCGCCGGCGAAGAGCCCGGCGGACCCGGCGTGCACGCCGACCGCGACCTCTGGCACACCCTGGCCGAAGTCCCGAAGGTTCCGGAGGTCACCGTGTTCAGCGCCGATGAGGACAGCGGTGCCGCCGAGCGGGAACAGTGGGACGACGGCACGAACTACCTGGCTGTCGCGCCCGGCATCGTCCTCGGCGACGAACGCAACGTCACCCCAAAGCCATGCTCGGCAGACACGTCGTGACCATCGCCGGCCGCGAACTGGGACGCGGCCGGGTCGGGCCGCGCCGCATGACCTGCCCGATCGACCGCGCCCGAGCCGAAGGGACCTGGTATGGCCTTCAACCTGCGCAACCGCAGCTACCTCACCGAACTGGACTTCACCCGCGAGGAACTCGTCTTCCTGCTGGACCTCACGACCCAGCTCAAGTCCGCCGCCTACGCCGGCATCGCCCGGCCCAGGCTGACCGGCAAGCACCTGGCCCTGATCTTCGAGAAGTCCTCCACCCGGACCCGCTGTGCCTTCGAGGTCGCGGCCGCAGAGGAAGGCGCCACCACGACCTACCTCGGCCCCCAGGACACCCATCTGGGACACAAGGAATCCGCCCGCGACACCGCACGGGTCCTCGGCCGGATGTACGACGGGATCGAGTATCGCGGCTCGACGCAGGACGTCGTCGAGCAGCTCGCCCGGCACTCCGGCGTTCCCGTCTACAATGGACTCACCGGCACCTGTCATCCCACCCAGTCGTTGTGCGACGTGTTCACGATGCGCGAGCACAGCGACAAACCCCTGCGGGACATCGCCTTCTGCTACCTCGGCGACACACGCAACAACGTCGCCAACTCACTGCTCGCGATGGGCAGCAGGCTCGGCATGGACGTCCGCCTCGCGGGACCTCGCGCGTTGTGGCCGGACGAGGAGCACCTGGCCGCCTGCCGACGGGCAGGCACGAGCAGCGGCGCGCGGGTCACCGTCACCGACGACGCCGGCGCGGCCCTTGCGGGCGCGGACTTCGTCTACACCGACGTCTGGGTGTCCTTGGGCGAACCCGCGGCCACCTGGCATGAGCGCGTCGACCTTCTGGTGCCCTACCGGGTCACGGCGAAGACCCTCAGCGCGACCGGCAACCCCGACGTCCGTTTCCTGCACTGCCTGCCGGCTCTGCACGACCGTGACACCGAGGTCGGCGCCGAGGCCTTCCGCGAGTTCGGGCTGGACGGGGTCGAGGTCACCGACGAGGTCTTCGAGTCCCCGGCATCGCTGGTGTTCGAGCAGGCGGAGAACCGGATGCACACCGTCAAGGCGATCCTGGTCGCCACCCTGGGCAGCTGAGCCGTGCGGATCCTGGTGGCCCTGGGCGGCAACGCGCTGCTGCACCGCGGCGAACGCCCGGACGCGGACCGGCAACAGGTCAACGTGCTCGCGGCCGCCAGGTCGATCGCGCGGCTGGCAGCCGAGCACGAGGTCGTGCTCACCCACGGCAACGGCCCCCAGGTCGGGATGCTCGCGCTGGAAAGCGCCGCCGACCCCGCCCTGACCCGGCCCTATCCCCTGGACATCCTCGGCGCGCAGACCCAGGGCATGATCGGCTACCTGCTCGGTCAGGCCCTGCGCAACGCGCTCCCCGGCAGGCAGGTCGCCACCCTCGTGACGCAGACGCTCGTCTCCGTCGCCGATCCCGCCTTCGCCGATCCGACCAAGTTCGTCGGCCCCGTCTACGCCAGGGAACAGGCCGCCGCCCTTGCCGCGGAACGCGGCTGGACGGTGCGCCAGGACGGCCCGTCCTGGCGCAGGGTCGTACCGTCACCGCGCCCGCGGCGGATCGTCGAGACCCGGGTGGTCCGCGCGCTCGTGGAGGCCGGGACGCTCGTGGTCTGCGCCGGCGGCGGTGGTGTGCCGGTCGTACGCGACGAGCACACCGGCCGGCTGCGTGGTGTCGAAGCCGTCGTCGACAAGGACCAGACCGCGGCACTGCTCGCCGAAGCCCTCGACGCCGACGCGCTGCTGCTGCTCACCGACGTGCCCGCCGTGATCGACGACTACGGCACCCCGCGAGCGGCCCCCATCCGCCACACCACACCGGCGGCCCTGCGGTCCCGGGAGTTCCCGGCCGGCTCGATGGGCCCCAAGGTCGACGCCGCCTGCCGCTTCGTCGAGCTCACCGGCAACACCGCGGCCATCGGCGCACTCGACTCCCCCGCCGCGATGCTGCGCGGCGACGAAGGCACCATCATCACCCCAGGGTGGCAGGCCGAGGTCAGCACCTGACAGGGCCGGCCAGACCGGCGGCGATCTCACCCTGCGGCGTCGTGAGCGTGACGTGCACGGCCCGCTTGCCGACCTGGGACTTCAGTTCGGCGGCCGTGCCCGTCGCGACGATCGAGGCGTCGGCGGCGCCGTCGGGAACGGTGCGTCCGCCCGTTCCCGCCCCCAAAGACGGCGCGCCGGCCCGCCGAACGGCGGTCGCACGGGTTCGCAGAAGGGCGGTCCGGCCGGCGGTTCGACGGGCCGGCGCCACGGCGGTTCGTCGTCCGGCTCCGAGGCGGTTCGGGGACCGCCGCGACCGTCACGACGTCCGACGACCCGGGGCCGATGGTGCGTGCGGAGGCACCCGGCGGTCCTCGGCCGAGAGCATCGGCAGCGACGCGGGTCCCGGTCGGCCCACGCGGCCCAGGCGGCTCAGACCCGAGCGCACCGGCACGGTCGCGCGTCGTGGCTAGGCGGCGACCGCGCCGTGCGGGTAGGCGGCGATGTGGCTGGTCCACGCGTCGATCGCCGGCCAGTCACGCAGGTCGCCGTACCGTCCACCGCAGAGCCGCAGCACAAGGCGGGCGATCAGCGGCGCGTTGGCACGGGGGACCACGCCGGCGAACGCGTGGTAGTCGCGCGGTCCGATCAGCTCGCACAGCTCGGCGATCCGCGGGGGGACGGCATCGCGCAGGAGATGACCGACAGGCCCCCGCAACGACGGGCCGACGCCGAGGCTGAACACCCATACCGGCGTCACGCGCAGCGCGTCGCAGTTGGACAGTACGAAGTGCTCCACCGCGGGCAACAGAGCCTCGTCGTGTACCGCGCTCCCGAGCACCACCGCGTCGTAGCCGTGCGCGTCCGGCACCTCTTCCACGCCGTGAACGTCGACCGCCACCCCCCGCGCACGCAACCGCGCCGCGACAAACTCCGCCACGTCCTTCGTCGAGCCACCGGAGCTGGCGTACAGGACCAGTGTCCGGCTCGCGTCAGTAGCCATCTCTACTCCCATGTGGACAGTCGACGTCCCGCGTTCCGCGTCACCCAACCAACACACAACCTCGTGTCCCGCGCCGCCACGAGTGGCCAAGGTCCCGTCGCCAACGGGACCGAGGGCGGCGACGGGACTCGCCCGACTCACCACGAAGGCGAGTCGGGCATCGGGGCCGAAGGTCCCGGCCCGCCGGCCGAACGGCCCGAGAGGAACGGGTAGCTCGTCGGTGTCGCCCGAGTGGGCGCGCGCGCGATCGTTGTGGTCGACACACAGGCCGCGGGACGGGAGCACGCGCATGTCCACGCAGACAACCGCCGCGCTCGCCGCCGCGCCGGTGAACGCCCGCCATGCCGACCTGGCCGGGCGCCGGCTCGCCACCGTCCCCTCCGGCAGGGACACCGCCGCGGACACCACGGAGCCACGCGAGCGGATCGCCCGCCACCCGCACCGGCGCCGGTCGCACCCGTGCGTCTGCTCCCCGGCACACGTCATCGCCGGGGCCGGGTGCCTGCGGTACCGAACCCGCCGTCGCGCGGTGAACATCGCCGTCGACGAGCTCTCCGCCGAGGTCGCGTTGGCCCCTACCCGGAGCGGCGGCATCCCGCACGGTCCGGCGACCAGGCGGATCGTGCGCTGCCGGGCCAGCATCGCGACCGGCGCGCCGGAGTCCGTTCAGGATGGTCGGCGCTGACCGCGCCGGAACCGGAGGGGTTGGTCGCTCGAATGGTCAGCACAGCACCGGAGGCACCTGCCGCCGGGCAGGATGCGGGCCCGGTCCAGGGGCTCGAGCCGGCGGAGGTCCTCGGACTGGTGGGGTCCTCACCCCGAGGGCTCACTTCCGGGCGGGCGGAGGAGCTGTTGGCCCGGCACGGGCGCAACGAGCTCCCGCACCTGGCCGAACGGTCGATGGTGTCACGGTTCCTCGGTCAGTTCACCGACCTGTTCGCCGTGGTGTTGCTCGTCGCGGCGGTGTTCACGCTGGTGGCGTACCTGCTGGGTGACCCGCCGGACGCCGGCAACCTGCGGCTGGCCATCGCGGTCCTGGCCGTGGTGGCGCTCAACGCGAGCATCGGGTTCGGGCAGGAGTACATGGCCGAGCGGACCGCCGAGGCGTTGCGGAACATGGTGCCGCACCGGGCGCGGGTGGTGCGCGACGGCGAGCTGGTCGAGGTGCCGGCGGCCGAGCTGGTCGTTGGCGACCTGGTGATGCTGGAGGCCGGCGACGCCGTGTCCGCGGACTGCCGGGTGGTCGAGGCACATGACCTGGCCGTCAACAACGTCGTCCTGACCGGCGAGAGCGATCCGGCACGACGCACCGCCGAACCGGTCTCGCCGCGAACGGCTCGGGTGGAGGCACGCAACCTCGTGTGGATGGGGACGACGGTCGCCGCCGGCGTGGGCAAGGCGGTCGTGACGCACACCGGCGAGGCCACGGAGTTCGGCCGGATCTACCGGCTGACCGCGCACACCACGCCGGACCGCAGCCCGTTGCAGCTCCAGATCGCCAGCATGGCACGGCGGGTCGCGGGCGCGGCGTTCGCGTTGGGTGTCCTGTTGTTCGCGGTGCGCGTGCCCGCCGGCGGCCCGCTGGTGGAGACCTTCGTGTTCGCGCTCGGGGTGATGGTCGCGTGCGTGCCGGAGGGCTTGCCGGCCACGCTGTCGGTCGCGATGGCCATCGGGGTGCGGCGGATGGCGCGGCGGCAGGCGCTGGTCAAGAAGCTCGTCGCGGTGGAGACCCTCGGCTCGACGACCGTCATCTGCACCGACAAGACCGGCACGCTCACCAAGGCCGAGATGACCGTGCAGCAGGTGTGGGCGGCGGGCGCGGTCCACCACGTCACCGGGGTCGGTTACGCGCCGGAGGGCACGGTGTCGGCTCTCGACCAGGAACCGGTGCGGGAGTTGTTGCGGGTGGCGGCGCTGTGCTGCGACGCCCGGCTGCTCCCACCGGATGACGAGCACGGCTGGCACGTGCTCGGCGACACCACCGAAGGCGCCCTGCTGGTCGTCGCGGCGAAGGCCGGCCTGGACGTCGAGGCCGAGCGGGACGCGGCGCCCCGGGTCGGCGAGTTCCCGTTCGACTCCGCCCGCAAGCTCATGACCACCCTGCACACCCGGGACGGCCGGACATGGGCATACGTGAAGGGCGCACCGGGCGAGCTGCTCGCCTGCTGCACCCACATCCGCACCGAGGCGGGCGACGTCACGCTCGACGACGACGCGCGCGGCCGGGTGCTGGCGGTCAACGACGCCATGGCCGGCTCTGCGCTGCGGGTGCTCGGCGTCGCCGTCCGCGAGGTCCACGCAGGGCAGGCCGGGCAGGCGCAGGTGGAGAGCGGACTGACGCTGCTCGGGCTGGTCGGCATGCTGGACCCGCCGCGACCGGAGGTCGTCGAGGCGGTCGCGGCCTGCCGCGGCGCGGGTATCCGGGTGATCATGGTGACCGGCGACTACGCGCTCACCGCCGAGGCGATCGCCCGCCGCGTCGGCATCCTGACCGAGCCGGGGCCGCCGCGCACGGTCACCGGCGCCCAGCTCGACGCGACCGACGACGCCGGCCTGCGTGCCCTGCTTGCCGAGCAGGGTGACCTGTTGTTCGCCCGGGTCAAGCCGGAA
>NZ_DASQCC010000062.1:0-53048 GCF_035634895.1 Actinophytocola sp. | reverse complement strand
CCGACCACCCCGACACGGCGTCCGATCCGGCAACAACGGCTCCAGCCGCGCCCACTCCACATCCGTCAAATCATGACGATCAAACATACGCCAGGTTCTACCCGACCCATCCCACAAGATCCACAGGACACGCCCTAGTGCCCACTCCACCTGGACGGGGCACTAGACCGGTCCGGCGGTGACCGCGTGTACCGCCGGGACGGCGGCCATCGCGAAGAGCGTGCCGCCGGCCACGTCGGTCAGGTAGTGGTAGCCGAGGCCGACCATGCCGATGGTGACGGCGACCAGCAGGACGACGCCGGCGACGACCGTGATCCTGCGGGCCAGGCCGTGCGTCAGCATGAACACCACTACGACGGTCGAGACCATGCTCACCGTGTGGCCGCTGGGATAGACGAGCGAGTCGTCCCGCCAGCGGCCGAACAGCGGCTTCAGCAACCAGGTGTTCGCCGCGACCGCGATCGACGGTCCCAGCACGGCGAACAACGCGTCCCGGGGCCGCGAACTCTGCACGCACCACACGACCACCAGCACCAGGGCCGGCAGCAGCACGTACGGCTCCGTCGGCAGCATCAGCGCCCGCAGCACCCCGTGCGGCCACCCGGCGACCGCGGCCCCGGCGACGTCGTCGACGTCGCCGGGGCCACGGCCTCCAACGAGGAGTCCAAGCGCGACGGTCAGCACCAGGCAGGCGACGACGACCGTCGGCTGACGGGAGCGCATGACCGACTGTAACGCGGGACGCGCCGGCCGGCCGGCGCTCCTACGAGCTCCAGACCTGGAACTCGGCCACCTGACCCGCCGGCCAGCCGCTGTTCGCCGTGACGTTCAGCCGGAAGTAGCGCTGGGACGTCGCCGTGAAGGTGATCGTCACGGCGTTGTCGCCGCCCGGCGTGAACGCGTAGCTCGTCGCGCCCGTGACCGTGGTGAACGTGGATCCGTTGGTGCTGCCCAGGACGGACAGCGTCTCGTTCCGTGCGCCCCACGCCGCCGGCAGCGCCACGACCACGCGGCTCGCGCTCTGCGCGGACCCCAGGTCGACCTGAACCCATTGCGGGAACGCGTTGTTGGCGCTCTCCCAGTACGTGTTCTGGTTGCCGTCGGTCACGTTGCCCGACGCGTAGACGTCTGTGTGGCTCGACTCGCTCGTCGGCCTGCCGGCGGCGAGGTTCGTGCTCGTGCCACCCCCGCCCGTGCCGGACAGGGCCACGGTCGTCGGGCTGTTGCTCGCGTTGCTCGTGACCGTGAGCGTGCCCGTGCGGGTGCCCGTCGCCGTCGGCCGGAAGCTGACGTCGACCGTGCACGACCCGCCGACCGCGACGCTGCCGCAGTTGTTCGTCTGCGTGTAGTCACCCGAGACCGTCACGCCCGACACCGACGCGGCAGCCGTGCCGGTGTTCGACACCGTCACGGTCCGGGCGCCGCTCGTGGTGTTGAGCGCCTGCGCCGGGAACGTCAGCGACGACGGGTTGGTGCTCAACGCCGGTGAGTTCGGCGTCGTGCCGCCGCTCGGGTACACCTCGAGCTCCGACAGCTGGCCGGCCGGCCACCCGCTGTTGGCCGTGATGTTGACACGCACATAGCGGGCGCCGACCGACGGCACGGGGATGGTCACGACGTTGCCCGGCGAGGTGAACGTGTACGTCGCGGACGCCACGGCCGTGCCGAAGCTCGACCCGTTGGTGCTCGTCTGCACCGACAGCGTCTGCGTGCGCGTGGGCCACGACGAGCTCGGCGGCAGCTTGAGCGTCACCTTGCCTACCGTGTACGCCGACCCGAGATCCACCTGCAACCACTGCGGGAACGCGTTGTTGGCGCTCTCCCAGTACGTGTTCGCGTCGCCGTCCGTCGCGGTCGCGGCGGCCTGGGTGCCGTTGACCTCGCTGCTCGCCGACGCCGGCCTGCCGCGCGCGACGTTGGTGTCGGCGCCGATGCCGTTGCCCGTGAGGGACACCGTCGTCGGGCTGTTGTTGGCGTTGCTGGTGATCGTCGCCGATCCCGTGCGCGTGCCCGACGCGGTGGGCCGGAACGTGACGGTGACGGTGCAGGACGCGTTGACCGCGAGCGTGCCGCAGTTGTTCGTCTGGCTGTAGTCACCGGACGTGCTGACGCCGGAGACCGTCGCCGGCGTCGTGCCCGTGTTGGTGACGCTGACGTTCTGCGTCGCCGTGCCGCCGACGACCGTGGCGGGGAACGACACGCTGCCCGGGTTCGGGCTCAGGACCGGGCCGGGTGCCACCCCCGTGCCCGACAGCGGCACGGTCGTGGTGACGCCCGCGGCGGTGACGGTCAGGTTGCCGGCACGGGAACCCGACGCGGTCGGGCGGAACGTGACGCTGACCGTGCACGACGAGCCCGCGCCGATGCTGCTGCCGCAGTTGTTGGTCTGGCTGTAGTCACCGCTGGTGGCCACGGAGCTCACCGCCGCGGCCGCGGAACCGCTGTTGGTGACGGTGACCGCCTGCGAGCCGCTCGACGATCCCGTTGCCACGGAACCGAAACCGAGCGCCGTCGGGCTGACCGAGATCTGCGAGGAGTTGTCCGGCAGGTAGGGCGGGAACGCCGGATGGGCGATGTTCTGACACTGCGGGGTCGCGAAGATCCCCGAGTTGCCGCCGCCGTCGGTGAGCGTGAACCCGACACCGCAGCTGTAGATGGGGCCGGGCGCACCGGTACCCGTCGCGGTGCTGTTGGTGATCGTCGCCGAGCCGCCGACCTGCTCCTGGACCACCCAGGTGCCGGTGTTCTGGATCGTCGCGTTGTTGATCTTCACGTTGGTGATGCTGGAGCCCGACACGAACTGGATGGCCTCGTACGGGCTCTGCTGGATCAGGATGTTGTCGACGTTCGTCAGCCCGTTCATGGCCGCGTCCCGCGCGTCGAACCACAGCGCGCCGACGCCGAACTGCCAGTTGGGGTCGAGGCTGCCGGACCGGATGATCGTGTTGCGCAGCACGTCGGTGCGCCCGAGCGTCGTCGAGGCGAAGCGTTGCGCCACATGGATTCCGCCACCCTGTGCCAGGCCGGCGTCGATCACCCGGTTGTCGGTGACGAAGTTGTCGTGGCCGCCGTAGATCGCGATGCCGTTGGCGAGGATCGGATACTGCACGGTGTTGTGGTCGAACGAGTCGTTCACGTCCGCGTTCTGTTCGGCCCAGGTCGCGAGGCCGTCGTCACCGAGGTTGCGCAGGTCCGAGTTGGTGACCTTGGAGTTGGTGACGCCGTTGTGGAAGTTGACGCCGTCGGCCGTGACGTCGCGGATCCGCATGCCGCTGAACACGAGGTTGGTGAGCGGGCCGTCCATCCAGGCGCCGACCTTCATGTGCTCGATCCACACCCGGTCCACAGTGGAGTTGGAGAGCGCGCCGCCGATGCCGTTGACCTGCGCGCCGTCGTTGCGTTCCTGGACGTCACCGAAGATCGCGAAGTCGGCGAGGTGCACGCCGCTGCTGCCGTTCGGCGCGTAGTTGCCGTAGAAGCCGGGTGCCGCGCCGACGACCGTCGACCGCCACATGCCGGCGCCCTTGATCGTGACGTTGTTGAGGATCAGGTGACCCGGGATCTTGAACGTGCCCTCCGGGATCCACACCGTGCCGCCGGCGCCGGCCTGCGAGATCGCCGAGTTGAAGGCGCCGGTCGAGTCGGCGTTGCCGGTCGGGTCGGCGCCGGTGCTGGTCACCGAGACCGAGCCGGACGGCTGGGACAGCGCGCCCGGGACGTTCTCGAAGTCCGCGAAGTCGATCGTGTAGGACCCCGCGGTGCTCTCGGCGTCGACCTGCAGGCGGAACTTGGTGCCGGCCGGGTAGCTGGTGGAGAAGAGGCGGTGCACCTCGTCGTAGAAGTGGTGCGGGTTGCTGCCGGGGGAGTTGGTGAAGGGATAGCCGCCGTAGTACCAGCTGTAGGCGTTGGTGAGGGTGAAGTTGGTCTGCTTGGTGCCGTTGACGTAGAGGGAGAGCGGGGTGGTGTAGACGGACCCGCTGCCGGAGTCCGGGATGCTGTAGCGGAAGACGATCGAGTTGGTGGCGGCGGGCGCGGTGAACTCGACGTACTTCCCGGTGCCCTGCAACGTCACCGCTTTGCGGTAGGACGCCTCGGCGGGGAGGGTGTTGTAGTCCGCGCTGGGGCCGATGACGGTGCCGTTGGTGGCCGCGTTCTCGGCCTGTACCTCGACGTAGGGGAGGGTGGCGCCGACACCGCCGGTCGCGGCCGCCGCGGCGGGCTGAGCCGCGAGGACGACGGCGCCGGCGGCGGCGAGCACGGCGGCGGCGAACACGCTGACGCGGGCCCGCCTGTTCGTGGGCGTGTGTGGTGTGGACATTCGCAGCTCTTCTCTCGGCAGGGACGAGTAGGCGGCGCGGCTGGCCGGTCGTGACGAGTCGCTTGCTCGACGGCAGGGGCAATTAAGGGAGACCGGAACTCCCCGGACACCACTGCGCAATTACTAGACTCAAAGTTGCAAGAAAGCGACACCACGGATGGCCGGTATGGCGCGGTAGGCCCGCGGGCGCCACTGCCCGTGAACTCGGGAAAGGGCATGCCGTCCGTGACCAGAACGCCGCGCGACCGGAGCAGGCAGCCGGCCGCGCGGTCGATCTGGCCGACCGTCCACGGCTGAGGCTCAGTTGCTGATCAGGTCGAACTTCTCCCAGTCGCCGATGGCGGTGCGGTTGGCGATCAGGGCCGCCGCGCCCGCGTTCTCGGCGCAGACGTACTGGTTGTTGGCCTGTGCGCGGAGGCTGACCGTGCCGTCGGGGTTGCGGACCAGCGCGAATGTCTCCCACGGGCCGACGGACGTCCGGTTGGCGATCAGCGCCGCCGCGCCGGCGTTGTCCGCACAGACGTACTGGTTGTTCGACCTGGCCCGCAGCGCGACGTTGCCGCTGCCCCGGTCGACCAGGTCGAACCGTTCGTTCGTGCCTGTCGCCGTCGCGCTCGCGATCAGTGACGCGCCGCTCGCCGCGGTGACGTAGCGGCTGTTGGCCCGTGCGTGCAGGCTGACCGTCCCGGTCGGCTGGGTCGTCCCGCCGCCGGGCTGCGTCGGGCGGGTGGCGGTCAGGGCGAGCTGTCCCTTGAGCATCCGGCCGCCGTCCGAGGTGAGGCGCAGGTAGTAGTCCGCCGAGCAGGCGGTGCCGTCCTCGTCGAGCGCGAGGATGCCGGAGCCGGCCGGGACCGTGGCGCCGGACTCCGCGGTCTTCGCGATCTGGTTGCCCTCGTTGTACTCGTCGAACATCGAGATGTAGATGCCTTGCGCGCCAACGCGAACCATGTTGTAGAACTGGCGCCACATGAAGTCGCCGTGCGCGCGCTGGCGTTGCTGGAGGTCGCCGGGGAGCACGCACGGCTGGTAGTCGATGCCGTGGGCGTCGCAGTCGGCCTGGTCGCCCTGGTTCGCGTTCGTGTAGAACCAGTCGGAGCCGGCCGCGTCGCCGATACGTCCGACCATCCAGGGCGAGATCATGTTGAACGCGTGGTAGGTGTCGAGGAAGCCGGGCCGCGAGTCGCTGTTGCCGGCACGCCACCAGGTGGGGACGCCGCCCATCACGTAGCAGCCCTGGTTCCTGAACCAGTTGATCACGTCGAGGCAGGTGCCGGCGTCCCACGGGTGGTTGCCGTCGTTGAAGCCGAAGCCCCAGATGCCGACGACCGGCTTGCCGTTCTGCCTGGCGTAGGCCGAGGACGACGCGTGGGCGGACATCCTGTTCGCCCAGTCGGCCTTGATCTCCGGCTGCATGTTCGTCCAGCCGGACACGTCGTACATGATGTAGAACCTGCGGCCGGTGGCCTCGGCCGCGCTGCGTACCCGCGAGGCAACGGCGTCGCGGGTGGAACCCTCGGAACCGTTGGGGTTGAAGCGTTGTAGCGCGGCGGTGTCGCAGCCGTTCTGCTGCATCCAGCCGAAGTGGACGTTCACGGTCTGCTGGTCGTAGGAGGAGAACAGCGTGGCGGGCTGACCGTTGCCGAGGTTGTTGTACGCGCTCTGGTAGCCGCGGGCGTAGTCACGCATGTCCGGCCAGCTCTTGATGCCGGTGTTGCCGGGTGACGGCGGCTGCGACCAGTTCTGGCTCCAGTGCCACCAGCCGTTGATGGGGGCGCCGTCGCCGGAGCAGGCGAACCAGCCCTGGTAGCCGACGGTGATCTTGCCGACGACGTCACCTGGCGGGCTGGCGGCGGCGGCCGTGGCGGGGAAGTTCGCAGACAACGCGCCGGCGGCGGAAACCGCGAGCGCGGAGGTGAGCAGGGACCTGCGAGAAAACTCCATGGTCAACTTCCTTGTCGACAAATCATCGGAGGTTTAGACCATCGTAGCTTTGGCGATACAGTGCTGCAAGAAGTCGTCATAGTTGTGAAAATTAGAGACACTCGCGGCCCTGGGCACCCCGACGACGTGGCGAGGACCCTCCGCGCCGAGATCCAGCCCGCTGCGACCAGGAGACAAGACGTTGTCATGGCCGGGACGTCGATACTTGCAGCCGTCGAGGGTGTGAGCTACCGAAGGCGTGTGATGGACGACTTATCCACGGTCCCCGCGGACTTTCTTGGGACGACGTTCGCTCGGCTCGGGCAGATCTCGTCGGAGCCGAGTGATACCTGCTTCGGGCTCGTCTTCCGGATCGCCGGGGCGTGTCCGCCGGTCGAGCAGTTGCGTGCGCGGGTCGCCGCACAGGTCGGGCGGCTGCCGCTGCTGACCCACCGGCTCATGGCCCGGCAGTCCGTCACCTGGGAGCGTGACCCGGACTTCGACGTCGCCCACCACGTCCGGGTTCTCCCACGTGGCACGGAACTCCTGTCCGCGCGGCAACTCGGCGCCTTCGACCCCGCGCACCCGCCGTGGGGGCTCTGGGTGTCCGAGGACGACGACTCCTGGCGCCTCTTCTACCTCGTGCACCACGCCCGCCAGGACGCCGCCGCCGCCCTGCGCACCGTGACCGCCCTCCTCGGCGATGCCACGATCGACGCGCGGCCCAGCCGTGCCACCGGTCGTGGCTGGGCCGCCGCCGCGCGGATCTACCCCGACCTGCTGCGGACCTGCAGGTCCGCCCCGCCCGTCCCGCGTGGGAAATACGGCACCGGCCGGGCGATCGGCTGCCAAGCCGTGGACACCGCCCTGCTCAAGGACGTAGGGGACCGCACGGGGGCGGCCGTCAACCAGGTCCACCTCGCCGCGATGTCCGCCGCACTGGACCGCTGGGCGCCCTGGCCGGACGCCACCCGCCGGCAGGTCAACATCCCCGTCGACACCCGCGATCCCGGTGACACCAACGCTTTCGTCAACCGGCTCGGGTTCATGCGGGTGGCGCTGCCCTGCGGCACGGCCAACCTCACCGACCGCCTGCGGCAGGTGATGGTCACGGCCGGCCGGCGGCGCACCGCCCGGTACCGCCGCGCCTGGGCGGCCCTCACCCGCGCCGCCGACCCTCGCCCCGCGATGTGGGCCATGCAGCGGATCACCGACCACACCCAGATCTCGATGACGCTGTCGAGCCTGCGCGTACCGGCGCCACTGACCCTGGCGGACGCACCGGTCCTGGACATGACCACGATCCCGTGGCTGCCCCCCGCCCACACGTGCTTCGCGTTCCTCGTCAGCTACGGCGACCACACGCGACTGACCGTCCTCGCCCCGGAAGGCGCTCCCGACCCCACCGACCTGGCGACCCACTGGCACGACGCGGTCCACGAGCTGCACAGCGCGCGGAGCAGCCAACCCGCCTGAACCGCAACGCGATACTCGGCCGGGCCCGCGCAAGGGGCCTCGGTGCGGGGTGCTGGGTGCTGGCCGGTTCGGACCCGGCGCCGACGCGTTGCCAGGTTGTCCTGGCCCCGCAGCGTTCGCCGAGGGCTCGCGAGTGGAGAAATGGAAAAGGCCGCCGACAGCGAGGGCGAAGTCGGCGGCCGTGGCTTCGGTGTCGCGGCCCTGCATCCGCGTCACCGTTGCTCTGTGGGGTGGGTTCCCGCGTTTCGCGGGGTTCTAACCCCTACTTTCGTAGGTTTGGCGCGCCGCGGCATCGCGTGCGCTCCTGGTTCAGAACGTGAAGCGGTAGTCCACGGACGAGTTTCGCATCGCGGGGATGGTGTTCAGAAATCCGTAGCAGGCGCGGTAGCCGCGTGTGGGGATTCGGTCGCGGTGGGCGGTGATCGGGACTTGTTCGGCGAGCGTCAGGCGGGGGTTCATGCGTTCGATGTCCTGGCCGTCCCGGGTGGACCACACGAACGGCTTGGACACGCGGACCATCCACGGTGCCACACCGTCGAACAGCAGCTCTCCCGACGGGAAATGGTCCGTCAGGCGCCGGAGTAGTCGCCGGATCTCGGTTTCCGCCAGATACGGGAACAAGCCCTCGGCGACGATCAGGGCCGGGCGGTCAGCCGGCAGGTCGGCCAGCCAGCCCTCGTCGGTCACCGACGTGCCGATCATCGTGTAGTCGCCCTGCTCCGGGTAGATCTGCCGCCGCAGGTCGATGACGTGTGGCCGGTCGACATCGAACCAGCGCCGCGCGCCCCGCGGGTCCAGGCGGAGCATCCGGCTGTCCAGACCGCACCCCAGGTGCACCACGACAGCCTCCGGCTCACGCTCGAGAAAAGCACGGCTCCAGTCGTCGAGCTGGACCGCACGCAAAGCGACCAGGAACTGGTTCGCACTGGGCTTGACGCGCCGCTTCAGCTTGTCGAAGTCGTACTCGATGCGCTCGACCGCCCCGACCGCGTAGTGGTCGCCGAGGATCGGCCGCGGCAGGTGACTCTCGTACGCCCTCAGGTACAGGGTGCCGAGCAGCGTCCACGTCACCCCGTCATCCGGGATCGCGGTGAAGTCGACCTTACCGGGTTTCATCCCGTGCTCCTTCGCGATAGTCCTGCCAGCGTTGGAGAAACTCGTCCGCGTCGCGCACCGTGAAGGCGAAGAAGTCCCGGGTCTCCGCCAGCCTGGCCCGCTGGTCGGGCCGGTCCTCGCCGACCACGGACAGCCCGAAGTCCAGCGTGTCCAGGCTCAGCCGCACCGCGGACATCTGGACCCGCATGACCGACATCCAGCCGCCGCTCACGACGCGGTAGCGGTGCTCGCGGCTCGGCGCGGGCGCGCGCTCGATCATCCCGCCCGCCTCCAGCTGCCTGGCCACCGTGCTGACCGCGGTCTTGCTGACGTCGAGGTCCGCCGCCAGCTCGGTGAGCGACCGCTCCGGCGGGTCGCACACCATGAGCCACCCGTACAGCCGGCCCATCGTCCGCGTGCCGCCAAGACGCTCCATGACCAGTCCCATCCGGTCGACGAACTCGCCCTCCGGGGCCTCCATGGACATCAACCTCGTGTCGTTCGTCAAGTACGTACTTTACGAAGGATACGCCGTGGCCCGTTCGCGGCCACCGTGGGTGGCGCGGTACGGTCGTCCGCGGTGGTTCCCGGCCGCCTCTGGGTCCGCGGGCAGAGCTGCAAGCTCACCGGTTTTCAAGCAGACAGTCGGCATGTCTTTCCTGCCCGATGTCGCGGACTCGCGGGTGACGAGGAAGGACTGCCTTGTCCGATCAGCCACGTGCGCTCCCCGACCGGCCGAGCCTCCGGTTCCTGAAGCTCGAGGCGAAACGCCGCCTCACCGCGGGGGAGTTCGCCACACTCGACCAGGCCCAGCTGGTCATCGCCCGTGAGCACGGGCTGGCGAGCTGGACCGCGCTCAAGCGACACGTCGAGGCGCCCAGCCACGCCCTCGCCCAGATGCGCTGGGTCGTGTCCCGCTGCGCCGCCGCCGACGCGCCGGAATGGCCACCACCCACCGAGGCGGAGCTGCGCCAGCACTTCGACGACCGCTACCTCGACCTCGTGCCGCGGGACTGGCTGAACCGCCTGTTCGGCACGATCGCCAAGCAGCTGCGCCAGGACCTCGCCGAGGTACGGGCCGAGCCGCTGCGCCTGCGTGCGCGGCTCGGCGACCTGCGGGTCGAGGCGGAGACCGAGGACGCCCCGCCGTACCGCCTGCGCCAGCTGCGGTTCCACCCCGTGGAGCGGACGGCCGACGACGCGCGTGGCGGCCCCGCCGACGCCTGACCCGGGCACGGTGCCTGCCGACACGGCCGGCGTCGTTCGCCGAGCTGGGACTGGTCGGCCTCATCGTGGGCGGCGAGGGGTGGGTGCACGCGCGGGGCTGGGCGAACCTCGACCAGAAGCAGGAGTTGCCGCCTGCGCACCGGTTCCCGGCGTCCGCGAGCACCATGCTGGTCACCGCGACGGCCGTGCTGAGGCTGGTCGCGGACGGGCGTGTGGGGCTCGACGAGCCGGCGAACAGGTACCCGCGCACCATCCGGCTCGCCGGCGAAGTTCGCCGACCGCGTCCCCGACCTGGTCCGCTTCGGCCTTGGTGGTCGTCGCCGCTACCCGGCACGCTGGCCCGCGAGGCGCCGACACCGCAGGCCGAGCGCGACGGCCCGGGCGGCCAGGTGGGCCTGGGCTGGGGCCTCCAGTTGCCGAAGAACGTGGCCGGACACCCCGGCGCCGGCGGGGGCTTCCCGGCGTCGCTGATCATCAGGCCGAGCACCGGTCAGCCCTGGGTCGTCGTCACCAACCGTCAGGTCCTGGCGGAGGCGGTCAACGAGCGGCCGGGTCGCTGGCAGGGAGTGCCGGGTTGGTGGTCGCGCCCGTGCTCGCGCTGCCCACCTGCGCCTCGTACTTCGCGAGGACGCCGGTGCGGTGCGGGTTCGGCGCCGGCCGCCACTCGGCGGTCCGCGCGACGATCTCCGACGCGGTCAGCGCCACGTCGATGCGCCGCGACGCGACGTCGATGGTGATCGTGTCGCCGTCGCGGAGGGCGGCGATCGGACCGCCGCGGGCGGCCTCCGGTGCCACGTGGCCCACCATGAAGCCGCGGGTCGCGCCGCTGAACCGGCCGTCGGTGATCAGGGCGACCTCGCCGCCGAGGCCCGCGCCCTGCAGCGCGCCCGTCACGGCGAGCATCTCGCGCATGCCGGGACCGCCCGCGGGACCCTCGCCGCGGATCACCACCACGTCGCCCGGCCTGATGTCGCCCGCGAGCACCGCGGTCATCGCCGCCTCCTCGCCGTCGAACACGCGTGCCGGTCCCTGGTGCCACAGGCGTTCGTGGCCGGACAGCTTCACCACCGAACCGTCCGGCGCGAGGTCGCCCCGCAGGATCGCGAGGCCGCCCGTCGGCTTGAGCGGGCGGTCAAGCGGCAGCACGACCTCCTGGCCCGGCGTCTCCGCGGCGTCGCGCCCGGCCTCGCCGAGGGTCTGGCCGGTGACGGTCATCGCGTCCGGGTCCAGCAGGCCGCCCTCCAGCAGCCGCCGCACGAGCAGCGGGACGCCACCCGCCGCGTACAGGTCGGTCGCGACGAACCGGCCGCCCGGCTTGAGGTCGCAGATGAGCGGCGTCTTCGCGCTGATCTCGTCCATGTCGTCGATCGTGACGGCGACGCCCATCTCCGCCGCGACCGCGAGCAGGTGCAGCACCGCGTTGGTCGACCCGCCCGACGCGGCCACGGCGGTCATCGCGTTGCGGACGGACGTTCTGGTGATCACGTCGTGCGGCCGGATATCGCCTGCCAGCACGGACATCGTGAGCCGGCCCACGCTCTCGGCGACACCGCCCTTGTGCTCGTCCTCCGCCGGCACCATGGCCGAACCGAGCGGGCTCAGCCCCATGACCTCGAACACCATCGCCATCGTGTTCGCCGTGAACTGGCCGCCGCACGCGCCGATGCCGGGTGACGCGGCCTCCTCCAGCTCGCGAAGCTCGTCGTCGGTGATGCGGCCGGCGGAGTGCGCGCCGATCGCCTCGTACACGTCCTGGACCGTCACGGCCCGGTCCTGCCAGCAGCCCGGCCGGATGGATCCGCTGTACAGCAACACACTCGGCACGTCGAGCCGGGCCATGGCCATCGCCATGGCGGGGATCGTCTTGTCACAGCCCGCGATCCCGGCGAGCGCGTCGAAGCAGTGACCCCGCGCGACGAGCTCCACCGAGTCGGCGATCACCTCCCGGGAGACCAGCGACGTCCGCATTCCCGGCGTGCCCATGGTGATCCCGTCGGAGATCGCGATCGTGTTGACCTCCATGGGCGTGCCGCCCGCCGCACGGACCCCGCTCGCCACCCCGCCCGCCAGCGTCCGGTGGGAGAAGTTGCACGGCATCGTCCCGGTCCAGCAGTGCGCCACCCCGACGAACGGCTTCGACAGCGACTCCGCGTCGTGGCCCATGCCCTTGAGCTGCGCTCGCGCGCCCGCCCTGGCCGGTCCGTCGACGAGTGCGCGCGAGCGGTGCCGCGGATCCATGGTTGCTCCTCACCTCGCCGTGACCGACGTGCCAGGCCCCACTCTGCTCGCTCGGTGACCGGGCCGCAGCGCCGGGTCGACACCGCGGTGCGCCGGCGCCGATCGTGTCCCCGTGGGCGCCGGGATGGAACGTTCGCCGTGGGCGACCGTCCACTACGGACCGGGTCCGCCCGGCTTCGCTGGGCACCTCGCCGTTCGCCACGCCGTGGCCTAGTCTGCGGTGGTGACATCATTGCCGCTGTTGCCCACGTCGCTGGTGGGTTCGTACGCACAGCCGGACTGGCTGATCGACCGGGCGAAGCTGGCGGGCCGGTTCCCGCCCCGGGTGCGGGCCAAGGAGCTCTGGCGGGTCGCGCCGGAGCACCTGGAGCAGGCCCAGAACGACGCGACGCTGCTCGCGATCCGGGCGCAGGAGCGAGCCGGGCTGGACATCCTCACCGACGGTGAGATCCGGCGGGAGAGCTACTCCAACCACTTCGCGACCGCGTTGGAGGGCGTCGACCTGGACAACCCGGGCACGGCCCTGGACCGCAGCGGTCACCCGAACCCGGTGCCGCGCGTCGTCGGCGCCATCCGGCGGCGCGGGCCGGTGGAGGTCGATGACCTGGCGTTCCTCAAGGCCAACACGGACCACATCGTCAAGATGACCGTGCCGGGGCCGTTCACGATGAGCCAGCAGGCGCAGAACGACCACTACCCGGACGACGAGGCCGCCGCCATGGGCTACGCGGCGGCGGTCAACGCCGAGATCAAGGACCTGCACGCGGCCGGCGCCGACATCGTGCAGATCGACGAGCCGTACATGCAGGCCCGGCCGGAGGCCGCCCGCGCGTACGGGCTCGCGGCACTGAACGCCGCGCTCGACGGCGTGACCGGCACGACCGCCGTGCACATCTGCTTCGGCTACGCGGCGATCATCCACGAGCGGCCGGAGGGCTACTCGTTCCTGCCCGAGCTGGCCGGCTGCACGGCCGACCAGATCTCGATCGAGACCGCGCAGTCCGAGCTGGACCTGGGCGTGCTGGCCGACCTCGCGGACAAGACGATCCTGCTCGGCGTGATCAACCTGGCCGACCACGCGGTCGAGCCTGCCGAGGTCGTGGCCGACCGGGTGCGGCGGGCGTTCCCCTTCAAGTCGCCCGAGTCCCTGGTGATCGCGACCGACTGCGGCATGAAGTACCTCCCACACGAGTCCGCGGTGGGCAAGATGCACGCGATGGCGCGGGCGGCGGCGATCCTGCGGGCGGAGCTGACCGGGTAGCGACTGGCCGCCGGATCCTCGGGCGGGTCCGCTCAGCGCGAAATCGAGCGACTTCCGGCCATGTTGTCAGGCTATCCTGACAACATGGCCGAGGACCCGTGGGTCGAGGGCCGGCAGGCGTGGAGCCGGCTCTCGGAGTGGATTCAGTACGAGAGTGACGCGCGCGGGGCGCTCCCGCGTGACGGTGACGGCGCCCTGCGGGCGCTGGGCGATGTCGGCGAGGTGCGGCGACTGCTGGACCAGGCCGAGTTCGAGGCGGTGCGCAGCGCGCGCCGGCAGGGCCGGTCGTGGTCGGAGATCGCCGTGCGGCTCGGGGTGACGCGGCAGTCCGCGTGGGAACGGTGGCGTGACCTGGACGACGCCGCGCCGGCCGGCCGGCCCCGACGCGATCCGCTCGACGCCACCGCGGTGGAGTTGACGGCGCAGGCACGGGAACGGCGCAGGCGCGCCACGGTGATCGTGCCGAACGTGGTCGGCATGTCGTGGTCCGCCGCCCGGGAGTTGTTGCGTGCCAACCAGCTCGTCGGTGTCGACGCGGACGGGCCCGCGCTGACGAGCGACGGCGCGCCGGTGGCCGACCAGAGTCCCGAGTCCGGGGCCGTCGTCCCGCCGGGGTCCTCGATCACGCTGTGGCTGAGCCGCGGTGGCGGCGGCTCCGGCGTGCGCGAACCGCGCCGGCCCCGGCCGGACCCGTTGGCGGGCAACAAGATGCGGGAAGAGATCACCGACGAGGCGGTGTGACCGCCAGGTACCCCGTGAGGTGGTCGACCACGTCGCGTGCGTCGTCGGCGATGCCGTGGATGAACGTGGACTTGCGGCGGCGCAGGACGGGCAGCCCCAGCGCGTAGAGGCCGGGGCTGTCCACGACGCCGCCGTCGTGGTTCAGGTGGCCCTTGCCGCCGACCACCGGGACGTCGAGCCAGGTGTAGTCGGGCCGGAAACCCGTCGCCCACACGATGGTCCGGATCTCACCGGCGCGCAGGTCCACCCGCAGCCGGGTCGACGCCGGGACACGTGTGGCATCGAAGCGTTCCGGCGGCTTGACGTCGACGCCGGACGACCGGGCCCACGCGTCGAACGTGGTCAGCAGGCGGTCCATCTTGAGGTCCGCCAGCGAGACCACGTTGCGCAGCCCGCCGGAGAACAGCAGCTCCCCGTCCCGCACCATCGCCAACCGGCCGACCAGCTCGACGCCAAGGCCGGTGAGCGTGTTGAGGTCGAGCGACGTCCGGTCCGGCGTGCCGGCCAGCTGCGGCGAGCCGAGCCGCCGCGCCCGGGTGAGGTCGGGCACCTCGTCGTACCGCTGGTCCCACACGCCCGCGGCGTCCATCCACCACAACACGTCGCGGCCGCGGTACATCCGGGGCATCCGGACGTGCTCACCCGTGGACAGCGTGACCTGCCGGCCCGACCGCTGGATCTCGGCCGCCAGCTGCACACCGGTCGCCGACGCGCCGACGACGAGCACGCCGCCCTCGGGCAGCGCCTCGGCGCCCCGGTAGTCGAACGGGGTGACCTGCCCGACCCCGGCCGGCACCGCCGCGCTCAGGGCGGGCACGGCGGGCAGGTTGCACGCGCCGCTGGCGATCACGACCGTCCTGCTGGCGATGGAGCCGCGGTCGGTGGTCACGAGGTAGCCGTCGTCGGTGCGCCGCACCGACGTGACGGTCGTGCCGGTGCGGACGGGCGCACCCGACGACAGGGCGAACCGGTCGATGAGCTCGACCACCTCGCCCATCGACATGTAGCCGTCGGGGTCCGGGCCGCCGTAGGCCTGCCCCGGCAGGCGGCTCTGCCAGTTGGGCGTGAGCAGCCGCAGCGAGTCCCAGCGTTCGGTCCGCCAGGAGTTCGCCACCTCGCCGCGTTCGAGCACGACGTGGTCGACGCCCCGCGCGGACAGGTCGTGGCTCGCGGCAAGGCCCGCGTGGCCCGCGCCGATGACGACCGTGGTGGTGGACTCCAACGAGGCTCAGACGACCTCGACGGTGACGTCCGTCGGGTTGGTCAGCGCGTCGAACACCGCGGAACGCTTCTGGGACTGGGCGACCAGCGCCTCGATGTCCTCCGTGGACGCGTCGGCGTCGATGTCGAACGTCACCTTGATGCCGTTGTAGCCGTTGCGGACGTCGCTGTCGGCGCCGAGGATCCCGCGGATGTCGTGCGCGCCCTCCAGGGTCGCCTCGACCGAGCGGAGCTGGATGCCGCGGTTCTGGGCGACGGACGCGATGCCGGCGGTCAGGCAGCTGCCGAGGCCGACGAGCAGGTACTCGATCGGCGTGATGCCGTGGTCCTCGGCCGCGAAGACCTCCGGGTGGTCGGCGGTGAAGCTCGACTCGGCCTTGTGGTTCTGCTCGGCGCCGAGGCCGAAGAAGTTCTTGACCGTCGACGTGGTGTGCACGCCGTTCTCCCACCGGGTGGTGGAGCGCCAGGTGAACTGGGCGGCCTCGGGGGCGCCCTTGAGCGCTTCGCGTGCGTCCAGGAGTGCCTGGACGTTCACGCCGTTGTCGATGCTGTCGATCGTCGTCATGCGACGGTCCTCTCGAGGCTGCTGTGTTGCGTGGTTCACGTGCTGTCCAGCGACCCTACACGCGGTCTGACCTGCGTCTCAGACTCCGGGACGGCCCGGTTGCCCGGGCGCGGGACCTGCGGCGATAGCTATGATGCGGCCATGGTGTCCGCGGCTACGTTGACGGCCGGTTCCGCCGGCCTGGTGGAGACGCGACACCTCGACCTACCGGAGCCGGTACGGCTCGACAGCGGCCGGGAGCTGCATCCGGTCCGCGTCGCGTACGAGACCTACGGCACCCTCTCACCGCGGCGCGACAACGTCATCCTGGTGTGCCACGCGCTCAGCGGCGACGCCCACGCGGCCGGCGTCTCGGCGGTCCAGCCGGAGGCGAGCACGCGGGACGGGTTCGCGGCCGAGGACCGCGACGGCACGGCCGGCCAGGCGCTCGGCTGGTGGGACGGGATGATCGGCCCCGGCAAGGCGTTCGACACCGACGAGTTCTTCGTCGTGTCCACGAACCTGCTCGGCGGCTGCCGCGGCACGACCGGACCGTCGTCGACCGACCCGGCGACCGGCGAGCCGTACGGACCGGACTTCCCGGTGCTCACGGTCGCGGACATGGTCCGCACCGAGCGGGCGTTCCTCGACGCGCTGGGCGTCGAGCGGCTCGCGGCCGTGGCCGGCGGCTCGCTCGGCGGGATGCAGGCCCTCGAATGGGCGGTGTCCTACCCCGACCAGGTGGACTCGGTCGTGGTCATCGCCAGCACCCATGCCCTGCACCCGCAGGGCATGGCGTGGAACGCGATCGCCCGCGAGTCGATCATGCGTGACCCCGACTGGCAGGGCGGGCGCTACTACGGCACCGGCCGTGACCCCGACGCCGGCATGGGCGTGGCGCGGATGGTCGGTCACGTCACGTACCTCTCGGCGCCGGCACTGAACGACAAGTTCGGCCGCCGCCTGCAGTTCAGCGACGACATCCGGTACACGATCGCCGAGCCCGAGTTCGAGGTGGAGAGCTACCTGCGCCACCAGGCCGACTCGTTCGTCAAGCGCTTCGACGCCAACACCTACCTGACGATGTCGCGTGCCCTGACCTACTTCGACCTCGCGCGGCAGTACGGCGGCGGGTCGCTCGAACGAGCGCTCGAGAGCGTGCGGGCACGCACGCTGCTGATCGCTTTCAGCTCCGACTGGCTGTACCCGCCGGTGGCCTCGGAGGAGATCCACGCCGCGCTTGGCGCGCTCGGCAGGCCGACCGAGCTGCACGTGATCGACGCGCCGTACGGCCACGACTGCTTCCTGCTGGAAGAGGCGCGGCAGACGCCGATCGTCCGCCGCTTCCTGGCCGGCCCCTAGAAAGAGGTACTGGTGACCGACGACTCCTCCCGTGTCGAGCCGGCGCACGAGTTCGGGTTCGAGACCCGGCAGCTGCATGCCGGGCAGCGCCCGGACCCGAACACGGGCGCACGCGCGGTGCCGATCTTCCAGACGACCAGCTACGTGTTCGAGGACCCGGAGTCCGCGGCCGCCTACTTCAACCTGCAGGAGTACGGGAACACGTACTCACGGATCATGAACCCGACGGTCGCGGTGCTGGAGGAGCGGGTCGCGAACCTGGAGGGCGCGGCGGGCGCGGTGGCGTTCGCCAGCGGGATCGCGGCGCAGGCCGCCGCGTTGTTCACCATGCTGGAGCCGGGCGACCACGTGGTGTCGTCCTCGGCCCTCTACGGCGGCACGGTGAACCAGCTCAAGCACCTGCTGCGCAAGATGAACATCGAGCTGGCCTGGGTCGACCCGGACGACCTCGGCGCGTGGCGGCAGGCGGTGCGGCCGGAGACGAAGGCGTTCTTCGCGGAGACCATCGGCAACCCCGGCGGCAACGTGCTGGACATCGAGGCGGTGGCCGCCGTCGCACACGAGCACGGCATCCCACTGGTCGTCGACAACACGTTCGCGACGCCGTACCTGTGCCGCCCGATCGAGTGGGGCGCCGACGTCGTGGTCCACTCGGCGACCAAGTTCATCGGCGGGCACGGCACGAGCATCGGCGGCGTGGTCGCCGAGGCCGGGACGTTCGACTGGTCCAACGGACGGTTCCCGGTGGTCGCGGACCCGTCGCCGGCCTACCACGGGCTGCGGTTCCACGAGACGTTCGGGACCTACGGCTACCTGATGAAGCTGCGTGCCGAGACGCTGCGTGACCTCGGCGCCGCGCTCTCGCCGTTCAACGCGTTCCTGTTCCTGCAGGGGCTGGAGACGTTGTCGCTGCGGATGGAACGCCACGTCGAGAACGCGCGGAAGGTCGCCGCGTTCCTCTCGGCGCACGACCTGGTGTCGCGCGTGACCTACCCGGACCTGCCGGGGAGCCCGTACCAGCCGCTGGTGGGCAAGTACCTGCCGCGGGGCGCGGGCGCGGTGTTCTCGTTCGACGTGGCCGGCGGCCGGGCCGGGGGACAGGCGCTGATCCGCGGCGTGTCCCTGTGGTCCCACCTGGCGAACGTTGGCGACGCGAAGAGCCTGGTCATCCATCCCGCCAGCACCACCCATCGCCAGCTGTCCGACGAGGAACTGCGGGCGGCCGGCGTCGGCCCCGGCACGGTGCGGCTGTCGGTGGGCACCGAGTCGGTCGACGACCTGATCTGGGACCTCGCGCAGGGCTTCGAGGTCGTGGCCGCCACCGTCGAGAAGGAGGTCGCGACCGCATGAGCGTGCCAGCGCGCTACCAGGACGCACTGACGATCCAGCGGGTCCTCAACACCGCGAGGACGATCGCCGTCGTGGGCCTGTCGAACAACGAGCTGCGGGCGAGCTACTTCGTCGGCTACTACCTCAAGCGGCACGGCTACCGGGTGATCCCGGTGAACCCCCGCGCGAGCGAGATCCTGGGCGAGACCAGCTACCCGAGCCTGCTCGACGTGCCCGAGAAGGTGGACATCGTCAACGTCTTCCGCGCCCCGGACGCGCTGCCCGAGATCGCCGAGCAGGCGGTGCGGATCGGCGCAGGGTCGCTGTGGTGCCAGTTCGGCGTGGTCAACGAGACCGGCGGCAGGATCGCGGAGGACGGCGGCGTGACCGTGGTCATGGACCGCTGCATCAAGGTCGAGCACGCCCGGTACGTCGGCCGCATGCACTGGCTCGGCTTCAACACCCAGCGCATCACCTCCGTCCGGGCCGGCCTGCAGTAGCACCGCCGCCCGGGAGCCGCGCTCGCGCACAAGGAGCTGAGATGTCCGTGTCGCACGTCCCGTCCGGCAGCGCGGACGGCGAGTTCGTCCGTACGCCGAGCGGCGCGCTGGTGCCCGCCGAGATCGACCCGTTCCACCGCGCGCTGCGGCACGTCGCGCCGAGCGGCCTGATCGGTGCGACGACCCAGACGACCGGGATGCGGCGGCTGGAGGCGATCAGCGGAAAGACCGTGGGCGCCAGCGGTCTGTGGATGGGGCAGACACACGTGCCGGCGTCGACGGCGTCGGCGAACCACCACCACGGCGCGTCGGAGACCGCGATCTACGTGGTGTCGGGCAACCCGAGGTTCGTGTTCCTGGAAGTCGACGGCGAGGAGCCGGTGGAGAAGCACCTCCAGACCGGTCCGGGCGACTACGTCTTCGTGCCACCGTACGTCCCGCACCGCGAGGAGAACCCGGACCCGCGGACCGAGGCCGTCGTGGTGATCGCCCGCACCACCCAGGAGGCGATCGTGGTCAACCTGGACGGGCTGGACTGGTCCGAGGTGCGGGTGGGGGACTGAACCCCGCCACGGCCAGCCGGAACAGGCGGGCGGCCTCGGCACCGGGGTCGGGGTAGTGCTCGGTGGCCAGGGTGATGCCGACGATCAGGGTGATCAGGTCCGCGACGGTGACGCCCGCCGCCACCGCGCCGTCCTCGACGGCACGCAGCAGCAGGGGGTTCGCCGCGTCCTGCAGGGTGGTCGCGCAGCTGTTCTCGTGGACCGGGTCGGCGTCGTAGGCCAGTGCGGCCGCCAGGCCGCGGGCCGCGACGCAGTAGGCGACGACGTCACTCAGCCAGTCCAGTAGCGCGTCCCGCGCGTCGCCCCGGCCGGCCAGCTCGTGGGCGCGGACCCGCAGTGCCTCGATCCGTTCCCGGGAGACCGCCTCCAGCAACGCCCTGCGGCTGGGGAAGTGCCGGCGCACGGTCGCCGAGCCGACCCCGGCCGTGCGGGCGATCTGTTCCAGCGACGCGGCGGCGCCACGGGTCGCGACCTCCTCCTCGGCCACGGCGAGGATCAGCGCGTAGTTGCGCCGGGCGTCCGCACGCTGGCGCTCGGGCACGGCGGTCATCTCCCTGTTTGCTAAGTGGCGGGTCCCGCCGTATCGTACCCCGAAGTAAATGGCGGACCCCGCCACTTAAGGAGCATTCATGTCGACTGATTCCGTCCTGGTCACCGGCGCCACCGGCAGGCAGGGTGGTGCCACCGCCCGTGCCCTGCTCGAACGCGGCATTCCCGTCCGTGCCCTGGTACGCGACCCGGCCACCGACCGAGCCAGGGCCGTCGAGGCGCTCGGCGCCGAACTGGTCACCGGCGACCTGTCCGACCGCGACTCCGTGATCCGCGCCGCCAAGGGCACCCGCGCCGTCTTCTCCGTGCAGATGCCCGCGTTCACCGCGGACGGCTTCGACTTCGCGGGCGAGGTGACCCAGGGCGTCAACCTCATCGAGGGCGCGAAGGCCGCCGGGGTGCCGCAGTTCGTGCACACGTCCGTCACCGGCGCCGGTCAGCACACCGAGGTGCCGGGCTGGGCCGAGGGCCGCTGGGCGTCGATCGAGCCCGCGCTGAGTGCCAAGAGCACGATCCAACAGCGGCTCCGCGACGCCGGCTTTCCACGTTGGACACTGCTCAAGCCGGGCTTCTTCATGGAGAACTTCCTGCCGTCCATGGCTTTCCTGTTCCCACGCGGAATCGAGGGCGGACTGGTGACCCTCGTGCGGCCCGACACCCGGCTGGCGCTGACCGCGGTGAAAGACATCGGCGCCGCCGCCGCGGCGGCCATCGCCGAGCCCGAGCGGTTCGACAAGGTCGAGCTGGAGTTCGCGAGCGAGTACCTGTCGATGCGGGAGGTCGCCGCGGTCCTGTCCCGCGTGCTCGGCACCGACCTGGTCGCGCCGGACATGACCGAGGAGCAGGCCCGCGCCGCCGGCCTGCCCCTGGCGGGCGCCGGCCACGAGTGGCTCAACGTGGCCGGCCAGCGGGCACGGCCGGAGTTCGCGCGGGACTTCGGCCTGCCGCTCACCGGTTTCGAGGAATGGGCACGGGAGTTCATGCCTCGGCGGTGAGTAGGAACGCGGGGGAGGACCAGTAGTCGACCAGCGGCTCGAGGCCGATGTTCCGGTAGCCGCAGGCGCGGACCTGCTCCGCCCACGCGGTGGCGGGCTGCTCCCAGGTGCTGCGCCGCGCGCCGGGCGCGAGCTGCCCGGTCAGCACCGGCATCAGGAACCCCTGCGCGACGAGGTCCCGCGAGCCGTCGTACTCGGCGAGCCCCTGCTCGTAGGTGGCGGCGAGGAACTCGAGGTGCGCGTCGCCGCCCACCGGATGGTCCGGCACGTCGAACTCGGCCAGCACGAGGTGTGACACGTGCCCACGCAGGCCGGACAGCACGGCCGACCGTTCCTCGTGCGGCAGGGCATGCAACGCGAAGGTCGACTCGGCGAGGTCGAACCGCCGGTCGGCCCCGGCGACGAAGGCCGCCGCGTCCGCCTGGCACGGGATGATGCCGATGTCGGCGGGAGCCGCCGCGAGCGCGGAGTCCAGCAGGGGCCGCGACGGCTCGACCAGTGTGACGGCGGGGACGGGTGTCGCGGCGAGGGCCGGGAGCACGGCTCGCCCGTCCCCGCACCCGATGTCCACGAGCGAGCGGACGCCGAGCTTTCGGTACCGCTCCGCGAGCACGCGGCTGACCGCGTCGTAGAGGCGGACGTTGCCCCCGCCCCGGATGAACGCGGTGAAGGCGGCGGGCTGGTCGTACACCCGCCCGTCGCCGTCGCCGGTCAGATAGGTGCTGAGCGCGTCGTTGAGCAGGGGCAGGGTCGTCCCGTTCGCCAGCTCCGCACTGGCACGCTCGACGTCCCCCGCTGTCAACGCCCGCAACGCGCGAACCTCGTGTCCATTCACAGGTCTCAGTAATACCGGGCGCGCCGGTGATCGTCAGCACCGTGGTCGCCGCCGCGTTGGTACGCGTGGTTCACCGGCGCCGGCCCGTCTGACGTTAGGATTCCCGTTCGTCAGGTGTTGACGCCGAACTTCATTGGGGGTTTTCGGGTGACCCCGGTGAGACCCGGTTCCGCCGAGCGTGAGCTGACCCGGCTGGTGCTGCGGTTCTCGGTGCTCGTGCGTGGGCTCGTGATCGGCGTGACCAGCCTGACCTCGGCCGTGGCCGAGCAGGCGCGGGAACCGGTCGTCACCTGGGTCGTCGTGGTCGCCTTCTGCGCCTGGACCGCCTGGTACACCTACGCGATGTACCGCGGCGCGCCCCGCTGGCTGGTGCCGGTGGACGTCGCCCTGGTCTGCGGCGTGTGCGTCGCGCAGGTGTGGACCTCCGTGCCGGAGCCGACGTTCGACGGCACGACGTGGGTGCTCGCCCTGGTGTCGATCGTCGTCGTCGCCTACCAGTGGCATGTCGGGCCGGTCTTCGGCGCGGCCGCCTCGGGCGTCATCGTCGTCGCATACCTCGGTGGGGCCGCGCTCACCGCGCCCGGCACCTGGACCGACGCCCTGCCGCTCGGTTCGTGGATGGTCGTGGAGGCCGTGCTCTCCCGCGGCATGTTCGTCCTGCTCCGGCGCAGTGGCCGCCGGGCGGACCAGATCGTCGAGCGTGAGGAGCAGGCGCGGCGGGACGCGGCGGTGGCCGCCGCACGGCGTGCCGACGAGCAGGAGTACCTGGCCGCCTTGCACGACACCGCCTCCGCGACCCTGCTGATGGTCGGCACCGGGGTGGTCGACGGCCGTGATCCGTGGCTGGCGGCGCAGGCCGCACGCGACCTCGACGTCATCGGCAGGGACCCGGAACGGTCCGACCACCCGGTCGACCTCGTGCGCATGCTGCGGGAGACCGCGGCACACGTGCCGTTGCGGGTCACCTGGCTGACCGAGGGCGAGCCGCGGGTGCCCGCACGGGTCGCCGCCGCGCTGTGTCACGGCGCCCGGGAGGCGCTCACCAACGTCGTCCGGCACGCCGGCGTCGACGAGGCGACGGTGTCCGTCCGCCGCGACGGCGGTGGCGCGATCGTCGTGGAGGTGTGCGACGACGGCACCGGTTTCGACCCCGACCGCGTGTCCGGCCACCGCTACGGGGTCACCCGCTCGCTCGTCGCCCGGATGGCCAGGACCGGGGGCAGCACGCACATCACCAGCCGGCCCGGCCGGGGTACAGCGGTGCACATGGAGTGGTCCGGTGCCTGAGGACGACGCCGAGCTCATCGCCGCCAACGTCCTGCGCGGCCTGCGATGGGCGACCGTCGCCGTCACCCTGGTCGTGGTCTTCGGGTTGCAGGTGCCGGTCGTGCTCGCGAACCGGGCGGCCTACACCTCGTTCACCGTGCAGGTGCTGGCGATCGCGGTGTTCACCGCGGCAGCGCTGGTGGTCGCCGCCGCCACCGCGTGGCACCGCGAGCTCGGCCGGTCGCGCTGGCCGCTCGTCGCGGTGGTGTGCGCGGCGTCGTTCGCCTCGACGGCGGCCATGGTGCCGCGTGAGCGGTTCGGCATCGCGCACTGGGTGTACGGCACGGCCGGCTGGCCGCTGGTGTTGCTGACCCTGGGCAGCGGTGTCGCCGTCGTGGCAGGCCTGCTGGCCGTGCACTACTGCGTCACCATCGTGCAGGTGGCGATCGGCGGCGCCGCCGCCGTGACCTTCGCCGGCGCGGTGAGCGTGACCGCGGTGACCGCCGCCTTCCAGCTGACCGTCGGCGTGTTCGCGATACTGCTGCGCGGGATCGCCGCGACCGCGGCCGCGACGGCGCGGGAACGGGAGCGGATCCGTACCGCCGAGGCGGTCGCGGAACAGCTGCACGCCGACCGCCGGGACCGCTACGCGTCGCTGGCGGAGAGCGTCACCCCGCTGCTCGGCGGGTTGGCGTCCGGGGCACTCGACCCGGCGGACGAGGCGGTCCGCCGCGCGTGCGCGGTGGAGGCTGCCCGCATGCGGCGGCTGTTCGCGGAGGACCCGACGGCGCCGGACCCGCTCGTGCACGAGCTGCGGGCGTGCATCGAACTGGCCGAGCGCAACGGCGTCGCCGTGCGGTTCGCGGAACGCGGCGAGCGGCCGCCGATGCCGACGCGGGTGCGCCGCCTGCTCACCGAGCCGGCGGTGGCGGTGCTGGCGACCGCGAAGAGCACGGCACGGCTCACCGTCGTCGGGCTCGACGGGACCGTGACGGTCAGCGTCGTCGCCGACGCCCCGCCCGACACGGTTCCCGAGGTCGGCGGCGACGGGGTCACCACCTCGACGGTGGTGGCCGAGGACCGGATCTGGGTGGAGGCGACGTGGCGAGCACAGGAAGGACCGGAATGACGACGGTCGTCGTCGTGGACGATCATCCGGCGGTCACCGCCGGGGTGCGGGCATGGTGTGCTGGTGCGTCGCCGCCGATCACCGTCGTGGCCTCCGGCACGGACGCCGGCGCGGCGTGGCTCCCGCCGGGGGACACCGCCGACGTGGTGGTGCTCGACCTGCAGCTGGGCGTCGCGGGCCCGGCGTACGGCGAGCTCAAGCGGCTGGTCGACGCCGGCCGGCAGGTGGTCGTCTACACCATGCGCGACGACCGCGAGACGGCGTTGACCTGCCTGGACATCGGGGCGTTCACCTACCTCACGAAGGCGGAGGGCGAGCATCACCTCGTCGGCGCCATCCAGGCCGCGGCGAGCAACACGCCCTACACCCCGCCCGCGCTGTCCGGCGCGCTCGGCACCGACACCAGGTCGAACCGGCCACGGCTCGCGCCGCGCGAGGTCGACGTGCTGCTGCAGTGGTTCCATTGCGAGTCCAAGGAAATGGTCGCGCAGAAGCTGAACCTGTCGACGCGCACGGTGAACTCGTACCTGGACCGGGTGCGGGTCAAGTACGCGAGCGTCGGGCGGGAGGCACCGACGAAGGCGGCACTGGTGGCCCGCGCGATCCAGGACGGTCTGGTCAAGGTCGACGAACTTTGAGGGGTGTTCGACCGTCACCACCCTGCCGGCGTTGTTCGTAGTGTTCTGGCATGGCAACGACGTTCTCGCGTACGGACATGCCCCGCAGGGGTGGGCATGGCTGACTACACGCTCGCCGGTGCCGTGATCCTGTTGTTCGGCCTCGGGGTGTGGGCGGCGTTCACCGCCGGTGTGCGGCGCGGCCGCGCGATCGAGGAAGCCAGGGCTGACAAGCGGATCCACGACACCGCACTGCCCGCGCTGGACGCGATCGCCGTGCTCGCCGGCACTCCGGAGACCAAGCAGGTGGCGAGGGAGTACGCGGCGGTCCTGCGGCGCAACCTCGACCGGAAGCGCAAGGGCCGGCTCAGCGACGATCTCGCCGAGGTGGTCGCGGAGCTGTACTGGCACGGACTGCGCACCCGCCTGAAGCTGAACGGACTGGACGCACGGGTGGACACGGGTCTGCCGCCCGAGCGTCGCAGCGCCATCCGGGAGGCGGTCGGCGCCGCGCTGCAGAACACGGCCCGGCACAGCGGTGTCCGCGACGCCGAGGTGACGGTCGAGACCAGGGCCGGCGGGGTCGCGGTGACGGCCCGCGACACCGGGTCGGGCTTCGACCTGGACATGGTGGACCGGCCCGGGTTCGGCATCGGCGAGTCGATCGTCGGGCGGATGGCGGAGGTCGGCGGCACGGCGACGATCGAGTCACGGCCCGGTGGCGGCACCCGCGTGACCCTGTGGGTACCGGCCTGAGCCCGGCGGTACGGGCCCGTCGCGTTTTGGTGCGTGCATTGGTGGACACCACTACCTAGAGTGAAGGTGACACACCCGGCGACGAAGTAGTCACCATGAGAGACGCTCACTCAGGCACCGTGCTCGAGGCGTGGGAACGGTTCGTGCAGGGCGACGACCAGGTTCCGGGTGTCCGCCCCCTCGTGGCGATCTCCTGGCAGCGCTGCCGCGAGCAGTACGGGGTGGACCCCCAGCTCACCGGGGCGCCGGCCGCCGTCGCGACGGCCGACCACACGCCCGAGCACGACGGCGTGTTCGCCGAGCTGGGCTTCCGCGCCGCGGCCATGGCGCACGAGGTCAGCAACATCGGCGGTGTCGTCACGGTCGCCGACGCCACCGGCCGCGTTCTCGCCGAGTGGGGCGACCAGGCCACCCTCGCCAGAGCGGGCGACGTCCATCTCGCGCCCCGGTTCTGCTGGTCGGAGTGGGCTGCCGGCACCAACGCGATGGGCACCGCCCTCGAGGCGCACGGCCCGGTGCCGATCAGGGGCGCGGAGCACTGGTGCCAGGCCTTCCACGACTGGGTCTGCGCGGGCATCGCGGCCCGTGACGTCGTGACCGGCGAACCGATCGCCGTGCTGAACATCTCCTGCTGGCGCGGCCAGCTGCCGACGCTCGCGGTCAGCTGGCTCGCGAACGCGGTCACCATGACCCAGCACACCCTGAAGCGGCACGCCAGGAACACCGGCGCCGAGCTGGTCGCCGCGTACACCCGGGCCAGGGCACACGCCGGCCCCGCACTCGCCGCGGTGGACACCGCGGGCAAGGTCGTGATCGCCGACGAGTTGGCGAGCGTGCACCTGGGCGTCCCGGCGGCCACCCCCGCGGTCGACCCGACGCTGCGCTGGAACCCCGGGCTGCCGGAGCTGATCGCGGCCGCCCGGCACGCCGGCGGGCAGGCCGTCCACGACCCGCACTGGGTCGGCTCCACCCAGCTCGTCACCCACCTCGCCCACGAGCCGACCTCGGTCAGCATCCGGCCGGTCCTCTCCGCCGGTCACCTGATCGGGAACCTGGTCTCCTTCGGCACCACGGAGGGCACGCCGTTGCCCGACACCGAACGGGCCGCGCGCACCCGGGCGCGGCCGCGCCGGCTCGTCGCCACGCGCGACGACCGGATGGTGCTGCTGCGGCTGTCGGAAGTCTCCTTCGCCGAGTCGCGGGGGAACGAGGTGTGGCTCGCCACCGACCAGGGGTGGCTGCGGGCCGCCTCCCTGAGCCTGGACAAGCTCGACGGCGAGCTGACCGGTGCCGGCTTCCTCCGGGTCCACCGCCGGTACGTCGTCAACCTCGGCCGCATCCGGGAGGTCGAGCGCGGGGCCAGGGGCGAGCTGTCCCTGGTCATGGACGAGCGGGCGAACGAGCTGGTGCCGGTCTCCCGGCGGAACGCGCCGGCCGTGCGTCGCGCGCTGGACTTCTGAGCACACGGAGGGGATGCCCGTGTCCGACTGGTGGCCGAACCGGCTCGACCTCTCGGCGCTCCGCGAGCGCGACCCCGGCCCGATGGGCGCGGACTTCGACTACGCCGTCGAGTTCCGGACGCTCGACCTCGACGCCGTGGCCCGGGACATCGACGCGGTGCTGACGAGCTCCCAGGACTGGTGGCCGGCCGACTTCGGCCACTACGGCCCGCTCGTGGTCCGGATGGTGTGGCACGCCGCCGGCACCTACCGCGCGTTCGACGGCCGCGGCGGCGCGGCCGCCGGCCTGCAACGCTTCGCGCCCCTGAACAGCTGGCCGGACAACCGAAATCTCGACAAGGGCCGCCGGTTGCTGTGGCCGGTCAAGAAGAAGTACGGCCGCGGGATCTCCTGGGCCGACCTGATGGTGTTCGCGGGCAACCGGGCACTGGAGTCCATGGGCCTGCGGACCTTCGGGTTCGCGGGCGGTCGCGTGGACGCGTGGACGGTCGAGGACGTCGACTGGGGTCCCGAGCGTGCCTGGCTCGGCGACGAGCGCCACGGCGGCGTTCGTGACCTGGCGCACTCCCTGGCCGCCGACCAGATGGGCCTCATCTACGTGAACCCGGAGGGCCCGAACACCGTCCCGGACCCGCTCACCTCCGCGCGCGACATCCGCGACACGTTCCGCCGCATGGGGATGAACGACGAGGAGACCGTCGCGCTGATCGCGGGCGGGCACACGTTCGGCAAGACCCACGGCCCGGCCGACCCGGACCGCCACCTCGGCCCGGAACCCGAGGCCGCCCCGATCGAGGCGCAGGGCCTCGGCTGGCGGAGTGGCCACGGCAGCGGCATGGGCGCCGACACCATCTCCAGCGGGCTCGACGGCACGTGGACACCCACGCCGACGAGGTGGGACAACAGCTTCTTCGAGACTCTGTTCGACTACGAGTGGGATCTGGCGCTGAGCCCCGCCGGTTTGTGGCAGTGGGTTCCACGCGACGGCGCGGGCGCCGGCACCGTGCCGGACGCCCACGACCCGGACCGGACCCACGCCCCGACGATCCTGACGACCGATCTCGCGCTGCGGGTGGACCCGGTCTACGAACGGATCGCGCGCCGCTTCCACGAGCACCCGGACCGGCTGGCCGACGCGTTCGCGCGGGCCTGGTTCAAGCTGACGCACCTGGACATGGGCCCGATCCAGCGTTATCTCGGCCCGCTGGTCCCGCGCGAGCGGCTGCTCTGGCAGGACCCGGTCCCCGCCGTGGACCACGAGCTGGTCGACGCGGCCGACATCGCCGCGCTGAAGGCGAGGATCCTCGGCTCGGAGCTGTCGACCGCCCAGCTGGTGTCCACCGCGTGGGCGTCGGCCTCGACGTTCCGCGTCAGCGACCGGCGCGGCGGGGCCAACGGGGCCCGCATCCGCCTCGAACCGCAGCGCGGCTGGCAGGTCAACGACCCGGCCACCCTCGCGCACGTGCTCGGCGTCCTGGAGGAGATCCAGGAGTCCTTCCACCGTAAGAGGATCTCGCTCGCCGACCTGATCGTGCTCGGCGGTTGCGCCGCGGTCGAGCGGGCCGCGGGCGTCGAGGTCCCCTTCACCCCCGGACGCACGGACGCGACCCAGGAGTGGACCGACGTCGAGTCCTTCGCCGTGCTCGAACCGGTCGCGGACGGTTTCCGCAACTACCGCGGCAAGGCCGGCGGGCTGCCGTCGGACCGCCTGCTGGTCGACCGCGCGAGCCTGCTGAGCCTGAGCATTCCCGAGATGACCGTGCTCGTCGGCGGCCTCCGCGTGCTCGGCGCGAACCACCAGCAGTCCTCGCTGGGCGTCCTGACCGACCGGCCGGGCGTGCTGACCAACGACTTCTTCGTGAACCTGCTCGACATGGGCACGACGTGGACGGCGACGGCCGAGGACGCGTTCGAGGGCCGTGACCGCGGCACCGGCGAGGTCAGGTGGACGGCCAGCCGGGTCGACCTCGTGTTCGGCGCCAACGGCGAGCTGCGGGCGCTCGCCGAGGCCTACGCGAGCGACGACGCGCACGGGCGGTTCGTGCACGACTTCGTGGCCGCGTGGGACAAGGTCATGAACCTCGACCGGTATGACCTGTCCTGATCTCCCGACAGCGGCGGGGAAACGGGCACGAACGGTAGCCCGTGACGGACGAACGGCACGGCCCGCCCGAGCCATTTGCCATGTCGGACCCCGTGTTCTCTCCTGGTGTCGCGCACACGATTCTTGGCCGAGGAGGCGAGGCCCGATGACGACCACGCAGGAGCGCGCCGACCTGCTGAACGAGCTCGGTTTGAACGCCCAGAACAAGGCGTCGCTTGGCCGGGTGCTGGGGACCGGGACCATCGGACGGGCGACCGAGGGGGCCGACGGACGAATGTCGGCCACGATCCGGATCCGGCCGGACGAGATCAGCTGGGACCCGGCGATCCTGGTCATGCCCCACGGGGGTGACATCGACCTGGAGCTCATCAACGACGACCTGAACACGCACTGCGCGCTGCTGCCGAGCAACGGCGACCGGAAGTTCATCTGGCTGGTCAACCACTCGAAGGGACGGGCGACCCTCAACCTCGACGGGCCCGGCTACTACTGGTTCAGCTCACCCACGGGCAACGACGAGGGCCGGGGGCTGACCGGTGCCATCGTCGTGCTCGGCGAGGTGCCGCCGGAGGCCCGGCTCGACCGTCCCGACCAGCCGCGACCCTAGGAGTTGGAGGAGAATTCCATGACCGTCGAGTACGTCGACGCCGGCGAGGCCGTCGACCAGGGAAGGCTCTCCGGCAAGGTCGCCGGGGGAGAGATCGCGCCGCCGGTCGTGCGGGACGTCGACTACGACCGCATCCTGAACGCCCGGTCGGAGCCCCACAACTGGCTCACCTACTACGGCGCCTACAACGGCCAGCGCTACAGCCCGCTGGACCAGATCAACACCGAGAACGTCAAGCGGATCGGCCCCGCGTGGATCTTCCAGGCCGGCGCGAGCGGCATCATCGCGGGCGCGTCCACCTACTCGTTCGAGGCCGCCCCGATCGTCGTGGACGGGATCATGTTCCTGTCCGGTTGGGACGGCTGGGTCTGGGCGCTGGACGCGAAGACCGGCGTCGAGATCTGGCGGTACAAGCACGCGGTCCCCTTCGACGTGTCGCTGTGCTGCGGGAACGTGAACCGCGGCGTCGCCGTCGCCCAGGGGAAGGTCTTCTTCGTCACGGCCAACGCGCACGTCCTCGCGCTCGACGCCACGACCGGCAAGCGGGTCTGGGACAGGACCTACGGCGACGTGCGGGCCGGCGAGAGCGCCACGGTCGCACCGCTGGTGGTCAAGGACAAGGTGATCGTCGGCAGCTCCGGCGGGGAGTTCGGGGTGCGCGGCCACCTGGACGCGTTCGACCTGGAGACCGGCGAGCACCAGTGGCGTTGCTACACGATCCCGAAGCCCGGCGAGCCCGGCTCCGAGACCTGGCCGGCCGACGGCGAGGCATGGGCGCGTGGCGGTGCGAACTGCTGGCTCACCGGCACGTTCGACCCGGAGACCAACCTGCTGTACGTGGGCACCGGCAACCCGGCGCCCGACTTCGACGGCGGTGTCCGCGAGGGCGACAACCTCTACACCGACAGCATCATCGCCGTCGACGTCGACGAGGGCCGGATCCGCTGGCACTACCAGTGCACCCCGCACGACGTGTGGGACTACGACAGCATCGGCGAGTGCATCCTGTTCGAGTCGGAGGGGCGCAAGCTGCTCGGACACTTCGACAAGAACGGCTACTTCTTCGTGCTGGACCGCACGGACGGCTCGCTGGTCCGGATCACCCCGTTCGTGGACCGGATCACCTGGGGCGCGATCACCCGCGACGGCCAGGTGACGGCGAAGGTGTACCCGGACGAGGAGGGCGTGCCGGTCCACTTCTACCCGGGCCCGGCCGGCGCCAAGGAGTGGACGCACGCGGCCTACAGCCCCAGGACCGAGCTGTTCTACGTGCCGGTCCAGGACGTCGGGGCGACGGCCACCCGGCGGCGCCGCGAGTTCAAGGAGAGCATCCCGTACTGGGGCGCCGGCGTGCAGGTGGACATCGAGGAGGCCGTGGGCAGCGTCAGCGCGTTCGACGCCAACGGCGACGAGAAGTGGCGCTGGCGCAACGAGTTGCCGATGTGCGCGTCGGTACTGGCCACCGGGGGCGACCTCGTGTTCGCCGGTGAGCCGTCCGGGGAGTTCAACGCGCTCGACGCCCGGACCGGCGAGCTGCTGTGGCAGTTCCAGTGCGGCAGCGGCCACCACAGCAGCCCGACGACCTACATGGTCGACGGCCGCCAGTACGTCGCCGTGCCGGTCGGCTGGGGCGGCTGGGCCGAGGGGTTCCTCCCTGGCATGCTCGGCGCGGGCCACGGCAGTGCGCTGATCGTGTTCGCCCTGCCCGAGTAGTCAGGGTGGCGCGGGTGCCGTGCTCACCGTCCTAACGCGGCGGTCGGCGACCGCGTCTCCGGCACGAACACCGACGACTACGCGAGTGGCGCGTCGCCCGCGAACGGGCGGCGCGCCACCGGTCGTGTCAGTGCGTTACCCGCCAACTGCTGTTGGCGGACGGGACGGCGAACGTCAGGTTCGTACAACCGAGGTCGGCGGGATTGACCGTCGACGGGTTCTGGAGCTGTGAGTTGGACGTGGTCAGCGTCTGCCAGGTGGTGCCGAACCTGATCTGGATGTTGGACGCCGCCCAGGACGAGCCGACGGTCGCGCCGCAGTAGTAGCCCTCGCCGGTGGCCGGGTTGTACTCGGTGTAGACCTCGAACATGTCCCAGCCGCCGTGGGTCTCGGTGAGCTTGCTGGTGTTGGCGCTGGTGTACAACGCGTCCCAGGCGTTGGTGGTGTAGTTGAACAGGTAGGCGGTCCAGGAGTTGGTGGTCGCGTTGGTCTGGACGTCCTGGATGGTGTAGGCGCGTTTGCCGTTGACCGTGGTCGTGTACTTGTTGATGAAGTTGGTGTCGATCCCCGCGATGGCGGCGAAGCCGGGCGAGGCGGCACACCAGTCCCATGCGCCGACGGCGTTGCCGCCCTGCCAGTAGTACGTGGTCACCTCGATGCACGTCTTGCCGCTCGGGTCCAGCGTCGGGGCGTAGATGATGTCCGGGTTACCGGACGGGATGTGGATGTTGGGGTCGACGGTGTGGGTGGCCTGCGCACCGTTGGACGCGTTGTTGGGGAACACGCCCCATGCCGCGTGCAGACTCCCCGACCACGGCGGGATGGCCTGGGCGTGGGCGGTGGACTGCTGATGGAACCGTTGGGAGACATACGATCCGGCCTTGACCGCGGCCGCGCCGCGCAGGGCGGGCACGAGCTGGCCGCTGACCGGCGCGTCGTTCATGGCGATCGCGGCCGGTTCGGCGGACGCGGGCACCACGGCGAGTGTCGCGGTGACCAGCAGGGCGCCGCCGACGGCCGCGAGCACACGTCTGTTGCGTGACAGCAATGACACACTGATTCCTTTCCCCAGTCGAACCCGACGTACCGCGGACAAGGGGAAACGACACGGTCAGGATGTCGATGTCACTCCCCAGCTCACCGCGATGACACCCAGCCTACCGTGAAAATCTTGCCAACATAGTCGCGATATGGGTCTCGGGTCACCGTCCTGGCCATGACGCGTTGCGGACGCGGTCGTCCGCAACGTCACACCCGCGCCGGGAGCCGGTCCGCCTAGGATTCACCCATGCGCGACCTGACGGCCTGGCGGGAACACCGGTCCGGCGTGGCCGCCTCGGACGAGCTCGTGGGCGTGCTCGCGGTCGAGCAGGTGTCCGAGTCGACCTTCACCGGGCACAGCACGACCGTGCCGAGCCGGCGCGTGTTCGGCGGGCAGCTCCTCGCGCAGAGCGTCGTCGCCGCGACCATGACCGTCACACCGCCCGCGGTCCCGCACTCGCTGCACGCGTACTTCGTCCGCGCCGGGCGTCCCGACGTGAAGTTCCAGTTCGCCGTGACCACGTTGCGGGACGGCCGGTCCTTCGCCGTCCGCCGGGTGGACGCGTTGCAGGACAACGAGATCGTCACGTCGATGACCGTGTCCCTCCAGACCCCGGAGGAGGGGCTCACCCACCAGGACCCGATGCCCGCCCGGCCGGATCCGGACGACCTGCCCGCCCGCACCCCGTTCCTCGTCTCGCCCGACGGCCCCGCCACCGCGGGTGCGGTGGACCTGCGCGCGTGCCCGCCGGTTCCTGGCGGCGCGTCGTCGTCGGTCTGGCTGCGCGTCAACGGCTCCCTTCCGGACGATCCCGTGCTGCACCAGGCGTTGCTCGTCTACCTGTCGGACTTCGCCATCCTGCACGGCGCGTTCGTCCGCCACGACGTCGCCCGCACCGAGGTGCGCACCGCGAGCCTCGACCACAGCATCTGGCTGCAACGCCCGGCCCGCGCCGACGAGTGGCTGCTCTACGACAGCCACAGCCCGTCGGCCGCGGGCGCCCGCGCGGTGGGCAGAGCCGCGATGTTCACGCAGGCCGGCGACCTGGCCGCCACCGCCGCCCAGGAGATGCTCGTCCGCAGGCTGGGACCCGCCAGGTAGGCGGCTGCCCGGGATGTTGTCCACATTGGACTTGAGCATCGGTGGGCTCTGGTAGTGATATCGGCCGGCACACCGAGGACCTCGCCCGTCAGGCCTGCTGGCTCGCGGGCTCCCGTGTTCGCGGTGGCTCGGGTGCGGGGACCCGGCGCATCAGGGTGGCGGCGAGCGCGCCGATCAGCAGCACCGCGACGGGCAGGATCATCGACTCGCGGGTCGCGTCGGTCAGTCCGTTGTGGACCACCTGCTGGGCCAGCCGGTGGATCTGGTCGGCGACATCCGACGGCAGGCTCGACGGCACGTCCGTGCCCACCCGGCCGTTCAGCTCGTTCGCCGAGCTCGCCGCTTGGGCGAGGCCTTCGACGAAGGCTCCCCGGTACTCCGGCGGCAGCGATCTCGCCGCGTCGGCGGCCTCCGTGGCCATCGACGCGCTGATCCGCGCCTGCAGCAGCACGCCGATCGCCGCGCTGCCCAACACGCCGCCGACCTGCCGGGACGTGTTGAAGATGCCCGACGCGGTGCCGGCCAGCGCCGGCTCGACCGCGCGCATCGTGATGTTGCTCATCGGCGCGAAGACGCAGCCGGTGCCGACGCCGGCCAGCAGCAGCGCGGGAACCAGCGACCACGGGTTGGTGTCCGGCCGGGCCTGGAGGGCGATGAGCCCGAGCCCGCCGGCCAGCGCGAGGAAGCCGACCATCACCAGGTACTTCGCGTTGGCGCGGTCCGACAACCGTCCGATGAACGGCGCGATCAGCCCGGACAGCAACGACATCGGCGCGGTCAGCAGGCCGGCCCTGGTCGGGCTCAGGCCCAGCACGTTCTGGGTGTACAGGACCAGCGGCACGAACATGCCGGTCATCGCGAACCCGATGGCCGTCGCGGTGACCGTGCCGGTCGAGAAGTTCCTGTTGCCGAACACCCGCAACGGCACCAGCGGCTCGCCGCGGTTGTACCGCTGCCACACCACGAAGACGACCATCAGCACCACGCCCGCGCCGATGAACTCCGGAATGGTGAGCCAGCCCGCGACCGTCCCCCAGCCGTAGTGCTGGCCGTTCTGGATGCCGAACACCAGCAGGCCCAACGCCGCGACCGACAGGACGATCCCGGGGAAGTCGAACGAGCGCAGGCGCCCGGGTTGCCAGTCCGGCACCAGGAACACCGTCAGCACGAGCCCGACCACGCCGATCGGCACGTTGACGAAGAAGATCCACTCCCAGCCCAGCGAGTCGACCAGCACGCCGCCGAGCAGTGGGCCGGTGATCGTGGCCAGGCCGGCGATCCCACCCCACATGCCCATCGCCGGGCCGCGTTTGGCCGGCGGGAACAGGTGGGTGATGAACGCGAGCGTCTGCGGCGTCATCAGTGCCGCGCCAAGCCCCTGGACGGCGCGGGCGGCGATCAGCATCCCCGCGGTACCGGACAGACCGCACCACAGCGACGCCGCGGTGAACACGACCATGCCGGCCAGGAACACCCGTTTCGGGCCGAACCGGTCACCGAGCCGGCTGGTGAACAGCATGGGCACCGCGTAGACCAGCAGGTAGATGCTGATCACCCAGACCACCGAGTTCAGACTCGTGTTCAGCCCGCGGACCATCGTCGGGACCGCGATGGTCACGATCGTGGTGTCGAGCAGGATCATGAAGAACCCGATACATAACGCGGTAAGCGCCGCCCACGGGTTAACTGGCCTTGCCTTGACTGGCCTTGTCATCGTCTCTCCCCGTGCTGTCGTCCACGACGGACAGGTTTGGTGTGGTCGGCTCGTTCGGTTCGTGGTCCGGCCATGGGATCCGGCCGGACTCCAGGTCCTCGATCAGCCGTTCGGTCCAGGCCAGCTCGGACTGGCGCTGGTGGTGCACGAACGCGAACTCGATCCAGTACATGTCGGGCAGCTCCCTGGAGAGCCTGTGATCGATGACGACCTGGTCGCCGGCGATCCGCGCACGCAGGTAGAGCATGCGCAGCCGGAGCTGCTCCAGCACGTCGGCCTGGTCGAGCTTGTTCGCCGCCGACAGCGCCACGGGGTACTGCGGGTACTCCTGGGCGGGGATGGCGAGCATCGCTCGCGCGTGCTCGACGAACGCGTCCCGGCCCGACTCGGTCAGCGCGTAGACCGTCCGCTCCGGCCGGCGACCCTGCCGCTGCGTGCCGACGACCTCGATGGCTCCCTGGCTCTCCAACCGTTCTACGGTGTGGTAGAGCGACCCGGGCCGCAGCTTGACCCGTTGGTCGACCCGCCGGTTGCGCATGATCTGGGTCATCTCGTACGGATGCATGTCCCGCTGGTGGAGCAGCTCGAGAACAGCCATCGCCAGCGGGGTCAGTGGCGCCGCGGACTTGACCACGACTACTCCCTTCCGAGGAGTCCGTGTCGGTTATTCCGTGTGGACTATACGACGCGGATCGTTCCGTGTCGAGCCGAGGTGGGGGCGGCGCGCCCGGTCGATTCGACGCGACTTCGAACAAGCCTTGAACTAAGGCAACGTCGATTCGATTCGTTCGCAGATTGGTACAGCGAGACTTTGTCTTGTTTCGGACAGAAGTTGGCTGACTTTGCTCCGAAGTCATTCTCAAACAGTGAAAGGTCGGCTACCTTCGGATACACCCTGGGCGCCCCGGATTTCTCTGGTTCAACACTCCTACCCCTGCGGGAGTTCAACCATGTCCAGATCGCGCGTATACATCGCCGTGTTCGCGTGCGTCACCGCGCTGACGGTCGCTCCTGCCACGAGCGCCGCCGCGGTGACGATCGACGACCCGGCCCAGTACGTGAACACGTTGGTAGGCACCAAACCCGGCGGCCCGGACTTCGGCCACGGCGGCGGCGCCGGCAACACCTTCCCCGGCGCGGACGCGCCGTTTGGCATGCTCCAGTGGAGTCCCGACACGGTCACGCACCAGCACGGCGGCTACTACTACGACGACAACCGGATCTACGGCTTCAGCCTCACCCACCTGTCCGGCCCGGGCTGCAGCGACTTCGGGAACGTGCCGTTCATGCCGACGGTCGGCTCGTCCCCGGTCAGCTACTCGACGTACTCGCATGCCAACGAGTCGGCCGCACCCGGCTACTACTCCGTGGCCTTCGGCAACGGCGTGCGCACCGAGTTGACCGCGGCACCCCGCTCCGGCATCGCCCGCTTCACCTACCCGGCCGGCCAGCGCGCGTCGCTCTCGGTCGACGCGGCCAAGGCGTTCAACGCGGCGAGCGGGTCCATCACCGTCGGCACCAACACGCTGTCCGGCTACACCGACAGCGGCGGCTTCTGCGGCGCCGGCAACCGCTACCGGCTCTACTTCAACGTCGTGTTCGACCAGAACTTCGCCACCACCGGAGTCGTGGGCGCGGACGGCAAGGTCGACCCGGACCGGCGCAGCATCACGGGGGAGAGCAAGGGCACCGTGCCCGCCTCGCCGAAGACCGCGGCCCAACAGTCCGATGTGGACACGAAGAAGGCGTCGCCGCCGACGGCCACCACCGGTGACGTCCAGCCGTTCGCCGCGGCCGCGTTCGTGTCCTTCAACGCCACCACGGTGACCGCCCGCGTCGGCGTCTCGTTCGTCAGCCTCGACGGTGCCCGCAACAACGCCACGGCCGAGCTGGGCAGCAAGTCGTTCGACCAGGCCCGTGCCGACAACCGCGCGGCGTGGAACGGCATCCTCGGCCGCGTCGCGGTCAGCGGCGGCACCGACACCCAGCGGCGTGTCCTGTACACGAACCTGTACCACTCCCTGTTGCACCCCAACGTGTTCAGCGACACCGACGGCCGCTACGCCGGCTTCGACGGGCAGGTGCACACCGCGGCGGCCGGGCACGCCCAGTACGCCAACTTCTCCGGCTGGGACGTCTACCGCTCACAGACGCAGCTGGTCGCGCTGGTAGACCCGGCCAGAGCCGGCGACATCGCCCAGTCCGCGGTCAACCAGGCCGCACAGGGCGGCTACTTCGACCGCTGGACCGTCGCGAGCGGCGGTACCGGCGTGATGAACGGCGACCCGCTGTCGATCATCATCGCGAGCATGTACGCGTTCGGCGCCAAGGGCTTCGACGCGGCCGACGGCCTGCGCCGCGCGGTCGCCGGCAGCCACGACGGCCGCGAGCGGCCGGGGTACGCCCAGTACGACGCGTACGGCTACGTCCCGGTCGGCACCGGCAACGTGTGGGGCACGGCGTCCACCACGCTGGAGTACGTGAGCGCCGACTTCGCCGTGTCCCAGCTGGCGCAGCGGCTCGGCGACACCGCCAACGCCGAGCTGTACCTGCGGCGCGCGCAGAACTGGCGCAACCTGTTCGAGTCGGGCAACCGCTACCTCCAGCCCCGCAACACCGACGCCACCTTCCCGGGGTTCAGCCCCACACAGCAGAACGAGTACGTGGAGGGCAACGCCGAGCACTACACGTGGATGGTGCCGCACAACTACCGCGGCCTGTTCGACGCGATGGGCGGCAACGCGGCGGTGCTGCCACGGCTGGACGCGTTCTTCACCGAGCTGAACGCCGGCCCGGACAAGCCCTACGCGTACCTGGGCAACGAGCCGACGCTGAACACCCCGTGGGCCTACGCCTACGTCGGCGCGCCGTACAAGACGCAGGACGTGGTCCGGCGTGCGCTCACGTCGATCTTCAAGGCGACCCCGGACGGCTACGTCGGCAACGACGATCTCGGCGAGATGTCGTCGTGGGCGGTGTGGGCGGCACTCGGCATGTACCCGGAGATCCCGGGCCGTGCCGAGCTGGTGCTGGCCAGCCCGCAGTTCCCGGCCATCACCATCAACCGGGGCAACGGCGTCACCATAGACGTCACCGCGCCGAACGCCTCCGACAGCGTGAAGTACGTCCAGAGCCTGAGCGTCAACGGCACCGCGTCGAACCGCGCGTGGCTGCCCGAGTCGTTCGTCAACAGCGGCGGCACGCTGGCGTTCACGCTCGGCTCCGCGCCGAACACCGGCTGGGGGAGCGCGGCCGCGGACGCCCCGCCGTCGTTCGACGTCGGGCCGAACCCGCCACGCACCGGAGCGATCAGCGGGCTGGCGAGCAAGTGCGTCGACGTCGACCAGGGCGCCACCGCCAACGGCACGAAGGTCCAGCTGTACGACTGCAACGCAGGCGGCGCGCAGGCGTGGACGCTCGCGTCCGACGGCAGCGTCCGCGCCCTCGGCAAGTGCCTGGACGTGGCCAGCAGCGGCCGCGCCGACGGCACGAAGGTCCAGCTGTGGGACTGCAACGGCACCGGCGCCCAGCAGTGGTGGCCCCGATCCGGTGGCGCGCTGGTGAACCCGCCGTCCGGCAAGTGCCTCGACGTGCCGAACAGCAACACCGCCAACGGAACCCAGCTACAGATCTACACCTGCAACAACACCGGCGCGCAGACCTGGAGGCTGCCATGAGGAGGCTACTGGTCACGGTCCTGGCGCTCGCCGGGATGACGTTGGCCGGGCAGGCGAACGCGGCCCCCGCGCCGGGGGCGGTGCCCGACTCGCCGAACGCGTTCACCGACGCGCCGCCGGCGCCCAGCTTCAGCATCGCGGCGACGATCTGCGACGGTGACGGTGTCAGCGGCAGGCGCGTCCAGGCGATCTACGTGCGCGGTGACCAGCAGGCGGACCGGTACAGCCAGTTCGTCGGCCAGTTCCAGTCCTTCGCCGACCAGATCGACCAGGCGTTCGTGGAGGCCGGGACACGCACCGGCGGCGTCCGGCACGTGCGGTTCGTGACGAACTCGGCATGCCGTGCGGTGGTGGACAACGTGGTCATCCCGCAGTCCTCGATGTCCAATGTGGACGCGATCACCGCCGCGCTCAAGACCCGCGGCTACAACCGGACCGACCGGAAGTACCTGTACTGGTACGAGAGCTCCGGGTGCGGCCTCGCGTTCGGCAACGGCGGCGACGACCGGCCGGGGACGGACAACCCGTACAACGCGGGCCCGCACTACGCCACGCTCGGCACCGGCTGCTGGTCGTGGCAGGCGAGCGCGCACGAGCTGCTGCACACGCTCGGCGCCGTCCAACGCAGTGCGCCGCACTCGTCGGCGTACGGGCACTGCTGGGACGACGAGGACATCATGTGCTACGACGACGGCGGGCTGCCGAACCCGCCGGGCGGGCTGGTCAAGGTGTGCCCCGGCGCCCCGGAGAACCAGATCGACTGCAACAACGACGACTACTTCGACGTCACCCCGACCGCCGGCGGCTACCTGGCGACCCACTGGAACGTGGCGAACAGCCAGTACCTGACCGGCTCGTCGGGTGGCGCCGGACCAATCACCGGCGTCGGCGGCCGCTGCGTCGACGTGCAGAGCAGCAACACCGCGGACGGCACCCCGGTGCAGCTGTGGACGTGCAACAGCACCGGGGCGCAGCAGTGGACGGTGCGGGGCGGCGTGGTCTCCGCGCTGGGCAAGTGCCTCGACGTCTCGTTCAGCGGCACCGCGAACGGGACGCAGATCCAGCTGTGGACCTGCAACGGCACCGGCGCCCAGACGTGGGAGGCGCAGTCGAGCGGCGCACTGCGCAACCCGCAGGCCGGTCGCTGCCTGGACACCACGAGCGGTAGCTCCGCCGAGGGCACCCGCCTGGTGATCTGGGACTGCAACGGCGCGGCCAGCCAGGTTTGGCGCCTGCCGGCGGGCTGACCCGCGGCGAGCTGGGCCGCCCTCCGCGCACCGGGGGCGGCCCAGCCTCTGGTTTGCCCGTGCGGTGACCGGGAATCCCGTTGGGGTGACTGGACGTGTGGGGATCGTCGCCGTGGTGCTGCTGGCCGTCGTGACCGTGGTCGCCGGCTGCGACTCGGCGGACGCGGACGGACGGGTGGTGACCGGCGACCTGGCCGGCCGGCACCAGGCCGAGCTGGACGTGGTGAGCGGCGCGGACACGGTGACCGTCCGTGCCGCGGACCTGGGCGACGACCTGTTCCGGGCGTCGGCGCCGGAAGGCGCGCGGGTCGTGCCGGCCGTTGACGTGACCGGCCAGGCGGTCCACGTGTCGCTCACCGACACCGGCGGCAGGGGCGGGGCGGACCTGGTGATCGAGCTGAACACCAAGGTGGAGTGGCAGATCAGGCTGGACGGCGGTGCGAAGCAGGCGACCATCGCGATGGCGCACGGCCGGCTCACGGGGCTGGACTTCGGCGCCGGCAACTCGCGGATCGAGGCGACCCTGCCCGTGCCGGAGGGCACGGTGCCGGTCCGGATGGCCGGCGGCACCTCGGTGTTCGACCTGCGGCTGCCGCGCGACATCGCCGCCCAGGTACGCATGACCGGCGGCGCCGGCTCGGCGACCATCGACGGCACCGTCCACACCGGAATCGCGGGCGGCACCGTCTACACCCCGGACGGCTGGGACACCGCCACCGACCGCTACCTGATCGACAACACCGCGGGCGTCTCCAGCCTCACCCTCGCCCGGACCTGACCGGTCCGCCTTCCACTGCCGGCTCTGGTATCCGGGCCCGCAGGTCAGTGCTGGGGCGGGTGCGGTGGCGGCGGGTGGTGTGGTGGGTGATGCGGTGGTGGGTGCTGTGGTGGCGGCGGGATGGTCGTGAGGTCGGGTGCGGTCTCGGGCCAGACGAGGAGCACCGGGCAGGGCGCGTGGTCGACGACGAAGCGGCTCGGCGGCCCGAGGCTCTTCGGGCCGAGTCGGCGCCGGTCGCCATCGCGGGCCACGACGAGCAGGTCGGCGTCCTCGGCGACGGCCAGCACCTCCCGCTCGACCCTGCCGGCGCGCGCGGTCGTCGTGCACGGGCGACCCAGGCGTGCCGCGGCGTCCCGGAGGAGCTGGTCGGCGGCCGCGGTGGCCAGCTCCGCCAGCCGGACGCCGGGATCGCGCTCACGATGCCAGCGGCCGAGCAACCCGGCGAACGCGCCGTGCGCCGCGCCGGGCACGTCGACGCCGGTGACGTGCAGCAGCACGATCTCGCCCGCGTCCGGCGCGTGTACCCCGGCGGCGTCCACGCAGGCGGGCCAGGTGCCCTCGACGACCCACACGACGACCTTCCCGAGGGACATGTCAGCCTCCGACCACGTGTAGTGACGCCCACAGTGCTACCACGGCGAGCACCAGGCCCGCGGGCACGACGAGCAGCCCGAGCCGCGTGAACTCGCCGAGGTTCACCTCGCTGTCGTGGGCCCGCACCACCCGCCGCCACAGCAGCGTGGCCAGCGAGCCGGCATAGGTCAGGTTCGGCCCGAGGTTCACGCCCAGCAGCACCGCCAGCACCGCCCCCGCGCCCGCCTGCGCGGTCAGGGGCAGCAGCACCAGCACCGCCGGCAGGTTGTTGATCACGTTCGCCAGCACCGCCGCCACCACCGCGACACCCAGCAGGGACAGCAGGCCGGTGCCGTCGGGGATCACGTGCGACAGCGCGCCGGCGAGCCCGTTGTCGACCACCGCGCGCACGACGATGCCCAGCGCCAGCACGAACGCGAGGAACGGCACCGACGCCGCCCGCACGATCCCGGTCACCGTCGTGCGGCCCCGGACCAGCGCGCGCGTGCCCAGCACCAGCACCCCGGCCAGCGCCGCCCACGCCGGGCTCAACCCGACGGCGGCGGCCAGCACGAACCCGGCCAGCGTCGCCGCGACCGTGACCACCGCGAACAGCGGCAGCTCGCGGGGTTCCTCGACCGCGCGGGACGGCACGCCGCCCAGGTCCGACGCGAAGAACCACCGGAACACCACGTACTCGACCGCGATGGCAACCAGCCAGGGCAGTGCCATCAGGCCGGCGAACCGGGTGAAGGCCAGCCCGCTCGCCGCGAACGCCAGCAGGTTGGTCAGGTTCGACACCGGCAGCAGCAGCGACGCGGAGTTCGAGAGGTGGGTGCAGGCGTACACGTGCGGCTTCGGGCGAACCCCCACCCGCGCGGCGGTCGCGAACACCACCGGCGTCAGCAACACGACCGTCGCGTCCAGGCTCAGCACCGCCGTGATCACCGACGCGAGCACGAACACCCCACCCAGCATCCGCCGCGGCCGGCCCACCGTCGCACGGGCCAGCCAGGTGCCGCAGGCGTGGAACAGGCCCTCGTCGTCACACAGCTGCGCCAGCACCAGGATCGCGGCCAGGAACCCGATCACCGGTCCCAACCGCGCCGCCTCGTCCACCGCGTCCGGCAGTGAGATGGCGCCGGTGGCGACCACCACCACGGCGGCTGGGACGGCGACCACGGCCTCCGGCAGGCGCCACGGCCGCACCACCGCGGCCGCCAGCACCAACACCAGCAGGCCCGCGGACAACAGCTCCGCCACCAACGCGCTCAGCGCCCACTCCCTCCGGTCGAGGATCCCATGGGATCACGTGAGTCGCTGGGAGCGCAGCGCGACGCCGGCGGGCGGCCACGGGGGAACCGCCGCCATGACCGGAATGCGGGTGTTCACCCGATGGCGGCGCGTGCCTCGGCCGGTCGTGCGGCGGCCCCGGGGCCGGCCCGGCGAACCGGTCGGGCGGTCAGCGGGTGCCGCGCTTGCGGGCCGCCTCGGCGGCCTCGTGGGCCAGCACCGCCGGGTCGGTCGCGCCGGCGCGTTGGTAGGCGTACACGGTCTCCGCCGCGACGCGGTCCCAGGAGTAGCGGGCCGTGGCCCGGTCGCGGCCGGCCGCGCCGAGCTGCTCGCAGGTCGCCTTGTGGCTCAGTATCCGGCGGAGCGCGGCGGCCAGCTCGCGTGGTCGCCTCGGCGCGACGTGGATTCCGGTCACCTTGTCCACGACCGTGTCCACCAGGCCGCCGGTCCTGTTGGCGACCACGGCGAGGCCGCAGGCCATCGCCTCGACGGCGGCCATGCCGAAGGTCCCCTCCCAGGAGCTGCACACCATCAGGTCCGCGGACCGCAGCAGGGTGGGCACGTCCGCGCCGGGCACCGGACCGACGAGGCGAACCCGGTCCGCGACACCCAGGGAGTCCGCGTAGTCACGCAGCTCGGCGGCGTGTGTGCCCTTGCGGGACTCGCTCACGACCACCAGCTCGGCGTCCGGTATCCCGGGCAGCGCGGCGACGGCGGTGCCGAACCCGGAGGGCGGCGCCATGGCGCCGAGGGCGATGACGAGCTGGGGGCGGCGCCGGTCGGCGTGGCCGCCGTCGGGGGTGAACTGGTCGATGTCCACGCCGTAGGGGACGACCGAGGTGTGCTGCCGGGGCACGCCGGCCGCGATGAGCCGCTGCCGCTGGCGGGTGAACGTCACGAGGACGTGGTCGGCACGCGACGGCACGGCGGGATCCCGCAGGTCGGCGTGCGGGCTGAACACGAACGGGACGTCCACTGCGCGGGCCACGGCCGCGGCGTGGTCGGACCGGCAGTGCGCGTGCACGACGTCGGGCCGGCACGCCCGCACGGCGGCGGCGAGGTCGCGGGCGCCGCGGGGGAGCACCGTGACCTCGTGGCCCGCGCGGGTCAGCGCCTCGGACAGGGCCACGACGTGCGGTGTCCGGGCCGTCCCACGCAGCTGGGCACGCTCGGCGACCATGGCGATCTTCAGCAAGGTGAGCCTCTCTCCGGTCGGATGCGACAACCGGGGGGACACTCACACCGGCGCCGGCACGTTCGACGCCCAAAGGGCGAACCACGGCCACGCCAGCTGCTTGACGCTCTGGCAGGGTGATACCCGACCGCGCCCGACCCAAACCCCGCGGGCCTCCGGCTAGCCTCGTTCGAGGAGGCCCAGCAGGACGCCCTCGCGCGTGGACCACGGGCAGATGTCGGCGACCTCGTGGCCGGTGGCGGTCATGAGGGCCCGCGCGACGACGGCGCCGGCGAACACCTGGTGGGCGCGGTGGGCGGAGATCCCGGGCAGTTCGGCGCGGCGGCGGGGTGGCAGCGCGGCCAGTCGTGGGATCCAGTCCGCGAGGTCGTCGGACTGCAGGCGGCCGGCACCGGTGACCTTGGCCAGGGACTGGAACACCTTGGAGCAGGCGGTGGCCGGCGCCTTGGCCAGCGGCCGGCGCAGGTCGGGCGGGATGGCGGCGCGGATCTCGTCACGTAGCCACGCGTTCGTGCTCGCGAGGCGGGTGGTGTCGGTGAGTCCCGCTCTGGTCAGGGTTCTGGCACCGAGGGGGAGCGAGCACGTGAACGCCGGCTTGTCGTCGTGCCCGTACGCGATCTCGATGGTGCCGCCACCGACGTCCAGCACGGTCAGCGGCCCGGCCGGGCCGTGCCAGTGGCGGGCCGCCTGGTAGGCGAGGCGGGCCTCCTGGTCACCGGTCAGGAACCGCAGGGTGACACCGGTGCGCCCGGCGACGATGTCGACCACCTTGGCGGCGTTCGTGGCGTCCCGCACCGACGAGGTGGCGAACGGCAGGAACCGCCCGGTGCGCACGCCCCGCAGCCGTCGCTCGGTGGCACGGACGGCGGCCACGATGTGCTCGATGCCGCGCGAGGTGATGCGACCGTGCCCGTCGATCGCCCGGTCGAGCCGCAGCCGGACCTTGTGGGAGACCACCTGCCGGGCGGGTGTGCGGTCCACCACGAGCAGATGAGCGCTGAAACAACCCACGTCCAGCACGGCGACTCTGCGAGCCTTCGAACTCGTACCCACGTCACACCCCAGACAGCCCAGAAACCCGCCGCTCATTGACGTGGTCGGTTCGATCGATGGTACAACCTCACCGTCAATGCCACCTTGTGAACGGCGAGAGCCGACCTGGGCAGGCATCAGGGAGCCCGGGAAGTTCATTACCCGGCCCCGAACGGGGTATGCCCGGGGCATGACGAGAACTCCCCATGACGACAAGATGCTCGGCGTCTACCTCAACGACCATCTCGCCGGCGCCACGGCGGGGGTCGAGCTCATCAAGCGGCTGGCCGGCGAGAACCGCGACCGGGCAGGTGGGCAGGCGCTGGCCCGGTTGGCCCAGGAGATCGCCGACGACCGTGACGAGCTGCTGGACGTGCTCGCCGCGCTGGACGTCCCGGTGAGTCACTACAAGACCTGGATGGGCTGGGCGGGGGAGAAGGTCGGGCGGCTCAAACCGAACGGACGCCTGTTCTCCCGGTCTCCGCTGAGCCAGGTGATCGAGCTGGAGATGATGGGGCTCGGCATCGAGGGCAAGGCGTCGGCGTGGCGGAGCCTGCGCACCCGCGCGGCGGAGGACGCCCGGCTCGACGAGGACCGGTTCGACGTGCTGCTCGACCGCGCGCACCGGCAGGCCGAGACGGTGGAGCGGCTCCGCGTGCTCGCCGCGGTGGCGGCGTTCGGCGGCACCGCCGACCCGTCGGTGACCACGCACGGCGCCGAGGAGGACCGCGGCTGACGAGCGGGTGACGACCGGTGACGACCGGTGTAGGTCCGGTCCGCCTGGGTAAGCGCAGTCGCATGAGGACGACGACCGAACGGCAGTCGCTGTGGCTGGCCGAACCGGGAAGGACCTATCCGACGCTGGCCGGGACGGCCACCGCGGACGTGGCGGTGGTCGGTGCCGGCATCACCGGCCTCACCACGGCACTGCAGCTGAAGCGGGCGGGGCTGCGGGTGGCGGTCGTCGAGGCCGACCGGGTCGGGCACGGCGCGAGCGGCAACAACACCGCGAAGGTCAGCGCGTTGCAGTCGACCGTCTACTCGGAGCTCACCAACCGGCACGGGGTCGCCACCGCGACGAGCTACGCGGGGGCGAGCCTCGCCGGCGTCGAGACGGTGGCCGAGATCGTCGAGCGCGAGGGCATCGACTGCGACCTGCGGCACCGGCCCGCGGTCACCTACGCGATCGACGAGTCCGAGCGGGCGAGCATCGCCGCCGAGTTCGCGGCGGCACGAGGCGCCGGCCTCAACGTGGAGCGGGAGAGCCCCGACCTGCCCTTCCCGGTGTACGGCGGGGTACGGCTCGACGACCAGCTGTCCCTGCATCCCGTGCGCTACCTGCGCGGGCTCGCGGCCGCCGTGGCGGGCGAGGGCAGCACGGTCTTCCAACAGAGCCGGGTGCACAAGGTCCGCGCCGGGCGGGTGCACACCGAGGGCGGCGCGGTGCGTGCCGAACACGTGGTCATCGCGACGCACGCGCCGCTGCTGGACCGCGGCGGGTACTTCGCCAGGATGGAGGCGGTCCGGTCCTACTGCGTGGCGGCGCGGCTGCGTTCGGGCAACCCGCCGGAGGCGCTGGCGATCAACGCGGGCGACCCCGTGTGGTCGGTCGCGTCGGCGGGCGACCTGCTGATCGTCAGCGGGCAGGGGCACCCCGCCGGGGAACGTGGCGTGGACATGGGGCGCTACGGCGCGCTGGAGGCGTTCGTCCGCCGGCACTGGGACGTCGCCGAGATCGTGCACCGCTGGTCGGCGCAGGACCTGTACGCCTACGACGGGCTGCCGATGATCGGCCCGTACCTGCCCGGCTCACGGAACCTGTACGTCGCCACCGGCTACCGGAAGTGGGGACTGGCCACCGCCACCGCGGCGGCCGAGATGCTGACCGACGCCATCAACGGCAAGGACCACCCGTGGGCCTCGGTGTTCTCCCCGTACCGGGTGAGCCTGCGTGCCCTCCCGCACCTCGCCCGGCTCAACACCAAGGTGGCGGTGGACCTCGTCGGCGACCGGCTGCGCCCGGGGGAGGTGGCGGACCCCTCGGCCGTCCCGCCCGGCGAGGCACGCGTGTTGCGCGACGGACTCGAGCGTGCCGGCGTGTACCGCGACGAGGACGGCACGGTACACGCCGTGTCACTGAGGTGCACCCATCTGGGTTGCCTGCTCCGCTTCAACGGCGCCGAGACCAGCTGGGACTGCCCATGCCACGGCTCCCGCTTCGACGTCGACGGCGCGGTGCTGGAGGGACCGGCGGTCAAACCCCTGCCCCGCAAGGACTTCTAGGCGAACACCTATACCGCCCCGGCGATGATGCCGGCCGCCGCGGCCATGCCGGCGGCGTTCGGGTGGTAGGGGTACGCGGGCGAGGCCGGGTTCGCCCCCTCCAGCCAGCGCCCCGCCGGTGACGCGCACAGACCGTGCGTGGCACTGGGCGTCCGGATGTCCACATAGGACGCTTCGTTCCTGGCGGCCTGCCGGGACAGCATCGCCATCAGGTTGTCGAACGTGGACTGGATGTAGTCGGCGTCCGCGGGGGTGTACGGGTCGGTCGGGTAGCAGCCGCCCGGGCGCCAGTACGTCAGGTACCCGACCACGACCACGTGCGCGCGCGGGGACCGGCGGTGTATCTCCGCCAGCGCCGCGGCCACCTTCGGCGCCGTCGCGTCGATGCGGGTGGCGAACTGGTCGACACCGCCGACGGTGAACCGTTCCCGGCACGTCTGCCCGTTCGGGGTCGCGCACGTCGTGAACGCCGAGCTCAGGACGATGTCGTTGGCCGCGATGGCCAGCGTGACCAGGTCGGTGTCGCGCCGCAGGGCGTCGAACTGGGGCGCGACCGTGCCGAACTGGCGGCCGGCGAGGTGGGCCGTCGTCGCGCCGGAGCAGGTCACGTCGGTCAGCGTGGCGCCGAGGCGCGTGGCCAGCACGTGCGGCCAGTTCCGGTTCGACCGCAGGCACGTGTGGTCGATCTCGGTCGGGATGAGCGGGCCGGCGGCGGAGGAGTCGCCGAGTGCCACGTACCGCTGGGTGTCCGCGACGGCCGGCGGTGCCGCGAGCACGACCGCCAGCACCGCCGCCAGCACTGTCGCCAGCCTCATGACAGCACCTCCGTCGGCTGGTCCACCGGCGTGCTGTCGTGCCGGCCGACCGCGTCCCGGCGGATGGACCGCGCGAGCACGGGCACCAGTGCGACGGCGACGACCGCGGCGACGGCGAACGCGTAGTACGGCGCGAGGAGGCTCCCGGTCGCGTCCTCGACGAGCCCGTAGCCGTAGGGGCCGGCGAACCCGCCGGTGATCCCGACCATGTTGATGAACGCGAGCCCGGCCGCGGCCATCAGGCCGGACATGCGCGACATCGCGACCGACCAGAACAGCGGCAGGGTGCCGAAGGCGAAGAAGTTGTAGAGGAACACCAGCCCGACACTCCACACCGGACTGTCGGAGAGGAGGAAGCCCACCAGGATGAACGGGACGGCGCCGGCACACAGCGCGATGAGCGGCACCTCGTTGCCGATGCGGCCCTTGAGCCACGGGAAGAACAGCACGCCCGCGAGTGCGGTGATGCCGCCGCCGCCCGCCACGAGTCCGATGAGGAACGGGCTGTCGAGGCCAAGTGACTGGATGAACGCGGGGAAGTTGAAACCGATGCCGCCGCCGATCGCCTGGTTGATGAAGTAGATCCCGGCGAGCAGGAGCACGGTCGAGCGGCCGAACGCCAGGCGCAGGTTCCCCCGCACCTTCGTCGGCGACGGGGCGTTCTGGCCGACGGCGTGCTCGGTGAGCGCGGCGGCCTCGTCCTTCGTGAGCCACCGCGCGTCGGCCGGCCGGCCGGGCAGGAAGAACCAGACGACGGCGCCGACGAGGATCGTGACGAGCCCCTCGACGAGGAACATCCACTGCCAGCCGTGCAGGCCGCCGACGCCCTGCAGCTCCATGAGCGCGCCGCCCAGGGGGGAGCCGATGATCGTCGCGATGCACGGCGCGGTGTAGATCAGCCCGACGACCGCGACCCGGTGCTTCTGGGAGAACCACAGCGTGACCATGTACATCATGGCCGGGAAGAGGCCGGCCTCCGCGGCGCCCAGCAGCAGCCGCAGCAGGTAGAACGACCACTCGTTCGCCACGAACATCATGGCCGCCGACACCGCGCCCCACGTCACCGCGATGCGGGTGATCCACAGGCGGGCGCCGACGCGGTAGAGGACCAGGTTGCTCGGCACCTCCAGCAGCGCGTAGCTCACGAAGAACAGGCCGGCGCCGAGCCCGTACGCGGCGGCGGAGAGCCCGATGTCGGCCGCCAGCGCGGTCTTCGCGAGCGCGACGTTGGTCCGGTCGACATAGGACATGAAATAGGCGATGCCGAGCACGGGCAGCAACCGGGTGACGGCCTTCCGGGTCGCGAGTTCGTGCACCAGATCTTTCGCGTTCGTCATTGGACGCCTTTCGGGAGTCGCTTTCTGCCCGTTGACCTGCGATACTACTGAGTATCACGTTAAATTGACGATGTGTGGGATGTCAACGGCCGGAATCGGACACGTGCGACGATGGGGGTCGGCCGGAGCGGGAGGAGGACGAACTGGTGAGCGCGAGCCCGGAAATCGAGCCCGACGCGCGGGCGAGGATCCTCGACGCCGCCGCGGAGGCGTTCATGCGGGCCGGGTACGCCAGCGCGACCATCGACGACATCGCGCGCGAGGTGGGCGCCACCAAGGGGTTGATCTACTACCACTTCCGCTCGAAGTTCGACCTCGCCCTCGCCGTGTACGAGGAGGCCATGCACCGGGTCCGCAGGCGGGTCGAACCCCTCGCCGACGGACCGGGCACCGGCCGCGACCGGCTCGTGGCCATGGCGGTCGCGCACGAGGTCAACCTGATGGCGGACCTCGCCTACCACAACGTCGTCCACCAGGCCGTCCGCGGCGAGATGCACACCGCGCTCAAGACCCGCCAGCGCGACGCCCTGCTGGCGCTGAACCAACTGCGGAGCGACTACGAGCGGATGTTCCGCCGCGTCGTCGGTGAGGGCGTCGCCGACGGCTCGCTGCGTGCCGTCGAGCCGGCGCTCGCCACGAGGACGCTGCTCAGCAACCTCAACGCCGTCGACACGTGGTACCGCAGGATCGAGGGCCAGTCCACCGAGGAGATAAACGACCTCGCGCACCGGATCGTCGACCTGCTGATCGGCGGTCTCGCCACCTGACCGGAATCGTCCCGGGTATTCCCGGAAGTTTCGATATTCCGGACACGGATCGCGATTGTCGGCCGAAACTTTCGTTGACTCGGGCCTTCTCTGAATCGACTCGCCATCGTATTTGACCAGCGGAAACATATTGTTCGATAGCTTTGTGCGCGCGATCAAATTCCTGAAACATTCGCGAAACTCGTTGACAACTCCACGCAGTCGCAACAACACTGGGTGTATCGACGGAGCTCGATCACCGCCGAGAAGGGTCACTGCCGCCAACCTGATCCTCCGGCCGGTCAGCTCTCATCGCGTTACCCGGAGCCGACGCTCGCCCGTCGGGTCATACGACGCTGCTCTCAACGAGGAGGTAGCCATGCTCAGGACGAATTCCCCGGTAGGCACGAAACGCGGCGGTCTCAGGCTGCTCGTGGGCACGGCCTGTGCCGCACTGGTCATGGCGGTGCTGCCCAATGCGGCCACCGCCGACGACGTCAGTGTCGCCGCGACCTGTTCGAGCCAGACCGGCACGAACAACGGCTACTACTACTCGTTCTGGACCGACGGCGGCGGTTCGGCCTGCATGAACTTCGGCTCCGGCGGCAACTACAGCATGCAGTGGAGCAACGTCGGCAACTTCGTCGGCGGCAAGGGCTGGAGCAACGGCTCCCGGCGGACGGTGAGCTACTCGGGCAGCTTCAACCCGTCCGGCAACGGTTACCTGGCGCTGTACGGCTGGACGTCGAACCCGCTCGTCGAGTACTACATCGTCGACAACTGGGGCAACTACCGGCCCACCGGGACCTACAAGGGCACCGTGAACAGTGACGGCGGCACCTACGACATCTACATGACGACGCGGTACAACGCGCCTTCGGTCGAGGGCACCAAGACGTTCAACCAGTACTGGAGTGTCCGGCAGTCGAAGAAGACCGGCGGCACCATCACCACCGGCAACCACTTCGACGCCTGGTCCCGTGTCGGCATGCCGATGGGCTCCTTCCGGTACTACATGATCCTCGCGACCGAGGGCTACCAGAGCAGCGGCAACTCGAACCTGACGGTGGGGTGAACCATGCGGACCACACGCGCACTGCTGACGGCGCTGACCGCCGTCGCGCTGGTCGTGACCGGCATCGCCGCCGGCCCCGCCGCCTCGGCCCAGCCCGCGGCCTGCAACGGGTACGTCGGGCTGACGTTCGACGACGGACCGTCCAACGGCAACACCCCGGCCCTGCTCAACGCGTTGCGGCAGAACGGCCTGCGGGCCACGATGTTCAACGAGGGCCAGTTCGCGGCCTCCGCGCCGGCACAGGTCCGCGCACAGGTCACGGCCGGGATGTGGGTCGGCAACCACAGCTACACCCACCCGCACATGACCCAGATGAGCCAGGCGCAGATGGACTCGGAGATCTCCCGCACCCAGCAGGCGATCGCGAACGCGGGCGGCGGCACGCCCAGACTGTTCCGCCCGCCCTACGGCGAGACCAACGGGACGCTGCAGGCGGTCGAGGCCAGATACGGCCTGCGGCAGATCATCTGGGACGTCGACTCCCAGGACTGGAACGGCGCGAGCGTGGACGCGATCGTGGCCGCCAACGGCCGGCTGACCAACGGCCAGATCATCCTCATGCACGAATGGCCGGCCAACACCCGCGCCGCGATCCCGCGGATCGCGCAGACGCTGGCCAGTAAGAACCTCTGCGCCGGCATGATCTCCCCGCAGACCGGCCGCGCGGTGGCGCCGGCCTGACCTGGGAGCGACGGCCGGCAGGATCTCGTGTGGACGGCAGAAGTGCCGTCCACACGAGACCGTCGGCGTTTCACCCGGCGCCGCGGCCGGCTTGGCCGCGGCGCCTTCGCGCATGGGCCGGGCGCACTGTCAGGTGACCATCCGCAGTGTGAGGTCGGCGTAGAACTCGCCGAGCTGCTCGGGTGAGTCCGAGCCTTCGAGCCGGTACCAGCGGACCAGGTCGATGGACAGCGACAGGATCGCGCGGGTGACCCGCTTGACGTCGACGCGCGTGAACGACCCGTCGGCGATCCCGCGGGCGACGGCGTCGCGGAAGAACCTGCTGGTCTGGTGCCGCAGTTCGAGCACCTCGTCGTAGTGCTCCGCCGTGAGGCCGGCGAGCTCGTACTGGGCGACCCGCGCCGCCACGTGGTGGCGTGCGTGCCACTCGGTGTACCGCGACACGACCGTGTGCAGGCGTGTCGCCGAGTCCGGCGCGGTCAACGGGTTCCTGGTGTACGCCAGCGCGCGCTCGTGGGCGGTCCGGATGATCTCGTACAGCACCAGCTCCTTCGACGGGAAGTGCACGTAGAGCGCGCCCGGGGTGAGGTTGACGCCCTCGCAGATGTCGCGGGTGGTCGTGGCGTGGTAGCC
>NZ_DASQCC010000061.1:0-63460 GCF_035634895.1 Actinophytocola sp. | reverse complement strand
CCCGCCGGACCAGCACGGCACCCGCCCACTGACCGTCCACTCGCGACCGGACGACGCGGCGGCCGACGCCCCGTGGACCCGCCACGCGAGCGGGCAATTAGGCCAGGCCACCGGCCGGGTCGCGAGCCCGCCGGACAGGACCTGGCCGCCGGCCGGCGCGACCGCGCTGCCGGTCGACGGCCTGTACGAGCGGCTCGCGGAGATCGGGTTCGGCTACGGGCCGGCGTTCCAGGGCCTGCGTGCGGCCTGGCAGCTCGGCGGCGACGTGTACGCCGAGATCGCGCTGCCGGCCGACCAGGCCGGTGCCGCGAGCCGGTTCACCATGCACCCGGCGCTGCTCGACGCCTGCCTGCACGCGGTCGGCGTGTCCGCGATGTTCGCCGACAAGGCGGGCCGGCTGCCGTTCGTCTGGTCGGGCGTCCGCTTCACCGCGTCCGGCGCGACCGCGGTGCGGGTGCGGCTGTCCCCGGTCGCCGACGACGCGTTCGCGATCGACCTCGCCGACGAGGCGGGCCAACCGGTCGGCCGCGTCGACTCCCTGACCGTCCGCGCCATGTCCACCGAGACCGCCGCCCCGGATCCGGCCGCCGACGCGTTGTTCCAGGTCGACTGGGCGCCCGTCACCGGAACCACACCGTCACCCGACACCTGGGCAGCGATCGGCCCGGACGTGTTCACCGTGGACACCGAGCTGGCCGCGGCGGGCATCACAGTCGACCGCCGGCAGACCCTCGCCGACGTGCCCGACGCGCCGAGCGTCCTGCTCGTCGAGTCCACGACGGAAGGTGACGTCCTCGCCACCACGGACCGGATGCTCGACGTGGTCCGCGAGGTGCTGGCGGACGCGCGGTTCGCGGCCACCGCCGTTCTCGTGCTGACCCGCGGCGCCATGGCCACCTCGGTGACCGAGCGGGTCACCGACCTGAGCGGCGGCGCGGTCTGGGGCCTGGTGCGCTCGGCGCAGGCCGAGGAGCCCGACCGGCTACAGCTGGTCGACCTCGACCCGGCCCGCGCGTTCGGCGCCGGCCCCGACCCGGTGCCCGCGGCGTCGGTCCAGGCACTGCCGACGGTCCTGAACACCGGCGAGCCGCAGCTGGCCATCCGCGCGGGCTCGCTGACCGCACCCCGCCTCGCGCGGGTGGGGGCGGAGCACCGTGCACTGTCCATTCCGGACGGTTCGTGGCGGCTCGACCAGCCCGAGAAGGGCGTGCTCGACGACCTCGCGCTGATGCCGTACGAGGACAAGGAACTCGCGCCGAACGAGGTGCGGATCGAGCTGCGGGCAGGCGGCCTGAACTTTCGCGACGTGCTCAACGCGCTCGGCATGTACCCAGGCGAGGCCGGCGCACTCGGCAGCGAGGGAGCGGGCATCGTGGTCGAGGTCGGGTCCGACGTGACCGGCTTCGCCGCGGGCGACCGGGTGTTCGGCCTGTTCGAGGGCACCTTCGCGAACCAGGCGGTCGCGCCGGCGCACTGCCTGGCGCCGATCCCGGCCGGCTGGTCGTTCGCGACGGCCGCGTCCGTGCCGATCGTGTTCCTCACCGCCTACTACGCGCTCGTCGACCTCGGCGGGCTGCGAGCGGGGGAGCGGGTCCTGGTGCACGCCGGCGCCGGCGGCGTCGGTATGGCCGCGATCCAGCTGGCCAAGCACTTCGGCGCCGAGGTGTTCGCGACCGCGAGCCCGCCGAAGTGGCCGGCCCTGCGGCAGCTGGGTGTCGACCACCTCGCGTCCTCCCGCGACCTGGCGTTCCGTGAGACGTTCCTCGAGGCCACCGGCGGCGAGGGCGTCGACGTGGTGCTCGACTCGCTGGCCAGGGAGTTCGTCGACGCCTCGCTGGACCTGCTGCCGCGCGGCGGCCGGTTCCTCGAACTGGGCAAGACCGACGTGCGTGACCCGGAGCAGGTCGCGGCCGACCACCCCGGCGTCAGGTACCGCGCGTTCGACTCCGGTGAGGCCGGTCCGGCCCGCATCCCCGAGATCCTGCGTGAGCTGGCCGGCCTGTTCGCGGCCGGCGTGCTCGAACCCCTGCCGACGCACGTGTTCGACGTCCGCCAGTCCCGCGCGGCGTTCCGGCACGTCAGCCAGGCCAGGCACACCGGCAAGGTCGTGCTGACCATCCCGCGTGCGCTCGACCCGGCCGGCACCGTCCTGATCACCGGCGGCACCGGCGTGCTGGGCGCGGCCGTCGCCCGCCACTACGTCACCACCCTGGGCGCCAGGAACCTCCTGCTCGTCAGCCGCCGCGGCATGAGCGCCGACGGCGCGCGGGAGCTGGTGGACGAGCTGACCGAGCTGGGCGCGCGGGTCCGTCTCGAAGCCTGCGACATCGCCGACCGGGCGGCACTGGACACCCTGCTGTCCACGGTGGACGATCTGGTGGGCATCGTGCACACCGCCGGTGTCGTGGACGACGCCATGATCGGCTCGCTGACCACCGCGCGGCTCGCGGGCGTCATGGCGCCGAAGGTCACCGCCGCGCTCAACCTGCACGAGGCCACCGCGGACGCGGACCTGGCCGAGTTCGTCCTGTTCTCCTCGGCCGCCGCCACGTTCGGCGGCCCCGGGCAGGGCAACTACGCCGCCGCCAACGGTTTCCTCGACTCGCTCGCGTACGACCGCGTCGCGAACGGCCGCCCGGCGGTGGCCACCGCGTGGGGCCTCTGGGCCGAGCGGACCGGCATCACCGCGCACCTCGCCGACGCCGACCTGCGCCGGATGAGCCGGGGCGGCATGGTGCCACTGTCCACCGAGGACGGTCTGGCGCTGCTGGACACCGCACGCACGCTGGCGTCGCCGCACCTGGTCCCGGCCGGCGTCAACCCGACCGCGGCGCGTGCGTCCGGCGCGGTCGCGCCGCTGCTGCGCGGCCTGGTCCGCGCGCCCGTCCGCCGCACGGTGGACACCTCGGCGGAGGCCGCCGGCATCGTCGAGGCGCTCGCCGGGCTGGACCGGGCCGGGCAGGAGCGCCTGCTGACCGACATGGTCGCCACCAACGCGGCACTCGTCCTCGGGCACGCGTCCACGGACACGATCGACGCGCACAGCCAGTTCGTGGAGCTGGGCATCGACTCGCTGACCGCGGTCGAGCTGCGCAACCGGGTCTCCGGCGCCGCCGGTGTCCGGCTGTCCGCGACGGTCGTGTTCGACTACCCGACCCCGGCCACGCTGGCGGGCTACCTGCTGTCCCAGCTCGGCACGGCGACCGACAGCGAGCAGGCGACGGTGACGGCCGCGGCCGCCGCGGACGAGCCGATCGCGATCGTCGGCATGAGCTGCCGGTTCCCCGGCGGCATCGCGACGCCGGAGGACCTGTGGGCACTGCTGGCCGAGGGCGGCGACGCGATCGGCGAGTTCCCCACCGACCGCGGCTGGCCGGACGTCTACGACCCCGACCCCGAGCGGGTCGGCCACGCCTACACCCGCAACGGCGGCTTCATCACCGACGCGATCGACTTCGACCCGGCGTTCTTCGGCATCTCGCCACGCGAGGCGCTGGCCATGGACCCGCAGCAGCGGCTGCTGCTGGAGACCTCGTGGGAGGCTGTGGAACGCGCCGGCATCGACCCGCTTTCGTTGCGTGGCGCGAAGGTCGGCGTGTTCGCCGGCATCCACGGCCAGGCGTACGCGACCCGGCTGGACTCCGTGCCGGACGACATCGAGACCTACCTCGGCAACGGCAGCGCGCCGAGCGTCGCGTCCGGGCGCATCGCCTACACCCTCGGCTTCGAGGGGCCGGCGGTCACCGTGGACACCGCGTGCTCGTCGTCGCTCGTCGCACTGCACATGGCGATCCAGTCGCTGCGGGGCGGGGACTCCGAGCTGGCGCTGGCCGGTGGCGTCACGGTGATGGCCACCCCCGGCCTGTTCATCGGGTTCAGCCGGGCCCGCGGCCTGGCCACCGACGGCCGGTGCAAGGCGTTCGCCGCCGCCGCGGACGGCACCGGGTTCTCCGAGGGCGCCGGCATGGTCGTGGTGGAGCGGCTGTCCGACGCGCGCCGCAACGGCCACCGCGTGCTGGCCGTGGTGCGTGGCTCGGCGATCAACTCCGACGGCGCGTCCAACGGCCTGACCGCGCCGAACGGCCCCGCGCAGCAACGGGTCATCCGGGCCGCGCTCCAGGCCGCCCAGCTGTCCACCTCGGACGTCGACGTGGTCGAGGCGCACGGCACCGGCACGAGGCTCGGCGACCCGATCGAGGCGCAGGCGCTGGCCGCCACCTACGGCGCCGACCGGGACGCGGACCGCCCGCTGCTGCTGGGTTCGGTCAAGTCGAACATCGGGCACACCCAGTCGGCGGCCGGCGTGGCGAGCGTGATCAAGATGGTGCTCGCCCTGCAGCGCGCCGAGCTGCCGAGGACCCTGCACGTGGACGCGCCCAGCCCGCACGTGGAATGGGACACGGCCGGCGTCCGGCTGCTCACCGAGCCGGCCCCGTGGCCGGCCGGCGAGCGCACCCGCCGCGCCGGGATCTCCTCGTTCGGCATCTCGGGCACCAACGCCCACGTGATCATCGAGGAGCCGGACGCGGAGGACGTCCCGGCGGAGCCCGAGCCGGCGCCGGAGGCGGTCCGCCCGTTCGTCCTCTCGGCCAGGTCCGCGGCGGCGCTCGCCGGTCAGGCCGAGGCGCTCGCCGTGGACGGACGGCTGGCGGACATCGCGCACACGCTGCTCAACGCGCGCGCCACGTTCAGCCACCGCGCGGTGGTCGTCGCCGGCACCCGCGACGAGCTGCTGGCGGGACTGGCGGAGCTGACCGTCACCGGCTCGCCGGTGAGCGGCAGGACGGCGTTCGTGTTCACCGGTCAGGGCGCGCAGCGCGTCGGCATGGGCGCGGACCTGTACGCCACGTACCCGGCGTTCGCGGCGGCGTTCGACGGGGCACTGACGGTCCTGCCCGACGGCCTGCGTGAGGTGATCTTCGACGGTACGGGCGATCTCGACGACACGGGCTGGACCCAACCGGCGCTGTTCGCCTACGAGGTCGCGCTGTACCGGCTCGTCGAGTCGTTCGGCGTGCGGCCGGACTTCGTGGCCGGGCACTCGATCGGTGAGATCGCCGCGGCCCACGTGGCCGGTGTGCTCTCGCTGGCCGATGCCGGAAAGCTCGTCTCCGCACGGGCTTCGCTGATGGCCGCGCTGCCGGCCGGCGGCGCGATGATCTCCATCGTCGCCACCGAGGACGAGGTCCGTCCGCTGCTGACCGACCGGGTGTCGATCGCGGCGGTCAACGGTCCCCGCTCGGTGGTCATCGCGGGCGACGCGACCGAGACACTCGCCATCGCGGCGAACTTCAAGCGCACCAAGCGGTTGACGGTCTCGCACGCGTTCCACTCGCCGCTGATGGAGCCGATGCTGGACGAGTTCCGCGCGGTCGCCTCGACCCTGACCTTCGCGGACCCGGCCATCCCCATGCCCGGCGACGTCGCCTCCGCCGACTACTGGGTCGACCACGTCCGCGACACCGTCCGCTTCCACGACACGGTCGAGAACCTGCTGGCCGGCGGGGTGACGACGGTCCTGGAGATCGGGCCGGACGCGGTCCTCACGCCGATGACGCTCGACATCGCCGACGGCGTGGGCGCCATCCCGGCCCAACGCCGCAAGGCGAGCGAGGTCCACACCTTCGTCACCGCGCTGGGGCACCTGTTCGTGCGGGGCGTCCCGGTCGACCTCACGTCCCTCACCGAGGGCCGGGTGATCGACCTGCCGACCTACGCCTTCCAACGTGAGCGTTACTGGCTCGACCAGGCGCCGGCCGAGGCCCCGGTCGACGAGGTGGACGCCGAGTTCTGGGCGGCCGTGGAGAACGCCGACCTCACCGAGCTGGCCGACCGGCTGCGGGTGGACGCCGAGGCACTGGGCAACGTCCTGCCCGCGCTCGGCACCTGGCGCCGCTCCCGCCGCGACGCCGCCGCCGTCGACCGCGTCCGGTATACGACCGACTGGGTGCCGATCACCCCGACCGGCGCCGCGACCGGCCGCTACCTGCTGGTCGTGCCCGCGGGCGTCGACGTCCCGGACCTCGGCCTGGACACCGTCCTGGTCGAGGTGACCGACGCGGCGACCCTGCCGGGCACGCTGGCCACGGCACTCGCGGAGTGCCCGGCGCCGGCCGGCATTCTGTCGCTGCTCGGCCACGCCGGCACCGACCCGATCCTGCCGGCGGCGCTGACGGTCGCGCTCATCCAGGCCACCGCCGACGTCGCCGCGCCGATCTGGCTGCTCACCAGCGGCGCGGTGACCGTCGGCGACCGGGTCGCCGACCCGCTGGCCGCGCAGCTGTGGGGCATCGGCCGGGTCGCCGCGCTGGAGCACCCCGACCGGTGGGGTGGCATGGTCGACCTGCCGTCCACAGTGGACGGATCGGTGTTGGCTGCCGTGCTGGCCGGCGACGAGGACCAGGTGGCCATCACGCCGGCCGGCGTGTTCGCCGCCCGGCTGCTGCCGGCCGAGTCCGGCGAGGCGCGGCCGTGGACCCCACGCGGCACGGTCCTGGTCACCGGCGGCACCGGCGCGCTCGGCAAGCACGTCGCGCGCTGGCTGGCCGGCCGCGGTGCCGAGCACATCGTGCTCACCAGCCGTTCCGGCCCGGCCGCACCGGGTGCTGCCGAGCTGGTCGCCGAACTGGGGGTCACCGTCGCCGCCTGCGACATCGCGGACCGGGACGCGCTGGCCGCACTGCTCGACGAGTACCGCCCCACCTCGGTGTTCCACGCGGCGGGTGTGCTCGACGACGGCATGCTGGCCACGCTCAGCCCGGACCGGCTGGCCACCGTGTTGCGTGCCAAGGCGATCGCCGCGGCCAACCTGCACGAGCTGGCCGGCGACCTGGACGCGTTCGTCATGTTCTCGAGCCTCACCGGCACGCTCGGCAATCCCGGCCAGGCGAACTACGCGGCGGCCAACGCCTACCTGGACGCGCTGGCGGAAGCCCGTGCCGCACAGGGACTTCCGGCCGTCTCGCTCGGCTGGGGCCCGTGGGCGGAAGGCGGCATGGCCGCCGGGGGCGCGGCCGACCGGGCCCGCCGGGGCGGCCTGACCCCGCTGCGTCCGGAGCTGGCACTGGCCGTGCTCGGGCACGCGCTGGACCATGCCGGCCCCGCGGTCACCGCGGTCGCCGACGTCGACTGGGCGCGGTTCGCCCCCGACTTCACCGCGACCCGGCCGAGTCCGCTGCTCGCCGAGCTGCACACGGTCGAGGCCGCTCCCGTCGCGGACTTCCTGTCCACACTGGACGGCAAGGACGCGGCGGACCGGGCCCGCCTGCTGCTGGAGCTGGTCCGCACGCACACCGCGGCCGTCCTCGGGCACGCGAGCGCGGGCGCCGTGGACAACACTCGCGGCCTGCTGGAACAGGGTTTCGACTCGATGACCGCGGTCGAGCTGCGCAACCGGCTCGGCGCGGCGACGGGCCTGCGGCTGCCGGCCACCCTGCTCTACGACTACCCGACCCCGCTGGCCATCGCCGGTTACCTCGACGAGGAGCTGGCCCCGCGGCAGGGGCCCGGCGTGCTCGCCGAGCTGGACCGGGTGGAGGACGCGGTGGCCGAGCTGGACGAGGCGGCCCGCCGTGCGCTGACCGCGCGTCTCGAGGCCGTGCTGGCCAAGTGCCGGCCGGCGGGCGCCGAGGCGGACGCGGATATCGAAGCTGACAGCGTCGACGCGATGTTCGACCTGATCGACGAGGAGTTCGGCCTGTGAGCAACGACCAGGACACCAAGGTTCTCGACTACCTGAAGAAGGTCACCGCCGACCTGCGGCGCAGCCGGGCACGGGTGCGCGAGCTGGAGGAGACGCGGACCGAGCCGATCGCGATCGTGGCGATGAGCTGCCGGTTCCCCGGCGGCGCCGACACCCCGGAGAAGCTGTGGCGATTACTCGCCGACGGCGTGGACACGGTCGGACCGTTCCCCGCCGACCGGGGTTGGGACCTCGACGCGCTCGTCGGCGACGGCGAGACCGGCACCTCCTATGTGGACAGTGGCGCGTTCCTCGACGGCGTCGGCCGGTTCGACCCGGCGTTCTTCGGCATCTCGCCGCGGGAGGCCGTCGCCATGGACCCGCAGCAGCGGCTGCTGCTGGAGATCTGCTGGGAGGCCATGGAGCGGGCCGGCATCGACCCGCTCTCGTTGCGGGGCAGCCGGACCGGCGTGTTCGCCGGCACCAACGGCCAGGACTACGCGGCACTCGCGAGCCAGGCGCCCGAGGAGTCGGCGGGCTACCTGGCGACCGGCATCGGCGCGAGCGTGGTCTCCGGCCGGATCTCCTACACCTTCGGGCTGGAGGGCCCGGCGGTCACCGTGGACACGGCGTGCTCGGCGTCCCTGGTCGCCATGCACCTGGCGGTCTCCGCGCTACGCGGCGGCGAGTGCTCGCTCGCGCTGGCCGGCGGCGTGACCGTGCTGTCCACGCCCATGTCGTTCGTGGAGTTCTCGAAGCAGCGCGGCCTGGCCGGCGACGGCCGGTGCAAGGCGTTCGCCAACGCCGCGGACGGCACCGGCTGGGGCGAGGGCGCCGGCATGCTGCTGCTGGAGAGGCTGTCCGACGCGCAACGCAACGGCCATCCGGTGCTGGCGGTGATCCGCGGCTCCGCGGTGAACCAGGACGGCGCGTCGAGCGGGTTGACCGCGCCGAACGGCCCGTCACAGCAAAGGGTGATCACGGCGGCACTGGCGTCCGCCCAACTGTCCACATCGGACGTGGACGTGGTGGAGGCACACGGCACCGGCACGACGCTTGGTGACCCGATCGAGGCGCAGGCCCTGCTGGCGACGTACGGGCAGCGCCGCGCGACCCCGCTGCTGCTGGGCTCGATCAAGTCGAACATCGGGCACACCGCGGCCGCGGCGGGTGTGGCCGGGGTGATGAAGATGGTGCTGGCCATGCGACACGGCCAGGTGCCGCCGACGCTGCACGTCGACGAGCCGACCCGCGAGGTGGACTGGACGGCCGGAGCGGTCGAACTGGCGACGTCGTTGACGCCGTGGCCGTCGGTCGACCGTCCGCGCCGCGCGGGCATCTCGTCGTTCGGGGTGAGCGGCACCAACTCCCACGTGATCATCGAGCAGGCCCCGGCGACCGAGGAGCCCGAGGCGCCCACGGCGACGGGCCCGTTCGTCGTCCCGGTCTCCGCCCATGACCAGAACGCGTTGCGTGCGCTCGCCGGTGAGCTGGCGGAAACCCCGGCCCACCCGGCCGACCTGGCGACCACCATGTCCCAGCACCGGGCCGCGTTGCGCCGTCGTGCGGTCGCGGTCGGCGCGGACGCCGAGGCACTCGCCGCCGCACTGTCCGACGTGGCCGGCGACGGGCCGAACGTCACCGCCGGCATCGCCGACGTGTCCGGCAAGATCGCGTTCGTCTTCCCCGGTCAGGGTGCGCAGTGGGCCGGCATGGGCCTCGCGCTGGCCGAGTCCTCCCCGGCCTTCGCCGCCCGGCTCGCCGAGTGCGCGGCCGCCCTGGCACCGCACGTCGACTGGTCGCTCATGGACGTCCTCGCCGACCAGGACGCGCTCGCCAGGGTCGACGTGGTGCAGCCGGCGCTGTGGGCGGTGAACGTGTCGCTTGCCGCGCTGTGGCAGGCCGGTGGCGTCCGCCCCGACGCGGTCATCGGCCACTCCCAGGGCGAGATCGCCGCCGCCGCTGTCTCCGGGGCGCTGTCCCTGACCGACGCCGCCACGGTCGTCGCCTTGCGCAGCAAGGCCATCATCGCCATCGCCGGTGCCGGCGGGATGATGTCCGTCGCGCTCCCCGCTGACAAGGTCGTGCTGCCCGAGGGTGTCTCGATCGCGGCCATCAACGGCCCCGAGGCCACCATCGTCTCCGGCGACGCCACCGCGCTCGACGAGCTGGCCGCGACCTGCGAGGCCGACGGGATCCAGGCCCGCCGCGTCAAGGTCGACTACGCCTCGCACTCCGCGCACGTGGAGGACATCCACGCCGACATCCTGGCCGCGCTGACCGGGATCACCCCCCGGACCCCGAGCATCCCCTTCTACTCCACGGTGGACTCCCGCTGGCTGGACGTCCCGACCGACGCCGAGTACTGGTACCGCAACCTGCGCTCGACCGTCCGGTTCGCCGCCGGCATCCAGGCGCTGGCCGCCGACGGCTTCGGCTTCTTCGTCGAGTCCAGCCCGCACCCGGTGGTCGCCCCGGCCATCACCGACACCCTCGACGTGGCCGGCCGGACCGGCGTCGCGCTCGGCACGCTCCGCCGCGACGACGGTGACCTGACCCGCTTCGGCACCTCCCTCGGCGAGCTGTGGACCCGCGGCGGCGAGGTGGCGTGGCCGGCCGACGGCCGCCTCGTCCCACTGCCGACCTACCCCTTCCAGCGCGACCACTACTGGCTGACGATCACCGACACCCCCAGCGACGCGACGGGTCTCGGTCTCGCCGCGGGCACCCACCCGCTCCTCCCGGCGGCCATCGCACTCGCCGACACCGACGAGCTGGTGCTCACCGGCCGCCTCTCCACCCGCACCTGCCCGTGGGTCGCCGACCACGAGGTCGGTGGCGCGATCCTGTTGCCCGGCACCGCGTTCCTGGACATGGTGACCGCGGCCGGCGACCACGTCGGCCTCGACCACGTGGCCGAGCTGACCCTGCTCGCCCCACTCGTCCTCGACGGCGGGACCGCGTTGCAGGTGCACGTCGGCGCCCCCGACGACGCGGGCGCGAGGCCCGTCACCGTCTCGTCTTCCGTCGACGGCACCCGGTGGACCCAGCACGCCGCCGCCACCCTCGACACCGCGCCCACCCAGGAGCCGGCCGGGCTCACCGAATGGCCGCCGCGTGGCGCCGAACCCGTTGACCTGACGGACTACTACGCGACGCTGGCCGGTGGCGGCCTGTCCTACGGCCCGGCCTTCCAGGGCCTGCGCACGGCCTACCGCAAGGGCGACGAGGTCTACGCCGAGGTCGCCCTGGACGCGAAGGTCGACGGCTTCGGCGTGCACCCGGCCCTGCTCGACGCCGCCCTGCACGCGATCGGCCTGACGAAGGCCGCGTCCGGCCCCGGTGTCCTCCCGTTCGCCTGGTCCGGCGTCACCCTGCACGCCACCGGCGCGACCGCCCTGCGGGCCCGCCTCACCCCGACCGGCGCGGACTCGGTGTCCCTGCTGGTCACCGACGCGACCGGCGCCCCGGTCCTGTCCGCCGACGAGTTCACCCTGCGCCCCATCGGGACCGTGTCGGCCCCGACCGGCCACGACTCCCTGTTCCGGGTGAACTGGACCCCGCTGTCCACATCGGACACCGCGGCCTTCGGCCACCTGGGGGAGGTGGGCGAGGTCGACCTGGCCTCGTTGGCCGAGGTCCCGGCGCACGCGGTGGTCTCCCTGCCACGACAGGACCTGTCCGCCGCCGCGGTGCACGAGGTGACCGCCGCCGCGCTGGCCCTGATCCAGGCGTGGCTCGCCGACGACCGGTTCGCCGACGCCCGCCTGGTCTTCACCACGAACGACCTGACCCACGCCGCGGTGACCGGCCTGGTCCGCGCCGCGGCCGCCGAGAACCCGGGCCGCCTCGCACTGGTCAGTGGCTCGGGCCCCGGCGACCCGGGGCTCGCCGCGGCCATCGCCACCGGTGAGCAGGAAGTGGCGGTCCGCGGCGAAGGACTGGCCGTGCCACGCCTGGCGAAGGCGACCACCAGCGCCACGCTCATCCCGCCGGCCGGCCCGTGGCGGCTGGACTCGACGAACAAGGGCAGCCTGGCGAACCTCACGCTCGCCGCGTGCCCCGAGGTGGCCGAACCCCTTGCCCCGGGCCACGTCCGGGTCGCCATGCGGGCGTCCGGCCTGAACTTCCGGGACGTGCTCAACGCGCTCGGCATGTACCCGGGCGAGGCGGGACTGCTCGGCAACGAGGGCGCCGGTGTCGTCACCGAGGTCGCGGCCGACGTCACCACGCTCGCCCCCGGCGACCGCGTGATGGGCATGTTCGCCGGCTCCTTCGGCCCGCTCGCGGTCACCGACGCGCGGCTGCTCACCAGGATCCCGGACAGCTGGTCGTTCGCCGAGGCCGGCTCCGCCCCGATCGTCTACCTCACCGCCTACTACGCACTGGTCGACCTGGCCAACCTCCGGGAGGGCGAGTCGATCCTCGTCCACGCGGCGGCCGGCGGCGTCGGCATGGCCGCCACCGCGCTGGCCCGCCACCTCGGCGCCACCGTCCTCGGCACCGCCAGCCCCGGCAAGTGGGACGTGTTGCGTGCCAACGGTTTCGCCGACAGCCAGCTCGCCTCCTCCCGCGACGCCGGCTTCGAGCAGGCGTTCGCGGACGGCGTCGACGTGGTGCTCGACTCGCTGGCCGGCGAGTTGGTGGACGCCTCGCTGCGCCTGCTGCCGCGCGGCGGCCGGTTCATCGAGATGGGCAAGACGGACATCCGCGACGCGGCCACGGTCGCCGCCGACCACCCCGGCGTGACCTACCGCGCGTTCGACCTGTCCGAGGCGGGCCCGGACCGCATCGGCGAGATGCTCGCCGCGCTCCGCGTCCTCTTCGAGGACGGCGTGCTCACCCCGTTGCCGCGCACCGAGTACGACGTGCGCCGGGCACCGGAGGCGTTCCGGTTGGTCAGCCAGGCCAAGCACGTCGGCAAGGTCGTGCTGACCGTGCCGCCGGCGCTCGACCCGGACCGCACCGTGCTGATCACGGGCGGTACCGGGGTGCTCGGCGCCGCGCTGGCCCGCCACCTGGTCGTCAACCACGGCGCCAGGAACCTGCTGCTGGTCAGCCGCACCGGGCCGAAGGCCGCCGGTGCCAAGGAGCTGCGTGCCGAGCTGACCGAGCTCGGTGCCACCGTCCGGATCGCGGCCTGCGACACCACCAACCGGAAGGCGCTGGCCAAGCTCGTCGCCAAGGACGACCTGACCGCCGTGGTGCACGCGGCCGGCCTGCTGGACGACGGCCTCGTCACGGGCCTCACGCCGGACCGGCTGGCCACCGTGCTGCGGTCCAAGGTGGACAGTGCGATCAACCTCCACGAGCTGACCGCCGGCCACGACCTGTCCGCGTTCGTGCTGTTCTCGTCCGCGGCCGGCGTGTTCGGCGGCGCCGGGCAGGGCAGCTACGCGGCGGCCAACACGTTCCTGGACGCACTCGCCGCACACCGCCACTCGCTGGGGCTCCCGGGCACCTCACTGGCCTGGGGCCTGTGGGCACAGGCCAGCGCGATGACCGGCCACCTGGACACCGGCGACGTCGCGCGGCACGGCCGTGGCGGCATGACCCCGCTGCCCACCGAGCTCGGCCTGGCCCTGTACGACCTGGCGACCACGGTCGACGAGCCGCTGCTGGTCCCGATCAAGCTGGACACCGCCGGCCTGACCGGCACCGTGCCGGCACTGCTCCGCGACCTGGCACGCAAACCCAGGCGCCGCACGGCATCCGCCGCGACCGACGACGGTTCCCTGCGCACCCGGCTGGCGTCGCTCGCCGAGGCCGACGCGGACGCGGCCCTGCTCGACCTGGTCCGCACGACCGCGGCCGGCGTGCTCGGCCACTCGAGCGGCGACGCCGTCGAGCCCGACCGCGCGTTCAAGGACGTCGGTTTCGACTCGCTGACCGCGGTCGAGCTGCGCAACCGCCTCAACACCGCGACCGGCCTGCGGCTCCCGGCCACGCTGGTGTTCGACCATCCCACGCCCACCGTGCTGGCCGCGCACCTGCGTGGCCGCCTGCTCGGCGCCGCGGCCCCGGCCCCGGTCGTGGCGGCCCCGGCGGCCGTTGGCGGTGACGACATCGTGCTCATCAGCGCGGCCTGCCGTTACCCGGGCGGGGTCCGCACCCCGGAGGACCTGTGGCGGCTCGTCGCCGACGGCGTCGACGCGCTGGGTCCGTTCCCGGCCGACCGCGGCTGGCCCGGCACCGGCACGGGCGGCTTCCTGTACGACGCCGCCCAGTTCGACCCGGCGTTCTTCGGGATCTCGCCGCGCGAGGCGCTGGCCATGGACCCGCAGCAACGCCTGCTGCTGGAGGTGGCCTGGGAGACCGTGGAACGGGCCGGCATCGACCCGGTCTCGTTGCGTGGCACCAGGGTCGGCATGTTCGCCGGCACGAGCGGCCAGGACTACGGCGCCCGGCTGCGTACCGTGCCCGAGGAGCTGGCCGGCTACGTCGGCAACGGCAGCGCGGCGTCGGTGATCGCCGGCCGGGTGTCCTACACGTTCGGGTTCGAAGGCCCCGCGCTGACCGTGGACACCGCGTGCTCGTCGTCGCTGGTCGCACTGCACCTGGCCGCCGCCGCGCTGCGGGCCGGCGAGTGCGACCTCGCGCTCGCCGGTGGCGTCGCCGTGATGTCCACCCCGGAGCTGTGGAGCGAGTTCGGCCGGCAGGGCGGGCTCGCCGGCGACGGCCGGTGCAAGGCGTTCGACGCGTCCGCCGACGGCACCGGCTTCGCCGAGGGCGTCGGCCTGCTGCTGGTCACGCGCCGGTCGGTCGCCGAGCGGAACGGGCACCCGGTCCTCGCCGTGCTGCGTGGCTCGGCGATCAACTCCGACGGCGCGTCCAACGGCCTGACCGCGCCGAACGGCCCGTCGCAGGAGCGGGTGATCCGCGCCGCGCTGGCCAATGCCGGTCTGTCCACTTCGGATGTCGACGTGGTCGAGGCGCACGGTACCGGCACGAAGCTCGGCGACCCGATCGAGGCGAACGCGTTGCTGGCCACGTACGGCCAGGACCGCGAGACCCCGCTGCTGCTCGGCTCGCTGAAGTCCAACATCGGGCACGCGCAGGCCGCGGCCGGCGTCGGCGGCATCATCAAGATGGTCGCCGCCATGCGCGAGGGCGTCGTGCCGAAGACGCTGCACGTCACCGAGCCGACCCCGCACGTGGACTGGACGACCGGCGCGATCGACCTGGTCACCGAGCCGGTCGCCTGGCCGGCCGCCGGGCGGCCACGCCGGTTCGGGATCTCGTCGTTCGGGATCTCCGGCACCAACGCCCACGTCATCATCGAGGGCGTCGACCCGGCGCCGGTGGCCGAGTCGGCGGAGCTGCCGGTGGTCGCCCTGCCGCTGTCCGCCAGGACACCGGAGGCCGTCGACCGCCAGGCCGCCAACCTCGCGACCTACCGGGGAAACCGCACCGACGCCGGCTACACGCTGGCCACCGCCCGCGCGGTGTTCGAGCACCGCGGCGTCATCGTCGCGGCGCCCGGCGAGGAACTGGGCCTGACCGTGCGCGGCGTCGCCGCCCCGGGCAGGACCGGCTTCGTGTGCACCGGCCAGGGCGCGCAGCAGGTCGGCATGGGCGCCGAGCTGTACGCGACCTACCCGGCGTTCGCGGCGGCCTTCGACGAGGCCCTGGCCGTGCTGCCCGAGGGCCTGCGCGAGGTGATCCTCGGCGTCGATGGCGCCGGCGACCTCGACAACACGGGCTGGACCCAGCCCGCGCTGTTCGCGATCGAGGTGGCGCTGCTGCGGTTGTTCGAGTCGTGGGGCGTTCGCCCGGACATGATCGGCGGCCACTCGATCGGCGAGATCGCCGCCGCGCACCACGCCGGCGTGTTCTCCCTGGCCGACGCCGGAAAGCTCGTCTCCGCGCGGGCCGCGCTGATGGCCGCGCTGCCGCCCGGCGGCGCGATGGTCTCCCTGGTCGCCACCGAGGACGAGGTCCGCCCGCTCCTGACCGGCCAGGTGTCGATCGCCGCGCTCAACGGCCCGGGCTCGGTCGTGATCTCCGGCGACGAGGCCGAGGTCCTGGCCATCGCGGCGAACTTCGAGCGCACCAAGCGGCTGAAGGTCTCACACGCGTTCCACTCACCGCTGATGGCCCCCATGCTCGACGAGTTCCGTGCGGTCGTCGAGACGATCGCCTTCCACGAGCCGGCCATCGAGCTGCCGGCCGAGATGTCCACTGTGGACTACTGGGTGAACCACGTCAGCGCCACCGTCCGGTTCACCGACACCGTGGCGGCCATGCGGGCGAAGGGCGTCACCCGGTTCGTGGAGATCGGGCCGGACGGCGTGCTGGCGGCCATGGTCCGCGACTGCCTGCCGGACGCACCCGTCACCGCCGTGGCCGCCCAGCGCCGCGACCGGCCGCAGGCCCGTACCGCGGTCACCGCGCTGGCCACGCTGTGGGCGAGCGGTGCCGCCGTCGACTGGCCGGCGTTCTTCGGTGGCGGGAACCGCGTCGCGGTCCCGACCTACCCGTTCGCGCGGGACCGGTACTGGCTGACCGACACCGGCGGGGCCGACGTGGCCGGCGCCGGCCTGGCCGCGGCCGGGCACCCGATGCTGGGGGCGGTCGCCGAGCTGGCCGACTCGGGGGAGCTGCTGTTCACCGGCACGCTCTCGACCGCGACGCATGCCTGGATCGCCGAGCACGACGTGGCGGGCCTGGCAGTGGTGCCGGGCACCGCGTACGTCGAGCTGGCTCTCCACGCCGGCACCGTGGCCGGCTGCCCACGGCTCGCGGAGCTGACCCAGCTCACCCCGCTGATCCTGCCGCGCACCGGCGAGGTCACCGTCCAGCTGCTCGCCGGCGCGCCGAACGCGGCGGGGGAGCGGACCCTGACCGTCCACTCGCGGCAGAACGGCGACTGGACCCAGCACGCGACCGGCATCCTCGCCCCCGCCGACGAGACGGCCCCGGCCGGCCTGCTCAGCTGGCCGCCGGCCGCCGAGGAGCTGGACATCGCCGGCTTCTACGAGACCGCCACGGCCACCGGCTTCGACTACGGCCCGATGTTCGCCGGCCTGCGACGGGTCTGGCGGGACGGCACGGACGTCTACGCCGAGGTGGCCCTGCCCGAGGACGCCCCGGCCGCCGACTTCGGCATCCACCCCGGCCTGCTGGACGCGGTCCTGCAGGCGATGGCGGCCGGCGGCGTCGAGTGGTCGGACGGCGAGGCAGCCGGCCGGGGCCGGTTGCCGTTCTCCTGGACCGGCGTGTCCCGCTACGCCACCGGCGCGGCGGCACTGCGGGCCAGGCTGTCCACGGCGGACTCGAACGGCGTGTCGTTCACCATCGCGGACGGCACGGGCAACCCGGTCGCCACGGTCGACTCGCTGATCATGCGCCCGGTGTCCGCCGCGACCCTCCGGGAGGCGGGCGCGGCGACCGCCGACGCGCTGTACGAGGTGGACTGGACCCCGGTCGACGCGGACACCACGGTGTCCTATGTGGACTACCAGGAGCTGGACCGCGCCCCGGCGGACACGAGGTTCGTCGTCCTGTCGCTGGCGGCCGGCCGGGCGGACGCGGCAAGCGTGCACGCGGTGACCAACCGGGTCCGCCGGATAATCCGCGCCTGGCTGGACGAGCCGGAGTACGCCGGCATCACGCTGGCGTTCCGCACGACCGGCGCCGCCGGTCCGGACGTCACCGACCTGACCAACGCCGCCGTCTGGGGCCTGGTCGCGTCGGCGTCGGCCGAGCACCCCGGCCGCTTCGTCCTGGTCGACACCGACGGCACCGGCGACCTCGGCACGGCACTGGCCACCGGCGAGCCCCGCGTGGCCATCCGCGACGGCGTCCCGCTGGCGCCCCGCCTGGTCCGCGCGTCCGTCGAGACCGGGGACTCGCCCACCGGCACGGTGCTCGTCACCGGCGGCACCGGCGCACTCGGCCGGCTGGTCGCCAGGCACCTGGTCACCGCGCACGGCGTCACGGACCTGGTGCTCACCAGCCGCACCGGGCACGCGCCGGAGCTGGCCGCCGAACTGTCCGGACTCGGTGCCACGGCGACCATCGCCGCGTGTGACACGGCGGACCGCGACGCGCTGGCCGCGCTGCTGGCCACGCACGAGGTGTCCGCGGTGGTGCACGCGGCCGGTGTCCTCGACGACGGGATCGTCACCGGCCTCACCGAGGACCGGCTGGCCGCGGTGCTCCGGCCCAAGGTGGACGGTGCGCTCAACCTGGCGGAGCTGACCGCGCCCGGCACCCCGCTGGTGCTGTTCTCCTCGGCCGCCGCCACGTTCGGCGCACCGGGCCAGGCGAACTACGCCGCGGCCAACGCGTTCCTCGACGCACTCGCCGCGACCCGGCCGAACACGGTCGCACTCGCCTGGGGCGCCTGGGAAACCGAGGACGGCATGGCGAGCCGGGGCAAGGGCGGCCTGCGGCCGATCCCGGCCGACCTCGCGCTCGCCCTGTTCGACGCCTCCTGGCGTGGCGACCGGCCGCGGCTCGCGCCGATGCGGCTCGACCTGGCCGCGTTCCGCGACGACACCCCGCACCTGCTGCGTGGCCTGGTCCGCACGACCGCCAGGCCGGCACAGGACAACCTCGCCGACCGCCTCGCCGGACTGCCCGAGACCGAGCGGGACGCGGCGATCCTGGACCTGGTGCGGACCGAGGTCGCGGCCGTGCTCGGCCACGGCTCGGCGGCCACGATCGGCGCCGCGAAACCGTTCAAGGACCTCGGGTTCGACTCGCTCACCGCGGTCGAGCTGCGTGGCCGGCTGCACACCGTGACCGGGCTGTCCCTGCCGGCCACCCTCGTGTTCGACTACCCGACCCCGGCCGCGCTGGCCGGCTTCCTGGCCGAGACGTTGCCACGCAAGGAAGGTGGCGGCGCGGACCTGGACGACCTGGCCGCGACGCTGCTGCGCCGGCTGAGCATGGGCCAGGTGGCCGCGACACCCAGGCTGCGTGAGCTGGCCGAGGCACTGGAGAAGGCCGCCGCAGTGGCGATCCCGTCCCAGGCAACCGACGAGACCGACCTGACCGACGCGACGGACGACGAACTGTTCGCCATGGTCGACGCACTGAACTGAGGGAAGGCAATGGCGAACGAAGCACAACTCCGCGAGTACCTCAAGAAGGCACTGGCCGACGCCCAGACGGCCCGCCGGAGCCTGCGCGAGTACCAGGAGAAGCAGAACGAGCCCGTCGCGATCGTCGGCATGGGGTGCCGCTTCCCCGGCGGCGTCACCACCCCCGAGGGCCTGTGGCGGCTGCTGGTCGACGAGGTAGACGCCGTCGGCGACTTCCCGAGCGACCGCGGCTGGGACCTCGAGTCCGTCTACGACCCGGACGGCGCCGCCGGCACCAGCTACACGGCCAACGGCGGGTTCCTGACCGACGCGCCGCTGTTCGACCCGGCGTTCTTCGGGATCTCGCCGAACGAGGCCATCGCCATGGACCCGCAGCAGCGCCTGCTCATGGAGACCTCGTGGGAGGCCATCGAGAACGCCGGCATCGACCCCGTCTCGCTGCGTGGCACCAGCACCGGCGTGTTCGTCGGCACGACCTCCCAGCTGTACGGGGCGACGGTCACCGACCTGCCGCAGGGCGTCGACCTGTACCTGGGCACCGGCACCACGGCCAGCGTCACGTCCGGCCGCGTCGCCTACACCTTCGGCCTGGAAGGGCCCGCGGTCTCGGTGGACACGGCGTGCTCCTCGTCGCTGGTGTCACTGCAGATGGCGGTGGCCTCGCTGCGTTCCGGCGAGTGCGACATGGCGCTGGCCGGCGGCGTGACGGTCATGTCGACGCCCGGCATGTTCGTGTTGTTCAGCCAGCAGAAGGGCCTGTCCACCGACGGCCGGTGCAAGGCGTTCGCCGACGCGGCGGACGGCACCGGCTGGAGCGAGGGCGTCGGCATGGTGCTGGTGGAGCGGCTGTCGGACGCGCGGCGCAACGGCCACCGGGTGCTCGCCGTGGTCCGCGGCGGCGCGACCAACCAGGACGGCGCGTCCAACGGCATGACCGCACCCAACGGCCCGTCCCAGCAGCGGGTGATCCGCGCCGCGCTGGCCGTCTCCGGCCTGTCCGGCGCGGACGTCGACTACGTCGAGGCGCACGGCACGGGCACCACGCTCGGCGACCCGATCGAGGCGCAGGCGCTGATCGCGACCTACGGCCGGGACCGGGAGACGCCGCTGCGGCTGGGCTCGCTGAAGTCCAACATCGGGCACACCCAGTGCGCGGCGGGCGTGGCCAGCGTGATGAAGGTCGTGCTGGCGCTGCAACACAGCCTGCTGCCGAAGACGCTGCACGTGGACAGGCCGACGTCCCATGTGGACTGGTCGGCCGGCACGGTCGAGCTGCTGACCGAGCCGAGCCCGTGGGAACGCGGCGAGCGGCCGCGCCGGGCGGGCGTGTCCTCGTTCGGCGTCTCGGGCACCAACGCCCACCTGATCATCGAGGAGGCGCCCGAGCAGGCGCCCGCCGCGGTCGAGCCGATGACCGGCCCGGTCCCGCTGCTGCTGTCGGCGAAGACGGCCACGGGCCTGCACGGCCAGGCCGGTGCCCTCGCCGCTGCCCTGACCGGCGCGACCGACCTCGGCGACGTCGCGTTCTCCCTGCGGCACAGCAGAACCGCGTTCGACCACCGGGCGGCCGTGGTCGCCGGCGACGTCGACGAGGCGCTGGCCGGTCTCGCCGAGCTGCCCCTCACCGGGACCGCGGACGTGATCGGCGGCACGGCGTTCGTGTTCCCCGGCCAGGGCGCGCAGTGGCTCGGCATGGCAGTCGAGCTGGTCGACACCGCGCCGGTGTTCGCGGCCCGGTTCGCCGAGTGCGCCGAGGCTCTGGCGCCCCACGTGGACTGGTCGCTGTACGACGCGATCACCGACGAGGCCCTGCTGGCACGCGTGGACGTGGTCCAGCCGACCCTGTGGGCGGTCTATGTGTCCCTGGCGGCGCTGTGGGCGTCCTACGGGATCCGTCCGGACGCGGTGATCGGTCACTCGCAGGGCGAGATCGCCGCGGCCGCCGTCGCCGGCGCACTGTCCCTCGAGGACGCCGCGACGGTCGTCGCGTTGCGCAGCAGGACGATCAGGGCGATCACCGGGATCGGGGGCATGGGGTCGATCGGCCTGCCGGTCGACGAGGTGACCCCGCTGCTGCCGGCCGGCGTGTCCGTGGCCGCGATCAACGGGCCGCACTCCGTGGTCGTGGCCGGCGACGCCGGCGCGCTCGACGAGCTGCTCGCCGGCCTGGACGCCCGTGGCGTCCGGACCAAGCGGGTCCCGGTGGACTACGCGTCCCACTCGGCGCACGTGGAGCGCATCCACGCCGACATCCTGGCCGCGTTGGCCGGGATCACACCGCGGACCCCGAGCATTCCCTTCTACTCCACGGTGGACTCCCGCTGGCTCGACGTGCCGGCGGACGCCGAGTACTGGTACCGCAACCTGCGCTCGACCGTGCACTTCGAGGCCGGTGTCCGTGCGTTGCTGGACAACGGGTTCCGGGTGTTCGTCGAGTCCAGCCCGCACCCGGTGCTCGCCCCGGCCGTCGCCGACCTGGTCGACACCGCGTCGACGCCGGCCGTGCTGGTCGGCTCGCTGCGCCGGGGTGACGGTGGCCTGCGCCGGTTCCTGCGCAACGCCGCCGAGCTGTCCGTGCGTGGCGTCGACGTCGACTTCGGCCTGCGTGGCCAGGTGGTCGACCTGCCGACCTACGCCTTCCAGCGCGACCGGTACTGGCTTGACCTCCCGTCGGGCGCCGGGGACGTCACGGCCGCGGGCATCGGCGCCACCGGTCACCCGCTGCTGGCCGCCGCCGTTCCGCTCGCCGACGCCGACGGCCTGGTGCTGACCGGTTCGCTCACCCGGGGCGCCCAGCTGTGGCTGGCCGGCCACGCGGTGTCCGGCACGGTGCTGTTGCCCGGCACGGGGTTCGTCGAGCTGGCGCTGCGGGCCGGCGAGGAGGTCGGCACCCCGGTGGTCGAGGATCTGACCATCGAGGCGCCGCTGGTCCTGCCCCACCGCGGCGACGTGGCCATCCAGGTCGCCGTCGGCGCGCCGGACGACCGCGGCCGCCGCGGGGTGACCGTCCACTCGCGACCGAACGGTGCCGCGTTCGACGAGCCGTGGACCAGGCACGCCAGCGGCCTCCTGTCGAGCGTCGCCGGCACCCCGGTCGACCTCGGCGGCGCGTGGCCGCCGCCCGGCTCGACCGAGGCGGACCTCACCGACCTCTACTCGGCCCTGGCCGACGGCGGGTTCGAGTACGGGCCGGCCTTCCGGGGCCTGCGCAGGGCATGGCGCGCCGGCGAGACCATCTACGCCGAGGTGGCGTTGCCGGCCGAGCCGGCCACGCTGCGCACCGACGCGGCCGACTACTGCCTGCACCCGGCGCTGCTGGACGCCTGCCTGCACCCGCTCGGCCTCGGCCTGCTGGACACCGCGGGCCTGCCGTTCGCCTTCACCGGCACCACCGTGCACGCCGCCGGCGCGACCGCGGTCCGGGTCAGCCTGACCCGCCTCGGCCCGGACTCGGTCGCCATCGCGGTCGCCGACATGACCGGCGCCCCGGTGGCCACGGTCGACGGCCTGGTGGTCCGGCCCATCAGCGAGGAGGCCCTGCGGGCCGGCCACACCCGCGACTCGCTGTTCGCGGTCGACTGGACGCCGGTCCCCGTCGACACCACGGCCGAGGCGGCCGACACGGAGATCTTCGAGGTCCCGGCCGGCACGCCGTACGAGTCGGCGATGGCCGCGCTGGCGGCCACCCGCGACTGGCGCCAGGCCGGCCGGCTGGTGTTCGTCACCCGCGGCGCGGCCGGCCCGGACGCGAGCGCGGTGGACGCCTCTCCCGTGTGGGGCATGGTGCGGTCCGCCCAGGCCGAACAGGGCGACCGGTTCGTCCTCGTCGACAGCGACAACGACGCCCTCATCCCGGCCGCGCTGGCGACGGGTGAGCCCGAGGTGGCGATCCGCGGCGACAAGCTGTTCGTGCCCCGGCTGTCCCGGCGCGTGCCGGACCCGCGGCGACCGGTCACCGGCCCCGTGCTCATCACCGGCGGCACCGGCACCATCGGCAGCGCACTGGCCCGCCACCTTGTCACCGAGCACGGCGTCACCGACCTGGTGCTGACCAGCCGCACCGGCCAGGCACCCGACCTGGTCGCGGAGCTGACCGAGCTGGGCGCGCGAGTGTCCATCGTGGCCTGTGACGCGGCCGACCGGGACGCGCTGTCCGCGGTGCTCGCCGAGCACCCGGTCCGCACCGTCGTCCACGCGGCCGGCGTGCTCGACGACGCGCTGATCGACACGATGACCGCCGAGCAGGTTGCGAACGTGCTGCGCCCCAAGGTGGACGCCGCGGCCAACCTGGTCGCGCTGCTCGACGCCGGCGTCGAGCTGGTCCTCTTCTCCTCGGCCGCCGCCACGTTCCCCAGTCCCGGCCAGGGCAACTACGCCGCGGCCAACGCCTACCTCGACGCACTCGCCGCGACCCGGCCGAACACCCGGTCGTTCGGCTGGGGCCTGTGGGCCGCGCCGAGCGGGATGACCGGGCACCTCACCGACGTCGAGCTGGACCGGCTGCGCACGGCCGGCGTGGTCGCACTGTCCGAAGAGGACGGTCTGGCCCTGTTCGACGCGGCACTGGCCACCACCGGCGCCCACGTCGTGCCGGCCCGGCTCGACCTGGCCGCGGTCCGTGCCGGCGGCACGATCCCGCCGCTGCTGCGGGGCATCGTCCGCGCGGCCCGCAAGGCCGTGACCACCCAGCAGGACACACAGGGACTGGCCGACCGGCTGGGCAGGCTGTCCACCGTGGCGGACAAGAAGAACCTGCTGCTGGACCTGGTCCGCACACAGGTCGCCGGCGTGCTGGGGCACACCACGGCCGACGCCGTCGAGGCCGGCCGGGCGTTCCGGGAGCTCGGCTTCGACTCGGTCACCGCGGTCGAGCTGCGCAACCGCCTGCACGCCGTTACCGGCCTGCGGCTGCCGGCCACCCTGGTGTTCGACTACCCGACCCCGGCCGACCTGGCCGAACGCCTCGCCGTCGACCTGGTGCCGGAGCAGCCGGTCGAGGCCGAGGCGACCACGTCCGCGATCGACGACCTGGGCGTGGACGACCTCGTCAACCTGGCTCTCGGCCTGGAGGGTGCGCTATGAGCGACCAAACCGAACGCATCGTCAGCGCGTTACGCGCCTCGATGAAGGACAACGAGCGGCTGCGGGCGGAGGTCGACCGGCACACCGAGCCGGTGGCGATCGTCGGCATGTCCTGCCGGCTGCCCGGCGGGATCACCACCCCCGACGAGTTCTGGGCGCTGCTCGCCGACGGCGGCGACGCGATCGGCAACTTCCCGGCCGACCGCGGCTGGGTCGGCGCCGGCACGGGCGGGTTCCTCGCCGACGCGGCCGACTTCGACCCCGGCTTCTTCGGGATCTCGCCGCGTGAGGCGCTGGCCATGGACCCGCAGCAGCGCCTGCTGCTGGAGACGTCGTGGGAGGCCGTCGAGCAGGCCGGCATCGACCCGCATTCCCTGCGGCGCAGCAAGACCGGCGTGTTCGCGGGCCTGATGTACCACGACTACACCACCCGGGGCGGCGAGGTTCCCGAGGAGGTCGTGCCGTTCCTCGGCAACGGCGGCGCGGGCAGCGTCGCGTCCGGCCGGATCGCCTACACCCTCGGCCTGGAGGGCCCGGCGATCACCGTGGACACCGCGTGCTCGTCGTCGCTCGTGGCACTGCACCTCGCGGTGCGCTCGCTGCGGGCCGGCGACTGCGACCTGGCGCTGGCCGGAGGAGTGGCGGTGCTCGCGACCCCGGCCCTGTTCGTCGAGTTCAGCCGCCAGGGCGGCCTCGCGCCGGACGGCCGGTGCAAGGCGTTCGCCGACGCGGCGGACGGCACCGGCTTCTCCGAGGGCGCCGGCATGCTGCTGGTCGAGCGGCTGTCCGACGCCCGGCGCAACGGCCACCGGATCCTGGCGGTCGTCAGGGGCTCCGCGGTGAACCAGGATGGCGCGTCGAACGGCCTGACGGCGCCGAACGGCCCGTCGCAGGAGCGGGTGATCACCGCCGCGCTGGCCGACGCCGGTCTGTGCACTTCGGATGTCGACGTGGTCGAGGCGCACGGCACCGGCACGAAGCTCGGCGACCCGATCGAGGCGCAGGCACTGCTGGCCACCTACGGCCAGGACCGCGCGACGCCGCTGCTGCTGGGCTCGGTGAAGTCCAACATCGGACACACCCAGTCCGCCGCCGGCGTGGCCGCCGTCATCAAGATGATCATGGCTCTGCGGCACGAGAAGCTGCCGGCGACGCTGCACGTGAACGAGCCGTCGTCGCACGTCGACTGGACCGCAGGCGCGATCGAGCTGCTCACCGACGGCAGGACCTGGCCGGCGGGCGAGCGGCCCCGCCGGGCCGGCATCTCCTCGTTCGGCATCTCCGGCACGAACGCGCACGTGATCATCGAGGGCGGCGAGGCGCTCGACGAGAACCGCGTGGACGGCACGGCGGTGTGGCTGGTCTCCGGCCGCACCGAGCAGGCGGCACTGGACGCCGTCACCCGCCTGCGCAACCACGTCCGGACCAACCCGCTGCTCGGCACGGCGAACGTCGCCCGCTCGCTGCGTGGCCGTGCCACCTTCCCGCACCGGGCCGGCGCGGTCGCCACCGACGTGCAGGGTTTCCTCGCCGCGCTGAACGATCCGATCACCGGCTACGCCGACGTCACCGGCCGCCCGGTCCTGGTCTTCCCCGGCCAGGGCGCGCAGTGGGCCGGCATGGGACTGGCGCTGGCGCGGGAGTCGGCGGTGTTCGCGGCCCGGCTCGACGAGTGCGCGGCGGCGTTGTCGGCGGTCGTGGACTGGTCCCTGCTGGACGTGCTCGGCGACGCCGAGGCACTGAAGCGCGTCGACGTGGTGCAGCCCGCGTTGTGGGCGGTGTACGTGTCGCTCGCCGCGCTGTGGGAGTCCTACGGCCTGCGCCCGGCCGCGGTCATCGGCCACTCGCAGGGTGAGATCGCCGCGGCGGCCGTCTCTGGTGCGTTGTCCCTGGCGGACGCGGCGACGGTGGTCGCGTTGCGCAGCAGGGCGATCAGGGCGATCACCGGCATCGGCGGCATGGCGTCGATCGCGTTGCCGGCCGGCGAGGTGGCCGGCAGGCTGCCCGACGGCGTGTCGGTCGCCGCGGTCAACGGCCCGGCGGCGACGGTCGTCTCCGGCGACGTCACCGGCATCACCGACCTGGTGGCCGCGCTCACCGAGGAAGGCGTGCGGGCCAAGCAGATCCCGGTCGACTACGCGTCCCACTGCGCGCACGTGGAACGCATCCACGCCGACATCCTGGCGGCGTTGAGCGGGATCACTCCCCAGGAGCCCGAGATCCCGTTCTACTCCACGGTGGACTCCCGCTGGCTGGACGTGCCGGCGGACGCCGAGTACTGGTACCGCAACCTGCGCTCGACGGTGCACTTCGAGGCCGGCGTCCGCGCGCTGGTCGACGAGGGCTTCGCCGCCTTCGTCGAGGCCAGCCCGCACCCGGTGCTCACGATGGCCATCCAGGACACCGCCGACACCGGCGAGGCGAAGACGGTGGCGGCCGGCACGCTCCGCCGCGACCAGGGTGACCTCGTCGACTTCCTGCGGTCGGTGACCGCCCTGCACGTGCGTGGCGTCCACGTGGACGTCGACCACCTCGCCGCCGGCGCGAGCCAGGTCGAGCTGCCCACCTACCCCTTCCAGCACCAGCGGTTCTGGCTGGCGGGCCCGGCGCCGGAACACACGCCGAACCTCTTCGCCCTGGAGTGGACGCCGGCCACGGGTGGCCAGGCCTCCCAGAACACGGTGGTCGACGTGGATCACCCGCGGGCAGGCGACCTGCCCACCGCCGTCCGCGAGGTCGCCACCACGGTGCTGGCCCGCCTGCGGGACTGGCTCGCCGCCGACGAGGACGGCCGGCTGGTCCTGCGTACCGCCGGCGCCCTCGACCCCACGTCCCCGGACCTGCGCCTCGCGCCGGTCGCCGGCCTCGTCAGGGCCGCGGCCGCCGAGCACCCCGGCCGGTTCGCCCTCGTCGACGCCCCCGAGACCGTCACGGACGACGAGCTAGGCCAGGCACTCACCGTCGCCGAGCCGATCATCGCCGTCCGGGACGGCGAGATCCTCGTGCCCCGGCTGACGAGGGCGCTCGCCACCACCGCGCCGGCCACCCCGGCCGGGACCGTCCTGGTCACCGGCGCGACCGGCACCCTCGGCGCGGCACTGGCCCGTCACCTGGTCGCGTCGGGCGTCCGGGACCTGCTGCTGATCAGCCGTTCCGGCCCGGCCGCGGCCGGTGCCGCCGAGCTGGTCGCCGAGTTGACCGCTGCAGGCGCCACGGTCCGCCTCGAGGCCTGCGACGCCGCCGACCGGACCGCGCTCGCGGCATTGCTGTCGGGCGTCGAGCTGACCGCCGTCTTCCACACCGCCGGCGTGATCTCCGACGGACTGCTCACCTCGATCACCGGGGAGTCGCTGGACACCGTGCTCGCGCCGAAGGTCGACGCGGCGGTCAACCTGCACGAGCTGACCGCCGGTCACCCGATCAGCGAGTTCGTCCTGTTCTCCTCCGCCGCCGCCACGTTCGGCAGCGCCGGCCAGGGCGCCTACGGCGTGGCCAACGCGTTCCTCGACGCGCTTGCCGCACACCGCAGGGCCGTCGGCCTCCCCGGCGTCGCGATGGCGTGGGGCCTGTGGGCAGAGCGCTCCGGCATGACCGCGCACCTGGCCGAGGCCGACCGGGAACGCATGAGCCGCGGCGGCGTCGCCGCACTGTCCACAGTGGAGGGCATGGCGCTGATGGACGCGGCGCGGGTCGCGGGCCCGGCCGCGCTGGTCACCGCGAAGCTGGACCTGGCGCCCCAGGCGGGTGGTGAGATCCAGCCGCTGCTGCGGTCGCTGGTCAAGCCGGTGGCGGTCGAGCAGACCGAGCAGAACATCGTGGACCGGCTGGCCGGACTGTCCACCCACGAGGCCAAGGAGATCCTGCTCGACCTGGTCGTCAGCAGGGCCGCCGCCATCCTGGGACACGCCGGCACGGACGCGGTCGAGACCAACCGCAAGTTCCTGGAGCTGGGCTTCGACTCGCTCACCGCGCTGGAGCTCCGCAACAGGCTGACCGCGGCCACCGGCCTGAAGCTGCCGACCAACATGATCTTCGACCACCCGTCGCCGGAGGCGCTGGCGGACTACCTGCACACCCAGATCGGCGGCACGGCCCCGACGACGCGGCGGGAGGAGTTCGACGGCCCGCTCGCGACCCTGTACTGGCAGGCCTGCCTGCGCGCACAGTCGCAGGACGGACTGGACCTGCTGAAGGTCGCCTCGAAGCTCCAGCCTTCCTTCACCGAGCCCGAGCCGGTCGAGCCCGACCGGCTCGCCGCCGGCGCCGGCGGCCCGCTGCTGATCTGCCTGCCCTCGTTCAGCCCGGTGTCCGGCCCGCACGAGTACGCGCGGTTCGCGACGTTCTTCCGCGATCGGCGGGACGTGCTCGTGTTCCCGGAGCCGGGTTTCCTGGCCGGCCAGAAGGTGCCGTCCTCGCTGGCGGCACTGGCCGACTGGCACGCGTACTCGATCCGCCAGGCCGTCGGCGACCGCCCGTACGTCCTCATCGGCCGGTCGGCGGGCGGCTGGGTCGCACACGTCGTGACCCAGCGCCTCGAGGAGCTGGGCAGCGCCCCGGCCGCGTTGACGCTGATCGACACGTACGCGCCGGACTACGACCAGCTGCCGTCGCTCGAACCGTCCATGGCCGAGGCGATGCTGTCGCGGGAGAGCAAGTTCGCGATGGCCAACGACGCCCGGCTGGCCGCCATGGGTGCCTACCACCGGATCTTCGGTGGCTGGGACCCCGCGCCGATCACCACGCCGACCCTGCTGATCAAGGCGGGCGACGCGTGGGCCGACAGCATCGCGGAAACCCTTGAATGGCAAGCATTCTGGGCACTGCCACACGATGCACGCACGTCGCCGGGCAACCACTTCAGCATCCTGGAGGAACACTCCACCGCCTGCGCGGCGACCCTCGCCGACTGGCTGGCAGAGACCGGCATAGACACCGAGTTACCCCGGCTGACCCCGGCCGGCTCGACACAAGGAGAAAACCGGTGAAAATCATCATCATCGGGGCCGGCCTCGCAGGGGTCGCCTCCGCGTACGCCCTCAGCAAGGACGGGCACGAGGTGACCGTCCTGGAGCAGGCGGGCGAGCTGCGCAAGGGCGGCTACGGGGTGATCCTGTGGCCCAACGCCACGGGCATCCTCGGCGACCTCGGCATCCCGCACCAGAAGCTGCCCGGCCACCTGCTGGACCGGGTGGACATCCAGTCCGAGTTCGGTGACCCGCTGGTGCGGGTGGAGCTGGACCGCATCGCGGAGAAGTTCGACAGCCCCAACATCGTCATCCGGCGCAGCGTGCTGGTCGAGCACATCGCCGCCGAGCTGCCACCCGGCACGCTGCGGTTCAACGCGCTCGCCTCGAAGTTCGCCGAGCCCGTCGGCTCGAACGACCCGATCCAGGTCAAGCTGGCCGACGGCACCGTGCTGGAGGCCGACGTCCTCATCGGCGCGGACGGGCACCGGTCGGTGCTGCGCACCCACCTGTTCGGCGAGAGCGTGGCCAGCTACACCGGCTGGGCCACCTGGCACGGCACCACCCGGCTGGACGTCCCGCTCACCAACAGCCACCGCGTGCAGACGCTGGCCGGCAAGAACGGGCTGTGCGTCATGCACCCGCTGGGCGAGAGCATGCTGTACTGGGCGTTCGAGACCCCGTGGGCCAACGGCGACGTCGCCCCGCCGCCCGCGCCCGGCACCGAGCGGACGGACTCGCCGGTGGCCAACCTCAAGTCCCGGTTCGCCGGTTACGCCTCGCCGCTGCCGGAGCTGCTCGACTCCATCACCGACGCCGACGTCAGCGTGTTCCCACACATCCTGCACAAGGTGCCGCGCTGGTGGGGCCGGGGCCGGGTGACCCTGGCGGGTGACGCCGTGCACGCCGTCCCGCCCCGCACCGGCATGGGCGCCAACCAGGCGTTGGAGGACGCCTGGATGCTGCGCAACGAGCTGAGCCGGCCCGGTGACCCCGCGTCCCTGCTGCGTGCCTACGAGCGCAAGCGCCGGCGCCGCGTCCGGATGCTCTTCGCCTACGCCGCGCTGACCGGCAAGCAGGGGCAGTCGATGCCCGGCCTGTTCCGCAGCAGGGACGGCGTGTCCCTGACCGGTTTCCAGGCCTTCCAGATCAAGGCGTTCAGCAACTACCTCAACCGCTGAAGGAGCTCGTACGACATGAAGATCATCAGGCAGCATGCCTTCGGCGGCCCGGAGGTCCTGCGACTCGAGGACCTGACCCTGCCGCCGCTCGAAGAGGGCGAGGTGCTGCTGCGCACCGAGGCGGCCGCGGTCACCTTCTTCGACATCATGAACCGGCGCGGGCAGCTGTCCGAGCAGGAGTACTACGAGCAGGACGCGCTGCTCCCGCTCTCACCCGGCTACCAGGGCGCCGGTCACGTCGAGGAGGTCGGCCCCGGCGTGACCGACTTCCAGGTCGGCGACCGGGTGGCGTGGGCCATGGCCGACGGCGCCTACGCGACGCACGTGGTCGCGCCGGCGGCGGTCGTGGTGCCGGTGCCCGAGGGCGTCGACCTCGGCGAGGCGGCCGGGGTGCTCATCCAGGGCCTGCTGGCCTACAAGATCACCCACGAGGCGCACCCGCTGGAGCCGGGCGACTGGGTCATGGTGCAGGCGGCCGCCGGCGGCGTCGGCTCGCTGATCACGCAGTACGCGAAGCGGCGTGGTGCGCGGGTGATCGGCGTGGTGTCCAGCGAGCACAAGGTGGCCGTGGCGAAGGAGGCGGGCGCCGACGAGGTCGTCCTGTCCACCGGTGACGTGGTCGCCGATGTCAAGCGGATCACCGGAAAGGGCGTCGCGGTCGTCTACGACGGCGCCGGCAGGGACACCTTCGACACCAACCTGGACAGTCTGGCGCCACGCGGGTACCTGATCGTCTACGGGCAGGCGAGCGGGTTCGTCCCGCCGTTCGACCTGATGCGGCTCAACGACAAGGGCTCGCTGTTCGTCACCCGGTTCTGCCTGCCGCACTACTTCGACGAGTGGCCGCCGAAGGAGTTCCTGGCCGAGCTGTTCGAGCAGATGCGCACCGGTGAGATCGTCGTCCGGATCGACGGCCGTTACCCGCTCGCGGACGCGGCGGCGGCCCACAAGGCAGTGGAGTCAAGGGAATCGGCGGGGCGGGTCCTACTAGTGCCCTGATGTCCGGTATCCAACCCGGTGTCCGCCCCTACCAGCCCCTATTGCGCCCGATCACCTCTGACGCCTGAGCGCGCCCAGGCGTTAGCTTCTGTGTAAGCGCGGATGGAGGTGGTCAACTTGGTCAGGAGCCGGGTCAGGGTGGCTATGTCCCGTTCGCTCCAGTCGGCCGTGATCTCGGCGAGGCCCCGGCCACGGGTCTCGCCGAGCACGGCGAGCATCCTGCGGCCGGCCCTGGTCACGGACGCCTCCATGACCCGCTGGTCGGACGGGCTCCTGGCGCGGGTGATCAGGCCGCGTTCCTCCAGCTTCGCGAGTTGCCTGCTGATGGTGGAGTGGTTCAGGTTCGCCTGCGCGGCCAGCTCGACGACGCCGATCCGTGCCACGGCGCCGATCCGCGTCAGCAGGGGGAACAGCGCACGGTCCAGGTCGACGCCGGCCCGCTCGATGAGGGTCGAGTGGAACCGGGGCTTGTTCATCAGCTCCATGGCCTCGGTCAGCGCCGCCTGCAGGTCACTCATTCCGTGCATCATAGACGGAAAGTCCGCCGAAGAAACCCCGTGCATGATGCACGGGTACCGTGCTACGATTTCCGTGCATCATGCACGGGAGAGATGGAGGGTCCGCAATGGACGCAGCAGTGGTTCGTGAACTGGGCAGGGCACCCGAGTTCGGCCAGTTCGACGAGCCGGTGCCGGGCGAGGGTGAGGTGCTGATCACGGTCAAGGCCGCGGCACTGAACCCGTCGACGAAGGCCACCGCCTCGGGCGCGCACTACGCGAGCCAGAAGCAGGTCCCGTTCGTCGTGGGCCTGGACGGCGTTGGCGTGCTGGAGGACGGGAAGCGCGTGTTCTTCGGCGGCCCGCGCGCCCCGTTCGGCACGTTCGCGCAGAAGGCCGTCGCGCACCAGGCCCGCTGCTGGCCGATCCCCGACGCCGTCGACGACGTGACCGCCGCCGCCATCCCGAACCCCGCCCTGTCCTCCTGGCTGCCGATGGTGCACCAGGCGAAGGTGGAGCCCGGCCAGACCGTCCTCGTGCTGGGTGCCACCGGTACCGCGGGGAAGCTGGCCATTCAGATCGCCAAGCTGCTGGGGGCGGGCCGCGTCGTGGCCGCGGGCCGCAACGAGGAGATCCTGTCCACGCTGCCGTCACTGGGGGCGGACGCGACGATTCAGCTGGACCAGCCGCATGACCAGCTGGTGAAGGCGTTCAGCCAGGAGCCGGGTTTCCACACGGTGCTGGATTTCGTGTGGGGCAAGCCGACCGAGGCCCTGCTGGCGGCGCTCACCCGCCCGGACTTCGACGCCGACTCGTTCGCCACCAAGATCGTCCAGATCGGCGAGGGCGCCGGCCCGACCATCACCCTCCCGGCAGCAGCACTACGGTCGGCCGGCCTGACCATCGTCGGCACCGGCATGCCCCCCTTCCAACTCTTCCTCGACACCTTCGCCAAGGCGATGGAGTACGCAGCCGCCGGCACCCTCAAAGTCGACACCGCCCCCACCCACCTCTCAGAAATCGCCACAGCCTGGGAAACCGGCGACAAAAACGGAAAACGCGTAGTAATCATCCCCTAACCCCCACCCACGCACACACAAAAGCCGACCGGCCCCAAGCCGGTCGGCTTTTCTCACAGTCCGCACCAACACGGGACTCGGTACGTTCGAACGCGGGACTCGCGGGGTTGTTTCGAACTTCGCGAGTCCCGCATTCGCGCATAGCGAGTCCCGCGTTGAGGCATGGCGAGTCCCGCGTTCGTGCATACCGAGCTGTGGTTTGCCCGGGATTGTCGTATCACCAGGCCGCCGCTCGATCGCGGCTTCCGTGGCTCGTCAGCAACCACGCCAACGGGGGGTACGCTTCTCCACGAACGACCGCGGGCCCTCTTCGGCGTCCGCGCTGGCCGTTCTCTTCTCCTCCCAGACGAACCGGGTGGCGAAGGCCTGTTCCACGGGCATGGTCAGTGCCCGGCCGGCCGCCTCCTTCACCGCGCGGACGGACAGGGGAGCGGCACGCAACAGATCCTCGAGCCACCCCTCCACACACGACTCCAGCTCCGCGGCCGGGACCACGTCGTTGACCAGACCCAAGGACAGGGCCCGGGCCGCCGTCAGACGCCTGCCGGTCATCAGGTAGCCCAACGCGGTACGGTACGGAAGCTGTTGCGTCAGGCGGAAAACCCCGCCCGCGCCGGCGATCAGGCCCAGTCTCGCCTCCGGGAGGGCGAACTCGGCCGTGTCGACCGCGACGATGATGTCCGCCGCCAGTGCCAGTTCGAAACCCCCGCCCAGTGCCAGACCGTTGACGGCCGCCACCACCGGCTTGGCGAAACCGAAACGCTCCGTCAGCCTTGGCCAGCCTGGCTTGTCCCGGCTGCCGAACGTGGACGCCGACGTGCCCGCCTCGATCCGGCGGACGAGTTCCTTCAGGTCCTGGCCCACCGAGAACGCCCGGTCGCCGGCCCCGGTCAGCAGCGCCACCCAGATGTCGTCGTCGGCCTCGATGTCGTCCCACGCCGACCGGAGCTCCTCGTGCATCGCCAGGTTCATGGCGTTCAGCACTTCCGGACGGTTGAGCGTGATCCTGGCGACGTGGCCGGACTTCTCGTACTTGATCACCATGGGTACCGGACCGGGGACCTGTTGGTCGTGCGCCACTGCCAGCGGGTGAACTCGTCCCAGCTCTGCTCCGCGCCGTGCCGGGCGCCGTTGCCGGACGCGCCCATGCCGCCGTGTGGCACATGTGCCGCGTCGTTGATCGTCTGGTCGTTGACGTGCACCATGCCCACGCGCAGCCGGTCCGCGATCGCCTCGCCTCGGGACAGGTCGGCGGTGTGGATGGCCGCGCACAGGCCGTACTCGGTGTCGTTCGCCAGCGCCACCGCCTCGTCGTCACTGTCCACCACGGTGACCGGGGCGACCGGGCCGAAAATCTCCTCGCCGAACGCCGGCATGCCCGGGGTCACGCCCGACAGCACCGTCGGCAGGTAGCACGGGCCGGCCGCCCTGCCGCCCGCCAGCAGCTTCGCGCCGGCGCCCACCGTGGCCGCGACGATCGAGTCCACTCTGGACAGTTGGGCCGCGTTGATCAGCGGACCGAGGTCGACATCCGTCGACGGGTCGCCGACCCGCAACGCGTGTGCCTTCGCGGTGAGCTTGATCAGGTACTCCTCCGCCACCGCACGATGCACGATGTGGCGGCCCGCCTGCATGCAGATCTGCCCGGAGTGGAAGAACGACCCCCACGCGCCGGCCGCCGCGGCCGCGTCCACGTCCGCGTCGTCCAGAACCAGGAACGGGTTGTTTCCGCCCAGCTCCAACGAGACACGCTTGAGCAGGCGGCCGGCCGTCTCGCCGATCCGCCGCCCCACCGCGCTCGAGCCCGTGAACGCGATCATCGCGACGTCCGGGTGACTCACCAGCGTCTCGCCCGGGGTGGCGTCCCCGGGCAGCACGTGCAGCACACCCGCCGGCAGACCGGCCTCCGCGAACACGCGGGCGATCACGTGCCCACCGCACACCGGCGTGTGCACGTCCGGCTTCAGCACCACCGCGTTGCCCAGTGCCACCGCCGGCGCCAGTGCCCGCATCGCCAGCAGCAGCGGCACGTTCCACGGGCTGATCACGCCGACCACCCCGTGCGGCACCCGCGTCGCCAGGCTCCGCTCGCCCGGCCCGGCCGCCAGCACGTGCCCGGGCGGCTGGGTCGCGACCGCCGCGGCCGTCCACAGCTCGTCGATGCTCGCGCCGACCTCGTACTCGGCCTTCCCGCGCACCGCACCGCCCTCGCGGACCAGCCAGCCGACGACCTCCTCGCGGTGCACGGTCAGCACCTGCGCGGCATTGCGCATGATCTCCGCACGGCCGTGCGCCGGCGTCGCCGCCCAGGCCGGGGCGGCGGCCGTGGCCGCCGCGATCGCCTGCTTCATGTCGTCGGCGTCGGCGAGCCCGACGGTCGCGAGATGCTCACCGGTGGCCGGGTTGGTCACCCGGAGCCTGCCGCCGGCGGTGGCCGGAACGGTGTCGAGGTTGACGAGAGTCATGCGGTCCTCCCCTCGTGCCCGGTGATCGGAACGTCGACCAACAGCGGGCCGTCGGCGATGGCGGACTTCGCCACCACCTCGCGCAGGTGGTCGGTGTCGGTCACCCGCACCGTGTCGATGCCGAAGAACTCGGCGGCATGCGTGAAGTCCAGGTGGCCGATGTCCAGGCCCACATAGCGCCCGGTACTGCCCCACGAGTCCAGGGTCTGCTTCAGCGTCCGGTACTCCCCGTTGTTCATCACCAGGAACGTCACCGGCACCCGGTACCGCGCGGCCGTCCACAGTCCCTGCAGGCCGAACATCGCGCACCCGTCGCCCAGCACGGCGATCGTCGGGTGTTCCGGCGCCCCCATCCGGTGGCCGACGGCCATGCCGATGCCGTTGCCGAGCCCACCGCCGACCGTGTGGACGAGCGAACCGGGCCGGTCGAGCCGAAGCACCTCACGCAGCAGCACCCCGGTCGTGATGGCCTCCTCGATGACCACGGCGTCGGCCGGCAACCCGGCGGCGATCGCGCCGACGGCACCGTAGGGGTCCAGCGGCGCGGCGCCCGCGGCGGCTCGGACCCGCCGGTCCACCTCGACCGCGCGTGCCAGACTTTCCCTGCGTGCCAACGCGACCCTGGTACTGGCGGGCGAGAAGTCGCCGATCAGATGTGCCAGCTCACGCAGGCTCGGACCCAGCGCGCCCTGCAACCCCAGCCGTACCGGGAAGTTCCGCCCCAGCTCGGCGGGATCGGTGTCCAGCTGCACGACCTCGGCGGTCGGCGGGATGGCCGGCCCCGGCGTGTAGTGGTGTGCCATGAAGGCATGCGTGCCGACGATGAACACCACGTCGTGGCCGGCCAGCCGCTCCCGGATGCCGGCGTTGGTCGGCGGCAGGATCCCGGCGTGCAGCGGATGGCCGGCCGGGAAGTCCACCTCGTCGTGCATCGGCTGGTGGTAGACGGTCGCGCCGATCGCCTCGGCCACCGCCACCAGGTCGGCCACCGCGCCGTCCCGGCCGACGCCGTCGCCGGCCACGATCGCCGGCCGGTGCGCAGCACACAGGATGTCCGCCGCCTCCGGCAGCCCGGCCGCGGGCGGCAGCCCGGCCACGGTGGACCTTCGCGGCACGGCGACGTCGGTGTCCTCGGTGAGCAGGTCCATCGGGATGGACAGGAACACCGGACCCGCCGGTGGCGCCGCGGCCGCGGCGAACGCGCGGCGCAGCATGATCGGCAGGTCGTACGCGTGTTGCACGTCGAACGTCTGCTTCACCGCCGCCCTGGCGAGCCCGACCAGGTCGCCCGAGAGCATCGGGTCGCTCGCCAGGTGCCGCCGGTCCTGCTGGCCGGCGGTGACCACGAGCGGCGTGCGTGACCGGCTCGCGTTCAGCAGGCCGACGAGCCCGTTCGCCAGCCCGGCCGCGATGTGCAGGCTGACGAACGCGGGGCGGCGGGTCGCGCGGGCGTACCCGGCGGCCATCGCCACGAGCGGACCCTCGTGCACGCCGAGGACGTACTCGAGGTCGTCCACCTCGGACAGCGCGTCGGTGAACGGCAGCTCGCTGGTGCCCGGGTTGCCGAAGATCGTCGTCACACCTTCGTCGCGCAGGATCGCGAGCATGGCGTCGATGGGACGCATGTCAGGCCACGTCCTTGGCACGCCAGCCGTTGTCCACCTTGTCCAGCACGTCCGCGCCGTACAGGCGCAGCGCCTGCTGCAGCGCGAACTCGGCCATGTACTCCCGGAAGTGCGACATGGACTCCTCGGACGTGTGCAGCATGTGCCGGTTGGGTGCCACGGCGGGCGCCGCCAGCCGCGAGGCCGCGTCGGCCACCGCCCTGTCCATCGTGGACGGTTCGACCACCTCGTCGAACATGCCCTCCGAGCCGGGTTCCCCCGCGTACAGCCGGCGACCGGACAGGATGACCTGCCTGGTCACCCGGCCGCCGACCAGGCGGGCCAGGCGGAGGTTCCCCGCGCCGGGCACGATGCCCTCCTGCGCGGCCGGCAGGCTGACGAACGCGCCGTGCTCCGCGATGACGTAGTCGAACAGCAGCAACAGCTGCATGCCACCGCCGATGGCGAACGTGTCGACCGCCGCCACCCACGGCTTCTCCAGGACCTTCGTGCGCCACTCGCCCTCGATCAGCACGCCGCGGTAGATCTTGCTCAGGTAACCGATCTCGCGGCGCATCAGGAAGCGGAGGTAGGAGATCCGCCCGGCGTGCAGCTCCCGCAGGTTGATGCCCGCGCTGAACACCCGGCGCCCGGCGTACTTCGGGTGCGTCATCACCGCGCCACGCAGCACGCAGACGCGGACCGCCGGGTCCAGGAGCGCGATGTCGACCGCGGTCTCCATGTCCTCGACGTGCTCGTTGGTCTCCGCGTTGAGACAGTGTTCGTTGTGGACGGTCAGGTGCGCGACGTCGCCCTCCCGGCGCATCCGCACCGCGCCGAGGTCGGCGTACCCGGTGTCCTCGAACCGGGGGAGCAGCCGCAGCGCGCGTGGCGTCGGCGCCAGCATCGACTCGAGCAGGTGCGTGCCGGCCACCTCGTCGGACAGCACGTGGTGCAGGAAGATGCCCTGGTCGATCTCGCGACCGAGCTTTTCCCGCTGTGGCAGGGCGTCCTCGGCCGCCATCTCGTCGGCGGACGGGACGAGGCCGGGGTACTGCTCGGCCGCGGTGGCCACCAGCTCGTCGTGACGCAACCGCCTGGTGTACCCGAGGGTCAGCTCCTCGTAGACCGTGCGGGCGTTGTCCCGCATGAACGCGGTCCGCCTGTTCCTCGTCTCGTCCGAGACGGATGAGTCGAAGATCATGCGCGGGCCTGCCGTAAGGCGCGGTCGCAGGCGGCCAGGTGGGCGCCGAGCGACTCCTCGAAGCTCGTGGTGGTCGCGTCCAGGAGCAGCCGGCGGCGGATCGCGAGCTCGGCGCCGGACAGGCCGGACAGCAGCGTCGCGGCGTAACCGACCGCCTCGGGCAGCTCGTTGGTGCCGTCGACGACCTCGTCGACGATGCCCATCCTGGCCGCGTTGGCCGCGTCGAGCGCGGTGCCGAACAGCACCAGCCTGCGGGCCTTCGCGACGCCGAGCTGGTTGGCGAGGCGGTGCACGGCCATGCCCGGCCAGGGCTGGCCGTGGTAGGTCGGCGGGTTCAGCCGCAGGTCGGCGGCGGCGATCCGGTGGTCGGCGACGAGCAGCAGCTCCAGCGCGGGTCCGGAGCAGGGGCCGTGCGCGGTGGCGATAACCGTGGCGGGCACCCGTTCCAGCCGGCGTAACACCCGCTCCCACTTGTTGACCACCGCCACGCTCACGTCGTCGCCCGGCCAGTGCCCGGCTCCGCCCGAGGCGTCGGCGAGCTCGACCACGACGGTGATCTCGTTGCCGATGTCCATGGCGTCCTCCGCGTGTTCGCAGAGTGCCTCGATGCCGGCGATGAGCGTGCTGGACAGCCCGCGCGACGTGTCGACGGGCAGGCGCGCGTCCTTGTTGGAGGATCGGTTGATGACGACGTCGCTGACGGTCATGGTGTTCTCCCTGGAGATTTTCAGTAGCGGACCAGAGCCGTTTCGATGGTCGAACCCGGGCCCATGGTCATGAGCACGCCGAGGTCACCCGGCACGACGACGCCCTCGTCGAGCAGCCGGGACAGGGAGAACAGGAACGAGCCGGACGAGAGGTTCCCGTAGTCCCGCAGGACACTGATCGTGTGCCGGACGTCGTGCCTGGTCAGGCCGAGGTTGACGGCCACGGAGTCGATGACCTTCTTGCCGCCGGAGTGCACGATCCAGTGCGCGATGTCGCTGCGCCGCACCCCGGTCCCGGTCAGGAGCCGGTTGATGATCAGCTCGGCGTGGGCGCCGACGACGTAGGGCACGTCCCGGTCGAGGTAGAAACTGAACTTGCCGGCCTCGTCGTCCCAGTCGTAGCGCATCGCGTCGATTGCGTCCGGGATGAGACAGCTGGAGAACTTCAGCACCTCCGGCCCACTGCCGCCGTTCTCGCCGGCCCCCGGGCCGTCGTAGGGCTCGGCACGCATCGCGACCGCCGCGGCGCCGTCGCCGAAGAGGCTGTTCACCACCGACGTGCGCATCGTCCCGTCGAACACGTACGCGGCCGAGCAGGCCTCGACGCACAGCATGATCGCGATCCGGCCGGGGTGCGCGCGGGCCCAGCCCGCGACCGCGTTCAGCCCGTTCAGGCCGGCGTTGCAACCCATCCCGACCACGTCCAGCCGGCTCGTGTGCACCGAGAGCCCCATCTCGGCGATGATCCGCGCGGACAGGCCGGGCGTGAGGAACCCCGTGGTGGTGACGCAGGTCAGGTAGCCGATGTCGTCCATCGTGTACCCGGTCCGGTCGAGCACCGCCGCGATCGCCCGCGAGCCCATGTCGATCGCCGTGCCGCGGTGCTTGCGCAGCAACTGGCCCTGGGTCTCCTGGGGCATCGTGCCGTCCGGGAGGCGTTCCGGCAGTGTCAGGAACCGGCGCTCGATCGCGCTGTTCATGAATACCGAACGGATACGCTCGTCGGTCACGCCGAAAATGTCGACCAGTTCCGACTGCGCATATGAGTTCGGTGGCGTCGCGGTCGCGATACCGAGGATCTTCGAGGCCGGCCCCGGTCCGGTCAACCCAGGTGAGTACGCCGGCTCCACACGAGGCGAGACGGCGATCGTGGACAGTTGTCCGGTCACTTCATCCCCTTTCTCTGGTGGGCTTGGAAGTGATTGGACTGGCTGTTGTGAAGGTAGCCGGGCGGATTGCACAGTGGGTGGGTACAGCGCGCGGGGAAATGGTGGTCGCGCATTTCTTAGGGGGAGCAAGGGGGTCGGTTGGGGTGTCTGGCGCCACAGGTGGGCTGCGACGGTGGTGAGCGCGGGAAAGGAGACGCCGTGCGCACCGAGCTGATCCGGCCGCTGCCGGAGCTGATGAAGGTCAATGCCGCGCGAGTGGGTGATCGGGTCGCGTTCGCCGACGCCGGCCGCGCGGTGACACACGCCCAGCTGGCGAACACCACGGCCCGTCTGGCCGGGCATCTCGCCGAGCACGGGCTGCGCCCCGGCGGACGGGCGGCGGTACACCTGCCGGGCGGCGTGGACATGGTCGAATGCTGTCTCGCGATCACCCGGGCCGGCGGGATCTGCGTGCCGGTGGATCCCCGTGCCCCGGCCGAGGAGCTGGGGTTCCTGCTCGAGGACTCCGGGGCCGGGCTGGTCATCACCGACACGGCCGGACTGCCGGTGGTCGAGGGGCTTGCCGGCCGCTGGGCCGTGCTCGTCGTCGGGGACGACGCACCGGAGCGGCGGTCGGTCCGGCGGCTTCTTACCACGGAAGCGCCGGCGCCGCGCGACGATCTGGGGTTGAGCGAGCCCGCCTGGCTGATGTACACGTCCGGGACCACGGGGCCGCCCAAGGGCGTGCTGACCAGCCAGCGCAACTGCCTGTGGTCGGTCGCCGCCTGCTACGCGCCGATCCTCGGCCTGTCCGCCGACGACCACCTGCTCTGCCCGCTGCCGCTGCACCACAGCCTCGCGCAGGTGCTCGGCGTGGTCGGCACGGTCGCCACCGGCGCCGCGGCCACGCTCGCCGACGGGATCACCGCCGACGTCGTGCTCGACGCGTTGCGCACGGGGCGGCACACGTTCCTCGTCGGCGCCCCCGCGTTCTACGCCGACCTGCTGCGCCGCGCCGACCGGCCGGTGCGGGCGGCCATGTCCCGGCTGCGCGTCTGCCTGTCCACCGGGGCGATCGCCGCGCCCGCGCTGTCCGCCGAGTTCGCCGAGACGTTCGGCGTGCCGCTGCTGAACAGCTACGGCGCCACCGAGACCTCCGGCCCGATCACGGTGAGCTGGACCGACGGCGGCACCCCCGGCGGGTCGGCAGGGCTGCCGGTGCCCGGTCTCGCCGTGCGTGTGGTCGACCCGTCGACCGGCGACGACACCGCGCCCGGCGCCGAGGGTGAGGTGCTGGTGCGGGGCCCGAACCTGATGCTCGGCTACCACGACCGCCCACGTGACTCGGACGCCGCGGTGCGGGACGGCTGGTACCGCACCGGGGACCTGGCCACGCTCGACGTCAACGGGCACCTGCGGATCAACGGCCGGCTCGCCGAGCTGATCACGACCGGCGGCGAGCGCACCCACCCGGAGGAGATCGAGGCCGTGCTGCGTGCGGTGCCCGGCGTGGCCGACGCGGCCGTCGTCGGCCGGCCGCACGAGGTGCTCGGCGAGGTCCCCGTCGCGTTCGTGGCACCCGGGCCGGCCGGGTTCGACCAGGACCGGGTGCTCGCCGCGTGCTCCAGGGCGTTGCCGAGGGCCAAGGTGCCGGCCGAGGTGTTCGAGATCGACGCCGTGCCCCGGTCGCGGTCGGGGAAGGTCGCCAGGCACCGGTTGCACACGTTGCCGGCCAAGCTGCGCGCGGTCGGCGGCACCCACTACGAGATGCTCTACCGGCTGGACTGGACCCCGTTGCTGGATCGCGGTGCCGGGCCCGCCGGCCTGCGGGTGGTCGAGTTCGAGGAGGCCGTGGCGCAGGGCGGCGCGCCGGACCTGGTGGTGCTGCGCGCACCGGTCGACCTGGGGACGGCCGGCGCGCTGACCATCGCGGAGCAGGTCGGCACCTGGCTCGCCTACCCGTGGCCGGCCGGCACCCGCCTGGTCGTGGTGACCACCGCCGCGGTCGCGGCGTACCCGGGCGAGCGCGTCACCGGTCTCGGCGGGCCCGTGCTGTGGGGCCTCGCCACCGCCGCGCAGCGGGACACCGACAGTCTGTTGGTGATCGACAGTGATGTTCCGCTGGAGCATCGGGCCATCGCCGAGCTCGGCGGGATCGGGCGGCCACGGCTCGCGGTGCGGGGTGGGGTGCCGCTCGTGCCGGAGCTGGCGCGGGTGGGCACCGGGCAGAACGGCGGTATCCGCCTGCGCCAGCCGGGAACCGTGCTGGTCACCGGCGGGGCCTCTGGCCTGGGCCGCGAGTTCGCCAAGCATCTGGTGACCGCGCACGGCGCACGCAGCCTGGTGCTGACCGTGCCGGCCGGCAGCCGTCCCGAGCGGTACACAGTGGACAGTCTGACCCGGCCGGAGGTAACCGTGCGCACAGTTGCGGTCGATCATGCCGACCGCGCCGCGCTGGCGGGGCTGCTCGCCGGGATCCCGAAGGACGCCCCGCTGACCGCGGTCGTGCACGCCGCCGGGCTGGACTCGGGCGGCCTGCTCTCCGCCGCGGTCGCCGAGGAACCGGCCGTGGCGCTGCACCGCAGGATCACCCCGGCCGTGTACCTGCACGAACTGACCGCCGGGCTGGACCTTCCGGTGTTCGTCATGGTGTCCGCGGCCGGGCAGGTGCCCGGTCACGCGGAGGCGGCGGTGGACGCCTGCCTGGGGGCCGTCGCCGGTACGCGGCACCTGACCGGCCAGCAGGCGTTGGCGCTGACCGTCGGACTGGACACCGGTATCTCTGTTCAGGAAACCATGGCCATGTTCGACGCGGCGCTGCGTGCCGGCACGCCTCGGCTGATCGCGATGCGGGCCCCGGAACACAGGGGCTAACAGGGGTGGCGTCCCGGGGTGAAGAGGGGGCGAAACTCGAAAACGCGGACGTACCTTTTCCGTATGCCTGTGAACAGCAGTCGGGAAGCTTGGGTGCGGAGCTTTCACGCGGCCGACGAGAGTGCGGCGGTCGTGTTGTGCCTGCCGCACGCGGGTGGTTCCGCGAGCTACTTCTACCCGATGTCCGACGCGCTCTCGCCCTGGGTCGACGTGCGCGCGGTGCAGTACCCCGGCCGGCAGGACCGCCGCGCCGAGCCCTGCATCGACAGCATCCCCCTGCTCGCCGACGCGATCTTCGTCGCGTTGAGCGAGGAACGGGACGACCGGCCACTCGTCCTCTTCGGACACAGCATGGGCGCGACGGTCGGCTTCGAGCTGGCCAGACGCCTGACCGCGGCCGGCCGTCCACCGGCCGCGGTGCTCGTCTCCGCGCGCACCGCGCCGGCACGCAACGTCGACCACGGCGTGCACCGGCTGCCGGACGCGGGTGTGGTCGCCGAGCTGGGCAAGCTCAACGGCACGTCGGGGGTGCTGCTGGAGGACGTCGAGCTGCTGTCGATGATCCTGCCGGCGATCCGTGCCGACTACCGTGCCGTCGAGACCTACCACTGCGCGCCGGACGTCACGGTCTCCTGCCCGATCATCGCGCTGACCGGTGACGACGACCCCAAGACCAGCATCGCCGACGCCGCCGCCTGGTCGGCGCACACCACGAGCGACTTCGAGCTGAAGGTGTTCCCCGGTGGTCACTTCTACCTGCAGGACAACGGGAACCGGCAGGCGGTCGCCGCGACGGTGCGGGCCGCGGCCGACGCGGCGAGCGGCCGGGCTGTCGCCTGATCCGGTCATACCACCTCCGCGTACAGGCTCGCGGGCAGCTCGGTGCGCTGGCGCACCCCGAGCTTGCGGTAGGACCTGGTCAGGTGCTGTTCGACGGTGCTGATGGTGATGAACAGCTTCGACGAGATCTCCCGGTTGGTGTAACCCTGGGCGGCCAGCGCGGCGACGCGCCGTTCCGCCTCGCTCAGTGCGGCGACGCCGGTCAGGTCGGCGTCGTCCACGTCCTCGCCGGCCAGTGCGGGCCGGACGGTGTTGGACAGGGGAATGGCGTCGCAGTCGAGTGCCGCGTGCCAGGCCCGGCGGGCGGCCATCCGTGCCCGGCTGAACGCGCCGAGCACCTGCTGCGCCTTGCCGAGGTCGGCCAGGGTCGCGGCGAGCTCGTAGCGGTCGCCCGCCGCGTCCAGGATCTCCATCGCCTCGGTCAGGATCGAGACCCGCTGCGGCGGTTCGCTGACCGCGGCCAGCTGGCGCAGCACGATGCCGAGCGCGCGACCCCGGTCGCCGCCGTGGCGGGCCAGCTGCTCGCTGACCAGCTTGCGTGCCGCGTCGCCGTTGCCCAGCCGCAGCCACGCCGAGGCGGCACTCGCCCGCCACGGCACCAGCGTCGGCAGGTCGACGCCCCACGACCGCATCAGCTCACCGCAGGACATGAAGTCCGCGAGCGCGGCGAACACCTGGTCGGTGGCCAGCTGGTGGATGCCACGCGCGTGCAGGTAGTGCAGCCCGTAGCGGGACCTCATCAGCGCGTCCGGCACCCGCGTCCGCAGCGCCGCGGCCGCCTCCTCGTGCCGGCCCATCCTGGTGTTCGCGATGATCAGGGTGGACATCGGGAAGCCGACCGCGGTGCCCCAGCCGGCCGCCGGCAGCAGGTCGAACGCCGCCCGTGCCTGCTCGGCCGCCTGCTTGAGCGCGCCCCTGCGCAGCGACAGCTCGGCCCGCACGGACAGCAGCTGCGCCCGCCAGGTGGGCGCCACCCGCTCGTCCGGCTCGGCGAGCAACCGGTCGCACGCGGGCTCGGCGAGGTCCAGCCTTTCCCCGTACAGCAAGGCGAGCAGCGCGTCGAGCGCCGACTCGAGCGCGGACGGCTCGTGCTCACGCAGCCGGACCCGTTGCAGCACCTGCTCGGCCTGCGTGACGGTCGCCGGCGACGCGCCCCTGGCCAGCACCGCTGACAGGACGGTCGCGGCCTGTAATCGGGTGTCGACCGGGACCGCGCCGACGGACACCGCCGGCGCCGGCGGTCCGCCAGGAGCGAGCCGGGCCAGCAGCGGGGGATGGGTCGCGGACACCTTCAGCCGCACCAGCCGCGCGGCCTGGTCGTCGCCGTCCTCGCCGGGCTCGCGCTCCCAGTGGTTGATCAGCTCCACGGCGTCGTCCTGCCGGCCGTGCCACAGCAGCTGGCTGACCAGCGTGCTCCGGAACATGACCGGCAGCTGGTCGGTCAGCGCCGCGTCCCGTAACGCGGGCAGGTGCCGGCCGGCCATCGCCGGGCTCTGTAACCAGGCGGCGCCGGTCAGCGCGGCGAGCAGGGCCGCCTTGCCGGCCGGTTCCGCGCACCAGGCGTGCGCCAGCTCGAGCATCGTGACCGCGGTGGACCGGTCGCCGGCGAGCCAGGCCTGTTCGGCGGCGGCCTCGAGCACCTGGATCATCCACGGTGCGGTGTTCGCCAGCCTGCCTTCCGGCCGGCTGGCGGCGAAGAGGTGCTCGCCGATCACCTCGGGCGCCGTGCCGTCGGCGTGCAGTCGCCGTGCCGCGGCCTCGTGCAGCCGGCTCGCGGTCGGGTCCGGCACGTCGGCGAGCGTGGCGTCGCGCAGCGCGGGCTCGCGGAACTGTTCCCGGACAAGCAGGCCGGCCGCGGTCAGCGCCCGGACCTGGGTGTCCACCTCGGACTGGTGGAGACCCAGTACGTCGGCGAGCCGTGGCACGGTCGACTCCTTGCCGAGGACGGCCACCGCGTGCGCGACGGCCTTGACGTCCTCGTCACAGGTGTGCAGGAGCTCGGTCATGGCCGCGCGGAGCGCCGTGCGGTTGTCGTCGGTCGGTGCCGTCGAGGCCAGTGCGTTGACCAGGAGGGGGTTGCCGCCGGTCGCGGCGAACCAGCTCGCCGCGGCGGGGGTCAGCTCGGCCACGCCCGCCTCGGACAGCGGGCCCACGTGGACCACGTGGCAGTTCAGCTGCCGGGTGAACGTGGTGTAGTCGGCGGCGATGGCCGGCCATGGCTGGCCGGACTCGCCGAGCACGATCAGCACCCTGGCACCGACGAGCCGGCGGCTCAGGTGCAGCAGGTAACGCAGGGACGCCGCGTCGGTGTGGTTGGCGTCGTCGATGACGATCAGCACCGGGGTGTCGGCGGCCAGGTCCAGCACCGCGCCGGCGATGCGCAGCTCGACCGCCGGGTCGACGGCCGGACCGGCGCTCCCGGCGAGGTCGGCCAGCAGCGCGTCCCTGCGGTCGGGGGCCAGCGCCGTGGTGTGCAGCAGTTGGCCGAGCACGCCGAGCGCCACCCCGCGCTCGGCCGTCCTCGCGTTGGCCCGCAACACGACGGTGGGTTCGGCGAGGTTGTCGAGGAACGTCCGCAGCAGCGCGGTCCGGCCGCAGGCGACCGGCCCGCGCACCACGGCGAGCGTCGGCCGGCCCGCCTTGGCCTGGCCGAGCGCCGAGGACAGTGTGGCGAGTTGGGATTTCCGTTCGATGAGAGGCATGGCGGTCCCCTGGCGATGCGTGGGTGGACCGGGTCAGCGCCGGGCAGCCGCGATGTCCGTGCCCGACGGGGCATGCTCGGCGTGGACCCGGCCCGGCGTCCACCTGCTGCTGACGAAGTTCGGGTCGTCCACTTCGGACTCACTGCGCAGGATGGCGTGGTGCAGCCGCTGGAGCCGCGGCGACGGCTCGATGCCGAGCTGGTCGGCAATCGTGCTCCGGAACTCGCGGTAGGCCTGCAGGGCGCGCCACTGGCGGCCGGACCGGTACAGCGCGAGCATGTACTGCGCGTGGAAGCTCTCCAGCATCGGGTACCGCGCGCACAGCATGGCCAGCTCGCCGAGCAGCTCGTGGTGCCGGTCGAGGTGCAGGTCCGCGTCGATGCGCAGCTCCAGGTCGCCGAGCCGGCTCTCCTCCAGCTGGGCCGCCTCGATGGACAGGTGCGGGCCCATCACGACGTCGGCCAGCGCCGAGCCGTGCCAGCGGGTCAGCGCGGAGCCGAGCAGCCGTGACGCGTTGACGTGGTCACCGGCGTTCGCCGCGCGGCGGCCGGCCTTGGACAGCTGCGTGTACTGCGTGACGTCGACGTCGCCGGGGTCCGCGTCCAGCAGGTACCCGTTGCGCCGGGTCAGCACGATCTCGCTCGACGGGTCCGCGCCTGCCTCGACCACCGCGTCGTTGAGCTTCTTCCGCACCTTCAGCACGTAGGTCTGCAAGGTGGATAAGCATGTTCGTGGCGGGTGCTGGTCCCATATCTCCTCGATCAGCGTCGGCGCGGTGACGACGTGGCCGACGTTCAGCGCGAGCATCGCCAGAACCTTGCTCGGCTTGTTGGCGGTCGGCACCGCGCTGACACCGTCGACGGAGACTTCCAGGGGCCCGAGGACTCTCACTTCGATCTTCATGGTTGCTCTCTTTCTCATTCGAGTCGCTGGTTTCCCAGGCCCCGTTCGATGGCGGACTTGTAGAGCAGGCGAGCGAGGACCACGTCCAGCCGGTCCGCGCTGAGCAGTTCGACCAGCACGACGTCGTCGGGGCTCGTGCGGCCGGGGTGGTCCTTGGCCACGACCTGGTTGAGGTCGGCCGTGAAACCGCGCGCGGCGACGTCGCGGTCGGTGCCGGCCAGGCCGGCGTCGTCGACGAACAGCTCGTCCGTCGCGGTCACCAGCGTCTCGGGCAGGTCCCGGTTGGTCGCGTTCACGATGACCGCGCCGGTGTGCGGGCGGGCGTCGGCCGGCCAGGTCGCCCCGCTGCACGCGACCACGACGAGGTCCGCGTCGGCCACGGCCGTCGCGGCGTCCTCGGTCACGGTCAGGCGCACGCCGGCGAGGTCGATCTCGTCGAGCGCCCGCTGTTCGATCGGGCAGCCGTGCCGGCCGGCCGCCGGGCACACCGTCACGTTGCGGATGCTCGGCAGGTGCCGCGCGATCGTGACGAGCTGCAGGTCCGCCGCCGAGCCGCAGCCCAGCACGACGGCACGCGAAGCGCCCGGGTTGAGCAGCTCCCGCACGGCCACCCTGGTCAGCACCGCCGCGCGGCACCCGCGCAGGCCGGCCGCGGGGAGCACACAGAAGACCCCCGAGCGATAGTCCTCCAGCAGCACCAGTTCCGGGTCGCCCGCGGCGCCACCGGGCCACGGGGACAACCGCCCGTCGGCGTCCTCCGACGTGTGCGTGCCCAGCGCGGCCCGGACCGCTGGTTCCTCGGCGAGCATGTCGAGCGGTTGGATGCCCTCCAACGCACTGGACAGCTCGTCGGCACCGAGGTGGAGCATTGGACTCCTCCGTGAGATCGACTTCGCTCGCTTCTGCTACACGACTGCCTGAGATTCTGTTGAGCCGTTCTCTCGGATCTCTCCTGGTGCGCTATTGGTCGCCCGAGAGCAGTTCTCTCAAAGGTTCGAGAGCGTTTTGAGAGAAATGGCGAAAGAGTGTTCTACTGATCGCTTGAGAGTCGCTCAAGAGATAATCGAGAGATAGTCCAGCTCAACTGTTCACCACAACAGCAACACGCCGAAGGGGTGGACAGAATGACCAACACCATCAAGACTCACATCGTCCGGATCTCGATGATCGCGACGGCCGCGGCGGCGGTCCTGGGTGGGGCGGCCGCGACGGCGGCTGCGACGGCGGACGACATGCACTGGCCGGTCGTGGCCGACGGCACCTGCCCGTCCGACATGCACTGGTCGATCCCGCTGCAGCTGTGCGTCGCCGGCGCCCCGGACGACATGCACTGGTGATTTCCCGCCATACAAAGGAAACATGGCGCCCGCCACTCGGCGGGCGCCGTTTCTTTTTTGGTCAGTCGTACACGAGGGACAGTGTGGCTATCTCGCCGTTGGGCAGCCGGGGGACCACGCCGTCGAGCTGGGTGAGCAGCCTGGTCGCCTCCGCCGAGTCGAGCCCGGACAGGAGCCGGCGCGCGTGTTCGAGCATCTGCACCGCGCCCGTTTCGTCACCGTTCTCTGAATGAACACGAGAAAGCAGAATGAGTGTTTTCGCGTGAAGAAGAGATGAACCCAGCTCCTCGAAGAGATGGCTCGCCTCTTTCAGCTGTGCCATTCCGGCGGTCGCGTCACCGCGGGCGAGGCTGATGCCACCGAGCGCGCACAGCGCCTGCGCCTCGATCAGCCGCTCCCGGATCTGCCTTGCCGAGGAGAGCGCCCGCTCGAACGCCGACTCCGCGCCGTCCAGCTGGCCCTCCCGCCACCGGACCACGCCGAGCCCGTAGAGCCCGTAGACGTGCCCGATCCGGTCGCCGATCTCGCGGACGATGAGCAGCACCTGGTTGAACTCCAGGCTGGCGAGCTCGACCTCGCCGGTCTTCAGGTGCAGGTAGGCCATCCGGTGCAGCACCTGTGCCTCGCCGCGCAGGCACTCGACCTCCTGGCAGATGGCCAGCGACTCCTCGAGCATGGTCCGCGCGGTGTCGAGGTCGCCCTCCTGAGCCCAGTAGATGGCGACACTGCGCAGGATGTGCGCCTCGCCCATGCGGTCCCCGACGGCCCGCATCAGCTCCAGCGCCTCCTGGTACTTCGCCAGCATGGCCCGCGACCGGCCGGCCAGGCCGTCGACGAGTGCCAGGTTGCGCTGCACCAGGGCGAGCCCGTGGGTGTTCCCGTCGACCTCGAACATCTTGGTCGCCATCTGGAACTGCTGCTCGGCCTCGGGCAACCGCTTCTGGTACATGTGCATCGTGCCGAGGGAGTACAGCATCGCCGCGATCCCGGTGCGGTTGCCGGTGCTCTCGCACACCGCGAGCCCGAGCTGCGCGCTGTCCCGCCAGTCGTCGAAGTAGCCGCGGGCCTCGAAGAACGTGACGAGCGTGAGGGAGAGGTCCCAGCACAGCTCGTCCATGCCGGCGCTCGCCGCCTGCCGGACCGCGGCGACGAGCGAGCCGCGCTCCGCGGCCCACCAGTCCATGGGGTTGCGTTCGCCCCCGTACCCGCCGCCGGGTGGCCGCCACCGCGGGGCGTCGCCGTGCAGGATGGTGTAGTCCCCGCCGTACTCCTTGCGGTGGGTGTCCTCGGCGAGGGCGAGCCAGCCGCCGAGCATCCTGGTGAGCGCGGCCGTCCGCTCGGCCTCCGACTCGACCTCCATCAACTGCTCGTTGGCATAGATACGGATGAGACTGTGGAACCGGTAGCGGATCCGCTCGCCCGGGTACTCGATGGTGTCCAGCAGCCGGACGTCGACTAGGCTTTCGAGCACCTCGCCCGAGTCGAGCGGGTCCATGTCGAGCAGCGCGGCGGCGGTCCACTCCGGGAAGTCGGCCGCGCGGACGACGGTGAACAGCCGGAAGAGCCGCTGTGCCTCGGGATCCAGGCCGCGGTAGGTCTGGTCGATGTTCAACCGCAGGCCGAGGCCGCGGTAGGTGTACTCGTCGAGGCCCTTCGCCTCGTCGAGCAGCCTGCGGACCAGCGACGCGATCTGCCAGTGCGGCCGGGAGGCGAGCCGGGCGCCGACGATCCGCAGTGCCAGTGGCAGCCCACCGCAGAGCCGCACCAGCGTGGCCGCCGCCTCTTCCTCCGCCCTCACCCGCGCGGGACCGATGATCTTGACGAGGAGCTCCATCGCCCCGTCGGTGTCGAACTCGTCGACGTCGACCCAGTGCGCGCCGGACAGGCCGCTCAACCGCATCCGGCTGGTGGTGATCACCGCGCAGCTCGGGTCGCCGGGGACCAGCGGCGTCGCCTGGTCCTCGTTGGCGATGTCGTCCAGCACGACGAGCAGCCGCTTGCCGGCCACCTTGCTCCGGTACAGCTGGGACCTCTCGTACAGGCCCTCCGGGATCGCGGGGCCGACGACGCCGAGGGCACGCAGGAACCGGGCGAGCAGCTCGGAGGTCGGGTCACCCTCACCGGGGTTCTGCAGGTTGCCGAAGAGCACGCCGTCGGGGAAGCTGCCGGCGATCTCGTGCGCCACCCGGATCGCGAGCGACGACTTGCCGACCCCGCCCTTCCCGGAGATCGAGACGATCCGCACCGCGTAGGCGTCGGTCTGCTCCCCGGCGAGGATCTGCTTGATCTCCTCGATGTTGTCCTCGCGGCCGGAGAAGTCGGCGATGCTGGCCGGGAGCTGGCGTGGCGAGGACAGCGGTTCCGGCGGTGGTTCCGGTGGCTGCTGGACGGGCACGGGCTGCGGATCGGCCGGGGTCGCCAGCAGGTCCAGCGCCGGGTCGCGGTTGAGGATGGCCGCTTCCAGCTTCTGCAGGTCGTGGCCGGGTTCGACGCCCAGCTCCTCGACCAGCGTGTGGCGGGTGCGCCGGCCGACCTCCAGCGCGTCGGCCTGCCGGCCGGACCGGTACAGCGCGAGCATGCGGAACTCGGCCAGCCGTTCCCGCAGTGGGTACTCCTCGACCAGCGAGGCCAGCTCGCCGCTGAGGGCCTGGTGGCGGCCGAGTAGGAGGTCGAGCCGGATCCGTTCCTCGATGGCGGCCAGGCGGGCGTCCTCGAACTGGGCCGCGGCGCGCCGGGCCAGCTCACTGTCCACATCGGCCAGCGCGGGGCCGCGCCAGATGGCGAGCGCCTGCCGCAGCATCGAGGCGGCCTCGCCGAGGTCGCCCTCGTCGGCCTTCGCCCGCGCGGCGGCGGTCAGCCCGCCGAACTCCTCGGTGTCGAGGTCGGTCTCGGCGATTTCCAGCAGGTAGCCGGGGGGACGGGTCCTGATCTCTCCAGGATGCCCCCCCGGCCCGAATAACTTACGCAAACTGGACACGCAGGTCTGGATCTGACCACGTGCGGTGGATGGCGGCTCGGTGTCCCAGAGCGCTTCCACCAAATGGTCTACCGGTGTTACCCGGTTCGCGTTGAGGCCCAGCATGGCCAACACGACCCGTTGCCTGGGCCCGCCGATGGAGAGTGACGTCCTGCCGGAAATCAACTCCACGGGGCCAAGGAGTTTTAGCACCATGAGGCCCCCACCGCACGCGCCCGTAGTTCCGCCCGAGATCCCAGTTTAGCGCCCCGGGTCCCCGTCTCACCAGGACATGGTCGTGTTCTAACGGATCGGTAATACATGAAGAAATTGTGGCTACGGAGAGTGTGGGTACCATTACCGAAGCTATTGTTGATCGCGGGTGGTATGGGGAATATGAGCCACTATGGGAGCAAAGGTCCGATATGGGACGTATGCATCCACTGAGGGTTTTGTGCGGATGGACCGGTTCATGATCGTCCGGCCGCCGGATGGCCTCCCGTCGCCGGTAAGGCGTGCTGTCGTGCGATCGTGCCACGGCTGAGGGTCCGTTCGGCGGCATGCCGCCGGGCCTGTTCGCCGCGTCGGCCGGGGTCCGGGGAGGGGCCTTGTGGGGGCGGTAGGGGTTGGGGTCCGCGTCCTGCGAAACGTAGCGTTCGAACAGGCGAACTTCCCCTGGCGGGGTTGTGGGAATGGCCATCGATCATTTCGGCCGCCATTTCCGTGTTTGTATTCGGGAGGACTCGAATGAACGGCGAAGTCGAACCACTGCGCTATGTCGAACGAGCCGACCCCGAACTTCGCGGCCTTCACGACCGGCCAGGAGTGGTCGAACCGATCGCCATCGTGGGCATGGCGTGCCGATATCCGGGCGGCATCTCCTCGCCGGAGCAGCTGTGGGACTTCGTGTCGTCCGGTAGGGGCGGAAACGGCGGATTTCTCGGCGAGGTGCTGGCCCCGGGACCCCGGCAGCGCCGCCTGCTGCGGGCCGTGACGATGGAGGCGCTGGCACGGGCCAACGTCTCACCCGCGGTGTTGACGAGCGGCCGCACCGGGATGTTCTCCGGCCTGACGCGGCCGGTCGATCGCGACGCCGGCAGCGTCTACTCCTACCTGCCGGGCGTGGTGGCGGGCATGGACGTCGAGCGTTCCTCGTCGCTCGTCGCCATCCACCGCGCGGGCCAGGCGCTGCACCGGGGCGACTGCTCGCTCGCGCTGGTCGGCGGTCTCACGGACACGGGAGTCAGCGTGCTGGTGCTGTCCCGCCTGTCCGCCGCGCGCCGCAACGGCCACTCGGTGACGGCGCTGGTCCGCAGCTCCGCGATGAACCAGGACGGGGCGAGCCGGGGACCGTCCCAGAAATGGGTGATCCGGCAGGCACTCGGCTCGGCCGGTCTGTCCACGATGGACATCGACGTGGCCGAGGGGCTCGGCGATCCGGTCGAGGTGCGGGCGCTGCTGGCGACCTACGGCCAGGGCCGCGCGGGCGGCGAACCCCTGTGGCTGAGCTCGATCAAGCCGAACATCGGGCACACGCAGGCGGCGTGCGGGATCGCCGGCGTGATCAAGATGGTGGAGGCGATCCGGCTCGGCGTGCTGCCCAGGACGCTGCACGTGGACGCGTCCTCGCCCCGGGGCGACTGGCCGGCCGGCGCGGTCGAGCCACTGACCGAGGCGCGGGACTGGCCGGCGGTCGACCACCCCCGCCGGGCCGCGGTGTCGTCGTTCGGCGTCAGCGGCACCAACGCCCACGTGATCCTGGAACAGGCACCCGCGCAGACCATGTATCCGTTGGCCACCGCCCACAGTGCGGTCCTGGTCGCCGCCTAGTTTTCGAAAGGGGACGAAATGACGACAATCAGGGTGCTGCTGACCGGCGGCCCGCTGCTGCTGACCGATGAGGACCGCATCCACGAGGTGCCGACCCTGGGACACAAAGTCAAGGTGCCAAGGGGAAACGGCACTGATCACTTCCGGTACTCAGGTGAGTCCCGTGACCTCAACGGCTCGACACTGCCGGTGTTCCACTGGTGCGACCGAACCAGGTTCGCCGAGTGACGATTCATGGTCGCGCTCCCAATTGCGTGGTGCGGCCGCCGGCACCGTCACCGCGCTGACGGGGACCCCGTGCCGGCGGCCAGCCACTCGTCGAAGGTGGTCGGGGCGATGCGGGCGTTCTCGCCGGGAAGCAGGACGTTGCCGGCCATCGAGGGGCCGAACAGGGCGTTCCAGGTGGGGACGAGCCTGACGTCCCGGCCGTGGGCGTGGAGGGTCCGGCGCGCCATGTCGACGAGGTCCTGGGTCTCCGGCCCGGCGACGTCGAGGTAGCGGCCCTGCGGCTCCCCGGTGGCGACCTCGATGAGGACGGCGGCCACGTCGGCCGGCGCGATCGGCTGCACGAGCAGGGGCGCGATCGTGGCGACGCCGTCCCGTTCGGTCCAGCCCACGACCATCTCGGCGAAGTCGTGGAACTGGGTGGCCGGCACGATCGTCCAGGGCACCGGACCCTCGCTGACGAGGCGTTCCTGCTCGCGCTTGCCCTCGTAGTGCGCGTTCCCCTCCACGTCGTGGATGCCGACGATCGACAGCAGCACATGGTGGCGCACACCGGCCTGCCGCCCGGCGGCGAGGAGGTTTCCGGTGGCGGTGCCGAAGAACCGGACGGCCTCGTCCCGTGCCGTCGCCGGCCCGTTGGTGACGTCGATGACGGCCTCGACACCGGTGAGCGCGTCGTCGAGCCCGGCACCCGTCAGCAGGTCGACGCCGAGCGCGCGGCTGACGCCGACGACGTCGTGCCCGTCCCGCTTCAGCCCGGCGGTGACGAGCCTGCCAATGTTGCCGGTGGCCCCGGCTACGGCGAGCCTCATGGCGGGTAACTCTACGTCAGGTCCCAGTGGCAGGGCCGTACCGCGCGCCCCGCTCGACGGATCAGACGCTCCGTAGGACGGAGGCCACCACGCCCAGCACGACCGCGTTGTCCCCGTCGATGACGTCGTACGCCGGGTTGCGTGGCTCCAGGTAGACGTGCCCGTCGCGCCGCCGGTACACCTTCACCGTCGCCTCGTCGTCGATCATGGCCGCGACGATCTGGCCGGAGTGGGCCTCCTGTTGCTGGCGGACCACGACGATGTCGCCGTCGCAGATGGCGGCTTCGATCATCGAGTCGCCGCGGACGCGCAGGGCGAAGACGTTGCCGCGGCCGGTCAGGTCGCGGGGCAGGTTCAGGACGTCGTCGACGTGCTGCTCGGCCGCGATCGGCACGCCCGCCGCGATGTCGCCGACCACGGGCACGGACACCGAGTCCTCGGACTGCTCGCGTGGCGCGGCCCCCAGGAACGCACGCACGTCGATCGGCCGGGACACCGAGCCGCTGCGCCGCAGGTAGCCCTTCTCCTCCAGGTTCGCCAGGTGTTTCGACACCGACGACGCCGACCGCAGGCCCACCGCCTCACCCAGCTCCCGCGTGCTCGGCGCGTAGCCGTGCCGGACCACCCAGTCCCGGATCGTGGCCAGGATGCGCTGCTGGCGCTCCGGCAGGGACGAGGCGTCGTCGAACACGTCAGGAAGGTAGCCGGTCACCCGCGGAATCGTAGAGGCTCGGCCCGGCGGGCCAGGTCACCGACACGGTTGGTCCTCGTCCTCCGGATGGGGAACCGTCGCGCCGCAGCGCTCACACGTCGTCGGCGGCTCACCCTCGACGAGCAACCCGCACTCGGGACAGACACGCCCGAGCCAGCACACCGGATCGCCCATCACGCCCTCTCCTGGTACGGCAGGTCCTCCACGACCGCGTCCGCCCCGTCCCGCACCACGACCCGGTCGGTCACCCGCCCGCGTTCCCGCGGCGCGGTCAGGTCCGGTGCGCTCACCAGCAGTGTCTCACCGGCGAGCGTCGCGGGCAGCGCCGTGCCGTCCGCCCGGTGGAACGTCACCGACGCCGCACGGCCGCGATCCACCACCCCCGCCAGCACCACCCGGTCGCTGCTCCCGTCCGCGAAGCCGTGGTACACCCTCGTCAGCGCCACGGTCTTGCCGACGACGGCGAAGTCCCGCACCGGCCCGGACACCGGGCCGAAGTCGAACACGTGCGGAGTGGCGCCACCCAGCCGCCACAGGAGCAACCCCCGGTAGCTGCCCAGCTGGATGCTCTCGCCATCGGCCAGCTCCGCGAACACGCCGGGCACCCACTGCTCCGCGTCCACGACCGGCACCATGGCGAGCGCCGCGCCCAGCCGCCGCCCCTCGGGGGAGTCCCGTTCGGCGGGCGGCGCCGGCCGGTCGACCATGCCGACCGCCCGGTCCGGGAGCGCGTCCCGCGGCACGAGCACACCCTTGTCGGCGCCGTTCAGCCGCAGCACCAGTCCGTTCTCGTCGATCACGAAGGCGTTGGGTACCGCGAACACGCCGTCCGCCACCACCGCCGGCACCCGTGCCGTCCGGTCCGCGGGCCCCTCCACCGCCACACTGGTCGTACCAGCGGGCACGACCCCCGCGAGCGTGCCGAGCGCGGTGTGGAACGTGAGCCCGTCCCCACCCACCCGCGACACGGTGACGGTGGTGGGCGTGAACTCGGCGAACACCGGTCCGTGGGACGTCCGGAACGCCACGACCCGCACCCCGTTGTGCTCGGCGGTGAACAGCGGTTCCCAACCGGCGGTGTTGATGCGGGTCAGGTCGTCCTCCGCGCCCCATCCACGGCGAACCCGGTAGCGGTTGTCCACGGTCAGCACGCCGTCCACGGGCGGCGGTGACTCGGCATGCCGGACCAGCTGTGCCCAGCCCGCCAAGCCGTACGTCCTGGCGAGCAGGTGCTGCGCGTTGGCGAGTGTGAACGACTCCACATCCAGTCCCGGCCAGCCGTGCTCGGCGACCAGCGCCACCGCCACGGGAGTGCCGGCCCGCACCGCGCGCTGCAGCTCACGGGCCCGCTTACGCAACTGCTCGAGACGAGGCATCACGATCTCCAGGTTCGTCCCGCACCTGCCCAGAAGCGGCTATTCGGGACATTCAGCCTTCTGAACGGGCCCTTTAGGGCATCACGCGTCCCAACAAATTAGAACCGGCGCACCCGTCGGCTCGTATCGAGATCGGGTACGGGACCCGAAGTCGAGGGAGGACGCGTGACCGGACGACCGGTACGAGCGATGGTCACGGCCGTGGACGCGCTGGTGGTAGTGCTGGTGCTACTGACCGTGACCGTCAGACTCGGACCGGCGGGCTGGCTCGCCGGGGTCGCGTTCGCGGTGATCGGCTGGGCCGTGCTCATCGAGGGGCTGCGCCGGTTCGACGTGACCTCCTTCGGGCCGGCCGGGCGGTTCGTCCTGGCCAGGGCGGTGGTGGTCGGCGCGTTGACGGCGCTGGTCGTGGAGACCACCGACCCCAAGCCGGATCCGGGCAAGGCGATCGTGGGCGTCGCCGTCGTCGCGGTGGCGTCGTCGTTGGTCAGCGCGCGGTTCGCCCGCCCGTCCACGGCGTTCGAGACACGGTTCGCCGTGGAGGTCGACGCGTTCCTCGTCCTGGCGCTGAGCGCGTTCGTGGCCACCCGGCTCGGTGTCTGGGTACTGGCGATCGGCGTGCTGCGGTACGTGTTCGTCGCCGCCGGTTGGGCGTTGCCGTGGTTGCGTGGGACGCTGCCGGCCAGTCGGGTTCGCACGGTTGTCTGGACGGCGCAGGGGATCGTCCTCACCGTGGTCGCGGCGGGCGTCGGCGTCGAGGTGCTGCCGGTGCCGGTCGCGGTCGTGCTCACGGCGCTGTCGCTGGCGGCGCTGGCCGGGTCGTTCGTGCAGGACGTCCAGTGGCTGGGCCGGCACCGCGACGGCGCGCCCGCGGCCAGGCTGCCGGCGTTCAGCCGGCGGCGGATCGTCGCGACGGTGCTGGCGTTCCTGCTCGTGCTGGCGGCGCTCGTCGGGCCGAACCGGTTGAGCCAGCTGACGATCGAGGCGTACGCACGCATCCCCGTCGAGGGGTTGATGGGGGTGGCGCTGATCCTCGTGCTGGGTGCGCGGGCACGCCGGGTGGCGGTCGCGGTGATCGGCGCCGGGCTCGGGCTGCTGATGATCGTCAAGTTCCTGGACATGGGCTTCTACGAGGTGTTCGACCGCCCCTTCCACCCGGTGTTCGACTGGAGCTTCCTCGGCCCCGCCGTGGACTTCGTATCGTCGTCGTTCGGCAGCCTCGGCGCGGTCCTCGCGGTGGTCGGCGCGATCCTGCTGGTACTGGCGATCATGGTGTTGATGACACTGGCGGTCCGGCGCCTCACCAGCCTGGCGGTCGGGCACCGCACGGCGGCGACCAACACGTTGGCCGTGCTGGCCGTGCTGTGGTTGGTGTCGGCGCTGTCCGGGGCGCAGTTCGGCGAGGTCGCGTCCCGCAGCGCCGCGGACCAGGTGTACGACGACGCCCGGCGGGTGCAGCAGGGCCTGTTCGACGGCGAGGCGTTCGCCGCACAGGCCCGGGTCGACCACTACCGGTACACGCCGGGTGAGGACCTGCTGACATCCTTGCGTGGCAAGGATGTGCTGTTCGTGTTCGTCGAGAGCTACGGCCGGGTGGCCATCGAGGACTCGACGAGCGCCCCGGTGATCGACCCGATCCTGGACTCCGCCACGAAGCAGCTGCACGCGGCGGGGTTCGACGCACGGAGCGGCTTCCTGACGTCGCCGACCTATGGCGGTGGCAGCTGGTTCGCGCACGCCACGCTGCAGAGCGGGTTGTGGGTCGACAACCAGCAGCGGTACGACAGCCTGACCACGATGGACCGGATGACGCTCTCGATCGCGTTCAACCGCGCCGGCTGGCGCACGGTCGGCGCGGTGCCCGCGAACTCCGAGGACTGGCCGGAGGGCGGGATGTACCACTTCGACAAGATCTACGACTCACGCAACGTCGGCTACAAGGGCCCGCGGTTCTCGTATGCAAGGGTGCCGGACCAGTACACGTTGCAGCACTTCGAACAGACCGAACGCGCCCCGTCACAGGACCCCGTGATGGCCGAGATCGACCTGGTATCGAGCCACACCCCGTACGCCCCACTGCCGAAGATGATCGACTGGAAGGACGTCGGCGACGGTTCGGTCTACGGCCCGATGGCGACGACCGGTACCCAGCCGGGCGACGTCTGGCCCGACCCGACGAGGGTCCGCGACGCGTACACGGCGTCGATCGCCTACTCCCTGAAAAGCCTGTTCTCGTACATGGAGACCTACGGCGACGACAACATGGTGATGGTGTTCCTGGGCGACCACCAGCCCCAGCCGATCATCGCCAGCCAGGAGGACACCCGCGACGTCCCGATCTCGATCGTCGCACGTGATCCCGCCGTGCTGGACCGAGTGTCGACGTGGGGCTGGTCCCCGGGCGTCAACCCGAACCCCGACGCCCCGGTCTGGCCCATGGACCGGTTCCGCGACAAGTTCCTCGACGCCTACGGTCCCCAGGGCAGCGCCAACAGGGCGGCGTCCCCACATCGCTGACCGCCTGATGCCCGGCGACGTGATATCGCGAACGCCACGTTGGCGGTGTAGTTCAATCGGGTGATAAGTCCGAGAACCCGTCGCGTTGAGTAACAATGGACAATGTCCAGACGACGAGCTTGGTGACTGACAGTGACCGCTGTTGGGAAGCTGATCTCAAAAGGCTGTATCAATGACTCAACCCTCGATATCGAGCCGGACAACCCTGCTTTGCATTGGTCTTCTGGGGTCCGCCACGACCCTCGTTCTCCGGCCGCAGGCGCTCGTCGCGGGAATCGCCGCCGGAATTCTAGTGTCCTGCGCCGCGGTCTTCATGTTCCGTGCGCTACGACACGCATCCCGTCGTGTCGACCGGATCCTGGCCGACGAACTCGCGTCCCCCGAGACCGCCGAGAAGCCCAAGCCGCGGGCACGACACAGGGCCGCGTGACCCTCTCCTCGTAGATTCGCCCTCCGATCTTTGTGACAAGACCCCCTGCAGCACAATCGCAGGTCCGTGAGCCAGATATCCCGCCTCACGGACACTGAGCCTTTCCGCGTAAGCGCCTGTGACTCTGAGTGACGATTGTGGGTATGATTGGTGTTGGCGGTGGCGACACGCCGAGGCTGTTGCGGTGCAACGTAAAGACGCGGAACCTCGGTATGAATTTGGTCCTTCCACAGATCAAGTTCATAGAGGTTCCGCGCCTGATGAGTGTGTCATACACCGCGACGTTGCCCGTACGGGACCAGACCGTGCTGTATGTGTCGAGCCTGTTGCACGCCGAACGGGCACGGCGCGGGAGCCGCAAGGGCAGCCGTGTCCTGACGCCGTTCAAGCAGGCGATCGTGCTGCTGCGTTGGTTTCTTGACGGCACTCGCGTGAAACAGTTGGCTGTCGACAACGAGATCGGCAAGTCCACCGCGTATGCCTACCTTCACGAGGGAATCGCGGTTCTTGCAGCCGAGGCGCCCGCTCTCGAATCGGCGCTGCTGGCAGCGAAAATGGCCGGACACAGCCATATCTCCATTGACGGCACCCTGATCGAGACCGACCGGTGCCGGACCCCCGGCCCCACAAAGGGCGTGGACCTGTGGTGGTCGGGCAAACACGCCAGTCACGGCGGGAACATCCAGGTCATCACCGCCCCCGACGGCTGGCCGCTGTGGACCTCCGACGTACGTCCCGGCCGCGAGCACGACACCACCGCGCTCCGCGAACACCTCGAAATCCTGCCCGCCCTGACCACTTGGATCGCCGAGAACCGCCCCACGCTCGGCGACCTCGGCTACGAAGGCGAAGCCGACACCATCACCATCGCTTTCAAGAAACCCACATGCGGTGAACTCACCGAAGAACAGAAGTCTCACAACAAGATCCACAACGGCAAACGAGCCATCGGCGAACGCGGAAACTCGTTACTGAAGACCACTTTCAAGGCGCTACGCAACATCAGCCTCTGCCCTTGGCGGATCGGCCCCATCGTCGCCGCAGCGCTCGTCATCCTCCACATCGAGCACGACCGCACCACATGATCACACACAGCGACGAACCGTTACCCGGAAAGGCTCACTGTTCCAGTTAATTCTTCCCCTTGGGTCACCGCCGCCGTGCACGATTGACGGGGCGGCCCGCCACGACCGGCGCGTGCCGCAGGTATTCGCGCCGCGCCATTTCGACCGAACCTGATTCACCCGTCGCGTCGGGAACGGTCCGAAGCCGCCCGTCGAGTCCCCGACCCGCGCACTCCCCACTTTCCCAGGCCGCTCGTGCGCGGTTCGCATTGACCGTTCGGGAACCGCCGCTACCGAAGGTACGCCGCGACCTCCCGCTGACCGAAGTACTGAGCCCACCCACCAGGCGGCAGATCGAACTGGCTGTCCCGCACACCCCTATCGGCCCCGTGCAAGACAAGCAACCGCACGATGTCCAATTCCCCGGCGCCGGCGGCGTAGTGGAGCGCCGTGACACCGCCCGCCGCGTTGACGTCGAAGCCAAGGTCGACCAGCAGCCGAACCGCCGCCCAGTTCTGCCGACCGGCCATGTCGGCGACGAGGGTCGGATACCGGTCGTCAGGCAGCATGGATTCGACGGCCGCCCGGTCGGCGTCAAGACATGCCTGGAGGAAGGGTTCGACAGGTTGGGTCGCGCGGTAGAGATCCCGCATGGTCGCGACCTCCGCTCCGTGATGGATCAGCTCGTCGAGCTCGTGAAGCACAAAGGCGGCACGAGTACTGGCGGCGTAGGCCCCGGCAATAGCCCCCATGGCGACGGTCAACTGAGCGGCCTCGGCGCCCGCGACGTGCGTACGGAAGAGCGTGAACGCCTGGTCGAGCTGCTGGATGGCGTCGTCGGCCGTCCCAGGCTCGCCAACTCTGTCGAGCCGCCCGAGGGGCTCGACCCCGATCCAGGTCGCGTTCCGCTCACCGGCAAGCAGGTCGACAAGATGACACATCCGCCAGGCGATGGTGGTCAACGGCGCCGGCACGACCGGCACCGGCGACCCGTCGGCCCTGAAGGTGCCGTCGCCGACGGGCCGCACGGACCAGCAGCCGGGGGCGGGTTCCCAGAGGTACTCGTCATCGGTGAGGCCGTCGAGCCGGTCCATGAGCCGCCGAAAGGCGAAGTCGGCGGCGTCAAGAAGGTCCTGTTTGACCCGCGTCGCGTCGAGACTGTCCACACCTGGACAGTAGGCGCTGCCGAGCCCAGGGCATCGAGGCACCACACCCCCTTGCCCGGTGGCAGCGAGCCTGCCGACGGCACCTCCCACGCCGACGGCGTCGTGGGAGGCCAGAGCGGTCACGGCACCAACGGTGTCGCAACCAACGGTGTCGCAACCAACGGTGTCGCAACCGGCCCACCCACCCCGTTGCGGCTCAACCTGTCCTACTCCGGGAACCTCCTACCCGGCACCCTTCTACCCGGCAACCTCCTACCCCGGCCGGCATCAGTTCACCCTGGCACCTCCTACCCCTCGGCGGCCCGCAGCGCTGGCGCCACACTGTCCAGCGCCTCACGCAGAAGATCGGGCAGCGGCCGCTTCCCATAGACGACAACGAGTCCGGACCCCACCGGCCGGACCCAGTGGTCCAGTGCCACGCGGGCGGCCGCCGAGACCGCCGCCGCCAGCGCCGCGGGAACGAGCGTGTCGCCGCCGCCGATACGCTCGGCGATCGCCGCCGCCAGTGGCTGGCCCACCGCCGACACCGCCTCGACGAACTCCACGCGTAATCGAGGGGACGACGTGATCAGCGTCAGCGTGTCACCCGCCGGCTGACTCGTGTACGCCTCGATCACCGCCGCGGTCACGGCCTCGGCCAACGGCTCCTCGGGTGGCCGTGCGCGCACGGTCGCCGCCACCCGGGTCGCTCGCTCGGCCATGACCGCCGCGACGATCGCCTGTTCCCTGCTGGCGAAGTAGTTGTTGTACGTGCGTGGTGACACCCCCGCCGCCTCGGCGATGTCATCCACGCGCACGTTCTCCAGGCCATGCTCCAGCGCGAGCCTGAGCGCGGCCGCGCTCAGTGCCTCCCGGGTGGCGAGCTTCTTGCGTTCGCGTAGCCCTTGGTTGTCCGCCATGGGGAGGACTGTATCAGAAAAGTGCGGGAGCGCAAATTTGCGTATCCGCAACTTCTGTGTATCGTGGCACTCGGCACCCCGAAGTGCCAGGTGGTCGGCGCCGATGGGGATCACTCCGATCCGGCCGTCGCGGGCGCGGTGCCGACCATCTCGACCACGGACCGCTGAGAGGACAGGACAATGGCCAAGTTGATCGCGTTCGAGGAGCACGCGCGTCGCGGGCTCGAACGCGGCATGAACACGCTCGCGGACGCGGTGAAGGTGACGCTCGGACCTCGTGGCCGCAACGTCGTGCTCGAGAAGAAGTGGGGCGCGCCCACCATCACGAACGATGGTGTCTCCATCGCCAAGGAGATCGAGCTCGAGGACCCGTGGGAGAAGATCGGGGCGGAGCTCGTCAAGGAGGTCGCCAAGAAGACCGACGACGTCGCGGGTGACGGCACCACCACCGCGACCGTGCTCGCCCAGGCGCTCGTGCGCGAGGGCCTGCGCAACGTCGCCGCCGGCGCGAACCCGATCGCGTTGAAACGGGGCATCGAACGGGCCGTCGAGGCCGTGACCGAGCAGCTGCACAAGGCGTCGCGTGAGGTCGAGACCAAGGAGCAGATCGCGGCGACCGCGTCCATCTCCGCCGCTGACACCACGATCGGCGAGCTGATCGCCGAGGCAATGGACAAGGTCGGCCGCGAGGGGGTGATCACGGTCGAGGAGTCCAACGCGATGGGCCTCGAGCTGGAGCTGACCGAGGGCATGCGTTTCGACAAGGGTTACGTCGCACCGCACTTCATCACGGACACCGAGCGGATGGAGGCCGTGTTCGAGGACCCGTACCTGCTGTTCGCCACCACCAAGATCTCGTCGGCCAAAGAGCTGTTGCCGGTGCTGGAGAAGGTGATCGAGACAGGCAAGCCGCTCGTGGTCATCGCCGAGGACGTCGAGGGCGAGGCGCTGGCCACGCTGATCGTGAACAAGCTGAAGGGCACGTTCAAGTCGGTCGCCGTGAAGGCGCCCGGTTTCGGTGACCGTCGTAAGGCGATCCTGCAGGACATCGCGATCCTGACCGGCGGCACCGTCGTGTCCGAGGACGTGGGTCTGAAGCTGGACAACGCCGACATCTCGCTGCTGGGCCGTGCCCGCAAGGTCGTGGTGACCAAG
>NZ_DASQCC010000060.1:0-7983 GCF_035634895.1 Actinophytocola sp. | reverse complement strand
GGCGTCTGGGGCGGGATGAGTGAGGACGAGCGCCGCGCGCTCAAGCGCCGCAACGCGCGCGTCCGCACACGCAGCAACATCTGACCCACGCAACAAAGCCGCAAGGCCCGGGAGCCACCAAGGCCCCGGGCCTTTGTGCTGGGGTGGGGGTTAGCGGCGGTGGGAGAGGGGGACGCGGAGTTGGGCTTCGGTGCCGCCTCTTTGTCTGCGGCGTAGCGAGAGGGAGCCGCGTAGTTCGGACTCCACCAGGGTGCGGACGATCTGGAGGCCCAGGCCGTTCGAGCGTTCCAGGGAGAAGCCGCGTGGGAGGCCTCGGCCGTCGTCGGTGACCGAGACGTCCAGCCAGCGGGCCGAGCGTTCGGCCGACACCACCACCTCGCCGCTCGCGCCTGGGGGGTAGGCGTGTTCGACCGCGTTCTGCACCAGTTCGGTCAGCACCATCACCAGTGGGGTCGCCACTTCGGCGGCCACCACGCCGAACTGTCCGGTGCGCCGGACGCGGACGTGGTTCTCCGCGACCGCGACGTCGCCCACTACCGGGATGACCTTGTCCACCAACGAGTTCAGGTCCACCCGCTCGTCCACCGACGTCGACAGGGCCTCATGCACCGCCGCGATCGCGGCCACCCGCCGGACCGACTCGCCCAGTGCGGCGCGGGCTTCCTCGCTCGCCGTGCGGCGGGACTGCAAGCGCAGCAGTGCCGCCACCGTTTGGAGGTTGTTCTTCACCCGGTGGTGGATCTCGCGGATCGTCGCGTCCTTCGACATCAACGCCCGGTCGCGGCGGCGGACCTCCGTCACGTCACGAACGAGCACCAGCGCGCCGGCCGCCTTTCCAGCCGGCCGCAACGGCAGCGCGCGGAACAGCACCGCCGCGCCGCGCCCGGACTCCGCCTCCGCGCGCATCGACGGTTGACCGTCCAGTGCCGCCAGGATGCGCTGCGCTATCTCCGTCGCGTCGAACGGGTCCGCGATCAGGCCGCGGGTCAATGGCGCCAGGCGCACACCGATCATCTCCGCGGCGTGACCCATGCGGTGGTACGCCGACTGGGCGTTCGGGGACGCGAAAACCACGGTGCCCGTGGGATCAAGTCGGATCAGACCGTCACCCACGCGGGGCGAGGTGTGCACGTCCGGGGCTGGCTCGGAGGTCGGGAAACTACCGTCCGCGATCATCTGGCACAGGTCGGCCGCGATCCCCAGGTACGCGATCTCCAGCGACGACGGCACGCGTGGCACCGCCAGGTCCGTCTCCCGCGACAGCACGCCGATGACCCGGTCGTCGTACGTCACCGGGATCGTCTCGCGGCGAACCGGGACGCCCAGGTACCAGGACGGGTCCTCCTCGCGGCACACCCGGCCGTCGAGGATGGCCCTGCGTAGCTGCGGGTGGTCGTCGACACCCACACGAGTACCGACGACGTCCTCCGGGTGGGCGGTCGGCGCGGTCGTCGCGCGGGCCTGCGCCACACAGAGGAACTCATCCAGCGCCGGGCCTTCGCCGACCGGGACCCACATGATCAGGTCGGCGAACGACAGATCCGACAGCAGCTGCCACTCCGCGACGACCATCTGCAGGTGGTCGACCTCGCCACCGGACAGCTTGGTGTGCTCCGCGAGCAGATCCGAGAGCGTCGACAAGGCTCAGTCGAGCCGGTCGTGCACCGGCACGCCGCCCTGCTCGGCGACAGTCTTCCTGATCTGGTCCCGGAGCCGCTGCTTGAACTCCTCCGGGGCGTGCTCACCACCGCACTTGCGTGCCAGCAGCACCTTCAGGTGCTCCTCGATGCCGTACTGCTCGAGGCAGGGGCTGCACTCGTCGAGGTGCTGCTCCAGAAGTAGGCGACGTTTCTCGTCGCATTCGTGGTCGAGAAACAGCCACACTTCGGACAGCACCTCCGTGCAGTCGGTGTCATGTGGTTCGCCGCAGCTCATGATCCGGTCACCTCACGGTCTGCCGACCGCAGAAAACCACGGTCACGAGCGACCCCTGCCAGCAGGTCGCGAAGCTGCCGCCGGCCACGGTGAAGTCGAGACATCACCGTCCCGATCGGCGTGTGCATTATCTCCGCGATCTCCTTGTAAGCGAAGCCCTCCACGTCAGCCAGGTAGACCGCGAGGCGGAACTCCTCCGGCAGCTGCTGCAGGGCCTCTTTCACGTCATTGTCCGGCAGCCGGTCCATCGCCTCGATCTCGGCCGACCGGAGGCCGGACGACGTGTGCGACTCGGCCTGCGCTAGCTGCCAGTCGGTGATCTCCTCGGTCGGGGACTGCTGCGGCTGCCGCTGCCGCTTGCGGTACCCGTTGATGTAGGTGTTCGTGAGGATGCGGTAGAGCCAGGCCTTCAGGTTGGTGCCCGCCGAGAACGACGAGAACGCGGCGTACGCCTTGAGGAAGGTCTCCTGGACCAGGTCCTCGGCGTCGGCCGGGTTGCGCGTCATCCGCAGGGCGGCGGAGTACAGCTGGTCCAGCAGCGGCATGGCGTCACGCTCGAAGCGCTCGGCCCGCTCCTGCTCGGTCTCAGCCTGTGGGTTTGGCTGGGTCTCGGTGCTCGGCACCGTGCTCCCTTCCACTAGGAACTGTCCCATCGTCGGGATCCCATGGGATCCCTGTGAGGATACGCGGCGAGTCTGGGTCAGCACGTAGGTGCGAACGCTGGGTTCCCCCAGGTCATTCCCTCAACCGAGGGGCCGCAAGATCCGGTCCAGCCAGTCCTCCACGGCCCGGAAGACGGCCGTCACGTCCTTTCTCAACGAGTGGTCACCAGGCATTACGACGATCTCACGGTGGTGCGCCGGCCCCGGCATGCCGAACGGGTCGGACTCGCCCTGGACCACCAGAGTGGGGACCGTCACGGCGTCCAGCTCCGGCATGCGGGTCTTTTCCGGCCGGCCCGGCGGGTGCACCGGGAAGGCCAGGCACAGGACGGCCACGGCCTGCCCGTCCGCCGAGGTCCGGCAGGCCACGCGAGCCCCCGACGACCGGCCGCCGAACACCAGCGGCAGGTCGCGGAACCACTCCGCCGACAGCTCCTCCACGACCGCCAGCCACGCCGTGTCGAGCTGCTTGGCCGGTGCGGGCGCGCGGCGGCCCGCGACCCGGTACGGCTGCTCGACCAGCGCGACGTGCACGCCGGCCGCCGCCGCGGCGCGGGCCGTCGCGACCAGGTCCGGCGCGCCCACCCCGCCGCCGGCGCCGTGCCCGAGCAGCAGCCCGGCCCGGCCCTCCGGGGCACAGTGCAGCTCCGCGCGGGCCGGCCCGTGCAGGGTGTCGATCGTCAGCCTCGTCATCCGGTCATCGTTCGTCGAACAACGTGAGGTCCGCCTTCTCCTCGTCACGTTCCAGCAGCTCAGGACCGTTGTTCCGGACATTGTTGACCCTGGTGGACACCGGGCGCAGCTCGAGTGACTCCACCAGCTCGAGCGACGGCGGCGTCTCGAGTAACTCGGTGACGTCGTCGGCGTCCGGGTCGAGCCACGACGCCCACCGGTCCGGGGTCAGCAGCTTCGGCATCCGGTCGTGGATGTCACCGAGCTGCCCGATCGCCTCCGTGGTCAGCACCGCGACGCTCACGACCGGCGGCGCGTCGTCGCCCTTGGCCGGGTCGCGCCACACCGTCCACAGGCCGGCCATCGCCAGGCTGTGGCCGTCCGGACCGGTCATGAAGAACGGCTGCTTGGCCTTGCCGTCCCGCTTCCACTCGTACCAGCCGTCGGCCGGGACCAGGCAGCGGCGCTTGGCCACCGAGGTCCGGAACGCCGGGGTCGTGGCGGCCTTCTCGGACCGCGCGTTGATCATCCGGGCGCCGACGGACATGTCCTTCGCCCAGGCCGGGATCAGGCCCCAGCGCATCACCCGCAGGCTGCGCACGGTCCTGTCCGGGTCCGGCTCGCCGTCGTCGTCGCGCGGGTGCCGCGCCACGACCGCCACGACGGACTTGGTCGGCGCGACGTTGTAGTCGACGGCCGGCGCGTGGTCCTCGGTGGCGTCGAGCGCGTCGAACTCCGCGGCCAGCGTGGCCGGGTCCTTGGTGGCGGCATACCTCCCGCACATGTCAGTCACCTCCTGGCCCGCATCGTGGCAGACCCCACCGACAGTCTGCACCGCGTGCGCGCGAGTGCGGGATCATCGTCGTATGAACCTGCCCTGGGTCGCGCCGCTGGCCACCGGACCCGTCCACGCCACCGTGGCCGTGCCCGGCTCGAAGTCGATCACGAACCGGGCGCTGCTGCTCGCCGCGCTGAGCACGCGCGGCGGGACGCTGACCGGCGCGCTGCGCAGCCGCGACAGCTTGCTGATGATCGGCGCGCTGCGGGCGCTGGGGGTACCCGTCGACGACTCCGGCGACCAGCTCGTCGTGCGCGCTCACCAGGGACTTCACGGTCCGGCGCTGGTCGACTGCGGGCTCGCGGGCACCGTCATGCGGTTCGTGCCGCCCGCCGCGGCCATCGCGGACGGGGAGGTGCGCTTCGACGGCGACCCGCGTGCCCGGGAACGGCCCATGAGCACGGTGCTGGACGCGTTGCGGGCGCTCGGCGCGGCCGTCGACGGCGACACGCTGCCGTTCACGCTGCACGGCAAGGGCGGGCTGGCCGGCGGGACGGTCACCATCGACGCATCGGCGTCGTCGCAGTTCGTCTCGGGTCTGTTGCTGGCCGGCGCGCGGTACGACGACGGGTTGACGGTGCGCCACGAGGGCAAGCCGGTCCCCTCGCTGCCCCACATCGACATGTCCGTGCAGATGCTGCGTGCCGCCGGCGTGGCCGTGGACGACTCCGAGCCCAACACGTGGCGTGTCGAACCCGGCCCGATCGAATCACGCGACTGGGTGGTCGAGCCGGACCTGTCGAACGCGACCCCGTTCCTGGCGGCCGCGGCGGTCACGGGTGGTTCCGTGACCGTCCCCGGATGGCCGGAAAAGACCAACCAGCCAGGTGATGTCTTCGGCGAGATCGCCGCGCGGATGGGCTGCACGGTCGAACGGGACGAGCGCGGGCTGACCGTGACCGGCCCCGAGCGGCTGTCGGGCATCGACGTCGACCTGCACGACGTGGGCGAGCTGACGCCGACCGTCGCCGCGCTGGCCGTCCTGGCGGACGGGCCGAGCGTGCTCCGGGGGATCGCGCACCTGCGTGGCCACGAGACCGACCGGCTCGCCGCGCTGGTCGCCGAGATCACCGGCCTCGGCGGCGACGCGAACGAGACCGAGGACGGGCTGGCGATCCGGCCGCGGCGGCTGGGTCCTGGCATGTGGCGGGCCTACGAGGACCACCGGATGGCGACCGCGGGCGCGATCGTCGGGCTGAGGGTGCCGGGGGTCGAGGTGGACGACATCGCCACCACGTCCAAGACACTGCCGGACTTCCCCGGGATGTGGGCGAAGATGCTGTCGTGAGACATCCGCTGGCAATCTCCGGAACCGTCACCTCACGTGACCACGCCGGCCGCTCGCTGCCCCTCTGGACCAACCGGGTTGCTCTCGGAGAGGCGGAACTGTGACGGGCCGCGACCGGAAGTCGGACTGGAAGCGCCTGGACGAGTCGGACGTCCGGGTGCGACCGGGCAGGGGAACCCGGCCACGCAGCAAGCGCAGGCCGGAGCACGCCGACGCGCGTGCGGCGATGGTCGTCGGCGTCGACCGCGGCCGGTGGACGTGCGCGCTGGACGGCAAGCCGGACCAGGAGGTCGTCGCGATGCGTGCCCGTGAGCTGGGCCGCACCCCGATCGTCGTCGGCGACCTGGTCGACCTCGTGGGTGACACGTCCGGCCGCCCCGACACGCTGGCCCGGGTGGTGCGGGTGGCCGACCGGTCCAGCGTCCTGCGTCGCACCGCCGACGACAACGACCCGTACGAGCGGGTGGTGGTGGCGAACGCGCAGCAGCTGCTGATCGTGTGCTCGCTGGCCGATCCCCCGCCCCGCACGGGTTTCATCGACCGGTGCCTGGTCGCGGCGTTCGCAGGCGGGCTGAAGCCGGTGCTGTGCCTGACGAAGTCGGACCTCGCCTCGCCCGACACCGTCGTCGCGGCGTACGCGGAGCTCGACCTGCCCGTGCTGGTGACCCGCGACGACCGCGAGCCGGAGGAGGTGCGCGAACGGTTGGCCAACCAGGTGTCGGCGCTCGTCGGGCACTCCGGCGTGGGCAAGTCGACGCTGGTGAACAAGCTGGTGCCGGACGCCTTCCGCGCGGTGAGCGCGGTGAGCGCGGTCGGCAAGGGCCGGCACACGTCGACGACGGCCGTCGCGCTGGCGCTGCCGGGTGGCGGTTGGGTGGTGGACACCCCGGGCATCCGGTCGTTCGGGCTGGCGCACATCGAGCCGGACGACATCGTGGCGGCGTTCCCCGAGTTCGTGGAGCCGGCCGAGGAGTGCCCGACGCACTGCGGGCACCTCGGACCGCCGGAGGACCCGGACTGCATGCTGGACGTGGTCACCGCCGAGGGCCAGGCGACGCCAGGACGGCTCGAGTCGCTGCGGAGGCTCCTCGCGTCCCGCGCGCGGTTGGACGAGTACGCCGACTGATAACGAAACGCATGTTCCACGCATGGGGTTACGCCGACCGGGCTACTCTGTGCCGCACATTCACTGAGGGAGAAATGGCTATGCGCAAGGCAGGTATCGTCCTGTCCGCGTTCGCCCTGGCGGTGACGCTGGGGGCATGCGGCGACAAGGGTGGCTCGGCCACGAACACGACCGACACGGGCGGCAAGGCGCCCGCCGAGGCGATGAGCCTCGTCGACCTCGCGAAGGCGCTCGGCGACAAGACGGTCGAGGCGAGCACCGCGCACATGAAGATGACCGCGGACGCGGCGGGCCTCAACATGACCGGCGAGGGCGACCTGAAGTTCGGGTCGTCGGACGCCGCGATCTCGATGGACCTGAACACGTCCGAGGGCTCGATGGCCATGGTGCTGCTGGACGGCGCGCTGTACATGAAGCTGCCGCAGGAGCTGGAGCCCGGCAAGCCGTGGATCAAGATCGACTCGAGCACGAACAGCGAGATCGCGAAGGCGCTCGGCTCCATGCAGGAGCAGCTGAGCAAGAGTGTCGACCCGCGCGCGACGCTGCAGGAGTTCGAGAAGGCCGGTGAGATCACCGACTCCACGGAGGAGGAGATCGACGGCAAGAAGGTCACGCACTACACGATCGACGTGGACGTGCAGAAGATGGTCGACCAGCAGGCCGACCCGGCCACCAAGGCGGAGATGCAGAAGGCCATCGACGCCGGCATGAAGAACCTGCCGGTCGAGGTGTGGATCGACAAGGACGGCCTGCCGGCCCGCTTCGCCATGGAGATGGCCGCGCCGAACGGCACCGGTGGCACCGCGAAGGTCAAGATGCAGGCCGACTACACGGACTGGGGCAAGCCGGTGAACATCACCGCGCCGCCCGCGGACCAGATCGCGAAACTGCCTGCCTGATCACGCACGTCGAGCGCCCCACCGGAGCCGGTGGGGCGCTCGTCTCATGTGGTGGCCTCGAAATGCTCGGCCAGTTGGGCGTTCACGGCCTCGGCGCCGCCGTTCACGGTCACGTGGTGGGCGTTCGCGGCGGTGTCCGCGATGCGTTGGGGCAGGCCGTGGACATCCTCCGCGCCGGACAGCACCAGCAGCGGGACGGTCACGCCCACCAGCTCCCCGAGCACGCTCTCCTCGTCGGCCGACGAGGAGAGGACCGCCGCCGAGCGGAACAGTTCGGGACGGCGGGCCATCAGGCGCAGTGCGACGGAACCGTTGCCGACCACGTGGGACGGGCCCAGGTCCAGTGCCTCGATCAGCGCCGCCAGGTCCTCGGCCAGGATGTCGACGTCCGCTTCGGTCGACCGGGCCCTGTGGTCGTAGGTGACCACCCGGTACGCCCGGCCGAACCGCGTCACCTGCGCCGCGAACACCGTGCGGTCGAGGGACGGCGCGTGGCTGAACACCACCGCCTGCCCGTCGCCGCCCGTGTCCTCGTACGCGAGCGTGGTTCCGTTGACTTCGAT
>NZ_DASQCC010000059.1:0-5689 GCF_035634895.1 Actinophytocola sp. | reverse complement strand
CGCGGATGACCTGGGCCATGGCGCGGGTCAGGGTGGCCATGTCGGCGAGGGTGAAGTCGGCGCGGAGGTGGCCGCTGGTCTGGGCTCGGTGGATCAGCTCGTCGAGGTGGGCGGCGCCGCGGTGGCAGGCCTCCACCACGCCCTTGGTGGGTGGTAGCTGGCGGGCGAGTACGTCGTTGAGGCCGCGGTCCTTGGCGTGCAAGGCGTACAGCGCCTCCAGGTAGCCGACGAACGCGCGCCACGGGTCCGGCTCGGCCTTCGCCTGCTCGGCGAGCCTGTCGAGGGCCGCCAGGCGCTCCGGGAAGATCGCTTCCAGGAAGGCCTCGCGGGTGGGGAAGTGGGCGTACAGCGTGCCGATGCTGACCTCCGCCCGCCGGGCGATGTGCTCCATGGGCACGTCCAGGCCGCGCTCCGAGTACAGCTGCGCGGCCGCGACCAGCAGCTTGTCCCGGTTGCGTGCCGCGTCGGCACGCAACGGCCTGGTGTTCGGCATGAGACCCATGGTACGTAATTCGAGGGTGCCCTCGACTTGTGGTAGCGTCGCGCATAAGTCGAGGGCACCCTCGAATTACCGGAAAGGCGTCACCATGAGCACAGCCGTCGTCATCGGGGTCGGACCCGGGCTCGGCATGTCCATCGCCCACCGCCTCGGTCGCGAAGGTCTCACCGTTGCGCTCGTCTCGCGCTCGGACACCCGGCATGCCGGCTACCTGTCCGCCCTGGCGGACAAGGGGGCCGCGGCCGAGACGTTCGTCGCGGACGTCCATGACCCCGGTCGGCTGCTGTCCACACTGGACACGATCGAGGCACGCCTCGGCCCGATCGAGGTGCTGTACTACGGCCCCGGCGCGGTCGACCTCGACGCGCCCCGGCCCGGCCCGATCACCGAGACCACCGCCGACGAGGTGCGCTCGGTGATGGCCGGCGTCTACCCGGCCGTCGACGTCGTCAACCGGGTGCTGCCGGGCATGCTCGACCGCGGGGCCGGCGGGCTGCTGTTCGCCGGTGGGCTCAGCGCCGTCCGGCCGATGCCGTTCCTCGGCGCCCTGGCGGTGTCGTCGGCGGCACTGCGCAACTACGCCGTGACCCTCAACGCGGGCCTCGCCGACACGGGCGTCTACGCCGGCACCCTGACGATCGGCGGCCTCGTCGCACGCGGCGACATCCACGAGCTCGTCGTGTCACATCCGGAACAGTTCGGCGGCATGCCGCCGACGACCCTCGACCCCGACGACATCGCCGACGCCGCCTGGCGGATGTACACCGACCGCGACCGCGCCGAGGAGGTCTTCACCGTCTACTGAGCGGCCCTCTCCGCGACGGGATCGTGTGCTGGCCGCACACCGGTGCCATGTGACATAGTACTGCCGTGGACGTGCTGGTGGTCGGCGCCGGGATGGTCGGTGCCGCGTGTGCGTACTACTGCGCCGAGGCGGGGTTGCGGGTCGGCGTGGTGGAGCGCGGCGCGGTGGCCAGCGGCACGACCAGCGCCGGCGAGGGCAACATCCTGGTGTCCGACAAGGAACCCGGCCCGGAGCTGGACCTCGCCCTCCTGTCGCTGCGCCTGTGGACCTCGCTCGGCGAGCGGGTCGCGGACGGGTTCGAGCTGGATCCCAAGGGCGGCGTCGTCGTGGCCCGCACTCCGGCCGCTCTGTCCGGCCTGACCTCGCTGGCGGCCGGGCAGCGGGCGGCCGGGGTCACCGCGGAGGTCGTCGACCCCACCGAGCTGGAGCCGCGTCTCACCCGCGAGGTCGCCGGCGGCGTCCACTACCCGCAGGACATGCAGGTCCAGCCCATGCTCGCCGCCGCGGCGCTGCTCCGGCACGCACGGTCGCTCGGTGCGACCGTCCACACCGGAACGTCCGTGCTGGCGTTCCGGCGCGGCGGGGACGGCGGGATCACCGGCCTCCGCACGAGCGCGGGCGACCTGGACGCACAGTGGGTGATCAACGCGGCCGGCACCTGGGGCGGCGAGATCGCCGAGCTTGCCGGCGCCCCCGTGCCGGTACTGCCGCGGCGCGGGTTCATCCTGGTCACGCAACCCCTGCCGCCCTCGGTGATCCGCCACAAGGTCTACTCGGCCGACTACGTCGCGAACGTGGCGAGCTCGGACGCGACTCTGGAGACGTCGGTGGTCGTGGAAGGCACCCGCGCCGGCACCGTGCTCATCGGGGCGAGCCGGGAACGGGTCGGGTTCGACCGCACGATGTCGTTGCCGGTACTGCGAAAGCTCGCCGCGCAGGCGGTCGGGCTGTTCCCGTTCCTCGCGGAGGTCGACCTGCTGCGGAGCTACGTCGGGTTCCGCCCGTACTGCCCGGACCACCTGCCGGTGATCGGACCGGACCCGCGGGTGCCGGGACTGGTGCACGCCTGCGGCCACGAGGGCGCCGGCATCGGCCTCGCCGCGGCGACCGGTCACCTCATCGCGCAGTCACTGACGGGGGCGACCCCGGAGCTCGACCTGAGCCCGTTCCGCCCTGACCGGTTCGCCGCGGAGGTGGTCTCGTGAGCTTCCTCTTCGACGGCAAGGAGATCGCGGCCGACGCGAGCCAGAGTATCGGCGCGGCACTGATCGCGGCCGGCTACCGGTCGTGGCACACCACCCGGCACCTCGGCGCGCCACGCGGGATCTTCTGCGGCATCGGGATCTGCTTCGACTGCCTCGTGATCGTGAACGGCCGCCCCAACCAGCGTGCCTGCCTCACGGAAGCACGCGACGGCGACGAGGTCTGCGCGCAGGAGGGCACCGGCCATGGCTGACATCGCCGTACTCGGGGCCGGGCCGGCCGGGCTCGCGGCCGCGGTCGCCGCGCACCGGGCCGGGGCGCGGGTCACCCTCGTCGACGCCGGGCCGCGCGTGGGCGGCCAGTACTGGCGCCACCAGGACGGGGACGACGGCCGCGGCCACCACCTCTGGTCCACCCTCTGCCGCCTGCGCGAGGTCCCCCTCGACTTCCGGCCGCACCACGCGATCTGGCACGTCGAGCGCACCGGTGACGGGTTCGTGACCCACACGAGCGCCGGTGAGATCACCTCGCAGAGGCTCGTCATCGCGGCTGGCGCCCACGACCGGCAGCTGCCCTTCCCCGGCTGGACGCTCCCCGGTGTGTTCACCGCCGGCGGGGCGCAGGCCCTGCTCAAGGGACAGGGCGTCGCGGCCGGCGACCGCGTCGTCGTCGCCGGCACCGGGCCGTTCCTGCTGCCCGTCGCCGCCGGGCTCGCCGAGGCAGGCGCCCGCGTGCTCGGCGTCTACGAGGCGGGCTCGCCGGTCGGCTTCGCCCGCCACCCGGCCGCCGTGCTCCGCAACGCCAGCAGGATCACCGAGGGCGCGGCCTACCTGCGGGTCCTGCGCCGGCACGGGATTGCCTTCCACACCAGGAAAACGGTGGTCGCCGCGCACGGTGACGACCAGGTGCGCGCGGTGACCCTCGGGTCTCTCGACCGCGACTGGCACGTCGTCGCCACGGAGGACGTCGAGTGCGACACGGTGGCCGTCGGCTACGGTTTCACGCCACAGCTGGAGATTCCGCTCCAACTCGGCTGCGACACCCACCTCGACGTCGACGGCAGCCTGGTCGCCACCGCCGACGACGCCCAGCGTGCCTCGGTGCCCGGCGTCTACCTGGCCGGCGAGGTCTGCGGCGTCGGCGGCGCTCGACTGTCCCTTATGGAGGGTGAGCTGGCCGGGTTGCACGCGGCCGGCGTGGTGCCCGACAAGCGAATCGTGCGGCGGCGGGCAGCGCTGAGGGCGTTCGCGACCGCCATGCACCGTACCTATCCCGTCCGGCCGGGCTGGCAGACCTGGCTCGACGACGACACCCTCGTCTGCCGGTGTGAGGAGGTCCCGGCCCGGGACGTCCGGCGGTCCGTCGTGGAGCTGGGCGCCACGGACCCGCGCGCGGTCAAGCTGCTCGCCCGGCCGGGAATGGGACTCTGCCAGGGAAGGGTGTGCGGCTACGCGACGGCCTGTCTGGCAGGACCCGTCACCGCGGCCGGTCTTCGCGACCTCTCCGCCCGGCCCATCGCCCAACCGGTCACCCTCGGCAGTCTCGCCGAACAGCACGTGGAGGAACCATGACCAAGCCGTGGCACGGAGTTCTGGTGGCGACCGCGCTGCCGTTCACCGAGACACTCGAGGTGGACCACGACCGGTACGCCGAGCACGTGGCGTGGCTCGCCGCGCACGGCTGCCACGGCGTCACCCCCAACGGGTCGCTCGGCGAGTACCCGACGCTCTCGCCCCAGGAACGCGCCCGCGTGGTGCACACGGCCATCGCCGCGGCACCCGAGGGCTTCACCGTGATGCCCGGCGTCGCCGCCTACGGCGCGGCCGAGGCCCGCGGCTGGGCCGAGAACGCGGCCGAGGCCGGCGCCCCGGCCGTGATGTTGCTGCCCCCCAACAGCTACCGCGCCGACGAGCGGGCCGTCCTCGCGCACTACCGCGAGGTCGCCAAGGTCGGCCTGCCGATCGTGGCCTACAACAACCCCATCGACACCAAGGTCGACCTGACGCCCGAACTGCTGGCCCACCTGTACCTGGAGGGCCTGATCGTCGGCGTCAAGGAGTTCACCGGCGACGTCCGCAGGCCCTACCGCATCAGGGAGCTGGCGCCGGACCTGGACGTGCTGTGCGGCGCGGACGACGTGGCGCTGGAGCTGGCGATCGCCGGCTCGCCCGGCTGGATCGCCGGTTTCACCAACGCGCTGCCGGAGGCGACCGTGGCGCTGTGGCAGGCCGCGTCGGCCGGGGACCTGGCCAAGGCACTGCCGCTGTACCGGCTGCTGCATCCGTTGCTGCGGTGGGACTCGCGCACGGAGTTCGTGCAGTCCATCAAGCTCAGCATGGACATCGTCGGCCGTTACGGTGGACCGTGCCGCCAGCCCCGTGTTCCACTGAACCCCGAACACGAGGCCGCCGTCCGGCAGGCCACCGAACAGGTACTCGCGGAAGGGCTGTCGTAGACCATGCGGACGAAGCGCGTCTTCCACGCCGTCGACTCGCACACCGAGGGCATGCCCACCCGCGTGATCACCGGCGGCGTCGGCGTCATCCCCGGCGCCACGATGGCGTTGCGGCGGCTGCACTTCATCGAGCACCTGGACCACGTCCGCCGGCTGCTGATGAACGAGCCGCGTGGCCACTCCGCGATGAGCGGCGCGATCCTCCAGCCACCGACCAGGCCCGACGCCGACTGGGGCGTGGTGTTCATCGAGGTGTCCGGCTGCCTGCCGATGTGCGGGCACGGCACCATCGGCGTGGCCACCGTGCTCGTGGAGACCGGCATGGTCGAGGTCACCGAGCCGGTCACCACCATCCGCCTGGAGGTGCCTGCGGGCCTGGTCGTGGCCGAGGTCGAGGTGGCGGACGCGGTCGCGCGGTCGGTCACCATCCAGAACGTGCCGTCGTTCACCGTCGGGCTCGACCAGACCGTCGAGGTGCCCGGCTTCGGTGAGGTGACCTACGACATGGCGTTCGGCGGCAACTTCTACGCGATCCTCGGCGTGGACCAGCTCGGCCTGCCGTTCGACCGCGCGGCGGGCCAGCGGCTGCTCGACGCCGGACTGTCCATCATGGACGCCGTCAACAAGCAGAACCAGCCGGTGCACCCGTCCCAGCCGGAGATCGCCGGTTGCCACCACGTCTACCTGGCCGCACCCGGGTCCACGGCACGGCATTCGCGCCACGCCA
>NZ_DASQCC010000058.1:0-22916 GCF_035634895.1 Actinophytocola sp. | reverse complement strand
GCTGGATCGGCAAGGCGGGTTGGGCCGGCAAGGCGAGCTGGATCGGCTGGGCCGGCTGGATTGGCGAGATCGGCCGGAGTGGCAAGATCGGCTGGATCGGCAAGGCCGGCTGGGCCGGCAAGATCGGCTGGGCCGGCTGGGTCGGCAAGATCGGCTGAACCCGCAAGATCGGCAGCACCGGGTGGGAGACGTCTGATGCCGGGCCAGCCAAGGCGGCACCGCCCCGGCGCACCCGGCCGCCGCCCGGTGCCGCGGCTCGCGGTCGCCGGTGTGCCCGCCCGCGGCGGCCTGCCCGCCGGTCCCCGCACCCCACCACGCGGCACCGTGCACGGCTCCGGGCGCCGGCCCGTCCCCCCGCCCCCACGCCGCCCGGCCGGCCCGCGCCGCCTCCCACGCCGGAAGCGGCCCGCCAACCACCACATCCGCGTCGTCGCCGTGCGGTTCCTGCTCATCGCGGCGCTCGTCGCGGCCGGGCTCAAGCTCGTCCAGGTCCAGGGGTTCGAGTCCGACGCGCTGGCCGCCAAGGCCGAGCGGCAGCGCACCACCGAGATCGACCTGCCCGCCCTGCGTGGCTCGATCGTCGACCGCAACGGGGTTCAGCTCGCGTTCAGCGTCGAGGCACGGGCGCTCGCCTTCCAGCCCCGGGTGTTTCGCAAGAGCATCGACACCTTCAACAAGAACATCAAGGACGGCAAGCAGGCGGGCACGCCGATGAACTACGACACCGAGACCGCCGCCATGGCGGAGGGCATCGCCCAGAAGCTCGGCATCGTCGAGCAGGACCTGCTCGACAAGGTGCGCTCGGACAAGAACTACGTCTACCTCGCCGACGGGGTCGACCCCGGCGACGCGCGGGACCTCCAGGTGAGGTTCCCGTCGATCATCACCGAGTACCGCGCCGAGCGTGAGTACCCGGGCAAGACGACCGCGGCCAACATCATCGGCATGGCCAACTGGCGGATGGACGACAAGGACGTCAAGAAGCACGACCTGCACGGCCTCTCCGGCCTGGAGATGCTGCGGGACAACCAGCTCGCCGGCACCCCCGGCCGCCAGGTGGTGGCGACCGAGGAGGGCAACGACGACGTCATCATCCCGAACAGCGAGCGGGACGTGCGCCCGGCGGTCGACGGCTCGAACATCGAGCTCACGATCGACGCCGACCTGCAGTACTACCTGCAGCAGTCGCTTTCCGCCTACGTCGCCAAGGCGCAGGCCCGCAGCGGCAGCGCGGTGATCATGGACGCCAGGACCGGCGAGATCTACGCGCTGGCCAACGACAAGACCTTCGACCCGAGCCAGTCCGACTGGAACAAGGACCAGGCGCTGCTCGGCGACGCGGCGGTCACCACCCCGTACGAGCCCGGCTCGGTGAACAAGGTCGTCACGGCCCTGTGCGCGATCAACTACAACATCACCTCGCCGCTGGACACGCACACCGTGCGGGACTCGATCCGGGTCTCGGACCGCACCATCGAGGACGCGTGGCACCACCCCCCGCAGCAGTTCACCACGACCGGCGTCTTCGCCAAGTCGTCGAACGTCGGCACGCTGATGCTCGCGCAGCAGTGTGGGCCGGACCGGTACTCCGACCTGCTCAAGAAGCTCGGCATCGGCAAGCGCACCGGCGTCGGCCTCCCCGGCGAGAGCGCCGGGGAGGTGCTGCCCCGCAACCAGTGGTCCGGCTCGACGTTCGGCAACCTGCCGATCGGACAGGGCCTCTCGATGACCGTGCTGCAGATGGCCGGCATGTACCAGACCGTCGCCAACGACGGCGTGCGCATGCCGCCGCGGATCGTGGCCGCGCGGATCACCCCGGAGGGCAAGCGGATCCCGGAACCGGCGGCGAAGCCGGTGCGCGTGGTCAGCGCGAAGACCGCGCGGACCGTGCGGGACATGTTCCGCGCCGTGATGCAGAAGGGCGGTGGCCTGAACAACGGCACCGGGTACACCGGCGCGCTGCCCGGCTACCAGATCGCCGGCAAGACCGGCACCGCGCAGCAGCCCAGGGACGGTGGCGGCGGCTACAGCAACCAGAACTACTGGATCACGTTCGCGGGCATCCTCCCGGCGGACTCGCCCCGGTTCGTGGTGGGCATCGTGATCGACCGCCCGAACTACTCCGGCGGCCCGCCGGAGGGCCGGTCAGCGGCGCCGCTGTTCCACGACGTCGCGTCGTACCTGGCGCAGCGGTACAACATCCCGCTGTCGAAGGAGCAGAGCCCGATGATTCCGCTCGTCGAGTCGTAGTCTCGTCGCATGCTGCGCACTGACGACGCCAGGTTCGCCTCGCTGCCCGACTTCGACCACGAGCCGGCGTACGCGTCCGTCGACGGGCTGCGCATGGCGTACGTGACGGCAGGCCCCGAGGACGGGCCGGTCGTGCTGTTGCTGCACGGCGAGCCGAGCTGGTCGTTCCTGTACCGCAAGGTGATGCGGGTGCTCGCCGCGGCCGGGATCCGTGCCGTGGCACCGGATCTGATCGGCTTCGGCCGGTCGGACAAGCCGCCCGCGGCCGCGCACACCTACGCGGCACACGTCGAGTGGGTGCGGGCGCTGGCGTTCGACGCGTTGGACCTGCGGGACGTCACGGTCGTCGGGCAGGACTGGGGCGGGCTGATCGGGCTGCGTGTCGCGGCGGAGCACGAGGAGCGGGTGGCGCGGATCGTCGCGGCGAACACCGGGCTGCCGACCGGTGAGCACGGCATGCCCGACGTGTGGTGGCAGTTCCGGCGTGCCGTGGAGACGGCGCCGGTGCTGGACATCGGCCGGTTCGTGCAGTCCGGCTGCAGGAAGCCGATGTCCGACGAGGTGCGGGCCGCGTACGACGCGCCGTTCCCCGCCGAGGAGTACAAGGTGGGCCCGAGGGTCATGCCCGGCCTGGTGCCGGTTTCGTTGGACGACCCGGCGACACCCGCGAACCTGGCGGCGTGGGAGGTGTTGCGGCAGTGGGAGAAGCCGTTCCTGTGCGCGTTCAGCGACGGCGACCCGATCACCGGCGCCATGGCCCCGATCCTGCGTGCGCTGATCCCCGGCGCGGCGGGCGTCGACCATCCGACGATCGAGGGCGCCGGCCACTTCCTGCAGGAGGACGCGGGCGAGCGTCTCGGCGAGGAGATCGCGAGGTTCGTGCGGGCGACGCCCTGACGGGACCGTGGGTGGGGTGCGCTTGAATTCCACCATGGCCTGGTTCACCGAGGACGATCTCCGTGCCGCCGCGGGTGACGGGTCCTTCCGGCGGGGGCGTGAGTACGTCGATGCCGTGGGGGAGCTACGCCCGACCGCGCTCGGGGTGCGGGCGAGCGTGCGCGGCAAGGACGTGTACGAGGTGTGGCTGGGCCGGGAGAACGACACGCTGGTCGCCGAGTGCGAGTGCCCCTACGGGCTGGAGGGGAACTTCTGCAAACACTGCGTGGCCGTGGGTCTTGTGCTGCTGGCCGACGGTTCGCTCGCGCCGGCCACGGACCTGGGCGCGTACCTGCGCTCACTGGACCAGGGGGAGCTGGTGGACCTGTTGCTGGCACAGGCGAACCGCGATCCCGCGCTGTGCCGCCAGCTGATGCTGCGGGCGGGTACGACGGGCGCGCCGCAGGTGGCGGTGCTGCGCCGGCAGCTCGACACGGCACTGCGCGTACGTGGGTTCGTGGACGGCGACTACGCGACGCGGGCCAAGGACGTGCTCGACACGGTCCACGACCTGGTCGACTCCGGGCACGCGGCCGAGGCCCGGCCGCTGGCGCGACACGCGGTCGAGCTGCTGGCGTCGGCGATCGGCGCGGTGGACGACCCGACGGGCACGGTGGCGGGCGTGTGCCGGCGGGCGGTGAAGCTGTACGCGCGGGCGTGCACGGCGGCGCGGCCGAACCCGACGAAGCTGGCGACGTGGTTGTTCCAGCTGCGGTTGGCGTGGCCGACGTGGCCGACGATCGACATCGGCGACTTCGCGGAGCCGCTGGGGGAGGTGGGGATGTCCGCGTACCGGACGCTGGTGAACGAGGCGTGGCACGCGCTGGACGACGACGCGGACCGTTCGGTGCTGCGCGCGATGCGCGAACAGGTGGCGAAGACGACCGGCAACGTGGACGCGATGGTCGAGGTGCTGTCGGACGACCTGCCGGCACCGAAGGCGTACCGGGACATAGTGACGCTGCTGCGTGCCGCGGGCCGCATGAAGGAGGCGATCGACTGGGCCGAACGCGGGGTGTCCTCGACGAGGGACATGGCGCTGACGGAGCTGCTGGTCGAGTCCTATGTGGACGGACAGCGTGGCGACGACGCGGTCGAGCTGCGGAAGGCGGCACTGCGGGAGTCCCCGGCGAGGTTGTGTTACTCACGGCTGCGCGAGACTGCGGCCGAGGTCGGGGCGTGGCCGGGGCTGCGCGAGTGGGCGCTGGCGGTGCTGGCGAGGTCACCGGTGGAACTGGTGGGTGCGCTGCTGGACGACGACGAGGTGGCGGAGGCGTGGTTGGCGGCGGTCCGGTACGACTGCGTGGGGGTGGAGGTGGCTCGTCGGCGTGGGTTGACGGACCCGGAGGACGTGCTGCCGGCGTACCAGTCGCTGGTGGAGGGGTGTCTGGCGCGCGGTGGCCGGGAGGCGTACCGGGAGGCGGCGGTGTTGTTGCGAGAGCTGGCGGACGCGGCGGAGCGGTGCGGGGCGTCGGTCGAGGAGTTCGTGGCGGGGGTGAAGGCGCGGCATGCGCGTAGGCCGGCGCTCCTGGATGAGCTGCGGAAGGCCGGGTTCTGAGCTCTGCCCCGGCCCGGGGGCCGCGAGTCCGACGATCGCGGTTCGTCAGTTCGGATGGGGGTCGGTGGTCGGGAAGCGTTCGTGGCCCAGGACGTTCAGGAGTTTCAGCTTTTCCTCGGCCTCGCTGCGTGGGGACGCGGTCAGTACGAGCAGCACCTGGGACTGGTCCTCGGTGAACAACGCCTGACAGTCCACCTCCAGCGGTCCCAGCTCCGGGTGGATCAGCGTCTTGTGGTCCTCGAACCGCCTCGACACCTCCTGCCTCGCCCACAGGGCCGCGAACTCCTCGCTCGTCTTCTCCAGCGCGCGTACCAGCTCGCCGGCCCGCGATCGCGTGCCCATCGACCCGTACGCCGCCCTCAGGTTCGCCACCAGCATCCTGCTCTGGCGGGCGTGGTCGTCCTCCGGGTAGTGCGATCGCTCGTCAGGGTCGGTGAACCACCTGTACACCCCGCTGCGCGCCAACCCCTTGTAGCGCGACGCGTCGCCGAACAGTGCCTCCGCCATTCCGTTCTGCACCAGCGTCTCGCCCAGCTCGGACAGGATCAGGGCCGGGGTGTCGGCGAGGCGGTCGAGTACCCGCAGCAACGCGGGCGACACGTGCGTCGCCGTTGACGTCGGTGACGGGGTGTTGCGGCCTGCCACCTGGAAAAGATAGTCACGCTCGCTGTTCGTCAACCGCAGTGCCCTTGCCACCGCGGACAGCATCTGCTCGCTCGGCTGTGGTCCCCTCCGCTGCTCCAGGCGCGTGTAGTAGTCGGTCGACATCGCCGCCAGTACCGCCACCTCGTCGCGGCGGAGCCCCTTCGTTCGGCGGCGGGCGCCCGGGGCCAGGCCCACGTCCTCCGGCCGTAGTGCCTCCCGGCGGCTACGCAGGAAGGCGGCCATTGCTGCACGGTCCACATCCGCCAGTATCGGCCAACCTGCGCTTTTAGCCAGGGATCGCCGATCCCCCGATAACGGCTCTCTGCATCACGCCCGGTCGGCTGGGCACGCTGGGGGCATGAACATCACCGGAAACACGATCTTCATCCCCGGCGGCACCAGTGGGATCGGGCTCGCCCTCGCGGTCGAGCTGCGGGCCAGGGGCAACACCGTCATCGTCGGTGGGCGTCGTGCCGAGTTGCTCGAACGGATCGCCGCCGAGCACCCCGGCATCGACACCGTGCGGATCGACACGGCCGACGCCGCCAGCATCGACGTCGCGGCCAAGCAGGTGCTCCAGCGCCACCCCGACCTCAACGTCCTCATCGCCATGGCCGGGATCATGCGCATCGAGGACTGGCGCAGGCCCGAGGACTTTCTCACCTCGGCCGAGTCCGTGATCACCACCAACGTGCTCGGGCCCGTTCGCCTCGTCGCCGCGTTCGTCGAGCACCTGCAGACCAGGCCGGACGCGACGATCGTGACCGTCTCCTCCGGTCTCGCGTTCACGCCCTTCACGGTCGCGCCCAGCTACAGCGCCTCGAAGGCCGCGATTCACATGCTCAGCGAGTCCCTCCGGCTGCGCCTCGCCGACACCTCGGTGAGGGTCGTCGAGCTGGTACCGCCGGCGGTGCGCACCGCACTGGTGCCCGGCCACGCGGAAAACGAGAACGCCATGCCGCTGGACGAGTACGTCGCCGAGGTCATGAGCCTGTTCGAGTCCCAGCCCGACGCCAGGGAGATCCAGGTCGAGCGCGTCAAGTTCCTCCGCTACGGCGAGGCCCGCGGTGACTACGACCAGGTCGTCGCCACCGTCAACGGCGGGTGATCACGACCGCTCCAGGTACTTGCGCAGGTGCTGTGCCGTGAGTGAGTCGCCGGTCGCCACCAGCTCGGCCGGAGTGCCCTCGAACACCACCCGGCCGCCGTCGTGACCGGCGCCGGGGCCCAGGTCGACGATCCAGTCGGCGTGGGCCGTCACGGCCTGGTGGTGCTCGATCACGATCACGGTGTTTCCGTTGTCCACCAGGCGATCCAGCAGCGCCAGCAGCTGGTCCACGTCCGCGAGGTGCAGGCCCGACGTCGGCTCGTCCAGGATGTAGGTGCCGGCCCCGTCCGCCATGTGGATGGCGAGCTTGACGCGTTGCCGCTCGCCGCCGGACAGGGTGGTCAGCGGCTGCCCCAGGCCCAGGTAACCCAGGCCGACGTCGGCGAGGCGATCCAGGATCGCGCGGGCGCCGCCGGTCGGGAAGAACTCCCGTGCCTCGGCCACCGGCATCGCCAGCACCTCGCTGATGTTCTTGCCCCGCAAGGTGTAGCGCAGCACCTCCGGGGTGTAACGCCGGCCCTCGCACTGCTCGCACACCGACGCGACGCCGGCCATCATGGCCAGGTCCGTGTACACCAGACCGATGCCCTTGCAGTTCGGGCACGCGCCCGCCGAGTTGGCGCTGAACAGCGCCGCCTTCACGCCGTTGGCCCTGGCGAACGCCGTCCGGATGGGATCGAGCAGGCCGGTGTACGTCGCCGGGTTCGACCGGCGCGAGCCGCGGATGGCCGACTGGTCCACCACGGTCACGCCGTCCCGTCCGGACAGCGCGCCGTGGATCAGCGAGCTCTTCCCCGACCCGGCGACGCCGGTCACCACGGTCAGCACGCCGGTCGGCACGTCCACGCTGACGTTCCGGAGGTTGTGCAGTGACGCGCCGCGGATCGGGATCGAGCCGGTCGGCGCGCGCAGGGAGGTACGCAACGTCACGCGGTGGTCCAGGTGGCGGCCGGTGAGCGTGTCCGACGCGCGCAGGCCGGCCACGTCGCCGGTGTAGCAGACGTGCCCGCCCGCGGGGCCCGCGCCGGGACCGAGGTCGACGACGTGGTCGGCGATCTCGATGGTCTCTGGCTTGTGCTCCACCACGAGCACCGTGTTTCCCTTGTCCCGCAACCGAAGCAGTAGCTCGTTCATCCGCTGGACGTCGTGCGGGTGCAGGCCGACGGTCGGCTCGTCGAACACATAGGTCACATCCGTGAGCGCGGAACCCAGGTGCCGCACCATCTTCACGCGCTGCGCCTCGCCGCCGGACAGGGTGCCGGACTCGCGGTCCAGCGACAGGTAGCCCAGCCCGATCTCCACCAGCGAGTCCAGCGTCTCGCCGAGGGTCCTCAGCAGCGGCGCGGCGGCCGGCGCGTCGATCCCGCGGACGAACTCGGCCAGGTCGCTGATCTGCATCGCGCCGCAGTCCGCGATGTTCCGCCCCTGGATCCGCGACGACAGCGCCGCCTCGTTCAGCCGTGCCCCGTGGCACGCCGGACACCGGCTGAACGTGACCGCCCGGTCGACGAACGCGCGGATGTGCGGCTGCGCGGCCTCCTTCTCCTTGGCCAGGTACAGCCGCCGCACCTTCACGACCAGGCCCTCGTAACTCGAGTTGACGTTCCCGTACCGCACCTTCGTGGCCGGCTTGTAGAGGAAGTCCTGCCACTCCTGCTCGGTGAACTCCCGCAGCTTCTTGTCCGGGTCGACGAACCCCGAATGCGCCATCGACTGCCAGTACCACGAGTCGACGGTGAAGTTGGGCACGGTGATCGCGCCCTCCCGAAGCGACAGGTCCCTGTCCACCAGTTGGTCGACGTCGATCGAGTTGACCTTGCCGATGCCCTCGCACTCCGGGCACATGCCGTCGGGCAGGTTGAAGCTGAACGCGGTCGACGGCCCGACGTACGGCTCGCCGATCCGGCTGAACACGATCCGCAGCATCGTGTGCGCGTCGGTCGCGGTGCCGACCGTGGACCGGGAGTTCGCGCCCATCCGCTCCTGGTCGACCACGATCGCGGTGGACAGGTTGCGCAGCCCGTTGACGTCCGGCCGGCTCGGCGCCGCCATGAACGACTGCAGGAACGCCGAGTACGTCTCATTGATCAGCCGCTGCGACTCGGCGGCGATGGTGCCGAACACCAGCGAAGACTTGCCGGAGCCGGAGACCCCGGTGAACACCGTCAGCCGTCGCTTCGGGATGTCGAGCGAGACGTCGGCCAGGTTGTTCTCCCTGGCACCACGTACCTCGATCCGGTCATGACTGTCCGCGGCGTGCCCCATGCGTCCCTCTCTTTATGATGTAAAGTGATGTCTCGGACCGTACTTTACGTCGTAAGGAGTTGCAACGTGGTGGTGTTCGCTGGCCAGGGCGACGCGCGCCGGGCCATGTCGCTGCTCTGGCGGGAAGCCGGCGCCGAGGAGCCGCGACCTGGGCCGAAGCCGGCGCTGACGGTCGACGCGGTCGTCGCGGCCGCCATCGAGATCGCCGACGAGCACGGCATGGCGGGCCTGTCGATGCGGGCGGTCGGCGAGCGGCTCGGCCGCACCGGCATGGCGCTCTACACCTACGTGCCCAGCAAGAGCGAGCTCGTCGACCTCATGTACGACGCGGTGCTCGCGGAGGCGCGGCACACGTACGACCTCGGTGGCGGCTGGCGGACGGCACTGGTCGCCTGGGCCGAGGACCTGTGGGAGTTCTACCTGCGGCACCCGTGGGTGCTGCAGGTGTCGCAGGCCCGGCCGGTGCTGGGGCCCAACGAGTACGTCGTGCTGGACACGGTCCTGCGGATCATGTTCGAGACCGGGCTCGAACCGCCGGCGGTGCGGCGGCTGACCGGCGCGCTGTTCCAGTTCGTGCGTGCGATCGCGCAGGTCGTCGCGGAGGCACGGGTCGCGGCGGCCGCCACCGGGACCAGCGACGAGCAGTGGTGGTACGCCCGTTCCGCACTCCTGATGGAGCTGGCGCCGGACTTCCACACGCGCTTCCCCATGGTCACCAAGCTCGCCAAGGCGGACGGGTTCACGCTCGCCGACGAGACGGTGCCCTACCAGGAGCAGGCATCGACCGAGACGTTCCACGCCGGCCTGAAGGCGCTGCTGGACGGCATCGAGGCGAGCGCGTCGAGAAAACCGTGATCGTGTCGCGCTTCCGTGGCCTCTCGGGGTTGGCTGATACTCGGGCCTCGTGAGCACTTTGCCGAGCGTCCCGACGCCCGCACCCGCCAGGGACGACGGATCCCTGGCCAGCCCGCTCGGCTGGGCCGCCGCCCTGAACGTCGGTTTCCTCGCCGTCCTGTGGGCCGTCGAGCTGGTCAACGCGGCCACCGGCCGGAACCTGACGCAGTCGGGGGGAATCGTCGCGCGGGACTTCGGGAGCCTGGTCAACATCCTGACCTCGCCGTTCGTCCACGGGAACCTCGACCACCTGATGGCCAACGCGCTGCCGCTGTTCAGCCTCGGGCTCATCGCGGCCCTCCCCAGTCCGAGGCGGTTCCTGCTGATGACGCTCGTGGTGATCGTCGTCGGCGGGCTCGGGATCTGGCTCACCGCGCCGGCCGGCACGGTGACCATCGGGGCCAGCGGGGTGGTGTTCGGCTACTTCAGCTACCTCCTGCTGCGTGGCCTGGTCGACCGGCGGCCCGCCGACGTGCTCGTCTCCGTCGGCATCGCCATCGCTTACGGGTCCTTCATGTGGAGCGCGGTGGGCATCGGGGTCACCGGGATCTCCTGGCAGGGACACGTCTCCGGACTGGTCGGCGGGGTCGTCGCCGCGCTGGTCGTGCGCACGCCGAAGAAGAAGCGGGAAGCCCTCACCGAGGCCCTGCCCGGGCTGCCACCGGCCGCCCAGGAGCGGAGCGACCCAGCTCACTAGGTGCGGTGTCCACGTCACTAGCCGAACCCGACACGGCCGGACGCACCAGGGTGTCCTTGATCGCCCTCCGTGCGCAGGTAACCTTCCGCGACGTGCCCGCCAAGCTCGTCGGCAAGGCAGTGACGGCACCGCCTCGCCCCGCAAGGATCACACCAGTCTCGCTCACCACGTTGGTGACGCGGGCGGACGCGCGTGCGCTCGGGCTGCCCGGCGCCGACCTGGCGGTCACCGGAGTGAGGCTCCGTGCGCAGCATGTGGTGCCCGGTGACCTGTTCGCCGCGCTGCCCGGCGCCCGGGTGCACGGGGCGGACTTCGCCGCCGACGCCGTACGGGCCGGCGCGGTCGCCGTGCTGACCGACGAGGCCGGTGCCGCGCGGCCGGCGCTGCGGGACGTCCCGGTGCTGGTGCACGACGACCCGAGGGGGATGCTCGGCTCGATCGCCGCGTGGATCTACGGGGAGCCGTCGCTGCGGCTCTCGGTGCTGGGGGTGACCGGCACGTCCGGCAAGACCACCACCACGTACATGATCGACGCGGGCCTGCGGGCCGCCGGGCTCACGACCGGGCTGGTCGGCACGGTCGAGACCCGCATCGCGGGGGAGCGGCTGGCCAGTGCGTTCACCACACCGGAGGCCCCCGACCTGCAGGCGTTGCTCGCGGTGATGGCCGAACGCGGCGTCACGCACGTGCCGATGGAGGTGTCCAGCCACGCGCTGGCGCTGGGGCGGGTGGCCGGCACGCGGTTCCGCGTCGGCGGGTTCACCAACCTGTCCCGGGACCACCTGGACTTCCACCCGGACATGGAGGACTACTTCCGGACCAAGGCGCTCCTGTTCGACGGCCGCTCCTCGACCGAGGTCGTGTGCGTGGACGGCGAGTGGGGCCGGCGCCTGGTCACCCCGGACACGGTCACCGTCGCCACCGAGGGTGACGGCGACTGGACGGCGAGTGCGCTGACCACGTCGAACACCGGCGAGCAGACGTTCGTCGTGCACGGTCCGGACGGGCTCGAACTGCCGGTGACGCTGCCGATGCCCGGCGAGTTCAACGTGGCGAACGCGCTGGTCGCGGCGGCCTGCCTGCACGCGGTGGGGGTGGCGCCGGCCGACATCGCCACCGGGCTCGCGACCGTGCAGGTGCCGGGGCGGATGGAGCGGGTCGCGGTCGGGCAGGACTTCACGGCCGTCGTCGACTACGCCCACAAGCCGGCCGCGGTCGCGCTGGCGCTGGACGCCATGCGGGCCCGCACGGACGGCCGGGTGATCGTCGTGCTGGGCTGTGGCGGTGACCGGGACGTGGAGAAGCGGCCGATGATGGGCGAGGCGGCGGCCCGGCGCAGCGAGCTGCTGATCGTGACCGATGACAACCCTCGAACCGAGGACCCGGCGGCGATCCGGTCCGCCGTGCAGGCGGGCGCGGAGGCGGTCGCCCCGGGCGAACGCGGCGAGATCCTGAACATCGGCGACCGCCGCACGGCGATCGCCGAGGCGGTGAACCGCGCGCGGCCGGGCGACGTGGTGATCATCGCGGGCAAGGGCCATGAGACGGGCCAGGAGATCGACGGAGTCGTCCACCCGTTCTCCGACCACGACGAGCTGCGGGCGGCCATCTGCGCACGCCTGGCGGAGGAGACCCCATGATCCGGCGCCACACACCGGAGTTGTCGGTGCCCTCGACCGGTGCGGTGTCCCATCGGCGGACCGGCCACGGGGTGACCAGATGATCCCGCTGACGCTCAGGGAGATCGCCCTGGCCACCGGTGGGCGCCTGCACAACGCGACCGGCGACGAGACCGTCACCGGGTCCGTCGAGTTCGACTCGCGGCAGGTCGGGGCCGGTGGCCTGTTCATCGCGGTGCCCGGTGAGCGGGTGGACGGCCACGACTTCGCCGCCGCCGCGATCGAGAAGGGTGCCGCCGGGATTCTCGCCGCCCGGGAGGTCGACGCGCCCTCGGTCATCGTGCCGCCCGTCGACGTCGCGCACGGCACCGCCTACGTGCTCGCCGGCGACAAGGACGGTTCCGGCGCCGCGGTGCTCGCCGGGCTCGCCGCCATCGCGCGGGCCGTCGTCGACCGGCTGCCCGATCTCACGGTCGTCGGCGTGACCGGGTCGTCCGGCAAGACCTCCACCAAGGACCTCATCAGCCAGGTGCTCGAACCCCTCGGGCCGACCGTCGCGCCGCCCGGCTCCTTCAACAACGAGCTCGGTCACCCGTGGACGGTCCTGCGGGTCGACGAGAGCACGCGGTACCTCGTCCTGGAGCTGTCCGCCCGCGGCGCCGGCCACATCCGCGCCCTCTGCGAGACCGCCCCGCCCAACATCGGCGTCGTGCTGAACGTCGGCACCGCGCACCTGTCCGAGTTCGGCTCGCGCGAGGGCATCGCGCAGGCCAAGGGCGAGCTCGCCGAGGCGGCCTCCGACGTCGTGGTCCTCAACGCCGACGACCCGCTCGTCCGCGCCATGGCCGACCGCACCAAGGCGCGGGTCGTCCTGGTGGGCACCGCCGAGGACGCCGACGTACGTGCCACGGACATCCAGCTGGACGACCAGGCCAGGGCCACGTTCCGGCTCAACGACACGGCCACCGTCACGCTCGGCCTGCACGGCGCGCACCACGTCGGCAACGCCCTCGCCGCCGCGGCGGTCGCCCTGGAGCTGGGTGCCACGGTCGAGGACGTCGCCGCGAGCCTGTCCGGGGCCCGGCGCCGGTCCGCCCGCCGCATGGAGGTCACCACCCGCGCGGACGGCGTGACCGTGGTCAACGACTCGTACAACGCCAACCCGGACTCGATGGCGGCCGGGTTGGCGACGCTTGCCAGTATGTCCGGACCCGGCAGACGCACGTGGGCGGTGCTGGGCGAGATGAGGGAGCTCGGTGACAACTCCGCCGAGGCCCATGAGGAGATCGGTCGGCTCGTGGCCCGCCTGGGCATCGACCGCCTGGTGGTGGTGGGTGAGCCGGCCGGTGCCATCCAGCACGGCGCCGCGTTGGAGAGGGCTGACACAGGAAAGGAGCCCGTGCTGGTGCCCGACGTTGAGACAGCCGTCGCGCTGCTGGACACCGAGCTGCGTCCCGGGGACGTCGTGATGGTCAAGGCGGCGAACCTCGCCGGTCTGTGGCGGGTCGCCGACGCGTTGCTGGGGAGCCGCACGTGATCGGCATCCTGGTCGCGGCCGCGATCGCCCTGATCGTCTCGATCATGTTCACGCCGTACCTGGTCCGGGTGTTCTCCCGGCAGGGTTTCGGGCAGGAGATCCGCGAGGAGGGGCCACAGGGCCACCAGTCCAAGCGCGGCACCCCGACCATGGGTGGCGTCGCCATCCTGGTCGCCATGGTGGTGGGCTACGTCGTCGCCCACCTCTTCAACACGAGCGAGAGCCCGACCGCGTCCGGGGTGCTGGTGCTGTTCCTCACCGTGGGCCTCGGTCTGGTGGGCTTCCTCGACGACTTCATCAAGATCCGCAAGCAACGCAACCTCGGCCTGAACAAGACCGCCAAGCTGGTCGGCCAGCTCGTCGTCGCGATCTCGTTCGCGGTGCTGGCGGTCAACTTCGCCGACAAGAACGGCCTCTCGCCGGCGTCGGTCCGGCTGTCGTTCGTGCGTGACCTGGACATCATCTCGTTCGGCACGATCGGGTTCGTCGTCTTCTGCTACCTGCTGGTGTCCGGCTGGTCCAACGCGGTGAACTTCACCGACGGCCTCGACGGCCTCGCGGGCGGGTCGTCGGCCATGGTCTTCGGCACCTACGTGGTCGTCACGTTCTGGCAGTTCCGCTACAACTGCGGCCTGGCGTCCCCCCAGCCCGGCTGCTACTACGTGCGTGACCCGCTCGACCTCGCCGTCGTCGCGGCCGCCGCGATGGGCGCCTGCATCGGCTTCCTCTGGTGGAACGCGGCCCCGGCGAAGATCTTCATGGGTGACACCGGCTCGCTCGCGCTCGGCGGCCTGGTCGCCGGCCTGTCCATCATGACCCGCACCGAGCTGCTGATGGTGATCATCGGCGGCCTGTTCGTGGTCGAGATGTTGTCGGTGGTGCTGCAGATCGCGGTCTTCCGCACCACCAGGCGAAGGCTCTTCCGCATGGCGCCCTTCCATCACCACTTCGAGCTGGCCGGGTGGGCGGAAACCACGGTGATCATCAGATTCTGGCTGCTGGCCGGGATCTGCGCGATGTTCGGGCTCGGCCTGTTCTACTCGGAGTGGCTGTCCTTCGGCGGCAGCCGCTGATGTCGGCGTTGCGCGACCGGAACGTCCTGGTCGTCGGCGCCGGCGTCACCGGGCGGTCGGTGGTCGCGGCACTCCGCGACCTCGGTGCGCACGTCACCGTCACGGTCACCGGCGACACCATCGAGGAGCTGCCCGGCGCCACGACGGTCGCCGGGCTCACCACGCCGCCCGAGGGCACGGACCTGGTCGTCACGAGCCCCGGCCTGCCACCCACGACGCCGCTGCTGGTGGCGGCCGCGGAGCTCGGCATCGAGGTGATCGGCGACGTCGAGCTGGCCTGGCGCGTCGGGCAGACGCTGTCGCGGCCACCCGCCTGGCTCGCGGTCACCGGCACCGACGGCAAGACCACGACCGTCGGCATGCTGGAGTCGATCCTGCTCGCGTCCGGCGCCAAGTCCGTCGCCTGCGGGAACATCGGCCTGCCGGTGATCGACGCGGTGCTGGGCGGCTACGAGGTCCTCGCCGTCGAGCTGTCCAGCTACCAGCTGCACTGGCAGTCCTCGGTGCGCGCGCGTGCCGCGGCCGTGCTCAACGTCGCCGAGGACCACCTGGAGTGGCACGGCACGATGGCCGCGTACAGCCACGACAAGGGGAAGATCTACGCCGGCGCCGGCCTTGCGGTCTACAACGCGGACGACGTCGAGACCGTGCGGCTCGCCGCTGACTCGCCGGACAGGGTGAGCTTCACCCTCGGCACCCCGGAGCCGGGCGGGTTCGGGGTCGTCGACGACTGGCTGGTTCACCGTGACCGGGCCGACGGCGGCCGGACCCCGCTCATCCCCGTCGCCGAGGTCCGCCCGATCGGCCCGCACAACGTGGCCAACGCACTGGCCGCGGCCGCACTGGCCAGGGCCTATGGCGTGCCCGCCGAGGCGGTCCGGGCCGGGCTGCGCGACTACACGCCGCCCGCCCACCGGGTCGAGCTGGTCGCCGAGCACGACGGCGTCCGGTACGTCAACGACTCCAAGGCCACGAACACCCACTCCGCCCAGGGCTCGCTCGGCGCGTTCGACTCCGTGGTCTGGGTCGCCGGCGGCCTGCTGCACGGCGCGGCGGTCGCCGACCTCGTCGCCGCCGTGGCGGGCAGGCTCCGCGGCGTGGTGCTGATCGGGGCTGATCAGGACGTGTTCGCGACCGCACTCGCGCGACACGCGCCGGATGTGCCGGTGCATCGGGTCTCTTCAGGAGACGATGAACCCATGCTCACTGCGGTGCGTGCGGCGAACGCGATGGCATCTCCTGGTGACGTGGTGCTGCTTGCGCCGGCCGCCAAGTCCCACGACCTCTTCGCCAGTTACGTGCACCGCGGCACTGCCTTCGCGCAGGCCGTGCGCGACGTGCTGGCGGAGCGCGGATGACGGCTCTCAACAACGAGTCCAAGGGCGCCGAGCCCAAGAGCAGCACCGAGGCCGAGAAGCCGGCACGCAGGACCCACAAGGCCCGGGAACGGGCCGGCCGGGTGTGGGCGGCCCGCACCGCGCTGACCGCGTGGCTCGGCCGGCCGCTCGCGTCGTTCCACCTGCTGCTCGCGATCTGCGCGCTGCTGATCGTGATCGGCCTGGTCATGGTGCTGTCCGCGTCCGCGGTCATCTCGATCAACCAGGGCAGCTCCGCGTACACGGTGTTCGGCAAGCAGGTCCTGTTCGTGCTGATCGGGCTCGTGCTGTTCTGGTTCGGCGTGCGGATGCCGCTGCGGCAGATCAGGGCGTTCAGCCCGATCGCGCTGTGGATCTGTGTGATGATGCTGCTCCTGGTGCTCACGCCCCTCGGCTCGACGATCAACGGCACACGCAGCTGGTTCAAGCTCGGACCGCTGTCGTTCCAGCCGGTCGAGTTCGCCAAGCTCGCGCTCGCGCTGTGGGGCGCGCACATGCTGGTGGTCAAGCGTGGACTCCTGCACCAGTACCGGCACCTGCTCGTGCCGGTCGTGCCCGTCGCACTCGTCATGTTCGCGCTGGTCATGCTGCAGCCCGACCTCGGCGGCACGGTCACGCTCGGCGTCGTGTTGATCGCCCTGCTGTGGTTCGCGGGCGCGCAGCTGCGGCTGTTCGGCGCGCTCGCGCTCGGCGGTGTCGCCGGCGTGATCCTGCTGGCCGTCGGCACCGGCTACCGCCTCGCGCGCGTCGTGTCGTTCCTCAACCCCGGCGAGGACGACATGGGCGCGGCCTACCAGGCCAACCAGGCGCTGTACGCGCTGGCGGACGGCGGCCTGTTCGGCAGGGGCCTGGGGCAGGGGCCGTCGAAGTGGAAGTACCTGCCCAACGTGCACAACGACTTCATCTTCGCGCTGATCGGCGAGGAGCTGGGCTTCGTCGGCTGCGCCCTGGTGCTGGGCCTGTTCGGCATGCTCGCGGTGGTGGGCATGCGGGTCGCCACCCGCAACATCGATCCGTGGATCCGCATGGTCGCGGCCACGCTGACCGTCTGGCTGGTCGCGCAGGCGGCGATCAACATCTGTTACGTGGTCGGGTTGCTGCCGGTCACGGGGATCACGCTGCCGCTCATCTCCTCCGGCGGCACGTCGGTCGTGACCACCATGCTGGTGTTCGGCATCCTCGCTAACTGTGCGCGCCATGAGCCCGAGGCGGTGGCCGCACTACGCTCTCAGGGGCCGGGCCGATTCGGCCGGCTGATGCGGCTCCCCGCCCCGGAGCCCTACCAGCCGCCGGTCAGGCGCAAACCGGTCCGGCGACCAGCCACGCAGCGAGGTACGGCGACATACAAGCGACAGGCCGCTGACCCGCGCCGCAATATTGGAGGACGTTCTTGACCACCCCTGCCAACCGTGGGCCCTGCGTCGTCGTCGCCGGGGGAGGGACCGCCGGGCACATCGAGCCCGCGCTGGCCCTCGCCGACGCCGTGCGCCGGATCCGTCCGGACGCCCGCGTGGTCGCGCTGGGCACCGAGCGCGGCCTGGAGAAGCAGATCATCCCGGCCCGGGGCTACCAGCTGGAGATGATCCCGCCGGTGCCGATGCCGCGTAAGCCGAACTTCGACCTGCTCAAGATGCCGCTCAAGGTCCGGGCCGCGATCAAGCAGACCCGCGAGGTGCTGGACCGGGTCGGCGCGGACGTCGTCGTCGGGTTCGGCGGCTACGTGGCCCTGCCCGCCTATCTCGCCGCCCGCGGCCGTATCCCGATCGTGGTGCACGACTCCAACGCGCGCGTCGGTCTCGCCAACAAGGTCGGCGCCCGGTTCGCGGCCCGGGTCGCCGTGGCCACGCCGGACTCCGGGCTGCCGAACGCCGAGGTGATCGGCATCCCGCTGCGCGGCTCGATCATCGGGCTGGACCGGCCCCGGCTGCGGATGCAGGCCCGCCAGTTCTTCGGCCTGCACCCGCACGCGCCGACGCTGCTGGTGACCGGCGGCTCGCAGGGCGCGCGGTCGATCAACAACGCGATCTCGGCGTGCGCGCGGGTCTTCGCCGACCGCGGCATCGGCGTGCTGCACGCGTACGGGCCGAAGAACAGCCTCGCCGTGCAGGAGGTGCCGGGCCGGCCGCGGTACGCCGCGGTGCCGTACCTGGAGCGCATGGACCTCGCCTACGCCGCGGCCGACGCGATCCTGTGCCGGTGCGGCGCGATGACCGTGGCCGAGGTGTCCGCGGTCGGGCTGCCCGCGATCTACGTCCCGCTGCCGCACGGCAACGGCGAGCAGGCGCTGAACGCCAAGCCGATGGTCGACGCGGGCGCCGCGCTGATGGTCAAGGACGAGGAGCTGACGCCGGAGCGGGCGGCCGAGCTGGTCGTGCCGCTGCTGACCGACCCGCTGCGCCTGCGCGCGATGAGCGCCGCGGCCCAGGGCGGCGGTCACCGCGAGGCGGCCGACGTGCTGGCCCGGATGGTTCTGGAGGTGATCGGCAAGTGAGTCGGCTCGAGCGGGTCCACCTTGTCGGGATCGGCGGTGCCGGAATGAGCGGCATCGCGCGGATCCTGCTCGACCGGGGCATGGCGGTGTCCGGGTCCGACGCCAAGGAGTCGCCGACGCTGATGACGTTGCGTGCGCAGGGCGCGCACGTGGCGGTCGGGCAGGCGGCCGAGAACCTGGACCTGCTCGAGGGCGGCCCCACGGCGGTCGTCGTGTCGAGCGCGATCAAGGCCGAGAACCCGGAGCTGGCCGAGGCGCGTGCACGTGGGTTGACGGTGCTGCACCGGTCCGAGGCGCTGGCCGCGCTGATGGAGGGCCACCGGGTCGCGTGCGTGGCCGGTACGCACGGGAAGACGTCGACCACGTCGATGCTCACGGTCGCGCTGCAGCACTGCCGGCTCGACCCGTCGTTCGCGATCGGCGGCGACCTCAACGAGTCCGGCGCCAACGCCCACCACGGCGCGGGCGGCATCTTCGTGGCCGAGGCGGACGAGAGCGACGGGTCGTTCCTGGCGTTCAGCCCGTCGGTCGCGGTGGTGACCAACGTGGAGGCCGACCATCTCGACCACCACGGCACGGTCGAGGCGTACAACGCGATCTTCGAGTCCTTTGTGGAACGACTGGTGCCCGGCGGGGTCCTGGTGGCGTGCGTGGACGACCCGGGCTCGGCGGCGCTGGCGCTGCTGGCCGAGTCGCACGGCGTACGGGTCCGGCGGTACGGGCGCGCGGCCGCGGACGTGACGATGACGTCCTACGAGCCCGTCGACGGCGGCGGCCTGGCGTCGATCCTGCTGAACGGCTCGCCGGTCGAGGTGCGGGTCGCGGTGCCGGGCGAGCACATGGCGTTGAACGCACTGGGCGCGCTGGTGGCCGGGCTCGAACTGGGCGCGCCGCTTGCCGGCCTGTTGGAGGGAATCGCCGGCTTCGGCGGCGTGCGGCGGCGGTTCGAGTTCAAGGGCCGGTCCGGCGGCGTACGGGTGTACGACGACTACGCCCACCACCCGACCGAGGTCGCGGCGCAGCTGCGGGCCGCTCGGCCGACGGCGCACGGCGGCAGGCTGATCGTGATCTTCCAGCCGCACCTGTACTCACGCACCAGGATGTTCGCGACGGAGTTCGGCAAGGCCCTCGGCCTGGCGGACGAGGTCGTCGTGCTGGACGTGTACGGCGCACGCGAGCAGCCCGAGCCGGGCGTGACCGGTCGGATCATCGCGGAGGCGGTGCCGCTGCCCGCCGCCCAGGTCCGTTTCGAGCCGTCGTTCGAGAAGGTCCCGGCCCTGGTGGCCGGCCTGGCGACCGACGGCGACCTGGTGCTGACCATGGGCGCCGGCGACGTGACGATGCTCGACGCGGAGCTGATCGCGGCGCTGGACCGGGTACGGGCCTGAGATGACCGGCGGCAAGGACGAGGAAGAGGACGACGAGCGGAAGGGCCGCCGCCGCTCCACGCGCGATCGCCGCGGCCGCGCCTCCTCCCGCGGCCGCGCCGCCGGACCGGACGAGCAGGAACAGCTGGGCCACACGTCCCGCACCCGCCGAACCCGCGACCCGGGCACGTCATGGTCCAGGGGACGGCGATTACCGGCCCCACCGGACGGCACCGCCACCGGCGCCACCCGCGATGCTGCCGGCGGCACCGGGTCCCGGGGAGGCCTCGCCGGAAGGCCCGACGAGCCGGGCTCCCCTTCCTGCGCGCCCGGTGGGGCCGGCACGCCCGGTTCCGCCGGCCGTGGTGCGGCCAGGTCTCGACGAGCCGGCTCGCCAGGTGCCGACTCCTCTGCCGCCGCGTCCAGCTCCGCTGGACGCGGCTCGGCCAAGTCTCGGCGAACCGCGCTGCCGGAGGGCGCCGACTCGTCTTCCGCTGGTGGCGCCGGTTCTGCTGGTCGTGGTGGGTCCAAGTCTCGGCGAGCCATGTCGCCGGAGGGCGCAGACTCGTCATCTGATGGCGCCGGTTCCGGTGGTGCTGGCCGTGGTGGCTCCGGGTCTCGGGCGGGTGCGTCGTCGGTCGGTGGCGACTCGTCTTCCAGTGGGTCCGGTTCCGCGAACCGCGGTTCGGGCAGGTCCCGGCGGGCCGCGTCGTCGCCGGGCGTCTCCTCCAGCGCGTCCCGTGACCCGGACGAGGCACCCGGGGGCTCGCGCGGCCGCGCAGGCGTGCGTGACCGCACGCGTCGGCGAGGTGAGCCCGCCCGGCCGGACTCGGCCGGGCGCGCCGCACGGGCACGCACCGGTCGCGACGCAGGCCGGCCCAGCACCCGCCGCCCGCGTTCGGACGCCGTCCGTGCCAGGCGCAGCGAGCCCGGGGAGCGTGCCGCGCCCACCAGGGCCCGCTACCTCACCCGCCGGTGGGTCGCCGTCCTCGTCGTGCTCAGCGTGCTCGCGGTGACCTACCTGGTGATGTTCACCTCGATGCTCGGCGTCCGGTCGGTCGAGGTCGTCGGGGTCAGGCAGATCCCCGAGGAGGACGTGATCAAGGCCGCCGCCATCGAGCACGGCACGCCCATGGTCCAGCTCGACGCCGCCGAGGCCGCGGCCCGTGTCGCGAAGCTGCCGCGGGTGTTCGAGGTCCACGTGGAGCGGTCCTGGCCCAGCACCGTGCAGATCATCGTCACCGAGCGGTCGCCCGTAGCGGTGCTGCGGGCCGGCTCCCGGACCCACCTGATCGACAGCACCGGCCTCGACTACGCGGTCGTCCCGACCCCGCCCGCGGGCCTGCCCACACTGGCCATGTCCAACGTGAGCCCCGGCGACCCGGCCACCAAGGCCGTCGTCACCGTCCTCGGCGCCATCCCCAAACAGCTCAAGGTCCAGCTCACCACCGTGACGGCGAACACCCCCGGCGACGTTCGCCTCACTCTCAGTGACGGCCGACTGATCAAGTGGGGCGACGCCCACGACAACGCCCGCAAGGCCGCCGTCCTGGCAGCCCTCCTGACCCGCCCGGGCAAGACCTTCGACGTGGCCACCCCGGACTTCCCCACCGTCGCCGACGCCTGACCCGCGCGAGTCCCGCGTTCAAACACCGCGAGTCCCGCGTTCACGCACACCGAGTCACGTTTTCGTGCACACCCCGACCGCACGAAAACGGGACTCGGCATGTCCGAACGCGGGACTCGGTATGTCTGAACGCGGGACTCGCGGGTTGTGGGTGGGGAGCCCGGGGATCTGGGTTGGGTGATCGTTCATATGATTGGGGGGACCGGGCGTCATGCGGGGGACTTCGACCTGCTTCGTGGGGTCCTGGACGGCGGCACTGGCGGGTAGCCAAGGGTGAATGGGGCACACAACACCGCAACTACACGGCGTGGCGGCTGGAATCCGGAACGGTCGATGCTTACCGTCCTGACTCGACGCCAGAGCTTGACATAACTCTAAGTCTCTCGTAGAGGTTTAGGGTTTCGGGCTCGCGATGGCGGTCGGGGACAGCAACAAGGCTTCAGATCATGGAAGGCGGCACGATGACGCCCCCGCACAACTACCTGGCGGTGATCAAGGTCGTCGGCATCGGCGGCGGCGGTGTCAACGCGGTCAACCGCATGATCGAGGTCGGCCTCAAGGGTGTCGAGTTCATCGCGGTGAACACCGACGCGCAGGCTCTGCTGATGTCCGATGCCGACGTCAAGCTCGACATCGGCCGTGAGCTGACCCGCGGTCTTGGTGCGGGCGCCAACCCGGAGGTCGGGCACAAGGCCGCCGAGGACCACCGCGAGGAGATCGAAGAGGTCATCAAGGGCGCCGACATGGTGTTCGTGACGGCCGGTGAGGGCGGTGGCACCGGCACCGGCGGCGCGCCGGTCGTGGCGTCGATCGCCCGCAAGCTCGGCGCGCTCACCATCGGTGTCGTCACGCGGCCGTTCGCCTTCGAGGGCAAGCGCCGCGCGCGGCAGGCCGAGGAGGGGATCACCGAGCTCCGCAACGAGTGCGACACGTTGATAGTGATCCCGAACGACCGGCTGCTCCAGCTCGGCGACATCGGCGTCTCGCTGATGGACGCGTTCCGCTCCGCGGACGAGGTGCTGCTCTCCGGTGTCCAGGGCATCACCGACCTGATCACCACGCCGGGGCTGATCAACCTGGACTTCGCCGACGTCAAGAGCGTCATGTCCGGCGCGGGCAGCGCGCTGATGGGCATCGGCTCGGCACGCGGCGAGGGCAGGGCCGTCCAGGCGGCGCAGAAGGCGATCAACTCGCCACTGCTGGAGGCGTCCATGGACGGCGCCCACGGCGTGCTGCTCGCCATCGCGGGCGGCTCCGACCTGGGGCTGTTCGAGATCAACGAGTCGGCGTCGCTGGTGCAGGAGTCGGCGCACCCCGAGGCCAACATCATCTTCGGGACGGTCATCGACGACTCGCTCGGCGACGAGGTCCGGGTCACGGTCATCGCCGCCGGCTTCGACCGCTGGGACGACCCCAAGGCCGACCGTCCCGGTGAGTCGGCCGCCTCCGGTCGGGCCCGCCGAGCCGATCTCG
>NZ_DASQCC010000057.1:0-10952 GCF_035634895.1 Actinophytocola sp. | reverse complement strand
CATGGAGAGAACGAGACGACCCGATGCCCGCATCATCCCCGGACCCCGCCGCATCATCCCCGGACCCCGCCGCCGAAGGTCATCACGAGCTGATCGGTCAGCCACACGACGAGGAGTTCGAAGGCCCGGTCGCCGAAGCCGAGGCGGAGGCCGCGCAGATCAGCGACTCCGACAGGCCGTTGGGCCCGATCGGCAAGCGCTTCGACCGCAAGTCACCGTTCTTCGTCGGCATGGCCGCCGCGGCGGGGGTCGCGGTGACCTACGGCCTGGTGCTGATGCTGGCGAGCCTGCGGGAGGTGCTGATCCTCATCGGGTTGGCACTGTTCATCGCCATCGGCCTTGAACCGCTGGTCTCGTGGCTGGTCGGCCGGCGCCTGCCCCGCTGGGCGGCGGTGACCGTGGTGTTCGCCGCGGCCTTCGGCGCGGTCGTCGGGTTTCTCACCGCCGCGATTCCCGTCCTCGTGGAGCAGACCACCCAGCTCGTCGCGAAGGTGCCCGACTACCTGCGTCAGGTACAGGACCACAGCTCGTGGCTCGGCCGGCTCAATGAGCGCGTCCATCTCCAGGAGGCGATCGAGAAGTCGCTCAGCGGCGGTTCCGGGCTGTTCGACGCCGGCCTGGCCGTGTTCGGGGTACTGACCAACCTGGTGGTACTGGTCGTGCTGACCATCTACTTCGTGTCGGCCATGCCCCGCATCCGGGCCGGGCTCTATCGCCTCATCCCACACTCCCGCCGCCCGAGGGCGATCCTCATCGGCGACGAGATCTCCGCGAAGGTCGGCGGATACGTGCTGGGCAACGTGGTGATCTCGGTCATCGCCGGCGTGCTCACCCTGATCTGGCTGCTGGTCTTCGGCGTGCCCTACGCGGTGTTGTTGGCGATCACGGTCGCGGTGCTGGACCTCATACCCGTCGTCGGCTCGGTCGTCGGCGGGATCCTGATCAGCCTCGTCGCGCTGACCGTCTCCCTGCCGGTCTGCCTCGCCACCGTCGGCTTCGTCGTGGTCTACCGGTTCGCCGAGGACTACATCCTCGTTCCCCGGATCATCGGCACCACGGTGAAGGTCCCCGCCCTGGTGACCGTCGTGGCGGTGCTGGTCGGCGGGGCCCTGCTCGGTGTCATCGGCGCCCTTGTCGCGATCCCCGTCGCCGCAGCGGTTCTGCTGCTGGTCGAGGAGACTCTCTATCCCCGTCTCGACCGTGCATAGCCGGTTTCCGCCGAGGTTTGGGCTCGGCCGTTCCGTGCAATCCGTCTGTACACCCGAGTCCCCGGTGGCAGGTTTCCTTTTGCTTCGTCACCGGGAGGTGGACATTTGACCACGTTTGTGGATCGGCCCGTCGCGGACGCGCGCGGCGCGGAGCCGATGTTGGCGGGAGAGAAGTCACCGCTGCAGATGCTGTTGGTGAAGGTCTTCGCGGTGGTTCCGCTGCTGGCGTTGGCGGCGGCGGTGCCGGTCGTGTGGGGGTGGGGCCTCGGGTGGGTCGACGTCGGGCTGGCCGCGTTCTTCTACACACTGACCTGCCTCGGCGTGACCGTCGGGTTCCACCGGTACTTCACGCATGGCGCGTTCAAGGCGCGTCGTGGGCTGCGGATCATGCTGGCGGCGGTGGGCAGTATGGCCATGCAGGGCCCGGTCGTCGGCTGGGTGGCGGACCACCGGCGCCACCACGCGTACGCCGACAGGGAGGGTGACCCGCACTCGCCGTGGCTGTTCGGCACCGGCCCGGTCGCGCTGGCGAAGGGTTTCTGGCATGCCCACATGGGGTGGATGTTCGAGCGTGAGCAGACCAACGCCCGCCGCTTCGCGCCGGACCTGCTGGCCGACCGGGACATTCAGCGCGTGGACCGCCTGTTCCCATGGCTGACCGTGCTCACGCTGCTCGCGCCGGCCGTGCTCGGTGGTCTGATCACCACGTCCTGGTGGGGCGCGGTGACCGCGTTCTTCTGGGCGGGCCTCGTGCGGGTCGCGCTACTGCACCACGTGACCTGGTCGGTGAACTCGATCTGCCACATGATCGGGGACCGGCCGTTCGAGGCGCGGGACAAGTCCGCGAACTTCTGGCCACTGGCCGTCGCGTCCATGGGCGAGTCCTGGCACAACTCCCACCACGCGGACCCGACCTGCGCGCGCCACGGTGTGCGGCGCGGTCAGGTCGACATCTCCGCCCGCGTGATCTGGGTCTTCGAGAAGCTCGGCTGGGCCACCAAGGTCCGCTGGCCACGCCAGGAACGCCTGGCCGGCAAGCTCAAGAAACCGCTTGCCTGAAGCCGACGCTGTCAGCCGGCGCGCGGTTTCTCGCCGGCTGACACGGGAACCGCGACCGTCACCCGGGGCGTGAGCGCCCGCCGCACCTCCGCCGCCAGGTCCGCCGGGGTGAGGAACACCCGTTCCGGCCACGCGGCCAGGATCACCGGGGGCTCCACGCCGGCCGGCTCGACCGCCAGCGCCCAGCCGTCCTCGTTGTTCCACTGGAGCATCAGCAAACGGTCGTCCGGCATGAGGTCGGCCAGCGCGACGTAGGCGGACGACGGTGGGCCGTACTCCTGCCAGGCCGCGGTCGACTCCACACCCACCGCCGCGGCCACCGCCTCGACGTACACCCGTAACGCCCGCGCCTCGGCGTGACTCGAATCCGGTCTCATCTGGCCTCCCCGCTGGTCGGCTACAGGTCGACGTCCGGCTCGCGTAACGCCATGCCAGCACCCGCGGGTCCGCCGCGGCGACGGCCGAGACCCGTCGCCACGCGGTGAAACCGCCGCGGCACGGCACAATCACCGGCAGGCAGTCGACCAAATTCACCATACGGGCGAATCGCCGGGCAGAACATCCTTGCCCTGCAACGCCTTGGCCACCTTGGCGCCGGTCGGCTCCCGTACCTCGAGCGCCGCGCCGCGGGCGCCTGGCCAGGTGGGCGACCTTCCTGCCCGTGTTCGTGCACGTCCGCGGCCTGTGTCAGCTCGTCCTCGGCCAGCAATGGGTCGCGGTTGGGCTCAGGAGAGTTCGGTGCGGTGGGTCAGACAGCGCTGCAATTCGAGGCGGTTGTTTGGCCGGCCGCGGCCGCGAGCGGACCGCCCAAGCCGGTCCACCCGCGCTGGAAGCCGGGTTTGCCGCGGCGAGGGCACGATGTCTTCGCCGCTTCCCGCCCGACCGGCCGCTGGCAGGGCAAGCAGACCGTTGCCCCGCGATGACAGGTCGGGCCATCGCGTCGCGGGCAACGGTCTGCCAGCCGTTGGATCCAACCCGGCGGGTCAACCGTCGTAGGTTGCCTGCTCCACGGCGAAGACGTTGCGGCTGCCGGTGCCTTCCTGCAGTGTCCACAGGAGATCGGGGTTGGTGTCGTCCTCCCAGTACGAGATGCTCTCGCCAGAGCTCACCCACGAGTAGGTGTGTGCGCCGGTGTCCGAGGCCCAGTAGTACAGCTGCTTCTGGCCGGAGGAGTTGAACCACCAGCGCCCGTTGTGCGACGCGACGCCGTTGAGGTTGTACCAGGGCAGTTGGAGCGCCTGGCTGGCCGTCGTCGACGCGGCGAACGTGCCGCTCGACGCGAACGGGAAGCGGATCGCGCGCGGGGCGCGGTTGGGGTAGGAGGTGCAGCCCGACGAGCAGGTGTACTCCGCCATCACGATCGACCTGCTGACCCGGTCGAGCGAGATCGACGACCACGCGAGGTTGGTGCCCGACGTCGTGCTGGCCGTGATCGTGCCGATCTGCGGCAGGGCGTAGGCGTAGTTGTGTGCGTAGTAGACGCCGCTGGACTGGCGCCCGATCTGGTCCGCGGTGCCGCCGGTGTTCGTCTTGAGGATCTTGCGCATGTCGAACACCCGCATCCCGCGGCCGGTGTCGGCGACGTAGAGGTAGTCGCCGTACCAGGAGACGCCGCCGGCGTGGATCGGGATGTCCTTGAAGTTGGGCGTGGCCGCGGACCCGGTCGGCTCGACGAGCAGGACCTTGCGGTACTTGTTGGGGTACGTGGCGTCCCAGTCGACCAGCGTGATCCGGCTGCGCTCCTGGCTGCCGTCGCAGGAGTCCTTGGTGTACCAGCTGACCACGACGAGCTGGTGGCCGTCGTAGTTGCCGCTGTTGGCCGTGCCGACCGCGTCCCGGCTGGTCGTGATCCCTTGCGGGTAGTTCGCGCAGTCGGAGTTGTCCCCGCTGTCGAACCGGAAACCGGTCGACAGCCCGGCGACCGAGAACGACGACGGCAGCCCCGTGCGGTCGTGGTTCGCGTTGTCCATCACCGTGTGCACGGCCGCGGTGCCCAGCGTCGAGACGAGGGCGGTGTTGACGGCGTCGAACTGGCTGTAGTTCGCGCTGAGCGTGTACTGGCTCGCGGGCAGGGTGGTCGGTCCGGCCGCCGCGTTCGCGGATGCCGGGACGAGGAGCAGACCGGCGACGAGAGCGCCGGCGGCGAGATAGGCAGGGCGTCGCATCTGGCATTCCTATGGTCGGAAATTAACCGGATGCGCTACACAGTAGTGACCTTCTGGCCGTGAGATCAACACCCCCGGACCTTCTCGCCGGCCGGCGGTACCCGTGACTACCTGGTCAGGCCACCCGGAACGACTGGTTCGCGCCCCCGTTGCAGGACGTCTGCACCAACTGGACGCTGTCCGCCGTGCCGGGGGTCGTCAGGCACTTCGCGCTGTTGCGGTTCACGAAGTGGTAGTACCCGCCGCCCTCGGCGACCCACTGCCACTGCTGGTTCAGCCCGCCGCCGTACAACCACAGCTGGATCGGCGCGCTTTCCGCCGTCGACACGTTCGTGACGTCCAGGACCTGCGCCGCGTTGAGCTGGCTGTTGATCCGGCCGTAGCCGCCGGACGTCTGCTGGAACTGGAAATGCTGGGCGTTCGTGCCGTTGCACGCGTACTGCTGGATGACCGTCCCGTTCGCCGACGCCGCCGCGCGGGCGTCAACACACTTTCCCGTCGAGCGGCTCGTCACGTTGTACCACGCGGTGGGGGAGATCTCGCCGGGGTTCCCGGTCGAACCGCCGCCCAGCCACTTCAGGCCGTCCAGGACGAACCGGTTCTGGTCCGGGCTGTCGAACGTCGACGACAGCGTCGTGTTCGTGTCGTAGTTCATCCTGTTGTGGCCGAAGTTGGCGTACAGCATGCGGTAGTTCTTGTTCGTCCACATGATCGGGTAGTAGCCGCCCTGCCATGTCTGGCTCGGGTCGTCACCGACCGGGAACGTCGACGGGTCCAGCGACGCCAGGATCTGGATGTTCGCGTTCTGCCGCAGGTCGCGCTCCCACGAGTACCACTCGCTGGTCGACGACCGGATGGTGGCCGGCAGGTTCGCCGTCGACGGGTGGCCGCGCGTCTCGATCTTCAGCGTCTCGGGTGTCGGACCCCACGAGTTGGTCGCGAAACGGCCGGTGCCGAGGAAGTCGTTGTGGAACCAGTTGGCGTAGGACGGCGTCGTGTCGTCGTTGTACGCGGTGACATGGAAGCCGAAGAAGCCGCCGCCCGCGTCCATGTACCGCTGGAAGCCCTGGAACTGCGCCGATGACTGCGGCTGGTCGTCCAGGAACATCAGCACCTGGTACTGCGCGGGCGTCACCGACGTCAGCGTGTTCCAGTTGTTCGTCGCCGTGAACGTGTAGCCGTTGGCCGCGGCCTGCTGGGCGAACCACGGCCGCGCCTCGTTCTCGAAGCTGATGTGGGCGTCGTCCCAGGTGCCGCTGTAGAACGCGAGGACGCTGAACGTCGCGGCCGGTGCCGCGGGTGCCGCGGCCGGGACGAGCACGGTGGCACCCAGCAACACCGCCACCAGGACCAGGAACCGTTCGAGCAGTTTGGGTGCCATGACGGCTCCTCCCCGACGAGGCTAAATACAAGTCTTAAATTAACCCAGGAAGAGCGACTTGGTCTAGACCTCGTGCACTTTGGTCCAGACCTCACGTGCCGCGCGGTGGTAGCCCGGCGGCGCGGTAGATGTCGTCGAGCACGGACATGTTGGCGACCGAGTCCGCCGGCGGCGTGAGGTTGGTCTGCTCCCCGCGGACGGCCGCGTCGAAGGCCCGCAGCTGGTGGACGTACGTCGCCTCGCGGTCGAACCGCTCCCGCCTGCGCCTGCCGTCCACCGTGACGACGAACCGCGACCACGCCTGCGGCCCGACGAAGTTGTCCACCACGAGCGTCCCGCGGTCACCGGCGACGCGTGCCCGCAGCCGCAGCAGCGTCGAGGACCACATCGACGCCTGGATCTGGCCCGTGGCCCCGCCGCCGAGGTCGAACGACGCGGTCATCGCCCGGTCGACGCGCCGGTCCCGCCGCAGCGTCAGCGCCTTCGCCCCGGTCACGACCGGCTCGGCGGGGGAGAGCAGGCGCAGGCAGTGCACCGCGTAGCAGCCGGCGTCCATCAGGGCGCCGCCGGCGAGGTCGTAGTCGTACCGGATGTTCGAGAACATGGGCAGCGGGAAGCACATCGCCGTCTCCACCCGCCTCACCTCGCCCAACTCTCCACTGTGGACGATCTCCGCCATGCGCCTCGCGAGCGGGTGGTACCGGTAGTGGAACGCCTCCATCACCACCAGCCCGGCCTTCTCGGCCGCGGCCGCCACCGCCCGCGCCTGCTCCGCGTTGGCGGTGAGGGGCTTCTCGCACAGCACGTGCCTGCCGGCCGCGAGTGCGGCCATGGTCCACTCCGCGTGCCGGCCGTTGGGCAGCGGGACGTAGACCGCGTCCAGCGTCGGATCCTCGAGCAGGTCGGCGTAGGAGTCGTGGACCGTGGGCACGCCGTGCCGGGTCGCGAAGGCCGCCGCCCGGTCACGGTCGCGTGCCGCGACGGCGCCGACCTCCACACCGTCAACGGCCCGTGCGGGCCGGACCAACGCGGCCGGGGCGATCCGGGCGGCGCCGAGCACACCAATCCTCATTCCGGCGGAGCGTACCCGAAGGATGCCCTCCGGTGGCGGGGTGTGTTACGCGCAGCCGATCCGGGCCGGCGCCAGCGCCACGTCGTCGAACCACAGGGTGTCGTCGCCGACGCCGTAGCTCTCCCAGCCGAGCCGGACGTCGGTGAGCGCCGGCCGCCACGTGCCCCGCCGCAGCCACTGCGAGTCGACATCCTGGGTGGGTGTCGAGTCGGCGTGCAACCCGGCGACCTCGGCGCCGTTGACCCAGGTCCGCAGCTCCGAGCCGCTGACGCCGAACTCGACGCACGTCCACTGGCCGACCGGCAGTGGCACGCTCTGCGCGACCCCGACCGGGCTCTGCTCGGGCAGGGTGGCGTCGTCGGACTCGCGGTTCCATTGCAGGGCGCGGTTCTGGCCGCCCATCCGCAGATCCCTGTTGTTGTCGGCGCCGTCCCTCATCGCCAGGAACGTGACGTGGGCGTCCGGCAGCGTGGTGGTGTGCCGCACGTAGAACCGCGCGTACAACGCCGATCCGCCGACGCCGCGGGTGGTGCGGACGAACACGTGGTTGCAGTACCCGGCGTGGCCATCGATCCGCAGTGATCTGCTGCCGTCGTGGACAGTGGTGGTGTCCACGACGGCAGCGCCGGTGCCCTGGCAGTTGGGGAAGGTCGTCGCCCAGTCGCCGGTGGGCGACGAGCCCGTCTGGGTCTCGAAACCGTCGCAGAAGGTCCCGCTCGGGCAGCCGGCGGCCGCCTGCGCGGAGGTGTGCGGCGCCGCGAGCGCGACCGCCGCGAGGACCGCGGCTGCGAGTACACCGCTTCGCATGATGTGTGCTCCTTGTCGGTGAGCGAACACGTCTCTGGGAGCGCTCCCAAACAATCAATGTACGACCTGGGAGCACTTCCCACAACGGTCGGCCCGGTTACGACACGACGCCGTCGAGCTGCAGTGTCTGCACCGAGCCGGCCGGGAAAGCCAGGCGCACCGTCCTTCCGCTCGGCGTCACGTCGGCGCGGCGCACGTACCGGTCGCCGCCGGCGGAGGTCACGGTGGTCCAGCGGGTGATCGTGCCGGTCGGCACGGTCGTGAACCGGGACAGGTCGAACGTGATCGTCTGCGCCGCGCCGGGGTTCACCGCCGCCAGCACCAGGCGCCGCGCGGTCGCGTCGTAGGCGGCCACCACGTTGTCCGTGCCGGCGCCGAGGATCCGCATGCCGGGCCGGACGTGCCGGGTGAACTGCGCCAGCACGTAGAGCTTCGTCTCCACCGCGCCCGCCTGCAGCGAGCCGCCGTCATACCTGACCAGGCCCCAGCCGGCCGACGGGTCCATCACCTGCCAGTACACCCACGCGGTCGGGTGCAGCCAGCGGAAGTCCAGGCACAGGTTGGTCGCCATCCGCAGGCCGGTGCCGTCCCCGTCGCCGTACTCGGAGTTCCACAGGATCTTCCCGGCCGACCGGACGTCGCCGTACAGCAGGTCGCGCCGGCCGCCCTCGTACTGGTAGCCGTGCACGTTCACCTGCGCCACGACCGACTTCGTGGTGGCGTCGAAGGAGTTCCACGTGGTCCGCGCCTGGTCGAAGAGCGACTCGTCGGAGGCGGACACGCGGACGCCGGTGAGGCCGCGGCTGTTCAGCTCCTCCCGCAGGTTCTGCGCGACCGTCCGCTGGATGCTCGCGTCGATGTGGCAGCCTTCCTGCGTGCCGGTGGCGGTCCACCAGGTCGCCGACGGCTCGTTGAACGCCTCGACCGTGCGGAAGTCGACGCCCCAGCTGTCCCGCGCGTGGCGGGCGGTCTCGGCGAGGTGCACGGCGTGCTGGCGATAGTTCCAGGACTGGAGGTTGTTCCCGCCGCCGGAAGCGCCGGACGGGTTGTGGTTGAGGCACATCCACCACATCGGCGAGTTCGCGAACAGCTCGGCCAGCGCGCCGCGGGACACGGCCTTGGTCAGCGCCGCACGCTGGTGTGCGTCCGCGGCCCAGTTCCACCGGCTCGGGTCGGTCAGGTTCCAGTCCTGCCAGAAGCCCTCGATCTGCTTGAACCGCGGGATGTTCGCCGAGGCGGCCATCGTCTCGCCGTTCACGCTGTTCCAGCTGGACGCGCCGAGGTTGTAGCGGGCGATGTTCATGCCGAGGCCGGGTAGCGAGGCGCCCCCGTAGGCGACGGTGTTCGTGGTGAAGAACAGGTTCGCGAAGTCGTCCCGGTCGCCGAAGATGTTGGCCCACCAGGCCAACGAGGTGCCCCAGCCCTCCCAGGTCCCGAAGTCGGCGGTCGGGTCGACGGCGATGGTGGTGTCGGCGCTCGCGACGCGCGTGCCCAACGCGGTGCCCACCATTCCCGCGGCCGCGGCGGACAGCACTGTCCTGCGGGTGACCATGCTCCGGCTCCTTGCGTCGGTGGAACGAGACCGAAGTGAGCGTTAACACTATGGCTGGTGCCGCACCGGTCTGGCAATGGAACGAAGTGGGCCGTGGGCAGGCCCGTTACACGCGATGTTGTGCCCGTGCACATCGACCGGCAGACAGAGCCGGCTAGATGTGTGAGCGCTCCCAAAACTATTCCGAAATGTTTCGAAGTTCGCTCGCGCTGGCGACGACCGTTGACCGGAATCGCATTTCGGGCATACACTATTTCGGGTATGTTTCCGAAATTTTCGGTGTGATCTGGCGGGTTCGATGGCGTTACCACCGAGAAAGGAGAGCCCTGGTGATCACCAGACCGGTTCGTGCCGGGATTCGCTCGGGTGCCGTCGTGCTGGCGGTAGTGGCCCTCGGAATCGTGGGCGTGGCAACGGAAGTGGTGAGATCCGCGCCGGCACTGGCCGCGGTCGCGGCCGCCGGGGTCGAGGACGACGGGGCCGGCTGCGCGGTGACCCTGCCCGGTTCGCTGACCTCCAATTCCCGGCTACCCGACCCGTTCCGAAAGCTGGACGGCACGCGTATTTCCACGAAGGCGGACTGGCGTTGCCGCCGCGCGGAGATCAAGAGAATGGCCGAGCGGTATGTCTACGGCGAGAAACCGGTAAAGCCGACGAGCGTCACGGGAACTGTCTCAAATTCCAGCATTACCGTGAACGTGTCGCAGAACGGCCGGAGCGCGAGCTTCTCGGCGAGTGTCCAGCTGCCCAGCGGCACCGGTCCGTTCCCGGCCGTCATCGTGCTGGGCGGGTTCGGCGCGGACACGGCCACCATCCGGTCTGCCGGCGCCGCGGTCATCAGCTACGACCCGCTGGCGGTCGGCCGGGAAGGCACGCCACGCAACAACAAGCAGGGCGCGTTCTACACGCTGTACGGCAACACGAGCGCCACCGGCCTGCTGGCCGCGTGGGCGTGGGGCGCGAGCCGGATCATCGACGTGATCGAGCAGTCCGGCGGCACCGTGCTGAAGGCGGACTCGGTCGGCGTCACGGGCTGTTCGCGCTACGGCAAGGGCGCCTTCGCGGTCGGCGCGTTCGACCAGCGCATCGCGCTGACCATGCCGATCGAGTCGGGCAGCGCGGGCGTCCCGATCCTCCGTGGGATCCCGGGGGAGTCGGGCAGCCAGCCGCTGAGCAGCGCCTACGGCGAGCAGCCGTGGCTGGGTGACGCGTTCAGCCAGTTCACCTCGAACCCCAACACACTGCCGGTGGACCAGCACGAGACGGTCGCGATGATCGCGCCACGCGGGTTGTTCATCATGGAGAACCCGCACATCGACTGGCTGGGCGCGAGGTCGGGCAGCGTGGCCGCGCTGGGCGGCGCTGAGGTGTACAAGGCACTGGGCGCGGGCGACAACATCTCGTACTGGTCCGACATCCAGGACGGCACGCACTGCGCCACCCGCACGGAATGGCGCACCCCGCTACAGCAGAACATCCAGAAGTTCCTGGTGAGGACGGGCAGCGCGGCCGGCACCTTCCGGATCTCCAGCAGGAAGCCCGGCAACCTGGCCGAGTGGCGGGACTGGACGACGCCGACCCTCTCCGGCGAGAACCCGACCGACCCGCCCCCGACCGACCCGCCGCCCACCGACCCGCCGCCGGCGACCACCGGTTGCGTGGCCACGGCGGCGATCAACCAGTGGAACGGCGGTTTCGTCACCACGAT
>NZ_DASQCC010000056.1:0-57057 GCF_035634895.1 Actinophytocola sp. | reverse complement strand
GCAGCCGGGTCCGTACCCGGGCGGTCCGTACGGCCAGCCGTACCCGAGCTACGAGCCGCGCGGCAACGCCGGCCCGCCGAACTACGGTGCCCCGCCCGGGTGGACCCCGGCGACCACGCCGCAGGGCAACAACCAGCCGTGGCGGCCGTCGTGGGACCAGCCGGAGCCGCCGGCCGAGCAGGACCGTCCACAGGATGGGACGGAACGTCGCGACGGTCCCGAATGGAATAGTGGGCGCTGAGGGGTCCTGAGGCTGAGGATCCGCACGGCGACCGGAGGTAGTTGTGACGGTTAACGGGTCCCAGCGGAGCCGGGGCCCGCTGTACACCGGCGGGTCCGTGTTCGACCAGGATCGGGCCGAGAAGGCGGTCCGGGAGCTGCTGCTCGCATGCGGCGAGGACCCGGACCGCGAGGGCCTGCAGGACACCCCGAAAAGGGTCGCCAAGGCATACCTCGAGATGTTCGCGGGTCTGTACACCGACCCGGACGAGGTGCTGGACCGCACGTTCGACGAGGCGCACGACGAGCTCGTGCTGGTCACCGACATCTCGATGTACTCGACGTGCGAGCACCATCTGGTCCCGTTCCACGGCGTCGCCCACGTCGGCTACATCCCGAACGAGCAGGGCAAGGTCACCGGCCTGTCGAAGGTGGCCCGGCTGGTCGACCTGTACGCGAAGCGCCCGCAGGTGCAGGAGCGGCTGACCTCCCAGATCGCGGACGCGCTGGTCCGCAAGCTGGACCCGCGCGGCGTGATCGTCGTGGTCGAGGCCGAGCACCTGTGCATGGCGATGCGCGGCGTCCGCAAGCCCGGCTCGCGTACCACGACGTCCGCGGTGCGGGGCATGTTCCGCAGCTCGGCGACGTCCCGCTCCGAGGCCCTCGCCCTCATCAACGGGCGCACCCGGTGATCCACGCGCTGCCCCGGCCCGGCCGCTGCGCCGTGATGGGCGTGTTGAACGTCACGCCCGACTCCTTCTCGGACGGCGGCCGCTACCTGAACCTGGACGACGCGCTCACACACGGCGTCGAGATCTGGAACGACGGCGCCGACCTGGTCGACGTCGGCGGCGAGTCCACCCGTCCGGGCGCCGACCGCGTGGCCCCGGACGTCGAGATCGCCCGCGTCCTGCCCGTGATCCGTGGCCTGTCGTCGGCGGGGGTGGTGGTGTCGGTGGACACCACGCGTGCGCGGGTGGCGGAGGCGGCGCTGGCGGCCGGCGCGGTGGTGGTGAACGACGTGTCGGGCGGCCTGGCCGACCCGGACATGGCCCGCGTGGTGGCGGACGCGGGCGTGCCGTGGATCCTGATGCACTGGCGCGGCTACTCGAAGGACATGGACTCCCTGGCCACGTACGACGACGTGGTCGCGGACGTGCGCACCGAGCTGTCCCAGCGGGTCGACGCGGCCCTGGCGGCGGGCGTGTCCGCGGATGCCCTGGTGCTGGACCCGGGGCTGGGCTTCGCGAAGCAGGCCGACCACAACTGGGCGTTGTTGCGCCACCTGGACGTGTTGCGGGCCATGGGTTTTCCGGTGTTGGTGGGGGCCTCGCGCAAACGGTTCCTCGGCACGCTGCTGGCGGACAAGGAAGGCGTGCCGAGGCCGCCCGACGGCCGCGAGGAGGCGACCGCGGCGGTCTCGGCGCTGGCCGCGGCCGCGGGGGCGTGGGGCGTGCGGGTACACGACGTGCGGCGTTCGCTGGACGCGGTGAAGGTCGCGGAGGCGCTCAATGGCTGACCGCATCACGCTGACGGGCCTGCGCGTGCGTGCCAACCACGGCGTCTTCGACCACGAGAAGCGCGACGGCCAGGACTTCGTCGTGGACGTGACGGTGTGGGTGGACCTGCCGTCGACGGACGAACTGGCCGACACCGTCGACTACGGCGCACTGGCGTCGCGGGTGGCGGAGATCGTCGGCGGCCCGTCGCGCGACCTGATAGAGACCGTGGCCACGGAGGCGGCGGAGGACCTGATGCGCTGGGACTCCCGCCTACACGCGGCGGAAGTGACCATCCACAAGCCGAACGCCCCGATCCCGTTGACGTTCGAGGACGTGGCCGTGACGATCCGCCGCTCGCGAAAGCGCATGGGATGACCAGGGCGGTCCTGTCCCTTGGCTCGAACCTGGGCGACCGCCTTGGGTTCCTTCGACTGGCGGTGACCGGTCTGCGTGACGTGCTGGAAAAGGTGTCCCCGGTCTACGAGACAGCACCGTGGGGCGTCACCGACCAGCCGGACTTCCTGAACGCGGTCGTGATCGTCCGGTCCCCGTCGACCGACGAGTGGGGCTGGCTGGCCCGCGGCCAGGAACTGGAGAAGGCGGCGGGCCGGGTTCGCGAGCAACGCTGGGGCCCGCGAACACTGGACGTGGACGTGGTCACGGTGGACGGGGTGACGAGCGACCACCCCGACCTCCTCCTCCCACATCCCGGCACCCCGGACAGGGCGACGGTCCTGATCCCATGGCTGGCCATCGAGCCGGACGCCGCCCTACCGGGCCACGGCCCGGTGCGGTCACTGCTGGCGGCGCTTCCGGAGAACGACCGCGCGGACGTGCACGAGCGCGAGGACCTGACCCTGGGCGGTTGACCGTCAGCCCGCGGCGCGCAACGCCGCCTGGATCCACTCCGCGGCCGGCACCTGGGCCGGCCACTGCGGCCAGCCGTTGATCACGGCCATCAGCTGCCAGTACCGCTCCGCCCGCGCGTCGGTCCCGGTCGCGATCTCGTCCGCCACCTCGGCGGCGGACTTCCCGGACGTCGCGGCGATGTCACCCGCCAGTGCCTGCCCGGCGGCCGACGTCGGGGCCTCACCCGCCTCGATGGCCGCCGACGCCCGGGTCGTCCACCCCCGCCACTGGTCGCGCATGTCCTCGAACGGCGCGTCCATCGTCTGCCCGGTCGCGCGGGCCGCCGAGTGAGCCTCGCTCATCCCCCGGATACGGGCGCGGAAGTCCTTGTCCCGCACCAACTCCGCCAGCTCCAGCCACGCCTCCAACTGCTCCGGTGACGGGTCGTCGGGCAGCACCGGCTTGGCCGACCGCATCCCGGCCGCGAACTCCGGGTTGATGTCCAGCCCGCCCATCACCTCGTCCCAGAACTCGTCGAGCAGTGCCGCACGCTCGGCGTCCGTCATCGACGCCATGTCCTTCATCAGTCGCACTCCATCCAGTTCGGTCTCGGTTCTGGCGATCGCGCGGAGCACGGCGCGGCGCAGCTGCAACACCCGGATCTGCTCGTCCAGCAACGCCGCGTGCCGGCGGGCCAGTGTGGCCACCGGCTGCGCGCCGGCCAGTGCGGCCGACGCGTCCGGCAGGCCGAGGCCCAGCTCACGCAGCGTCCGCAGCAGCTCCAGCCGTGCCAGCGACGCCCCGTCGTACAGGCGGTAGCCCGCGTCCGTCCGGTGTGCGGGCGGCAGCAGCCCCTCGTCCGAGTAGAACCGGATCGTGCGGGTCGTCAGGCCCGTTCGCCTGGCCAGCTCGCCGATCGTCAGGAACCCCATGTGCGGCATGCTCAACCTTCCAGTTACTGGAGAGTCAAGCACTTGGTGGAGACCCAGTACCGTTGATGTATGCATTTCACCCGGGTCCGGGATCTGGTCCTCACCGGACTCGTCGCCACCGTGCTGGTCTACCTGCTGGTGCGCAACTTCTACGGCGACATGCCGCCGTTGCCGACCCTCGCCGGCGTCACGTTGCTCGTGCTCGCGATCGTCGAGGCCGGGTTCGGGTTCTCGCTGCGCTCCCGCATCCGCAACCCGCGCAGGGACGTCCAGGCACTCACCGCCGCCCGCGCCGTGGCGCTCGCCAAGGCGTCCTCGCTGCTCGGCGCGATCATGTTCGGCGCCTGGCTCGCGATCCTCGCCTACGTGCTGCCCCGCCGCGCGGAGATAACGGCCGCGGCCGACGACCTGCCCAGCACGGTGGTCGGTGTGACCTGTTCCGCGATCCTGATCGCGGCCGCCCTTTATCTCGAATGGTGCTGCCGTGCGCCGCGTGACCAGGACAATCAGCCACCCGAGCGGAGTTCCGACGCGAACGGATGATCTTAATTCCGAATCGTAATGGTCTCGACCTCATAACAGACCGGTACGGTGTGTCCCATGAACGCCCGCCGCGACTCTCCCGACGGGCCCGAGGCCGCCTCGATCGCCGGCCGCGCGTTACTCGTCGGCGCGGTCGTGTTCGCCGCGGCCGCGACCGCGTTGCTGGTGCTGACCGACCAGGAGAAGTGGTTGCGGCTGGGCATCGTGGCGGCCCTGTGGGCCGCGCTGGCCGGCAGCTTCCTCGCGGCGCGGTACCGCAGGCAGGTCGCCGAACAGCGGGAGGCGCTGGCCGAGCGGCAGCGGATCTACGAGCTGGAGCTGGAACGGGAGATCGCCGCCCGCCGCGAGCACGAGCTGACGGTCGAGGCCGAGGCCAAGCGCAGAGCCGAGGAGACCTCCCGCGACGACATCGCCGCGTTGCGCGGTGAGCTGCAGAACCTCCGGCAGACGCTGGAAGGCCTGATGGGCGGCGAGTTCCTGGTCGAGCGGTATGCCCTACAGGCCGAGGCGACCCGCATGCGCTCACTCGCCGAGGACCGCTCCCTGTCCGTGCGCCGCGACGTCAAGCACCTCCCCGCCGCACAGCTCAAGCAGGCGAACGTCGTGATCCCGCCGATCGTCCGTGAGGCCGAGACCGAGCTGATCGAACGCGTCCGCGAACAACACCAGAAACAACGCCCCGCCCGCCCCGAACCCCGCGTCGCCGACTCCCGCCCACCGTCACAGCCCCGCCGCCCCGACCGCTCAGCCCGCCCCGAACGATCGACACCCGAACAGGTGAACCCCACCCCGCAGCCGGCCCCCCGCCAGCCGCACCCGGCCGAGATGTCCGACCGCTGGTTCATGCCGGACGGCCTCGCCGAGCCGCAGCCATCCCGCCGTTCGGAACAGCCCCGCCGCCAGGACTCCCAGCGCCCACCAGACCCCGCGCCGCGCCGCGCCGCCACCCCGGCCTGGAGCGACAGCGCACAGGAGTGGGACCCGTCCTGGGAGGAGCAGTCACCGGCAGCACACAGCCACCCGCGGCTCCCGTCGACGAGCAGTTCGAACCCGTCGGCGAGCTACCCGGCGATGCCGCCGGTGAGTCGCCCCGGTTCGGCGGCAAGCCGTGCGAATCCTGCCGCGAGTCAGCCTGGGTTGCCGGCGGTGAGCAACTCGAACCCGGCGGGGAGTTATCCGGGGATGCCGGCCGTAGGCCGTTCGAACTCGGCGGCGAGTTCGCCAGGGTCGTCGCAGGCGAGTCGTGCCAATCCTGCGAGTCAACCCGGGCTGCCGTCGGGCCGTTCGAATTCGGCGGCGAGTTCCACAGGGTCGCACGCAAGTCGTGCCAACCCTGCGGCGAGTCAACCTGGGCCAGCGGTGGGCCGTTCCAACTCAGCGGAGAGCTACCCGGGAATGCCGCCAGTGAGTCATGCCAATCCTGCGGCAAGTCAGCCCGGGTTGCCGGCGGTGGGTCGTTCGAATTCGGCAGCGAGCCAACCAGGATGGCCAGCATCGAGCCGCCCCAACCCAGCGGCGACCGGCCACCCGGGATTGCCGTCCGTGGCCCGCTCGAATTCGGCGGCGAATCCCCCTGGGGTGCCCGCGGCGGCTCATGCCGACCCGTCGACAAGCCATCCAGGGTTGCCGCCGGTGGGGCGTGCCAACCACGCGGCGAGCCCCCTTGGCCCCCCGGCTCAAGGGCACGCCAACCTGGCCGCGAGCAATCCAGGACTGCCGGCGGTGAGCCGCCCCAACCCGGCCACCAACTACCCCGGTCACACGCACGCCCAGGCGAGCCACCCCGGTTTCCCTCCGGTGCAGGCGAGCCACCCCGGTTTCCCTCCGGTGCAGGCGAGTCATCCCGGTTTCCCTCCAGCCCGGCCGGCACAGGCCAGCAGCCCCGGCTTCCCAGCGGCCCCCACAAGCAGCCCCGGCTTCCCAGCGCTCCCCACGCCGGCCCAGGCGAGCAGCCTCGGTTTCCCAGCGGCCCCCACGCCGGCGCAGGACACCGGCACCCACCACGCCGCGGCCCCCAACGCCGGCGCGCCACTCGGCGGCCGGGCGGAGCAGACGAGCTGGCTCGCGCAGTACAACCAACAGGGCGTGGAGCCGACCTACGGCAGCCGCGCATACGTGCCGCAACAGGCACGCCAGCAGCAGGACCAGTCGAGCCTGCGCAACGTCTGGCAACAGGTCAACCCGCCGCCCGCACCCGCGCAGCCGGAGGAGGGCGGCCACCGCCACCGCGCCGAGGAGGAGGACGACTCGGGCGGCGGCCGCCGTCGCCGGGCCGAGGGCCAACCCTCCTGGCAGGAGACCGTCGGCAAGCGAGCCGAGGAGTCCGGCTCCCACGCCTCGGGCCGCTCGGTGAACGAACTGCTCGCCAACCACGGCCTCGACGCCAACCCCCGCCGCCGACGCCGCCGCGAGGACTGACCCACCCCCCGAACACCGCGAGTCCCGCGTTCAACCACACCGAGTCGCGGCTTCACGCACACCAAGTTGCGGTTTCAGGCACACCGAGTTGCGGTTCCGTGCACCCGCACCCGGGCCATCCGGGCGAGACCTGCACCAAACCGCAACTCGGTATGTGCGGATGCGGGACTCGCGGTGTGCGAACGCGGGACTCGCGGCGTTTGAACGCGGGACTCGTGGTGTGTGGACGTGGGGCTCATTGGCGCCGTTAGGGTGATCGCGTGCACCCTGCTCGGCCGCCGCGTCGGCATACTCCGCGACGGCGGACCGTTCTTCTTCCCGTTGCCGCGTTGATGGTGCTCGCGGCCTGTGGGCTGACGCTTCTCGCGATCTCCACCGCGCGGGTCGGGCTTGTCGCCGAGCTGGTCGGGATCGTGGCGGCGCTCGTGCCCGTCGCGTCGATCGTGGCCGCGCTTCTGTGGATCGACCGCTGGGAGCCGGAGCCGGCGCGCATGCTGTGGCTGGCGTTCGGCTGGGGCGCGAGCGTCGCGGCGATCACGGCTCTGCTGGTCAACAACACCGCCGCGGCCATCGGTGACAAGCTGCTCGGCCACGGGGGCGGCGACAAGATCAGCGCCATCGTGTCCGCGCCGCTGTTCGAGGAGGCGCTCAAGGGCGTCTTCGTCCTCGGCGTCATGTACTTCCTGCGCAACGAGTTCGACGGCGTGATCGACGGCGTCGTCTACGCGGGCTTCGTCGCGGCCGGGTTCGCGTTCACCGAGAACATCTACTACTTCGGCCGCGCGTTCGCCGAGCACGGCTTCGGCAACGCCGGCACCGGCGGCGTGGTCACCGCGTTCATCCTGCGCGGCGTGCTGTCGCCGTTCACGCACCCGCTGTTCACGGCCATGATCGGCATCGGCGCCGGCATCGCCGTGCGCACGCCCAGCCGGTACCTCCGCGTCCTGGCGCCGCTCGCCGGCTACCTCCTCGCCGTCCTGCTGCACGCCATGTGGAACGCGGCCGCGACGCTCGGCACCCCGACGACGTTCCTGAACGTGTACTTCCTGGTCATGGTGCCGATCTTCATCGCGGGCGTGATGCTGGTCAGCTGGCACCGGCGCCGCGAGCAGCGGATCGTGGCCCGCGCGCTGCCCGAGATGGTCGACCGCGGCTGGGTCGACCCCGCCTACGTGCGACGCCTGGTCACGCTCACGGCCCGGCGCCGCTGGCGGGTGCAGGCCGGGCGCAAGCGGGGCCGGAGCGCGGCCCGCGCCGTCGGCACCTACCAGGCCGCGGTCACCGAGCTGGCCTTCCTCTGGCACGCCGTCCGCATCGGTCTGGCCGGCGCCGACGCGCAGGACCGCGAGGCCCGCCTGATCACCGTCCTGCACGCCGCGAAGGCCGACCTCCCCGCCCGCACCCAGGAACGGCGGCCGGGCCCGCCCTGAAGTACCCCTTCGGGCCGGGCCGCCCCGCCGCGTACGCGTGCGCGAAGTTACGCTTCCGTCGGGAGAGCTAGGGAGGCGGAATGAACCGGCCCGCACGCCTTGCCGTCGGGGTGGTCTCCACCGGCCGCGTCGGCGCGGTGCTCGGGGCCGCCCTCATGCGCGCCGGTCACACGGTCGTCGCCGCCTCCGGCGTGTCCAAGGAGTCCGTCCAGCGTGCCGAGGAGCTGCTGCCCGACGTCCCGCTCCTCCCGCCCGACGAGGTGGTCCGCCGGGCCGACCTCGTGTTGCTCGCCCTCCCCGACGACGCACTGCGCGGCATGGTCCGCGGCCTCGCCGCCGCCGACGCGCTGCGTTCCGGCCAGATCGTCGTGCACACCTGTGGCGCACACGGCGTCGACGTCCTCGCGCCGGCGGCCGAGCGGGGCGCCCTGCCGCTCGCCCTCCACCCGGTGATGACCTTCACGGGCCGGGCCGAGGACCTCGAACGCCTCGCCACCTGCTGCTTCGGCGTCACGGCCGGCGACGGTGACGAGGCCGCCTGGAGCGTCGGCGAGGCGCTGGTGGTGGAGATGGGCGCCGAGCCCGTCCGCATCCCGGACGCCGCCCGCCCGCTCTACCACACCGCGCTGGCCCACGGCGCGAACCACCTGGTCACGCTGGTCGCCGAGGCGGCGGACCTGCTCAAGCAGGCCGGCGTCGGCGACCCCAACCGCATGCTCGGCCCGCTGCTGTCCGCCGCGCTGGACAACGCACTGCGCCACGGTGACCGCGCGCTCACCGGCCCGGTCGCCCGCGGCGACGTCGGCACCGTCAAGGCCCACCTGCGGGTGCTCGCCGAGAACGCGCCGGAGATGCTGTCCACCTACCGCGCGCTCGCCGCGCGCACCGCGGAACGGGCCGAGGAGAGCGGGCTCCTGCGACCGGACCTCGCTCCCGACGTCTTCGCGGCGCTCGAACCCGGAGAGGATCGCCGATGACGCCGAGGTTCACCCCCGGCCAGCTACACGTCCACAGTGGACTGGAAGACATGGTGGCCACCGCGCGCGCCCTGCGGGCGGTCGGCCGGAAGATCGCACTCGTGCCGACCATGGGCGCACTGCACGACGGCCACCGCCAGCTGATGCGCACCGCGCGCCGGCTGCCCGGCACCGTGCTGGCCGCGTCCATCTTCGTCAACCCGCTGCAGTTCGGGCCGGACGAGGACTACGACCGCTACCCGCGGCCGCTGGAGCAGGACCTCCAGGCATGCGGGGAGGAACGCGTCGAGCTCGTGTTCACGCCGTCGCGCGAGGACATGTACCCGGGTGGTCCGGAGGTGACCGTCGACCCGGGACCACTCGGCGGCGAGCTGGAAGGCGCGTCCCGCCCAGGACACTTCGCGGGCGTGCTGACCGTGGTGTCCAAGCTCCTCAACATCATCCGCCCGGACTACGCGGTGTTCGGCGAGAAGGACTACCAGCAGCTCACGCTGGTCAGGAAGCTGGTCCGGGACCTCAACCACGACGCGCGGATCATCGGTGTCCCGATTGTCCGGGACACCGACGGCCTGGCCCGTTCGTCCCGGAACGCCTACCTGGCCGGTGACCAGCGGACGGCGGCCGTCACACTGTCCGCGGCACTGACGGCCGGCGCGCGGGTCAGCGCCGGCGGTGCTGGAGTCGTGCTGGAGTCCGCGCGTGCCGTGCTCGACGAGGAGCCACTGGTCGAGGTCGACTATCTGGAGCTACGGGGCGCCGACCTGGGTCCGGCGCCCGAGCGTGGGGAGGCGCGGCTCCTCGTGGCCGCGCGGGTGGGCACGACGCGGTTGATCGACAACGCCCCGGTGAACCTGGGTGGCGAGGGGGAGAACTGACATGTTCCGCACGATGCTCAAATCCAAGATCCACCGGGCGACGGTGACCCAGGCCGACCTGCACTACGTCGGCTCGGTCACCGTGGACCCGGTACTGATGGAGGCGGCGGACCTGCTGGAGGGCGAGCAGGTCGCGATCGTCGACGTCACCAACGGCGCCCGGCTCGAGACGTACGTGATCACCGGCGAGCGGGGCAGCGGCGTCATCGGCATCAACGGCGCCGCCGCGCACCTGGTGCACCCGGGCGACACCGTGATTCTCATCTCGTACGGCCTGATGGACGCCGCGGAGGCGGCCGTTCACCGCCCGCGCGTGGTGTTCGTCGACGAGGCCAACAAGATCGTCGACCGCGGCTCGGTGCCCGCCTACGTGCCGGCGGGCCACAGCCTGGTGAGCGGCGCCATCTCCGCGGAGACCGCCGACGCGGCGATGCTCGACGCGTTGCTGCAGTCGGAGCGCTGAGTGCTCCTCACGATCGACGTCGGCAACACGAACATCGCCCTGGGGCTGTTCGCCGGCGCCGAGCTGGTCCACGACTGGCGGATGCGGACCGACCCGCAGATGACCGCCGACGAGCTGGCGCTGACGATGCGCGGCCTGCTCGGCGAGTACGCCGAGTCGGTCACGGGTGTGTCGGCCCTGTCGACGGTCCCCGCGGTGCTGCGTGAGCTGCGGGTGATGCTCAGCAGGTACTACCGGTCCGTGCCGAGGGTGATCGTCGAGCCCGGCGTGCGCACCGGTGTCCCGCTGCTGGTGGACAACCCGAAGGAGGTGGGCGCCGACCGGGTGATCAACACGCTGGCGGCCCACCACCTGCACGAGACGACCTGCGTGGTGGTCGACTTCGGCACGTCGACGAACATCGACGTGATCTCCGCGCGCGGCGAGTTCCTCGGCGGGGTGTTCGCGCCCGGCATCGAGATCTCGGTGGACGCGCTCGCGGCCCGCGCGGCGGCGCTGCGGAAGGTCGAGGTGGTCCGCCCGAAGTCGGTGATCGGCAAGAACACGGTCGAGTGCCTGCAGTCGGGCATCATCTACGGCTTCACGGCCCAGGTCGACGGCCTGGTCCGCCGCATCATCGACGAGCTGCACCGCACGTCCCACCCCGGCGAGGTGACGGTCATGGCGACGGGCGGCCTGGCCCCGCTGGTGGTCGACGAGTCCGAGACGATCACCGACCACCGCCCGGACCTGACCCTGCTGGGCCTGCGCCTCGTCTTCGAACGCAACGCCCCCCGCTAGTGCGGTCCCGACGCGCGTAGCACCCTCGTCGTCAGCGGCAGGTCGAACTCACCACCGGACGTCTCCGGCCGGGCCGCCAGGTAGGCGCGGATCCGGGACAACATGGCGGCGCGCTCGTCCGGGGGCAGCACCAGCAGCCATGAGCGCGTGCCGAACGTCTCCGCCATCGACTCGATCGTGCGCCGGTGGGTGTGCGGGAACGACGCCTCCTCGAACGGCGCGAACCCCGGATGCGCCGGCAGCACGAACCGCTCCGGCGTGATGTTGCGACGGGTGTCCGACACCTCGACGAGCCCGGCCACCCATTCGACGGTGTCGTCCTCGCCGTTCCACAGCGCGCCGAAGCCGCCACCCGGGCGCAGCACCCGCGCGATCTCGCCGAGGGCCGCCGGCTGGTCGAACCAGTGGAACGCCTGCCCGACGAGCACCGCGTCGACCGAGCCGGCGGCCAGCGGGATCTCCTCAGCCGCCCCGGCCAACGCGTTGACCTGTGGGAACCGGTCGGACAGCTCGGCGCGCATGCCGTCGTCCGGCTCCACCGCGGTCACCGTCAGCCCCAGCGGGAGCAGCCCCTCGGTCAGCTTCCCGGTGCCGGCCGCCAGGTCCAGCACGTCGCGGACCGGGCGGGCCGCCGCGCCGAGTGCCCACCGCACGCTGTCCGCCGGGTAGCCCGGCCGGTGCTCCGCGTAGTCGGCCGCCCGCGCGCCGAACGAACGGGCTCGGTTGGCATCCATGGGACCAAACTAACCCGATACCGCGAGGCCAGCGGCCGACCGTACCCTGTTCTACCGTGACCGACGAATCGCAGGAACCGCAGGCCGACGACCTTCCTGAGCAGCTTCGGGTCCGTCGTGAGAAGCGGGCGCGGCTCCTTGACGACGGGGTCGATCCTTATCCCGTGGAACTGCCGCGCACGCACTCTCTTCGGCAGATTCGCGAGGCGTTTTCGGATCTGACACCGGACACGGCCACCGGAGATGTGGTGGGCGTCACTGGCCGGATCATCTTTCTGCGCAATACGGGCAAGCTCTGTTTCGCGACCCTGCAAGAAGGAGACGGCGCCGAACTGCAGGCGATGCTCAGCCTGAACAAGGTGGGTGAGGCATCGCTTTCGGAGTGGAAGAGCCTCGTCGACATCGGTGATCACGTTTTCGTGCGTGGTGAGGTAATCACGTCACGGCGTGGCGAGCTGTCCGTTCTCGCCGACGAATGGCGGATGGCGGCCAAGGCACTCCGGCCGTTGCCGGTCGCGCACAAGGACCTGAACGAGGAAACCCGCATTCGGCAGCGCTATGTCGACCTGATCCTGCGCCCCCAGGCCCGGGAAACGGTACGCACTCGAGCGGGCGTGGTCCGTTCATTGCGCGACAGTTTCCACGGGCGCGGTTTCCTCGAGGTCGAGACCCCGATGCTGCAGACGTTGCACGGTGGTGCCACCGCGCGCCCATTCGTCACACACTCGAACGCGATGAGCATGGACCTCTACCTGCGTATCGCGCCGGAACTGTTCCTCAAGCGGTGTGTGGTCGGCGGTATCGAGAAGGTCTTCGAGATCAACCGCAACTTTCGTAACGAAGGCAGCGACTCATCGCATTCGCCGGAGTTCGCGATGCTCGAGTTCTACGAGGCCTACGGCACCTACGACACGATGGCCGTGCTGACCCGTGAGCTGGTCCAGGAGGCCGCGCAGGCCGTGTTCGGCACTCAGGTCGTGACGCTCGCCTCCGGCGAGGAGTACGACCTGTCCGGCGAATGGGCCAACCTGTCCATGTACCCGTCGCTGTCCGCGGCGCTCGGCACCGAGGTCACCCCGCAGACCCCGGCCGACCTGCTGCACAAGCACGCCGGGGACCTCGACCTGGAGGTCGACCCGAAGCTCACCCACGGCAAGCTCGTCGAGGAGCTGTGGGAGCACCTCGTCGGCGCCGGGCTGCACGAGCCCACGTTCGTGCGGGACTTCCCGGTCGAGACCTCGCCGCTGACCCGCGAGCACCGGAGCATCCCCGGCGTGGCCGAGAAATGGGATCTCTACGTCCGGGGATTCGAGCTGGCCACCGGCTATTCGGAGCTGGTCGACCCGGTTGTGGAACGGCAGCGGCTGGTCGAACAGGCCGCCATGCGTGCCGGTGGCGATGACGAGGCGATGCGTCTCGACGAGGACTTCTTGCGGGCGCTGGAGTACGGAATGCCGCCGAGCGGCGGTGTCGGAATGGGCATCGATCGGTTGCTCATGGCGCTCACCGGCCTTGGCATACGGGAGACCATCCTGTTTCCGCTCGTGCGCCCGGAATGAGCCCGGTTCGCACACGGAACACGCTAACCTAATCAAGGATTTGCGTTAGGCTGGTTAAAGGGAGTATTCGTATATCGTGCTGCGGCACGTTACCGGTCCCTGTGTGCAAACCTGAGGAGGGCGCAGATGGCGCAGAAGGTCACGGTTAGCCTGGTCGACGACCTCGACGGTTCCCAAGCGGAGGAGACCGTCGAGTTCGGTTTGGATGGCGCGTTCTACGAGATCGACCTCTCTGAGGACAATGCGGAGCGGTTGCGTGGCGCCCTCTCCGAATACGTCGAGCATGCGCGCCGGTCCGGTGGCCGTAAGCGGCCGCTCGGGCGCTTGGCCGGTGCCGGCCGTGCCCCCCGAACCGCTTCGGCGGATCGGGAACAGAACCAAGCAATGCGTGAGTGGGCACGCAAGCAGGGCATGAACATCTCCGATCGTGGTCGAATCCCGAAGGAAGTCGCCGAGGCGTACAACGCGCAGGCCTGAACACTTTCTGTGTGAAAGCGCCGGTGATTAACTGAGCACCGGCGTTTTCGCCCGCCCTCGCGACGCGACGGCGAGCCACCCCGCGACGCCGAGCGTCGCGACGCCCGCGAGCGCCATCGCGGACCCGACCGGCATCACCTCCGTCAGCACGCCGAACAGCAGCGGACCGACACCCTGCAGCGTCATCAGACCGGTGGAGAGCAGCCCGAACGCCTGACCACGGGCGTCGTCGGGCAGCGCGTCCCTGAACGGTCCCTGCAGGCCGAGCCCGAACGCGAAGCCGCAACCGAGCACCACCATCAGCACCCCGGCGACCACCGGGTCGAGGTCGAACGCGAAGCCGAGCAGCGGCAGCCCGAGCACCACGACCAGCGGCGCGACGGCCCGCTGCCTCGCCAGCGGCGAGAACGCCCGGGCGACCACCAGGTTGCCGGCGAACATGCCGACGGGGATGCACCCGAGGATCACGCCGGCCGCGCCGTCGGGGAAGTGCCGCAGCGTCGCGTAGGGGATCAGCAGGCTCTCCGCGCCGACCACGAACCCGGCCGGCAGCCAGTTCGCGATCATGAGCCGCCTGATCGTCCGGTCGGCGAGCAGCTCCCGCGCGCCGTGGAAGCTCTGCCGGACCAGTGACCGGTCACCGGTCCTGCCAGGCGCGGGCAGCAGCGGCAGTGCCACCCGCGCCCAGACCGCCGCGAGCGCGTGGCACACGGCGGTCACCACCAGGGCGGCGTGCGGCCCGATGGCCGCGACCGCCAACCCGCCCCCGGCCAGCCCGATGATCTGCGCCGCCGAGTTGGCCAGCTGGAACAACCCGCGGCCCACGACGAACGCGTCGCCGGTCAGCACGTCCGCGGTCAGCCGGCCCGCGGTGCCGTTGAACACCGGCGCGAGACACCCGATGCCCGCGACCAGCAGCAGGCTCGCCCACACCGGCAGGCCGACCGCGAGCAGCACGGCGGCGGCGGCCTCGAGCAGGTAGCCGGTGACGATCAGGAACCGGGGCCGGAGCAGGTCGGGCAGGGCGCCGAGCACCAGGCCGCCGACGACCTGGGGGAGGAACGAGATGCCGAACGTCAGTGCGCCGAGCAGTGCGGACCCGGTCGTGGTGAACACGAGCACCGACAGCGCGACGGTCCGCAGCGTGTCGGCGCCGACCGCGAGCGAGCGGGTGAGGAAAACCGTGCGGTAGACCGGCACGGCGAGGACCTCGCGGAAGGTGGCGCGTTCACTCACCAACGCAGTGTTCGTGCCGTGCCTGCTCGGCACCACTGTTTCGCCGCTGGGCGTAAGGTCACGAGGGTGCTGAGGTTCGTCGCCGGCCGGGACGACCTGCTGAACAGCCGTTTCGCGCTCTCCCCGATCGTCGAGCTGGAGAACCTGCTGCGAAAGCTGAACCGCAGGCACCCGCCGCTGCCGCCGGAGTGGGCGGCCCGGGTCACGCCGGCGTACGGGCGGCTGCGCAGGGAGACGGCACTGGACGCGGTTCTGGCGCTGCAGAGCGCCCGGTACGGCCCGGCGTTCGTGGTGCAGCCGCCGGCGAGCATGACCCAGACGATCGAACAGGACCTGGCCGCGATCCGGGCCACGCCACTGGCACAGGCCCGCCACGAGATCGAGGAGTGCCTGTCCCGCGAGTCGACCGCGGACGAACGGGTGCTGAAGGTGCTCCGCGACCCGTCGGTGGCGACCATCCTGGCCGACGCGATGGCGGTGGCGTGGCACGAGCTGGTCGCGCCCGACTGGCCGGTGCTGCGGGCGATCCTGGAACGCGACGTGATCCACCGCGGAGGCCTGCTGAGCACCGGCGGCTGGCACGCGGCACTGGACGGCCTGCACGAACGCCTGCGCTGGCACGACGGCGCCATCGAGATGTCCGGCCTCGACGGCACGTTCCACCTGGACGGCGCCGGTCTGCTGCTCGTGCCGTCGGTGTACGGCTGGCCCAAGGCCGGCGTCTACACGGAACCGCCGTGGCCGAGGACCCTGGTGTACCCGGCCCGCGGGACGGCCGCGCTGTGGGAGCCGTCGACGGCCACGCCCCCGGACGCGCTGGCGTCCCTGCTGGGCCGGACGAGAGCACGGCTGCTGGTGGCCCTGTCGGACCCGGCGAGCACGACCCAGCTGGCGAAGACCCTGTCGCTGGCCCCGGGCGCCGTGGGCGACCACCTGGCGGTCCTCCGCAACGCCGGCCTGGTGACCCGGGCCCGCGCCGGCCGCTCGGTCCTCTACCGCCGAACCCCGCTGGGCGACGCCCTGTCCGCCGGCGGGGGAGAGTGAGACTCAGTACTTCTTGCACACCCTGGGGCACGTCTCGCAGACGCCCTGGCCGGCCTTCATGAGGTAGTGGAAGCAGCAGCTCTCCCGCCGCCGCGTCCAGCGGGTGTGCCCCATCGCGTCGGACACCGGCCGCAGCGTCGACGCCGACGTCAGCGGTTCGAAGCGGTCCTCCAGCAGCAGTGCCGCGTCGAGCACCCCGGCCACCTCGTCGCCGCCGTACCGGCCCGCGAGCCACATCCAGTTGTCGAGCGCGTCCGTCGCGGCGCCCCACAGGGTGTGCCGGCCGAAGCGGACGGTCTTGCCGAACGACGCGACGAACTGCGCGGCGTGTGCGGTGAAGCGCCCGCGCAGCACGGCCGCGAGCGCTCGCTCGTCGGTCACCACGGTCGCGTTGGGCGTCCCGGCGGCCGGGTCGTCCGGGAGGCACACGAAGTCGTCGGCCAGCACCGCGATCGAGTCCGGGTGGGGTCTCGGTTGACTCTTGCGGAACGCAAGGTGCTCCGGACGCAGGGACGGCACGCGTCGTTCATGATGGAACAGGAGCGCGGCCAGGTAGGCGGGCACCGAGAGGTACCAGGACATGACGTAGCCGGCGGTGGTCCGTTCGGGTGCTTCGCCGTACCGGTCGTGCAGCCAACCTGCGAGTTCCTGCCGCCACATGGTGAACGACTCGGGCGCGGACAGTAGTTCCGCGCAGGTCACCCAGCCGGTCGAGTCGTCGGGGAGGCCCATTCGAATGTGGGTCTTTACCTGGTAGGACCCTGCCCTGGACACTGAGTCCTCGAGGTCGGCCACGTACGCGGCGGTCACAAGCCGTAGGCTTGGACTGGTCCGCATGGGTGGCCTCCGTCGTCAATTAAGGTGAGCCTAGCCTAATTCTAGCGGACAGTCATGATCGTCGCGAGCTGAGCATTTGGACTGTTCGCGGACAGCGGACATACGTGGCTGGCGGAATCCTCCCTCGTAGTTGCACGTTGTTCTTTGTGAAGCTCACGGATAGCCGTAAGTGGTACTGAGAGCGACATGAGTGACGACTAGAGTGGTCTTCACGGTGCTGAACCCCGTCGCGCGGAGGCGGGTACTAAGGGCCGCCGGCGCAGCAGTCAGGAGTGCAGATGTTTGAGAGGTTCACCGACCGCGCGAGGCGGGTGGTTGTCCTGGCCCAGGAAGAGGCCAGGATGCTCAACCACAACTACATCGGCACCGAGCACATCCTCCTGGGGTTGATCCACGAGGGTGAAGGTGTCGCCGCCAAGGCGCTCGAGTCACTGGGTATCGCCCTTGAGGGCGTGCGGCAGCAGGTCGAGGAGATCATCGGCCAGGGCCAGCACGCACCTAGCGGGCACATCCCCTTCACCCCACGGGCCAAGAAGGTCCTCGAGCTGTCGCTGCGGGAGGCGCTCCAGCTCGGTCACAACTACATCGGTACCGAGCACATCCTCCTGGGCCTGATCCGGGAGGGCGAGGGCGTCGCCGCACAGGTGCTCGTCAAGCTCGGGGCCGATCTCAACCGCGTACGCCAGCAGGTGCTGCAGCTGCTGTCCGGTTACCAGGGCAAGGAGCCCGCGGAGACCGGCGGCCGCGGCGAGGGCACCCCGTCCTCCTCGCTGGTGCTCGACCAGTTCGGTCGCAACCTCACCGCCTCGGCGCGGGAGGGCAAGCTCGACCCGGTCATCGGGCGGGCCAAGGAGATCGAGCGGGTCATGCAGGTGCTGTCCCGCCGCACCAAGAACAACCCCGTGCTCATCGGCGAGCCCGGCGTCGGCAAGACGGCCGTCGTCGAGGGCCTCGCGCAGATGGTCGTCAAGGGCGAGGTCCCGGAGACGCTGAAGGACAAGCAGCTCTACACGCTGGACCTCGGCTCGCTCGTCGCCGGCTCGCGCTACCGCGGTGACTTCGAGGAGCGGCTGAAGAAGGTCCTCAAGGAGATCCGCACGCGCGGCGACATCATCCTGTTCATCGACGAGATCCACACCCTCGTGGGTGCGGGTGCCGCCGAGGGCGCGATCGACGCCGCGTCGATCCTCAAGCCGATGCTCGCCCGAGGCGAGCTGCAGACGATCGGCGCGACGACGCTCGACGAGTACCGCAAGTACGTCGAGAAGGACCCCGCGCTGGAGCGCCGCTTCCAGCCGATCCAGGTCGGCGAGCCGACGCTCGAGCACACGATCGAGATCCTGAAGGGCCTGCGGGACCGTTACGAGGCACACCACCGCGTGACGATCACCGACCCCGCCCTGGTCGCCGCCGCGACGCTGGCCGACCGGTACATCAACGACCGGTTCCTGCCCGACAAGGCGATCGACCTGATCGACGAGGCCGGCGCCCGCATGCGCATCCGTCGCATGACCGCGCCGCCGGACCTGCGCGAGTTCGACGAGAAGATCGCCGAGGTGCGCCGCGAGAAGGAGAGCGCGATAGACGCGCAGGACTTCGAGCGGGCCGCCAAGCTCCGCGACAAGGAGAAGACGCTGCTCGGCCAGAAGGCGGAGCGCGAGAAGCAGTGGAAGGACGGTGACCTGGACGTCGTCGCCGAGGTGGACGACGAGCAGATCGCCGAGGTCCTGGCCAACTGGACCGGTATCCCCGTGTTCAAGCTCACCGAGGAGGAGACCACGCGTCTGCTCCGCATGGAGGACGAGCTGCACAAGCGGATCATCGGCCAGGAGGACGCCGTCAAGGCGGTCTCGCAGGCCATCCGCCGTACTCGTGCCGGCCTGAAGGACCCGCGCCGTCCGTCCGGCTCGTTCATCTTCGCCGGCCCGTCCGGTGTCGGTAAGACCGAGCTGTCGAAGGCGCTGGCGAACTTCCTGTTCGGCGACGACGACGCCCTGATCCAGATCGACATGGGCGAGTTCCACGACCGATACACCGCCTCGCGGCTCTTCGGTGCCCCTCCGGGGTACGTGGGCTACGAGGAGGGCGGCCAGCTGACGGAGAAGGTGCGTCGCAAGCCGTTCTCGGTGGTGCTGTTCGACGAGATCGAGAAGGCGCACCAGGAGATCTACAACACGCTCCTGCAGGTGCTGGAGGACGGTCGCCTGACGGATGGTCAGGGCCGCACGGTCGACTTCAAGAACACGGTCATCATCTTCACGTCGAACCTCGGCACGCAGGACATCTCGAAGGCCGTGAACCTGGGCTTCTCGAGCGGCGGCGAGGGCCAGACGTACGACCGCATGAAGCAGCGCGTCGACGACGAGCTGAAGAAGCACTTCCGCCCCGAGTTCCTCAACCGTATCGACGACATCATCGTGTTCCACCAGCTCACCGAAGAGCAGATCGTCAAGATGGTGGACCTGATGATCACCCGCGTCGAGACGCAGCTGAAGAACAAGGACATGGCCATCGAGCTGACGCCGATCGCCAAGAAGCTGCTCGCGACCCGAGGCTTCGACAAGGTGCTGGGTGCCCGTCCGCTCCGCCGGACGATCCAGCGCGAGATCGAGGACCAGCTGTCGGAGAAGATCCTGTTCGGCGAGATCCAGCCGGGCCAGATCATCATCGTCGACGTCGAAGGCTGGGACGGCGAGGAGGGCACCGCGACGGAGAACGCCAAGTTCACCTTCCGCGGCGAGCCCAAGCCCGCCAAGGTCCCGGACGTCCCACCGGTCAACCTGGCCACCTCCGCCGGCGACGACGCCAGCGAGTCAGCCTGACCTGACCAACGCACGCACGAAGGCCGCGCTCCTCATCGGGAGCGCGGCCTTCGCGCATGAAAGGTCTGTGGACAAGTCCCACCCGAGCCTCCTACCGAGAGTGACAAAACTCGACCAAAGTCTCCCCGATCCCTTGAATTTCCGCCCCAACCCCGCCCCACCGAGTGAAAGTTATCCACAGCCCGCGCTGACCAGCAAAGATGTCCCCCCAACCCGGTAGAATGGCAAGCGGGGTGCCCCCCGGGTTCGGGTGGGGGCTGCCCACTCAACCATCTGTGTTGGCGTTGATCAAGAAATTGTGGCTGCGCGAATGTGTGCCATGCGGCTCCGGTTTACGCCCTGGTGGCGGCGGAACTTCTGGCCCCCGCGATGTGCTCCGTGCGTAACGCGGACCGCGGCGAACCGAGGGCGGCCGAGGGGCCGGTCAACGCCACCGGCCGAGCCGAGCCGTGAGCCCCGCCGCGGCCGGCGCGTGAACCCGCCACAGCCCTCCCAGCCAGCCGAAATCTCCGGCAGTCCACAGGGTTGTCCACAGCCCGGAAGGTTGTCCACAGTCGTGTTGGGGATAACTCAGGTGCCCGACACCGGCCAAACCAGGGGCGCGGGGTGACCATCTTCGGGCAAGCTGTGGTCATGGGCCTTGAGGACGACCCCTTCGACTGGCAGGTGACCAAGAGCGGCCAGCTGCTCGTCTCCCGCGGCGGCCGTGTCGTCACGACCGTGCGCGGCCAGGCCGCCGCCAGGCTTCAGGCCCGTCTCGACCAGGCCACCGGCGACCAGGCCCAGCACCTCCTCGCGCGCGCCACCGGCAACTACAAACGCGGCAACGAGCGTCATGGTTAGGTGGACCGAGGCCCCGGCGGAACCAACCTACGACGTCGACGAGCCCGGCGACCTCGACGAGCCGCGGCGGCCGCGGCGCGGCTCGGTCACCGCCCTGCTCGCGCTCCTCACCCTCCTCTTCCTCGCGTACGGCGTCGCGCGGGTCATCGGCCTCGACGACCTCGTGGACCTCGCCTTCGTCGCCGGGGCCATGGCGCTCACGCCGTACGTCATCGCCGGGTGTCTGGTGCTCGCCGTCGTCACCTTCGTGCTCCGGCGACGCATGCTCGCGCTCGTCGTCCTCGTCGTCGCGCTGTCGCTCGGCGTACTGCTCGGCCCCCGCGTCCTGTCGGAGGAGCAACCTCAGGCCACCGGGACGCGCCTGCGGATCATGGCCGCCAACCTCTACGTCGGCAGGGCCGACGCCCGCACGATCGTCAACCTCGTGCGGCAGCAGCAGGTCGACATTCTCACCATGCCGGAGCTGACACCACTCGAAGTGTCCGCTCTGGACGATGCGGGCCTCGCGGAGTTGTTGCCGTACCGCGTCTTCGACGCCCGGCCCGGCGGCGACGGCACCGGGCTCGCCGCGAACGTGCCGCTGCGCCAGGTGATCGTCATGTCGGAAACCACGTTCTCGCAACCGACCGTCAAGGTCGAACTCCCCGGCCGCGACGACATCCAGCTGACCGCCGTGCATGTCCAACCGCCACTGTACGACGAGGACGTCCGCACCTGGCGCACCGAGCTGGCCGGCCTGCCCAAGGCGGCCCCGGAGGACCGCGTCAGCATCCTCGCCGGCGACTTCAACGCCACCTTCGACCACGCCGCCTTCCGCAACCTGATCGACCGCGGCTACGCCGACGCCGCCGAGCAGACCGGCAACGGTCTCGACGCCACCTGGTCGTCGCTGCCGACCGGCCCACCGCTGACGATCGACCACATCGTCGTCGACGACCGTTGTGCCATCAGCAGTTACGCCGTCTACGGCCTGCCGGGCAGCGACCACAACGCGATCATCGCCGAGGTCGTCCTCCCGCAGTGACCGTGCCCCAACGGATCGCCGCGGACCGTCTGTCCATCATGGACGATCCTCACTTGCGTAGCGGGCCCGGGTAGAGGTAGTCGTCCGGTGGCTGGGTGCCGTCGTGGAACCAGGCCTTGAAGAAGCCGGTCAGGTCCTTGCCCGCCGTCTCCTGGGCGAACTTCTCGAACTCCGGCCACGACGCGTTGCCGTCCTTGTGCTTGGCCGGCCATTCCTTCAGCACCCGGTTGAAGGCGTCCTCGCCGATCAGCCGGCGCAGCGCGTGCAGCGCGAGCGGGCCCTTCTCGTAGACGGCCGTGAACTCGTTGCCCGGCCCCATGTCGTAGAGCTTTCCCGACCACAGCCGGTCCGTGCCGCGGGCCACCTGCTGACGGTATTCGTCGTCGAGGTTCACGCCGTTCTTCGCCTCGTCCCACAGCCAGGACGCGTAGCTCGCGAAGCACTCGTTCAGGCAGATGTCCTTCCACTGGTCCACCGAGACCGAGTCGCCGTACCACTGGTGCGCGTTCTCGTGCACCACCACGGACTCCTCAGCCCACGAGGCGTAGATCGGCCGCGTCTGGGTCTCCAGTGAGAAGCCGATGTTCTCGTTGATGTAGATGCCGCCGGCCGCGGACTGCGGGTACGGGCCGAACTTCGACGCGAGGAACTCGATGATCTCCGGGAGCCGCGCCTCGACCGACCTCTTGTCCTCGGCACCCGGCGCGTAGGCACTCACGATCGGTGTCCCGCCGGGCAGTGTCGACCGGTCGAACGTCCACTTGTCGATGCCCACCGTCGTCAGGTAGGTCGCGATCCGGTTCGGCTCGGTCCAGTGGAACGTGGTCCAGCCGTCGCCGCCGGGCGTCGGCGCGGCCTCGACGCCGTTCGAGATCACGCTCCAGCCGTCCGGCACGCGGGCGTCCAGCTTGAACGTCGCCTTGTCCTTCGGGGTGTCGTTCACCGGGTACCAGGCGCTCGCCGAGTGGGGCTCACCGGCCGCGAACGCGCCGCCGGACGACGACAGCTGCCACCCGTTCTCGCCGAGGTTGCCCTCCTCCGCCGACTCCGGGACGCCCGAGTACCGCACCCGGGTCTCGAACGACGTGCCGGACGCCACCGGCGCCGCGGGCTTGATCACCAGCTCGTGTTCACCGGAGCGGCTGACCTTCGCCTCCTTGCCGCCGACGGTGACCGAGGAGACGTCGAGCCCCTGCAGGTCCAGGTTGAACTCGGCCAGCTCCGCCGTGGCCTTGGCCGTCACCTGGGTGTCGCCCGTCAGCTCCTTCGACGAGGGGTCGTAGCTGATCCGCACGTGGTAGGCCGTGACGTCGTATCCGCCGTTGCCGTCGGTCGGGTAGTACGGATCCCCGGCACCGTCCGCCGACGGCGCCGCCGACTCCGCGGGCTTCTCGCCCGTCGTACTGGCTCCGGAGCTCCGCGACCGCGACACACTGCACGCGGTGAGGCTGACCGCGGCCAGCGTGAGACAGACCGCGCGCACGGCCGTGCGGTTACGCATGTCAACAACCCCACTCTCGTCTAACCCCGGACATAATGGCCGACCAGATGTGATGCGCGGGTGTATTACATGCATTGTGATCGAATTCGGCGGCGAGGGCGGCGGCATCCTCCTGTTGCACGGGCTCATGGGCCGCGCCACCACCTGGTGGTCCACCGCGCGCTGGCTGACCAGGTACGGGCGGGTCGTCGGCCTCGACGCACGCGGGCACGGCCGCAGCCAGCACCGCGGCGGCGGCTGGCGCACGGAGGACTTCGTCGACGACGCCGCGCGGGTTCTCGCCGAGCTGGGCCCGTCGGTCGTGATCGGCCACTCCATGGGTGGCCTGCACGCCTGGTGCCTCGCCGCCACGCACCCGGACCTGGTCCAGGCCGTCGTGGTCGAGGACATCGCACCCGACCAGCGCGGCAAGACCGTCGACCCGTGGCGGCCGCACTTCGCGTCGTGGCCGGTGCCCTTCCGCTCGCTCGCGCACGTCCGTGCGTTCTTCGGCCCGCTCGGCGACTACTTCACCGAGTGCATGGTCGAACGGGACGACGGCTACCACCTGATCTCCGACCTCGAGGACCTGTACGAGATCGCGAACGAGTGGGGCCGCCGCGACTACTGGCCGTTCGTCGAGCGGGTCCGCTGCCCCATGCTCGCCATCGAGGCCGAGCACAGCGCGATGCCGCCCGGCCAGATGGCCGAGCTGCCGGCACGCGCCGGGGGACCGGTGCGCCACCTTGTCGTGCAGGGCGCGGGCCACGTCGTCCACCACGACCAACCCGACGTCTACCGGGGCGCGGTCGAGGCGTTCCTGTCCGAGGTGCGTGATCGTTAGCGTCGGCGGTCGCGCATCGAGCGCGGCAGGTCCATCGGGGTCGGCTCGGCGGGCGGCGTCTCCCGGTAGCCGGGGATCGTCGGCTGCGACGGGTTGGTGCGGACCATGAACGAGCCGCCGAACTCCTCGTCCTCCTCGACCGGCGCCGGCCGGCGGCGAGGCGACTGGGGCGGCGGTTCCGGGGGGCCCTGCTCGGCGTCGGGTGCGTCGACCTCGTCCGCCGCCTCGGACATCGCGGCATAGCGGGCATAGAGCGCGCGCCCAGCGACCGTCAACGTCTCGGACCTGCGGAGCTCCTCGATCAGGGTGTCCCGAACCTGCCGCAGCTCTTCGTTCATGTCCCCTCCAGCAGATCGCGCAGGACGTCCGCCTCGCCCGTCTGGGTGTCGACGACCACGATCTCGGTAATGCTTGCCCTGATCGACCCTACCGGGTACAGGGCGGCGAAGCCCGTGGTCATCTGGGCCGGCTCGAGACCCTCGGCGAGCGTGCAGTGCGGGACCCACGATCCCGGCAGGTAGTAGGCGGCCGGCTGCTTCACCCGTTTGGCGAGCACGTCGTGCACGGCCGAGTGCACGGCAAGCAGTTCGGTGTCCACCACCGCGGTCAGCACGAGCGTGCCGTCGAAGGCGGCGAGCGTCGACAGCCACAGCGCGGGGATCGACAGCAGCCGCAGATCCTCCCGCAACGCCTTTCGCGTGGCGGCAGGGATGGACTGAGCCGCCGCGAACATCACGTGCGGGCGCCGTCGTGCGGGGCCTGGCACGCCGGCTTCGGAAAGCCTGCGCCACAGCCCACGCACGGCGGCGTCCGCCTCGCCGTCGAAGAAGAACTCCAGCGTCTGCGCCACGGGCGCAGGTTAGTCAGGCGAGCAGGTCCTGCCAGGCCGGGGTGTCGATCACCCGGTCGGCCGCGAACCCCTCGCGCCGCGCGGACATCAGCACCTGCGCGGCCCGGCCCGCCTCACCCGTGTCACCCGCACGCACCGTGCTGACGAGCAGCGGCCACATCCCCGCGCCGGCGTACCCGCTCTCGTCTGCCGTCCGGCTGGCGTAGCAGGGCTCGTACGCGACTCCGTTCCGCTTGGCCAGGTCCCGGACGGCCGCGGTGGTCGCGGGCCCGAACTGGCCGTCCGCCGCGACGGCCACCCCGCGTGCCCGCAGGAGGTGTTGCAGCGCAAGGACCTTCTCGCCACTCTCGCCAGGCTTCAGCAGCGGCCAGGACCGCACGTCCGCGGCGGGCGAGGTGCCGATGGCCGCCGCCACGGCACTTCTGAGCTCCGGCAGTCGTCCATAGAGGACGGTCCCGGGGCATTCGGTCGAGTTGAAGTCCCGGTGCCCGCGGATGAGGCTGGGCGAGATCCCGTACTGCTGTGCGATGTACGCGACCAGCTGCACGAGCGAGTCCCACAGTTTCTGCGGCACGTTGACCGAGGTGTAGAGCCCCTCGTTCTCGATGCCGATGAGCTCGCTGTTGTGGTTGGCCACGTTGGCGCCCTGGACGTGCCTGGTGCCCTGGTCGAGGATCTCGACGCTGCGGTGCCGGCCCTCGGTGACGAACCCGCCGCGGCTGTTGGTCAGCTGCTGTCCGGAGTCGATCCAGCCGCGGCCGTCCATGTGGAAGTTCTGGATACCCCGCGAGATCGCGAAGGCGTGCGCCAGCGAGTAGTCGGTGGAGTTACCACCGGCGGTGTGGTGCACGACGATGTAGGTCGGTTTGTGGTTCTCGACGGTGATGGTGCCGTTCGGCTGGCGGGCGCCCCACTCGGCGCATGTGTAGATACGTGGCCGGGCCACTCTTCTGACCTCGCCGACGGCGACGGGTGCCGCCGTGGCACCCAGTGCGCCCATCGCTGCCACGGTGAAGCCGCCCCGAAAAAGGGCACGGCGGGATACGGCCATCTCGATCTCCCTCGACAAGGGGCCTTCCGGCCCAGATCGCTGGCTGGCTGACTCGACGGTAGTGGCGCGGATACGCCAAGACAAGAGTTCCCCAATTGCCAGTGAATTCGGTTAGTGATCACCCGGCAGTGCGAAGCGGCCGTCGGCGGTCTGCTCGACCAGCCCGTCGACCAGCAGCGAGTCGAGGCATCGGTCCCGCTGGCCCGCGTCGGACCACACGATGTCGAGCCGTGACTTGGGGACGGGGACGGACGTGTCCCGCAGGACGTCGAGCAGGAGCCCACGCACCTGACGGTCGGTGCCGGCGAACTTCTGCACGGGTTTGGCCGGTCCGGCGTACGCGGGACGGCCATTGTGCTGCCAGGCGCAGGCGTCGAAGATCGGGCAGTCCGCGCAGCGCGGGTTGCGCACGGTGCAGATGGTCTGGCCGAGCTCCATCAGCGCGGCGGACATCTGGGCCGCGAGCTCGTCGTCGCCGGGAAGGAGTTTCTCGGTGTCGGCGAGGTCCCGCGTGGTCGAGGCGGGTCCTGCGTCACCGGCGCCGTGCACCGCACGAGCGACCACCCGGCGGACGTTGGTGTCGACGACCGGGCACCGCCTGCGGTACGCGAACGCCGCCACGGCACGGGCGGTGTACGCGCCAATGCCGGGCAGCGCCAGCAACGTGTCCACATCGGACGGCACGATGTCATTGTGCTCGCGGGCGATCACTTCCGCAGCCTCACGCAGCCGAAGCGCGCGACGCGGGTAACCGAGCTTGCCCCACATGCGAAGCACGTCGGCGGGCGTGGCGGCGGCGAGATCCGAGGGCCTGGGCCAGCGCGCCATCCACTCGAGCCAGGACGGCTCGACCCGCGCGACGGGGGTCTGCTGGAGCATGATCTCGCTGACCAGCACACCCCACGCCGAGGTGTCCGGCGCCCGCCAGGGCAGGGGCCGGGCCCACTCGGCGAACCAGTCGGTCAGCACGCGGACATCGAGGCTCATCGCCGCAAGATGCTAGCCCGCCGCCACCGCCCGGTTCGCCACGGTGCGGGACTAGCTGACCTCGGTGAGCTCGGCGGTCGCCACGTCGTAGACGAAGCCGCGCACGTTGTCCCGGTGTGGCACGAACGGGCTGCGCCGCACGCGTTCCACCGACTGCCGCACGCTGTCCTTGACCTCGCGGAACGCCTCGATGGCCCACGGCGGGCGGAGCTTGGTGTCGCGCTCGATCTCGTCCTTGAACTCGTCGTCGGTGATCGTCGCCAGCCCGCACGAGGTGTGCTGCATGACGATGACCTCGCGGGTCTGCAGCTTGCGTTGGCTGATGGCGAGCGAGCGGATGATGTCGTCGGTGACGACCCCGCCCGCGTTGCGCATGATGTGCACTTCGCCGTGCCGGAGTCCGAACACGTCGAAGACCTTGATGCGTGCGTCCATACACGTGACCACGGCGAGGTGCAGGGACGGGACCGGTGTCGGAACCTCGGGCGCGCCGTGGTCCACCCCGATCGCGTGCCGGTGCAGCAGCTCGTCGATAGCGGTCATGGTCAGCTCCCGTTCCATGACGTGACAGTGCCGTCGACCTCTGGATTCCCGCTCGACCTCCAATTGGAGCAAGTATCACCCGGCCGTGGCAACGTGTTGTCCGACACCACGATTGGTGCCACTACCAGCGGAAATATCCCCCGATCGGGTCTATGGAAGATCCAAGAGGACCTGATATCGCGGGTCTACCGTCGGCTCATGATCGATCCCAACGGTCCGCTGCCGCCGTCCGTGTACTGGCGGCGCCGCGCTGTCGCGGCCGTTGCGCTGGTGTTCGCGGTGGCACTGCTGGCCTGGATCGTCGGCGGTCTCGTGGCCGCCGACGACCAGCATCCGGTGCGGAGCGCGGTGAGACCGCCGACGAGCGCGCGGCATACGACGTCGGCGCGGACGTCGCCCCCGTCGTCGAGCCCCGGCCCCGGGGTGCCGAGCGGTTCGGTGACGGCGAGTCCGAAGCCCGTCGAGAGCCCGGTAGGACCGACCCCGGCACCGCCGCCGGCCGGCCCACCGGCCCCGTGCCCGGACGCGGTCCTGAAGGTGGCGGCGGCACCGGGCGCGCCGTCGTACCCGGTGGGCACCCGGCCGCTCCTTCGGCTGCTGGTCGTGAACGGCGGGCCCGTCCCGTGCACGCGGGACGTCAGCCGAAACCTGCGGGAGATCTTCGTGCTGGCCCAGGACGGCACGCGGCTGTGGTCGAGCAATGACTGCTACGGGCCGCCGGAACAGGACGTGCGCGTGCTGCCGGCCGGCCAGCCGGTGGAGTTCACGGTGCACTGGGCGGGTCGCACGTCCGCGCCGGGCTGCCCCCTGGCCCGCAGGGCGGTGACGGCCGGGACCTACCAGGTGGTGGGCCGGCTCGGCGGTCTCGTGGGCCCGCCGGCCCCGCTCGCCCTGACCTGACGGACCGCTTGCCCACGGAAACCGCGCGGGTCGTCCGGTGCGGATGCCGTGCCATCATGGCCGTCATGACGATCTGCCGAAAGGCCGATGCCGCGTAAGCGGCCCGGCGCGATCCGCGCCGTACGACGACTCGAGGAACGCCGTCCGCCCGAGTGGGCCTACGAACTCGGGCGTATCGACCGCCTGTCACTCGATGTGAGCGCCGCGGTTCACCTCGCCGAGAGTCGCGGCCATGGTTACGAGATCCAGCCTGGCCGTACCGCGCAACTCCTGCGCAGCTATCGCGCGTTCCTTCGTGGACCTGGCTCGGGGTTGAGGCTCGTCGCGTCGCGGTGCCCATCCTGTCCCGGCTGTCAGTACGAGGACGTGGCGGTGGTGCGGGACGGGTTGCAGGCCGTCGTGTGCGGCGTGCCGCCTCGGACCGGGATCGAGCTGCGACGGTTGCTGGCCAGGCTCGACGCCGAGTTCCGGCGTCGCACGCTGCCGGACCCCGATCCGAACCGCGTGACGGACTGGCGGGGGATGCCGTACCCCTGGTGGCACCGGCGGCTGTACGAGGGTGGCTGGCAGTGAGCCTGTCCCTCGTGTCAGGGACCGAACCAGCGCTCCTCCGTGGTCCGGGGCGGTGCCGACGTCTCGCCGAACACGAGCTCCGTGTCCAGGGTGATGTTTCGTGGACGGCTGTGCTCCGCGGCGCCCAGCAGCAGCTTCCCCGCCGCGCGCCCCTTCTCCAGCACCGGCTGCCGGATCGTCGTCAGCCCGACCCGTTCCGCCTCGGCGATCCCGTCGAACCCGGTCACCGTCAGGTCCTGCGGCACCCGCAGCCCACGCTTCTTCGCCTCGGTCAGCGCCCCCAGCGCCAGGATGTCCGACGTGCAGATCAGTGCCGTGACCTCGGGGTTCGCGTCCAGCAGCTGCGCGGCCGCCGACGACCCCGAAACGATCGAGTGGTCGAACCGCTCCACCACCGGCACGCGCGCCCAGTCCACGCCGACGCCCTCGAACGACTCCGCCAGTGCGGTCAACCGCGCCCGCTGCACGTGGAAATGCGCCGTCCGCTGCCGCGACACCGAGGCGAACCCGTCGTTGCGGTCACGCGCCAGCCTCATGCACAGCACGCCGATGTTCCGGTGCCCCAGGGTGATCAGCCGCCCGGCCAGCTCCGTGATGGCCGCGTGGTCGTCGATGCCGACCAGGTCGACGCCCTCGACGCGGGGCTGGTCGCACACCACGGTCGGCACCGGCCTGGACAGCACCGCCGCCAGGTGCGGGTCGTCGTCGGGCACCGAGTACACGACGAAACCGTCGACCCCGGCGCTGTGCACGGCCGTGACGTCCTCGCGCTCGGGGTTCACCGGCACCAGGTGCAGCCCCTGACCCGCGCCCTCACACGCCAGCGCCAGCCCCTCCAGGAACCCGAGCGCCGCCGGGTCACGGAACGCGTACGACAGGTTCTCGGTCAGGAGCAGCCCCACCGCCCCCGCCTTGCGGGTCCGCAGCGACCGCGCCACGGGGTCCGGACCGGGGTAACCCAACCGCCGCGCGGTCTCCAGCACCCGCCTACGCAGCTCGGGAGAGAGCTGGTCGGGTCGGTTGTAGGCGTTGGACACGGTGGTCCGGGACACGCCGAGCTCCGCGGCCAGCGACGCCAGTGTCGCAGGCCGGCGAACATGCATTGACCGCGCCATGTGCTGACCGTAACGGTTCAGAAGCACCAGCAGAAGGCCGCCGGCACACGTCATGTTCACCGCATGGGGTGAGACATCGCACCCAGTCGGATGAAGGCCGTTGGATTTGGAGTCGTATAGTCGACGAGTAGTAGTCGAAAACGGTTTTCATCACCTATAGCGTGACATGCATATGTGGTTCGGAGGCTCGTCATGAGAAGCGCCCTTCCCGTCGCGGTCGCCGCGGTCGCCCTGGTCGCGGCAGGCTGCGCCGGCGGGTCGAACGCGGCCGCGGACGGGAAGATCACCGTCGTCGCGTCCACGAACGTCTGGGGAAGCGTCGCCGCGGCCGTCGGCGGCCAGGACGTCAGCGTCAAGTCCCTGATCAACGACCCGTCCGGGGATCCGCACTCCTACCAGGACAAACCCGAGGACGCGACCCTGCTGACCGACGCCAGGCTCATCCTGTACAACGGCGGCGGCTACGACGACTTCTTCACCAAGCTCGCCAAGGCGGCCGGCACGGACGCCAGGCAGGTCAACGCCTACGACGTCTCCGGTCACCCACAGGGGGAGAACGAGCACGTCTGGTACGAGCTGGCCACGGTCAGGAAGGTCGCCGACAAGGTCGCGACCGAGCTCGGCGCCATCGACCCGTCCAACAAGGACACCTACGCCGGCAACGCGAAGGCCTTCGACGCCAAGCTCGACGCGCTCGCCACCAGGGCCGCGGCGATACCGGACGGCAAGGTCGTGTCCACCGAGCCCGTCGCGCACTACCTGCTCGACACCGCCGGCATTGCCGACGTCACCCCGCCGGAGTTCTCCGAGGCTATCGAGGAGGAGACCGACCCGCCGGTGATCGCGGTCGCCGACACCACCGACCTGATCACGAAGAAGCGGGTCGTCGCGCTGGTCAACAACGACCAGACCGAGACGAACGTCACCAACCAGCTCATCTCCGCCGCCAGGACCGCCGGAGTACCGGTCGTGGACGTGAGTGAGACGTTGCCACCGGGCGTGACCGACTACGTTGAATGGATGACCAAGGAAGTCGACTCGCTGGCGGGCGCGGTGTCGTGAGCGGACTTCCTGCGGTCTCCCTCCGGGACGCCACGCTCGGCTACGGCGACCGGATCCTGTGGTCCGGTCTCGACCTGGACATCGAGCGCGGCGAGTTCGTCGTCGTGCTGGGCCCCAACGGATCCGGCAAGACCAGCCTGCTGCGAGTGCTGCTCGGGCTGCAGCCGCTGACCTCCGGCACCGTGCGGATCGCCGGTGAGCCGCCGGGCCGCGGCAACCGCCGCATCGGCTACATCCCCCAGCAACGCGCCATCGACGCCCCGCTCCGGGGCCGCGACCTCGTGGGACTGGGCCTGGACGGGCACCGCTGGGGGACCGGCGTCTCCCGGATCCGCGAGCGGCGCCAGAAGGTCGACCAGGCCCTCGCGGACGTGGGCGCCGCGGCGTTCGCGAAGGCGCCCGTCGCGCAGCTCTCCGGCGGCGAGCAGCAGCGGCTGCGGGTGGCGCAGGCACTGGTCAGCGACCCCGAGGTGCTGCTGTGCGACGAGCCCCTGCTGTCGCTCGACCTCGCCAACCAGCGGGTGGTCAGCTCGCTGATCGACCGCAGGCGGCGCAGCGCCGACACCGCGGTCCTGTTCGTGACACACGAGATCAACCCGGTCCTGCCGCTGGTCGACCGTGTCCTGTACCTGGTGGACGGTCGCTTCCGCGTGGGAAGTCCCGGCGAGGTGATGAACTCCGAGACGCTGTCCGAGCTGTACCGCGCGAAGATCGACGTCGTGCGGGTGCGGGGACAGATCCACGTGGTGGGCGCGCAGAGCGCGGTGTGTGAGGACCAGCCGCACCACCTGCACGAGGAGCCGGCGTAGATGGACAAGCTCTTCGACTGGGACCTCTACGGCAAGCTGTTCGCGCTGCCGTACGTCCAGGCCGCGCTGGTCGCCGCGGGCATCCTCGGCCTGGTCGCCGGCGTGCTCGGGCCACTGATCGTCAGCCGCAACATGGCGTTCGCCGTGCACGGCACCAGCGAGCTGTCGTTCACCGGCGGCGCGGCGGCGCTGCTCCTGGGCGCCGAGGTCGGCCACGGTGCGCTCGCCGGTGCCATCGTCGCCGCCCTGGTGCTGGGCCTGCTGTCCCGGCGCAGCTCGGAGCACGACTCGGTGATCGGCGCGGTGCTCTCGTTCGGGCTCGGCGTCGGCGTGCTGCTGCTGTGGTTCTATCCGGGCCGCGCGTCGAACAAGTTCGGCCTGCTGGTCGGGCAGATCGTCGGGGTGGACTTCGCGTCGATCGCGTTGCTGGCGATCTGCGGGGTCGCCGTGCTGCTCGTGCTGCTGGTGATCTACCGGCCGCTGCTGTTCGCGTCGGTGGACCCGGAGGTGGCGAAGGCCCGCGGGGTCCCGGTCGGACTGCTGGCGGTGATCTTCGCGGTCCTGGTGGGCGTGGCGACGGCACTGGGCGTGCAGACGGTCGGCGCACTGCTGGTACTGGCGTTGATGATCACTCCGGCCGCCGCCGCGGCCCGGGTCACGGCCAGCCCGCTGCGCGCCACGGTGCTGGCGGTGATCTTCGCGGAGACGGCCGCGCTCGGGGGCTTCGTGCTGTCGTTGGCGCCCGGGGCGCCGGTGAGCGCGTTCGTCACCGGCATCTCGTTCCTGATCTACCTGATCTGCTGGACGGTCGGCAGGCTGCGTGGCCGGGTGGCCACCGCCGCGCCGCCGGGGGTCACCGGACCCGTGGTGGCCCGGTGACCCGGCGGGCCACCCACTAGCCGATCGAGTTCAGCTCCGCGACCGCGTCGGCAGGCAGTTCAAGGTCCGCGGCAGCCATGTTCTGCCGCAGGTGCGCGACCGACGACGTGCCCGGGATGAGCGCGATGGCCGGCGACCGCTGGAGCAGCCAGGCGAGCGCGACCTGGTGCGGTGTGGCGTCCAGGCGCGCGGCGACCTCGGTCAGCGTCTCCGACTGCAGCGGCGTGAACCCACCCAGCGGGAAGTACGGCACGTAGTCGATACCCTCGGCGGCGCACCGGTCGACCAGCGGGTCGTCGGCGCGGTTGGCCACGTTGTACAGGTTCTGCACGGTGACGACGGGGGCGATGGCCTGCGCGGCGGTGAGCTGGGCGTCGGTGGCCTCGCTGACGCCGAGGTGGCGGATGAGCCCCTGCTGCTGGAGCTCGGCGAGGGCCGTGAACTGCTCGGCCAGCGGCTCGTCCGGGGCGTGCAGCCGCAGGTTGACGACGTCGAGGACGTCCACGCCGAGGTGGTCGAGGTTCTCGTGAACCTGTTTGCGCAGGTCGTCGGGCTCCATGGCGGGAATCCAGCTGGCGTCGTCGCCGCGCCGGGCGCCCACCTTGGTGACGATGGTGAGGTTGTCGTAGGGGTGGAGGGCCTCGCGGATGAGCTCGTTGACGACCGTGGGTCCGTAGAAGTCGCTGGTGTCGATGTGGTCGACCCCGAGCTCGGCGGCCGTGCGGAGGACGGCGAGCGCCTCGTCCCGGTCCTGAGGCGGACCGAACACGCCGGGCCCGGCGAGCTGCATGGCGCCGTAACCCATACGGTTGATTTGCATACCTCCACTATCCCTCCCGGAGCCGCCGGATCGAGAGTGCCGCCTCCGGCCGGGTCCGCGATACTGACCGGTTTATGTGGACCGAGTTCGTCACGCACTGGCAGGTGTACCTGTCCATGCCGGTGGTGGCGGCCGTCATCGGCTACCTGACGAAGCGCGCGGCGATCGAGATGATGTTCAGGCCGGTGGAGTTCGTCGGGATACCGCCCTTGCTGGGCTGGCAGGGCGTGGTGCCACGCAACTCGGCACGGATGATCGCGGTGGCGGCGGACCTGCTGACGGCGAAGCTGGTGGACCCGAAGGAGATCATCCAACGCCTGGACCCCGACCGCCTGGCCGCGGAGCTGGAACTGCCGCTGCTGGTGGCCGCCGACGAGACGACACGCGAGGTGCTGGCCGACCAGGGCCTGTGGCGCAGCCTGCCGCCGATCGGACAGGAGTTGGTGATCAAGCGGGTTCAGGCGGGCATCCCCGACCTGGTGGCCCGCGTGATGGCCGAGGTGTCCGGGAACATCCATGAGGTCCTGGATATCAAGGAGGTGGCGGTAGCGGCGTTGCATCGCGACAAGCGGGTCCTGCTGAAGCTGATCCGTGACATATCGCGCCCGGAGATGACGTTCATCGCGCGGTGCGGTGTCTATTTCGGACTGTTTCTCGGCCTGGTGCAGACAGTGGTGTGGGCACTGACGAAGTCGCCGCTGGTGCTGCCGCTGTTCGGTGCGGCGATAGGCTGGTTCACCGACTGGCTGGCGATCAAGTTGGTGTTCTTCCCGCGCGAGCGCCGCAGGATCCTGGGCGTACTTCCCCTGCAGGGCGTCTTCCAACGCCGAAGGGACGAGGTGGCCAGACAGTACGCGACGGTCGTGGCCCGAGAGGTGATGACGGTCCCGAACCTGGTGACCGCGATACTCAACGGCCCACGCGCGGACCGGCTGAGAAGCATGATCCGCGAGACGGTGGAAAAGGCGATCGAGGAACAGGCGGGAATGGCCCGCTCGCTGCTGGGCCCCGCCCGTTTCGCCACTCTGAAGAGGACGGCGTCGGAACGAGCAATCCGTTACCTCCCAACAACAATGCTGGTAGCCGAACACTACGCGACAACCGCACTGGACATCCGCGACACAATCGCGACGAAGATGCGCCGCCTGACCCGCGTGGAGTACGAGGGCCTCCTGAGACCGGCATTCCGCCAGGACGAGTGGAAACTGATAGCGGTGGGCGCCGCAATAGGCGCAATAATCGGCGAACTACAGGTCATCCTGCTACTGCACTGACAAGTGCCTTGACGGAAGCCACGAAGCATCAGTCTCATCCGTCCAGGCGAACATAGTCACAGCTGCACCCGCACGACTAGCTACGCCCTGGACGTGCATCCAGCGACGCGGCAACCGCTCACGGAGAAGGATCTCCGCCTGCCGATGTGCCGATACGCCTAGGATCACCCGCGTCGTTAACCCTATCGACGTTCCCCCCTCTCCGAAACCGACATTGAGTATCTACTAAGCCTAGGCAGGTTCACCCAGTCGGGTGAGGGCAGCGGCAACAGCCCGGTGGTTTTGCGCACCGCCATCGAGCGTTACCGAAAGTGTGCCAAGGACCAGCAGATCCTGTCGTTCCGGACAGCCGTGAGGCAAAATGAGGGGTGACCTTTGGCTACGCATAGTAGTCCAAAAGGGGCAGTATAGAGAAAATTGTTCCCCATTTGGGCGCGGACCCCCCGTTCAGGATGCGTGGATGGTAGCGCTAAAGTTTTGCCGCGTTGCCATTTGGTTACGTAAACGCCAGTCTAGTTGCGTCGAGCATCAGGTTGGTGATTTTCATCTCACCCCGTCGGTTTACAGGAAAATGAATTTTTCGCATTCTACTGCTGAATAGTATTGGAGGATATCACCATGAATAGTCATCTTGGCGGCGGAGGCGGCGAAGAGGGCAGTTGATGGCCCGGGGCCGTCTGCAGAATTCATAAAAATGCAGGCGGCCCCGCGTTGCTCGCGCGTGTGGTGGAGTTTGCAGGTGGCGCTGGCGCGCAACGTGATCGGATGATCGCCGAGTAGGGTGAGTGGATTGCGACGTTGGAACGCCGGTTGGGGCACGATCCGTCAAATTCATCGTGCCTACCATCCTTGGATGTATCGTGGGAGAATAAGCTGGCCGAGAAGCTCATTACGGAGTTGGTCGGACCGCAACCCGGTAAGCAGCTGGGTGCTTCCTCATCAACACGGTCGTTGATCGATGATCCGGACGAGATCGTGGATGCTTGAGCTGGAGTGTTTGTCGAGTTTGTGCGTCATCGCCGGCCAAGGCGCCGGTCGCGGGACGTGAGCGGCGGCCGGACTTGATGTGTCCACCGGGTTCCCGCCGGTATCCGGAGCCGCGCCGCTCAGGAACTGGAGAAGCGGTTCCTGGCCCACATGCGAGTGGTGTTGCCACCGTGCCGATGTTGTGCACAGACGAGACCTGCGGCCGGGCCGCGGGTGCCTTGACGCATGTGCACGTATTGTGTACCGAATACCGGACCCTGATGGATGTCGATGGCCGGACCGAAGATGACATCGATGCCGGCGGCGTCTTCGCCGAGCGCTCAGGTGTGCTGGCTCATGACGGCTATGCCGGCTGCGAACATGTCACCCAGGTGCTGCACGCCTGGTGCGGCGCCCATCTGCTGCGCGACCTCCGCGCAACTGTCTTGATGTCGACCCACAGGGAACAAACTCTGGGCATTGGGCATGGCCAACACCATCCTCAACGCCCGCACGCCCGAGCAAGGGTGGCGGGGTCGAGGTTGTCGCCGCCGCCTTCAGTGTCGGAATCGACGAATGCCGAAAAAGGTCGTCAAATACGGTCGATGGCGCCGCTCTGCAGTCGGAAGCCTGTCATTTGACCTTTTATCGCTAGAGTTGCCGTTGCAGATGGCCAACCGTCGGAAATTCCGGCAATTGACACGAAGATCTATTTAGTGAAGTGCATGTACAACAAGGTCATCGGGTTGCATTAGCGAACGCCGCAGAGGACTACTGTTCGTATACTGCGGTGTGCTGGATAATTCAGCTGAGCGTGGCGCGTCGACCTCTAGTTAGATACGAGAGGTTCAGGGCGGCCCTGTGCTTCCCGATCCAGCGCGCTAGATCCTGTGTCGGGTCGGAGGTGTTGTTCCATGTTGAAAAGCTTCGTCTCCTGGCTTGATGACTACCTAGCTGGCGAAGACTCGACTGCCATCGTGAAGTCGATCATAGGAATCATGAGTTTCGCAGCACTGCTCGGCGTCATTCTAGGTAACATCGCAATTAAGCTTGGAGCGCTCATTGTCGTGATTTTTCTAATCCTTGCCGTTATGCTCTTGCTTCTGACTGACAGGCGGCGAATCAATAACGAAGCAGACATGCACAGGCAACTGCTAACGCGCTACTGTGACTTCATTTGGGAGGAGTCGACGAAACCCGCGGCTATAGTCAAGCGTTGGAAGCAAGTCGTCTCGGTGGCGCCAAATGGCGATGTCAAAGAGTCTATCAATCTTCACATCGTTGTACTGCATGACGAACTTTATTTTATGCGCTTGTGGTCTAGTCCTGCCTGGGACCAGCCGCCCAGATTTAGGCATCGCGTGAAGGTTAAAGTTAGAAGCTTGTCTATTTCGGGTGGACGTGGGCCGAGATGGGCTGTTACTTCCTCGTGGACGCATCGCGGCAAGCTTCATCTTTTCGCTCACCTTCACTCACCAGTACCAAAGGGTGCCGAGTTGCAGATTGAGATTATTCGCGATTGGCCAGGGAAATGTTTGCCCCTAATTCGTCGGAGTCCGGACGAATTCACCTTCCGTTTCAGTCCTGCTATGACTATAGCGGAGGCGTTCTTCGTTGTAATTTTGCCAAAAGGAGAAGACGCATACTATGAGCCCGTAGGGTTCCATGAGCCATGTAAAGACTACTCAGTCGCACGAAGTAGTAATGGTGATGACAGGGTAGAGATTGCGCTGAGAATCAAAGACCTACCGCCCGACTGTCGAATCGGCATGCGTCTTGAGCTTAAATAGATGGGCGGGGTCGTAGCTATTCAGCTGGTATGAGCGCTGATGGTAACCGGGCGCCGGTGGTGAAGAGTTCGCGGAGTATGTCGAGTTGGTTGAGTGCCTATTTGGTGGCGGTATCCGGGTAGGACTAGAGGTCGGCGAAATTGGCGAGTCAATGGGGGGTGCGCCAGGCGTATGCTGGATCTTTGACTGGGCGGATGGCTCGTTCGGAGGTGTTGTTGATGAACGGCACGGTCAGGTCGGCGGCGAAGCGGAGGATCATGTCCTCATAGCGGCGGAACCGGGGACTCAGCGTTCTTGTGTCAGTGGCGAGTGAGCTGCGTTGCCCTTGTTGTCGGTCTCGCTTCGGGTCAGCGCACCGCGGGTAGATCAGGCCGGTCTCCAGCCCGCCAGACGTCAGGGAGCGGCGAGAGCCGACGAGAACGCCGAGCAACGTTCCCGCAGTTCAGCGGCATCAACGAGGCCCGATACTGAGCCGGGTCGGGCATCAGAACTGGTAGTACAAGAAAGGGCTGAAGGTGCCCGTCGCTACCAGAATAGCGGCGTACAGCAGGCCCACGGTCATGATGGTGATGCGTAGGGCGGTGGCCGGTTTGCTGCGGGAGGACTCCAGCAGCGGCCCGGTGACCGGGTGAGCGGGGAGAAAAACAATCGCCAGTGCGCACAACAGGATCACCAGGCGTTGGTTGGTGAAGGCCTCCGCGACGATGTCCGTCAGGCCGGTGAAGTCGGGCAGCAGCATGTGTCCGATCATCGTCAGGGCGTGGGCCAGGTCCGGTGAGCGGAAGAAGACCCAGCCCACGATGACCAGCAGCAGAGTCAGGGCTCGTCGGGCGACACGGTGGTTCCGCATCGCGGGGGACTCGTCCAGGTGGAAGCCTCGTTCGATGATCAGTAGGGCGCCGTGGTAGAGGCCCCAGACCAGGTAGGTCCAGTTCGCGCCGTGCCAGAAGCCGGTCAGTACGAACACCGTGAACAGGTTTCGGTACGTCTTGGCCGCGCCGTGGCGGTTGCCGCCCAGGGGGATGTAGACGTAGTCGCGGAACCATCTTGACAGGGACATGTGCCAGCGGCGCCAGAACTCCGTTACCGTCATCGAGGAATACGGTCTTGCGAAGTTCTCCGGTAGGCGGAAGCCCAGCATTCTTCCCAGGCCGATCGCCATGTCCGAGTAGCCCGAGAAGTCGAAGTACAGCTGCAACGTGTACGTCAGCGCGCCCAGCCACGCTATCGCGAAGGTCATCTTGTCGCCGGGCGTCGCGAAGCAGGCGTTCACCAGCGGGTTCAGTGAGTCCGCGATGATGACCTTCTTGCACAGCCCCAGTGCGAAACGGGGGAAGCCCGCCGCTATGTCATCGAGGCGATGCGTTCGCTCCTGCGGCAGCTGGTCGGCTATCTCCCGGTACCGGACTATGGGGCCCGCCACCAGCTGCGGGAACATCGATATGTACGTCACGAACGACACCGGATGGCGTAGTGCGGGGCGTTCGCCTCGGTAGATGTCCACCACATAGGAAATGTTGTGGAACGTGTAGAACGAGATGCCGATGGGCAGCAGCAGGTGCGTGACGGGGAAGTCGCCGCCGAACAGCTCGGCCAACCCGTTCAGCTGTTCGGTCATGAAGCCCAGGTACTTCCAGATCACCAGTGAGCCCACGTTGAAGCAGATCACCGAGACCAGCAGCACCCGTTTGCGCCGGACGGCCAGCGCCCACTCGTCCGGTTCCAGCCACTGACCCACGACGTAGTTCACCGCGATCGTGACCAGCAGCAACAGTGTCGTCGCGCCCGCGCCCACCGCGTAGAAGATCAGCGACGCCACCGCGATGATGCCGTTTCGCCAGTGCCTCGGCGCCGCCAGGATCGCGCCAAGCACCAGGGGCAGGAACAGCCACAAGAACAGCGGGCTGGCGAACGACAAAGCTGACCTCCCCCGACCAGTGGCTCACATCAGGCCGGACTACGTGCGGCCGGCCACTCGCCGCCGCCTCGACACCTCCGCCAGTACCACGCCCGCGGCGACCGAGGCGTTCAACGACTCCACGCCCGCCGACATCGGAATGGACACCGTCTCGTCACACGTCTCGCGGACCAGGCGGGACAGCCCTCTGCCTTCCGAGCCCACGACCACCACCAGCGGGGACGTCGCCAGCGACAGGTCGTCCACCGTGACCGAGCCGTCAGCGTCCAGGCCCACGATCATCAGGCCCTCGGCCGCGTACTGGCGCAGCACCCTGGTCAGGTTCGTCGCGATCGCCACCGGGATCTTCGCCGCCGTGCCCGCCGACGTGCGCCACGCGACCGCGGTGATGCTGGCCGACCTGCGCTGCGGCAACAGCACGCCGTTCGCGCCGAACGCCGCCGCCGAGCGGATCACCGCGCCGAGGTTGCGCGGGTCCGTGACGCCGTCCAGCGCCACCAGCAGCGGCGGTTCCGTCGAGTCGTGGGCGAACCTCAGCAGGTCGTCCGGGTGGGCGTACTCGAACGGGGGCATCTGCAGCGCCAGGCCCTGGTGCAGTGCGCCGCCCGTCAGACGGTCCAGTTCCGGCTTGCTCACCTCCAGTACCGAGATGCCCCGGTCCGCCGCCAGCCGGACGGCCTCGGTCACCCGATCGTCCGCGTCGACCCCCAGCTGCACGTACAGCGCGGTCGTCGGGACCATCGCCCGCAGACACTCCACCACCGGGTTGCGGCCCGCGACCAGTTCGGCTGTCGGCTTGTCCCGCGCGGAGCGGCGTTGCTGCTGCTGCGCGGCCTTCACCGCACGCTTCTGCGCCGGGTGGCCGGGGCGGATCGACGCGCGCGGCGTCGGTCCCTTGCCCTCCAGGCTCTTCGCCCGCTGCCCGCCGGAGCCGGTCACCTGCCCCTTCTTCGTCCCGGGTTTGCGTATGGCGCCCTTGCGCCGGGAGTTGCCCGCCACCTGCTCAGCCGTCCTTCAAAGTCCACTGTGGACCGTCGGGGGTGTCCTCGACGGAGATGCCCGCGGCCAGCAGGCGGTCGCGCACCGCGTCGGCGGTCGCGAAGTCACGGCCGGCGCGTGCGGCCTGCCGCTGCTCCAGCTGCTCGGACACCAACGCGTCCAGCGCCTTCTGCGCGCCGTCGTCCACCGTGGACGACGGCCACGCCAGCGGGTCAAGGCCCAGCACGCCCAGCTGCGCACGTACGGTCGCCGCCGCCTCCAGGGCGGTGGCGGAGTCCTCCTCCAGGGCGGTGAAGCCCTGGCGCACGGTGTTGTGCACCACCGCGAACGCCGCCGGCGTGCCCAGGTCGTCGTCCAGCGCCGCCGCGAACTCGGCGCCCACCGACGACCCGAGCGGCACCGCGCCCACGCGCGCACCGACGCGCTGCACGAACGACTCCAGTCGCTGGTACGCCCGCACCGACTCGTCCAGTGCCGCCATCGAGAACTCGATGGTCGACCGGTAGTGCGGGGCGACCAGGTAGTACCGCAGCTCCTGCGGCCGGTACTTCTCGACCATCGACGGGATCGACACGACGTTGCCCAGCGACTTCGACATCTTCTCGCCGGCCATCCCGACGATGCCGTTGTGCATCCAGAACCGCGCGAACGGGTCGCCGGCCGCACGTGACTGAGCCAGCTCGTTCTCGTGGTGCGGGAAAACCAGGTCGTGTCCGCCGCCGTGGATGTCGAACTCCGCGCCGAGGTACGTCAGGGCCATGGCCGAGCACTCCAGGTGCCAACCCGGCCGGCCGGGACCCCACGGCGTCGGCCACGACGGCTCGCCCGGACGCGAGCCCTTCCACAGCGTGAAGTCCCGCGAGTCGCGCTTGCCCTCGGCCGCCGACTCGCCCTGCTGCACCTCGTCGAGCTTCTGCCCGGACAGCTCGCCGTAGGAAGGCCACGACCGGACGTCGAAGTACACATCCCCGGCCGCGGCATAGGCGTGGCCGTCGTCGATCAGCCGCCGCATCAGCTCGATCATCTGCGTGACGTGCCCGGTCGCCCGCGGCGCGATCGACGCCGGCAGGCAGCCCAGGGTCTCGTACGCGGCTTCGAACTGGCGCTCGTAGGTCGCCGACCACTCCCACCACGGCCGGCCGGCCTCGCTCGCCTTGCGCAGGATCTTGTCGTCCACGTCGGTGACGTTGCGCACGAGCGTGACGTCCAGTCCCTGGTGCGCGAGCCAGCGCCGCAGCACGTCGTAGTTCAGCGCGCCCCGCATGTGTCCTATGTGCGGCGGGCCCTGCGGTGTCGGCCCACACACGTAGATCGACGCCGTTCCGCTGCGGACGGGATGGAACTCCCGCACACTCCGGCTCGCGGTGTCGAACAGGTGGAGGCTCACGGCATTACTACTTTCGGGAGACGTTGGCTAGGGACAAAGCCTAGCCGCGCGGAAAAAGGCATGCGGTGGCAACCGCCGCGACGCCCTCTCCGCGCCCGGTCAGCCCGAGGCCGTCCGTCGTGGTGCCGGACACCGATACCTCGCCGCCCGCGGCCGTGGACAGGGCTTTCTGTGCCTCGGCACGCCTTTTGCTGATCTTGGGTGCGTTGCCGATGACCTGCACCGCGGCGTTCCCGAGCCGGTAGCCGGCCGCCTCGACCCTGGTGCGCACCTCGGCCAGCAGCTCGACTCCGTGCGCACCCGTCCAGCGCGGGTCGCCGGTGCCGAACACCGACCCGAGGTCACCCAGACCGGCGGCGGACAGCAGCGCGTCGCACAGCGCGTGCGCGGCGACGTCCCCGTCCGAGTGGCCGGCGCAGCCGTCGACGCCCTCCCAGAGCAGCCCCGCGATCCAGCACTCGCGACCGGCCTCGACGGGGTGCACGTCCGTGCCGATGCCGACCCTCGGCGTCGTCGTCATCGTGCGGCCACCGCCTCGGCCACGGTCAGGTCGAACGGGGTGGTGATCTTCATCCCGGCCACGTCACCCGGCACGGTGAGCACCGGCACGTCCACCTTCGCGGTGAAGTCGGCCAGGCCACCCGTTTCCACGCACGCCCGGCGCAGCACCTCCACCTCGAAGCCCTGCGGCGACTGGAGGGCACGCAGTCCGGTGCGGTCGGCCGTGCTCAGGACGACACCGGTGGCGTTCACCCGTTTGACCGTGTCCGTGACCGGCAGCACGGGGACCACGGCCGGGTTGCCGGCGCCCACCGCGTCGGCGACGGAACGTATCTGCGCGGGCGGGGTGAGCGCCCTGTCGACGTCGTGCACGAGCACGATCTTCGCGTCCGGGATCAGCGTGAGCGCGGCGGACAGGGCGAGTCGCACCGACGCGGTACGGTCCTCGCCACCGGCGACCACCGACACGGCGTCGAACGAGGCCAGTGCCCCCGACACCGGCGCGATGTAATCGGGTGGGGCCGCAACGACAACATGCCGCACGCAACCCGCCGAGAGCAGGCTACGTACGGCATGTGTGACTAGTGGCAAGCCATGGAGCGACACCATGACTTTGGGTCCGCCTGAACCGAGGCGCTCACCTCGCCCCGCAGCGGGGACGAGCGCGACCGTCACAGTGGACTCGTTATCTCGTTGTGTGCTGCTGCTCAGACGCTCAGACCGAAGCCGTGGCGAGGACCTCGTCGAGGATGACCTCGGCCTTGCCCTCGTCAGTGCCTTCAGCCAGTGCGAGCTCACTGACCAGTATCTGGCGTGCCTTCGCAAGCATGCGCTTCTCACCGGCGGACAAACCGCGATCCTTCTCGCGCCGCCAGAGGTCGCGCACCACTTCGGCAACCTTGTTCACATCGCCCGAGGCGAGCTTCTCGAGGTTGGCCTTGTACCTTCTCGACCAGTTGGTCGGCTCCTCGGTGTGAGGAGCACGCAGAACATCGAACACCCTGTTGAGGCCCTCTTGACCGACGACGTCCCGAACACCCACGATCTCGGCGTTGTCCGCGGGGACGCGTACGGTGAGGTCACCCTGCGCAACCTTGAGGACGAGGTACTTCTTCTCCTCGCCCTTGATCACGCGGGTCTCGATGGCTTCGATGAGTGCGGCACCGTGGTGCGGGTAGACGACGGTCTCTCCGACCTTGAAAACCATGTGTCCTCTGCCCCTTTCGCTGCCTCCATCTTAACACGAGCCGCGCTAGTGCCGTAATGGGCCCTGGATCGATTGTCGCAGGTCAGCGGCTCGGTATGGGTTCGGTTAGGGGGTTGACAAAGCGGCAATGACCGTGCTTGCCGGCATTTGCCGGTCGGACATGATCACGAATTGCCGGCGTCCGAATTGGAGTGCCGGGCGGCCGGGTTGACCACTCCGAGGTGATGGCGAGGGCTGGCGCTAGTCTTCCCGCGTAGTAGGCAGGCCCGAGGAAGGACCGCGATGGTGAGCCGTGAGACGACCCGACCGCTGCGCAAGCTGCTGCCCGCGGTGGCCGTCGGGGTCAGCGCGCTGCTCGGAGTCGTCGGCTGCGGCGCCGGCCAAGTCGCCCAGACCGCGGAGATGGAACCCGCGGTGAACGGCAATATGGCCCAGGTCGGCAAGCTGGTGCTGCGGGATGTCAGGGTCGCGTTCCCGGACGGCGGCAAGGCGTACGCGGCCGGCGAGGACGCGCCGCTCGTGCTCACGATCGCCAACACCGGCGCGGACGACGACGAGCTGGTGGGCGTGACCAGCCCGGCCGGCACCGTGGAGATCGTCGGCACCGCGAAGATCCCCGCCCGCTTCGCGCTGCAGGTGGTCCGTCCCGCCGACAACCCGAACGCGCCGTCCTCGGAGCCGTCGTCGGAGACCTCCGAGACCTCGAAGACCTCCGAGTCCTCCGCGTCGGAGACCACCGGCGCGCAGCCGCCGACCTCGACGGGCGAGCCGCCCTCGTCGGAGACTTCGGCGCCGGTCGTGACGACGACCGAGGACCAGACCCCGGACGTGGTCGGCACGATCAGCCTGGTGATCACCGGGCTGACCGGTGACCTGCCGTTCGGCAAGACCGTGCCGGTGACGTTCGAGTTCGCCAAGGCCGGCAGGGTCACGGTCTCGCTGCCGATCGGCGCCCCGACCACGGCGCGGGCCGACAACCGCGACGACGACATGGTCGAGGGCGAGGGTCACTAACACTGTCGGTGCCCGCCGCTAGGTTGGCGGCGTGGCGAAGAACGTGCGAACCAAGCCCGGCTACCGCTGTGCGGAGTGCGGCAACGAGTCGGCCAAGTGGTACGGCCGCTGCCCCGAATGCCAGGCGTGGGGCACGGTCGAGGAGGTCGGCGTACCCAAGGCCGCGCTGGCCAAGATCGTGGCCGGCGCGCCGAGTTCACCCGCCCGGCCGATCGGCGAGGTGGACGTCGAGGCGGCCAGGGCGCGGCGCACCGGGGTGTCCGAGCTGGACCGTGTGCTGGGTGGCGGGCTTGTGCCGGGCGCGGTGGTGCTGCTGGCCGGCGAGCCGGGCGTCGGCAAGTCGACGCTGCTGCTGGAGGTCGCGTTCCGCTGGGCGGCGCGGGACGGCGCGTCCTCGCCCGCGCTGTACGTGACCGGCGAGGAGTCGGCCGGGCAGGTGCGGCTGCGCGCCGAGCGCACCGGCAACGTGCACGAGGCCATGTTCCTGGCGGCCGAGAGCGACCTGTCGGCGATTCTGGGGCACATCGACGCGGTGGATCCCGGGCTGCTGGTGGTCGACTCGGTGCAGACACTGTCCACGACCGTCGTGGAGGGGACGGCCGGCGGCGTGACCCAGGTGCGTGCGGTGACGGCGGCGCTGGTGGCCGTGGCCAAGGAGCGTGGTCTGCCGGTGGTGCTGGTCGGGCACGTCACCAAGGACGGGGGCATCGCCGGGCCGCGCGTGCTGGAGCACCTGGTGGATGTCGTGCTGCACTTCGAGGGCGACCGGCACTCGACGTTGCGCATGGTCCGCGGGGTCAAGAACCGGTTCGGGCCTGCCGACGAGGTGGGGTGTTTCGAGCTGGTCGACGACGGGATCCGCGGGGTCGCCGATCCTTCCGGGCTGTTCCTGAACCGGCGGGAGCAGGGCGTGCCGGGAACGGCCGTGACGGTGATGGTGGAGGGAAAGCGGCCGCTGGTGGGGGAGGTGCAGGCACTGGTGTCGCGGTCGGCCCTGGCCACGCCGCGGCGGGCTGTGTCCGGGTTGGACTCGGCCCGCGTCGCGATGGCGTTGGCCGTGTTGGAGCGGCGGGGCGGGATTCGGCTGTCGGACCAGGACGTGTTCGCGGCGACCGTCGGCGGGATGCGGATTCACGAGCCCGCGGCAGACCTGGCGTTGATCTTCGCGGTGGCTTCGGCGGCGCGCGGGCAGGCGCTGCCCGCGGACATCGTGGTGCTGGGGGAGGTTGGGCTGGCCGGGGAGGTGCGGCGGGTGCACGGGGTGAAGAACCGGTTGGCCGAGGCGGCCCGGTTGGGGTTCACCCGCGCTCTGATTCCGCCGGACTGTGAGATTCCGGAGGGGGTGCGGGCTCGGATCTGTCCGGATCTGGGGACCGCGTTGGATGTGTTGGCGGCTGTGGCTTCTTGATTCGTTTGTTGGGTGGGTTGAGGGGACCGGGGCCGGGGTGGGCCCGGGGTGGGGAGGCCTGGGTTGGTTAGTGGGGTGAGTGGGCAGGGCCCGGTTGTGGGCCGTCTGCGGTTGGCCCTGGCTTGGCTAGTGGGTTGGTTTCGGGCGGGGAGGTTTGGGTGGTGCGCGTGGTGGGCCTTGGCTTGGCTCGGGGTTGGGCGGAGGCGGTTGTGGGGGTTGTGCGTGGTCCTGGTTTGGCTAGTGGGTTCATTTGGGTGCGGGTGGTTGGGTCGTGCCTGGTTGGCCCGGTTTGGCTGGTGAAGCAAGTGGGTGGGGGCGGTTGCGGGCTGTAGGTGGTTGGCCTTGGCTTGGCTAGTGGCGGGTTGGGCGGAGGTGGTTTCGGGGGTTGTGCGTGGTTGGCCTCGGTTTGGTTAGTGGGGTGGTGGGCGAGGGCTGGTAGTGCGTGGTCCTGGTTTGGGTGTGGCTGGGTTTGGGGCCGTGCCTGGTTTGCCCGGCTTGGCTGGCGGGGCGAGCGGGCGCGGGCGGTTGTCCCTGCTGGGCCTTAGGGCTTCGTGCCCATGCTGTTCACTATCGCGGTGGTTACCGACGTGTACTCCATTACCGTGCCGGGGGGGATGTTGTCGTGGCCGGCTTCGGCGATCTCGCGTTCGCCGATGAACTGGCCGGTGGCTGGGTCGATGATGACGTCGTGGCGTAGGCCCTTCGCGCTGACGCCGAACGCTGTGCCCTTCTTGCCGTCGAGGTTGGCGACTTCGTCGGTGATCTGTAGGTTCGGCACCTTCGCGAGTACCCGGTACAGGGCGGCGCGTAGGTCGGCTGGCACCAGGCCGCTGCGCAGGATGTCCGCCACGTAGACGACCATCTCCAGGCTCTCGTCCCGGCCGCGGCCCGCGGTGTCCTTGTGCAACCGGGCGTACAGCTGGTCGGGGTCCCTCGGCAGTGCTGCCATGAACTCCTCGTTCGGGACCTGCCAGCTGCCGGGGGACGCGCAGGGTGTGCGGCCCTCGTCCTTGGCGAACCAGTCGCCGCAGGGGGCTCGCCACTCGCCCTCCGGCCATTCTGACCCGTCGATCCGCATGCCGTCGGCCTTTGCCTCCGACTCGGTGCCGGACACCCATTTTCTTGCGCCGGTCACGTCTCGGCGCCACAGCCAGTCCTGCTTCTCATCTGCCGGGACCCACGTCTCCAGCAGGTTCTCCGCCAGGTAGGAGTACCTGTCCATCGACGCCATCCACCACGCGTGTGTGGCGATGTAGCGGTACTGCCCCGGCCCCAGCGGCTCGTCGACACTGTTGATCCGGTTCGCCGCGGAGTTGAGCTGGGAGATGGCCGCGGCGCTGGGCACGTTGTCCTCGAACTGGACGGTCTGCACCACGAGAACACTTGCCGTGATCGCGGTGACGGTGCCGGCCGCCGCGGCCCACCAGCGCCAGCGGCGGCGTGGTCGGTCCGGGACCTCCTCCACCCGGGCGCCTGCCGCGATCAGCAGCTCCGTCCGGGTGCGGGCGAGGGTCCGCTCGTCCGGGGACTCCTCGGCCCGGAGTGCGGCGAGGGCCTGGTCCAGCTCGTCCTCGGACCACATGGCTCGTACGTTGTCCTGCCTGTCAGGCACGGCCGCCCTCCTCTCGGTATGAGGGTGCGTTGGCCCTCAGCCACTTGCGCACCCGGTGCAGCCGGGACCGGACGGTGCCGACCGGGATGTCGAGCGCGTCCGCCACCTCGGTCGAGTCGAGGCCGGCCCATGACGTGAGCAGCAGTACGTCCCGGTCGCCGTCCGACAGCGCCGCCACGGCACCGGCCAGCCGTGCGGCCATCGCGGCCGCGTCCAGGCGGTCCGCGACCCTTGTCTCGTGGCTGGCCTCGTCGCCCGGCCCGTGTCCCGCCGACCTGGCCGCGGCCTGTAGGCCCCGCACCTCCTGCCGGACCTGTCGGCGCAGCAGGTTCGTCGCGATGCCGTACAGCCAGGAGCGCACCGCGCCCCGCCTGGGGTCGTAGCTGTGGCGCTGGTTCAGCGCGACGAGGAACGTCTCGCTCACCAGGTCATGCGCGTTCTCCGTGCCGACCCTGCGGGCCAGGTACCTGTGCAGGGGCCGGGCGTACGCGTCGAAGAGCCGGCCGAACTCCACTGCCGGTTCGGGACCGCCGAGATACGGGCGGTCCTTGTCGGCGGGCAGCGGTTCCGGCTCCCGTCGCGCCATCATCCTCACATCAGCTGTTGCCCGAGGACGATGCCGGCGTTCACCGCGACAGCAGCTGTGCGCACCTGATCAGGCCGAGATGCGAGTACGCCTGCGGGTGGTTGCCCAGCGACCGCTCCGCGATCGGGTCGTACTCCTCCGGCAGGAGACCGGTCGGGCCGGCGGCGTCGACGATCTGCGCGAACAGGTCCTCCGCCTCGGTGCGCCGGCCGGTCAGCAGGTACGCCTCGATCATCCACGCCGCGCACAGGTGGAAACCACCCTCGTCGCCCGGTAGGCCGTCGTCGCGGTGGTAGCGGTAAACCGTGGACCCGCTGCGCAGCTCCGCCTCGGTCGCCGTCACCGTCGCCTGGAACCGGTCGTCGGTCGGGTCGAGCAGGCCCACCATGCCGATCAGCAGGGTCGCCGCGTCCAGGTCGGTGCCGTCGTAGGCGGTGGTGAAGGACTGGATCTCGTCGTTCCAGCCGTTGGTCAGCACGTCCTCGGCGATCGCGTCACGCAGGCCCGGCCACGTCGGCTCGACCTCCCGGCCGTAGGTCTCCGCCAGCTTGACGGCGCGGTCGATCGTCAGCCAGCACATGACCTTCGAGTACACGTGGTGCCTCGGCCGGTGCCGTTCCTCCCAGATGCCGTGGTCCGGCTCGTGCCAGCGGCGCGACACCGCCTCGGCCATCGCGCACACCATGCGCCAGTCGTCGTCGGTGAGCTTCCCCCGGGCCTCGGACAGTGCGGCCACGAGGTCCACGACCGGGCCGAACACGTCCAGCTGGACCTGCTGGTTCGCCAGGTTGCCGACCCGCACCGGTCGCGACCCGGCGTACCCGGGCAGCGTGTCGATCACGGCCTCGGCCGGCAGTGTCGTGCCGGCGATCGTGTACAGCGGGTGCAGCAGCTCGGGGCCGGGCAGGGTGGTCAGCACGCCGTGCAGCCAGCCGAGGAACTTCTCGGCCTCGGTGATCGAGCCGACCGAGACGAGCGCCTTCGCGGTCATCGCGCCGTCGCGCAGCCAGCAGTAGCGGTAGTCCCAGTTGCGGACGCCGCCGATCTCCTCCGGCAGCGAGGTGGTCGCCGCGGCCATGATCGCGCCGGTCTCGTTGTGGCACAGGCCCCGCAGGGTCAGTGCGGACCGGGCGACCAGGTCCTTCTCCACCGGCGGCAGCGTCAGGCCGTCGAGCCACTCCGTCCAGTACCGGGCCGCCCGTGCGGCGCGGTCGGACTCCGGCACGTCGTGCGGGTCGAGGTCGTTGGTGCCGCACCGCAGCTCCAGCACGACCGGCTGGTCCTGCGTCGGCCGCACGACCGCGCGTGCGGTGTCGTGCATGCCGTCGGAGTTGATCTCCCACTGCACGCCGGGCGCCCGCAGCACGACCGGGTCGGACGTGCCGAGCACCCGCAGCCCGTCGGCGGACGGGATGAGCCGGACCTGGACCTGCGCGAACTCCGGTCGCGGCGCGAACTCGACCACGGCAGGCGCGCTGCCGGAGATGCACCGGACCAGGTCGGTGCGGTGCGGCAGGACGTAGTGGTCGAGGTAGTCGGTGACCAGCAGACCGGACCAGCGGGTCTCCGCGGTCATGGTCCCCGGCAGGTACCGCTGGCCCAGTGGCAGGCCGCCACGCTCGGGCCGGATCGAGAAGTGCCCGGCGGACGGGCCGCCCAGCAGGTCGGCGAACACGGCCGCGGAGTCCGGCTCCGGGTGGCACAGCCAGGTCAGGCGCGCGTCCGGCGTCAGCAACGCCACGGACCGCTCGCTCGCGAGCATCGTCAGGCGCTCGATCGGCGCGGCCTGGTCGCCGTACAGCCAGTTGCGGCGCTCCTCGAGCAGGAACGCCAGCACCATGCCGACCTGCACGGGGTCGCCGATGCGGAAGCCCGCGAGTGTCTCGCCGTCGCCGACCTTGACGCCCAGGTCCGGCCCGGACAGGCGGGCGAACGCCTTCTCGTCGGTCACGTCGTCGCCGACGAACACCGCGGCGGTCGCGCCCAGCTGGTGGCGCAGCGTGTCGAGCGCGAGGCCCTTGTCGGTCTGGACCACGGCCAACTCGATGACGGCCTTGCCCTCGGTGACCTGCACGCCATCCCACGTGCAGGGCCCCTGGCGGACCGCCTCGTTGACCCGCTCGGCGACGTCGGGCGCGGCGCGGCGGGTGTGCACGGCGATGCTGGCCGGCTTGACCTCGAGCTGGACGCCCTCGGCGCCGTCGGTCAGCTCCTCCAGCGCGCTGTCCAGGCGCCGGTGCAGGTCGCGGGCCTGCGGGTCCAGCGCGTGCACGAAGCCGATGTCGAACTCCGAGCCGTGGCTGCCGACCAGGTGCACCTCGGCGGGCAGGCGGGACAGCGTGGCGAGGTCACGCAGCGCCCGCCCGGAGATCACGGCGGTGGTCGTCTCGTGCAGCGCGGCGAGCGAGCGCAGCGCCCCGACCGACTCGGTCATCGGGCGGGCCTGCTCGGGGTTCTCCACGATCGGCGCGAGCGTGCCGTCGTAGTCGCAGGCAACCAGCAGACGCGGGGTACGCGCGATCTGGACGATGGCCCTGCGCAGCTCAGCGGGCAGCGCCTCAGCGGTCATGGTCACGGTCGTCTTCGACTCTCTGGCGACGGGGCGTGTGCGACTCAGGCTGGCACACGGTGGCAGAGCGGAACTGTATCGCCCGTCGAAGCGCGAGATGCCCGGTGTCCGTGATCAGGTCAGCTGCTGGTCCGGCTGCGGTTGGAGCGCGTCCAGGAACGACCTGGCCCAGCGGTCGACGTCGTGGGTGAGGACCTGCCGGCGCAGTGCCCGCATCCGCCGCCTGCCCTCGGCCGGGTCGACCTCCAGTGCGGCCTCCATGGCGTTCTTCACGCCGTCCAGGTCGTGCGGGTTGACGAGGAAGGCGCTGGTCAGCTCGGCCGCCGCGCCCGCGAACTCGGACAGCACGAGCGCCCCGCCGAGATCGTGCCGGCAGGCCACGTACTCCTTGCACACGAGGTTCATGCCGTCGCGAACCGGTGTGACGAGCATGACGTCCGCGGCCGAGAAGAACGCGGCGAGCTCCTTGCGGTCGATCGACTGGTGCAGGTAGTGCACGACCGGATGCCCGACCCGGCCGTGCTCGCCGTTGATCCGGCTCACGACCTGCTCGATCTCGCCACGCATCCGCTGGTAGTGCTCCACCCGCTCGCGGCTCGGCGTCGCCAGCTGCACCATCACGACCTCGGTCGGGTCGATCCGGCCCTCGTTGAGCAGCTCCTGCAGCGCGTACAGGCGGACGTCGATGCCCTTGGTGTAGTCGAGCCGGTCCACGCCGAGGATGATCTTGCGAGGGTTGCCCAGGTCGGCCCGGATCTGTCTCGCTCGCTGCGTCACCTCGCGGCTGCGCGCCATCGAGTCCAGGCCGCCGGCGTCGATCGAGATCGGGAACGCGCCGACCCGCACGCTGCGGTCGCCGACCTGCACCACACCCGGCCTGGTCCGCACCCCGACCGCGCCGCGGCTGGGCTCCAGGCCGATGAGCCGGCGCACCAGCCACAGGTAGTTCTGCGCGCCGCCGGGCCGGTGGAAGCCGACGAGGTCCGCGCCGAGCAGGCCCTGGATGATCTCCCGTCGCCACGGCAGCTGCATGAACAGCTCCGTCGGCGGGAACGGGATGTGCAGGAAGAAGCCGATGCGCAGGTCGGGGCGCTGCTCGCGGAGCATGGCCGGCACGAGCTGCAGCTGGTAGTCCTGCACCCACACGATGGCGTCGTCGGCCGCGATCTGGGCGACCGCGTCGGCGAACCGCTTGTTCACCTTGACGTAGGAGTTCCACCAGACCCGGTCGAACACGGGCGGGGCGACCACGTCGTGGTACAGCGGCCACAGGGTGCCGTTGGAGAAGCCCTCGTAGTACAGCCGCACCTCGTCCGAGGTGAGCATCACCGGGTGCAGCCAGATGCCGTCCTCGGTGAACTTGTCCACCTCGACGTCGGCGACACCCGGCCAGCCGACCCACGCGCCGCTGTTGCGTTGCAGGAACGGCGCGAGTGCGCTGACCAGGCCACCGGGGCTGTGCTTCCACCGTTCGGTCCCGTCGGGCAGGCGCTCCAGGTCCACGGGCAGCCGGTTGGCCACCACGATGAAATCCGCCCCGCCGCTGTTGCTGATCTCGGTGCTCACGCCGAGCGTGCCTCCTCGTTACGAGTCGGCTTCTGACATTAGTCAACAATTCGCGGGCGTGCGTGCTGGCGAGAGCGCGGTAACACACGCATTACCTCAGAAATACGGGTTGTAGATCCACTTCGTGCACCAGACCGGGGCGTCGTCGCGCCGGAAGACCACGCGCACCGCCCACAGCGGGCGGACCGTCTCGATGTCCAGGTGGCCGGCGGGCTCGGTCCTCGGTGTGTGCGCGATCACCTCCGAACGGGTCGTGTCGTAGCCGGTCCCGGTCTCGTTGCGGTGCTTGAACTCGAACCGCGCGACCGCGAGCTTGCCCGGCCGCGGCGCGAGCAGGTTCACGTAGACGGGGTCGAGCCCGTGACTGTCGCGCCACTCGCCGCTCCAGTACACGGTCAACCCGCCCGCGGACTTCGTGAGGGCGAACGAGGCCGCCAGTGGTTTGAGCACCTTGGTGCGAGTCATGCGTCCCCAGCCTGGCTTGAGCTGCCTTCCAGCAAGCCAAGGCTAGGGACGCTCAGTGCTCGCCGGTACGAAGTTTCACACGCAGTTTCACGCGATCGTGGTACTGACTTCCGTCCCCAGTTCCACTGTGCGACTGACCGTGCACAGCCGGTCGTGTGACAGCTTCACGGTCCTCGGGAGCAGGGTCCGCGCCTCGTCGCCGGCCGGGCCCTCCGGGAACGCGACGTCGAACGTGACGTGCAGGTTCGTCATCCGATTGCCGTCCTCGTGGTCCGACACCTTGTCCCCGCTCACGGTGACCGTGAACCTCGTGGGCTCGGCGCGCCGGCTCGTCACCGTGTCCGTGTCCATGGACGTGCAGGCGCCGATGGCCGCCAGCAGCAGCTCGACCGGGGTGAAGTCGTCGCCGCCGACGGGCAGCGTGCCGCCGCGGGCGTTGGTCACCACGTACTGTCCCGTCGACACGCGGTCGATCCGCACCGACCTCGAGGAGTCCGTCATGCGTGCCACGGTAGCCGCGGGACGGCTCCCTGGCCCTGACCGCCGGGGTGGTGTCGGGGAGTACCCGCTCCGACCGACACGCCGTGGCCTCCAGTAGCGGTGTCCTAGGATGATGGCGGCCTCCGGGCCACGCCGGCATAGCTCAATTGGCAGAGCAGCTGTCTTGTAAACAGCAGGTTTGGGGTTCGAGTCCCCTTGCCGGCTCAACCCTGGGTGCTCCCTCCTCGCGGAGGGCGCTCGGATTTGGGTTTCGCGAAATTTTGGGGGGCCGAGCCCCCCAGACCCCCCACGGTGCGGTTGGCGTCTGACCCGGCGTGGCGTCCGGGGTGGCGTCTGACCCGGCGTGGCGTCCGGGGTGGCGTCTGACTCGGTGTGGCGTCCGGGGTGGCGTCTGACTCGGTGTGGCGTCCGGGGTGGCGTCTGGCCCGGTGTGGCAGCCGGGGTGGCGTCTGGCCCGGTGTGGCGTCCGGGGTGGCGGGGTCTGCTCTTCCATTCCTTTCTGCTCTGTCCTCTTTGGTTTGGTTCTCCTTCGCTGATTGAGCAACCTTGGGTGGGGGTGGCCGTCTTTGTATGTGAAAGGGTCCGGGTGTGGTCCGGAATTCTCTGGGGAGAGATCAACCATGAAGAAGATTGTGGTTTCTGCTGCCGTTCTTGCGGTGCTTACCGGTGGTATGACGACCGCCGTCAGTTTTGCGACCATGGTGCCGGCGTCGGCGTGTCCCGCCAGTGACAAGTCCGAGGACCTCGCGCGCCAGCTGCCGCAGGTGAACCACGGCGACAAGGGCAAGCACGTCCTTGCGCTGCAGCTCGCGCTGCGCCAGGAGGGGTACACGTACCTGAAGGGAACCGGCACCTACGCGGCCGAGACGCTGCGCGCGGTCAAGGACTTCCAGCGCAAGCACCACATCAGGGCGAGCGGCATCGTCGGCTCGAAGACGTGGCAGGCGTTGGTCGGCAGGAAGTCGACGAACTTCACCGGCGGCCAGATGCACGTGGTGCCGGTATTCTCTTTCCAACCGGGTGAGCGCAACAGGCACAAGTTCAGCGAACTCTACAGCTTGCTCACGCGAATTGACCCGTACCTCGACCAGCTCAACGGCTATTCCGGTCCCTCGGACGTCTACGGTCCGGAACTGCAGAAGATGGTTCGCGACTTCCAGAAGCGCGCCGGGATCAAGGCCAGCGGCATCGTGGGCCCGAAGACCGTGTCCGCCATGAACGAGGCCGTCTCGGTGGCCGGTCGCTGGGGCTGCTGACCGGCCACCCGGTCACTAGATTCCTCCGCGGCAGATGTCGAGACCCGTGGCGTGGTTCCGACCCACTGTCGAACCGCGCCGAACGGGCGCCCGGCAACGAGGAGCAACATCGTGAAGTACCTCCTGATCATGCAGGTCAACCCCGCCGTCATCGAGGCGCTGACCGAGGAGGAGAACAAGCTGATCATGGACGGCCACGGCGAGTTCATGAAGGCCACCCAGGACTCGGGGGAGTTCCTCCTGACCCAGGCGCTGGCCGACCCCGCCAACAGCAAGGTCGTCCGCGGCGGGACCACCCCGGCGGTCACCGACGGGCCGTTTCTCGAGGCCAAGGAGTTCATGGGCGGCTTCTACCTGATCGACGTCGAGAGCGAGGAGCGTGCGGTCGAGCTCGCGAAGCTCATCCCGGACACCAGGATCAAGGGCCTCGCGATCGAGATCCGGCCGGTGATGCTCTCCTCCGGCGCCGATCTGTGAGTCGTGCGGTCGAGGACCTGCTGCGCCGCCTGGCGCCGCGGGTCCTCGGCACGCTCGTCCGCCGGCACGGGCAGTTCGACGCCTGCGAGGACGCCGTGCAGGAGGCGTTGCTCGCGGCGTCGGTCCAGTGGCCGGCGGAGGGCGTGCCGAGGGAGCCGGCGGGCTGGCTGGTCACGGTCGCGGGCCGGCGGCTCACCGACCAGTGGCGCAGCGAGGCCGCCCGCCGCCGGCGCGAGTTGGCGGTGTCGACCGAGCCGGCGCCAGAGGAGGACGTGGCCAAGCACGTCGACGACACCCTCAGGCTGCTGTTCCTGTGCTGCCACCCGGAGCTGTCGCCGCCGTCGCAGGTCGCGCTGACGCTTCGCGCGGTCGGCGGCCTGACGACCGCGGAGATCGCGAACGCGTTCCTGGTGCCGGAGTCGACGATGGCCCAGCGCATCAGCCGCTCGAAGCAGAAGATCAAGGGCCACGGCTTCCCCGAGGGACCGGAGCGGCTGCCGGCAGTCCTGCACGTGCTGTACCTGATCTTCAACGAGGGCTACAACGCCACCTCCGGGCCCGACCTCCAGCGCGTCGAGCTGACCGAGGAGGCGATCCGCCTGACCCGGGAGGTCCACGCGCTGATGCCGGCGGACGGCGAGGTCGCGGGACTGCTGGCGCTGATGCTGCTCACCGACGCGCGCCGGGCCACCCGCACCAGCCCCGACGGTGCCCTGGTCCCGCTGGCGGAGCAGGACCGCACGCGCTGGGACCGTGCCCGCATAGCGGAGGGTGTCGCCCTGGTCAGCCGCACGCTGGCGGAGTCCGCGCCGGGGCCGTACCAGCTGCAGGCCGCGATCGCCGCAATCCACGACGAGGCGCCCAGCACGGAGGCGACGGACTGGCGGCAGATCCTGGTCCTGTACACGATCCTGGACCGGATGTCGCCGAACCCGATGGTCACCCTGAACCGGGCGATCGCGACGGCCATGGTCCAGGGGCCGCGCGCTGGCCTCGACCTGCTGGCGTCACTGGACAAGGACAGGCGGGTGGCCGGCCACTACCGGCTGGACGCGGTCCGCGCCCACCTGCTGGACCTCGCGGGCGAGCACGAGCAGGCCCGCGAGCACTACCGGAAAGCGGCGAAACGGACGTTCAGCCTGCCGGAGCGCGAGTACCTACTGCGGAAAACCTCAGGGTAAAACCGGGGTTCACCGCAATGTGCCACCCGCCCGACCCGGCCTAACGTCGTGGTCGTGGACATCGGGAAGTGGCCGGATGCCGACCTTCCCCGTCCGTCAGAAGATTCACAAAATTGTGAAAAGATGCCGGGGGAACCGCGAGATGACGGTCCGTTTACCACTACGGGCCATCCGGACCAGGCCGCGACCTGGGCGGCTACTCTCGCGACCGGTGACTTAGTAAGGGGGGTTCGGTCATGGTGAGCCTGCGTACGAGGTTCATGACCTGGGCGACGCGCATATACCTGGCGCGTGCGTCCAAAAAGGGCTTCGACCTGTCGAAGATGGCGCTGCTGCCCGATTCGGCCCTGATGCCGCTCAAGCGCGACGGGCTGGACCCGATCCCGGAGCTCGGCGAGCTCCGCGACCGCGAGCCGGTGAGCAAGATACCCATCCCGTTCGGCGTGAACGTGTGGCTCGTCACAGGGTACGAGGAGGCCAAGACCGTCCTCAGTGACGCGAAGCGCTACAGCAACGAGTTCAAGAACCTGGTCGGCGAGCACGGTGCGTCGGCGAGCCACAGCCCCGGCGGCCTCGGCTTCGCGGACCCGCCGGACCACACGAGGCTGCGCAAGATCCTGACGCCGGAGTTCACCATGCGCCGGCTGTCCCGGCTGACGCCTGGCATCAAGGCCATCATCGACCAGCAGCTGGACGGGATGGCGGCCGTGGACGGCCCGGTCGACCTGGTCGAACACTTCGCGCTGCCGATCCCGAGCCTGGTGATCTGCGAGCTGCTCGGCGTCCCGTACGACGATCGCGACGACTTCCAGCGCCTGTCGATGGCGAGGTTCGACCTGTTCGGCGGCGCCACCGCGTCGCTGGGCGCGATCTCCGAGTCCCTGGCCTACCTGACCGAGGTGG